>DBEWUK010000022.1:0-51841 GCA_048205395.1 Collinsella sp.
ACCAGCAGCCCCAGAAATCCGCCCCGTATCAGCAGCAAGCCCCACAGCCTCACCAAACGAAAGCAACTCAAACGAGAACGGCACCGAATACAACCCAGAACGCTTCGCCATAGCCAAAGTCCCCTCAACATAAAAAGAGGCCCGTAAGCAACAACGAGCCCCTCCCATTCAAAATATCAGCCAAACACCGCTTTGCAGCGACCTCAAGGTCACAGCCAAGTGGCCCTACCAGGCAGCGGACGCCCCCGTAACCGCCGTGGGAGCGGTTTGGGGCTTTGCTCGATACAAGTTCCGCACGAGCCGAAGGCCACTTAATGTGGCCTTCGTGCGAGCAGGACTGTTCGCAGTAGCGAGCAATGCCCCAAACCGCGTCCCCCAGTAACGCTTACGAGAAGTCAGCAACCTGAGCAGTCAGCGCCGCCAGGGTCTCCTTGAGCTCAGCTGCACGGTCCCTCTTCTTCTGGACCACCGCGGGCGCGGCCTTGGCCACAAAGCCCTCGTTGGCGAGCGTCTTCTCGCAGCCGGCAAGCTCCTTCTGGGCCGCGGCGATCTCCTTCTCCAGGCGCGCCTTCTCGGCCGAAAGATCAACCTTGCCCTCGAGCACCACAAAGGCCTCGACGCCGCTGTCGACCACGGCAATGCTCGCGGCCGGCTTCTCGACGTCGGTGCCCATGACCAGCGAGGCGGTGTTCGCCAGCGGCTCGATGGTCGAGCGCAGGCTCTCGAGCTTCTCGATGTCCTCGGCACCGGCGCGCACGACCACGTCGAGCTCGGCCTTGGGGCTCAAGCGATAACGCGAACGCGTGGCGCGGGCGGCGGAAACGACGGCGCGGCACAGCTCAAACGCGCGCTCGGCGGGTTCGTCGACGTACTTGGCGTAGTCGGCGGGCTCGGGCCACTTGGCGATCATGAGCGCCTCGGCGCGGTCCACGTTGCCCTCGGCGTCCAGGTCGAGCACGCTCGCCGGCATGTTGTCCCAGATCTCCTCGGTGACAAACGGCATAAGCGGGTGCATCAGGCGAATGGAGGTGTCGAGCACAAAAATCAGGTTGCGCTGCGCCTGCAGACGGCCCTCGCCCTTCAGACGGGCCTTGGTGACCTCGACGTACCAGTCGCAGACCTCGTTCCAGAAGAACTGCTGCACGCCGCGGGCCATGTCGCCAAAGGTGTAGTTCTCGATGCCCTCGGTGACCATCTTCACGGCCTTGGCCAGGCGGCTGAACATCCAGGCGTCGGCCGGCGTCTCAACAACGGGCTCGCCGGGCGTGTAGCCTTCCATGTTCATGAGCAGGAAGCGGCTGGCGTTCCAAATCTTGGTCACAAACGACTTAGCCTGCTCGGTACGCGGGCTGTCGATAAGCTTCTTGGTCTTCTTATCGATGTTCGCGTCGAACTTGACGTCCTGGTTGTTGGTACAGAGCGTCAGCAGGTTATAGCGCATGGCGTCGGCGCCGTACATACCGATGAGGTCCATGGGGTCAACGCCGTTGCCCTTGGACTTGGACATGCGGCTGCCGTCCTTGGCCAGGATCGTCGGGTAGATGACGACGTCCTTAAACGGCACCTCGTCCAGGAAGTACAGCGAGCTCATGACCATGCGGGCGACCCACAGCGCGATGATGTCGCGCGCGGTGACGAGTGCCGTCGTGGGGTGATGGCCCTCGAGCAGCTCCGGCTTTTGTGGCCAGCCCTGCGTGGCGAAGGTCCACAGCTGCGAGCTGAACCAGGTGTCCAGCACGTTCTCGTCCTGATGCACGTGATGGCCGCCGCACTTGGGGCACACGTCGGTGTCCTCGGTAAGGGCGTCCTCCCAGCCGCAGTCCTCGCAGTAGAACACGGGAATGCGGTGGCCCCACCACAGCTGGCGGCTGATGCACCAATCCTTGAGGTTCTCCATCCAGGTGGTGTAGGTCTGCGTCCAGCGCGCGGGGTGGAAGGTGACCTTACCGGAGTTGACGGCGTCGAGCGCCGGCCCCTTGAGCTTGTCGACGGCGACGAACCACTGCTCGGACAGCCACGGCTCCAGTGCGGCGTCGCAACGGTAGCAGTGCATGACGGAGTGGTCGTGGTCCTCGACGTGATCGAGCAGGCCGTGCTCGTCGAACCACTTGATGACGGCCTCGCGGCACTCCTCGCGGGTCATGCCGGTAAACTCGCCATAGCCCTCGACGACCACCGCGTGCTCATCGAAAATGTTGATCTGCGGCAGATCGTGGGCCTGGCCCATGGCGTAATCGTTGGGGTCGTGCGCAGGCGTGACCTTGACGAAGCCGGAGCCAAAATTGGCGTCGACATGCCAATCCTCAAAGATGGGGATCTCGCGGTCCACGATGGGGAGCTTGACGGTCTTGCCCACGAAGGCGGCCTTCTCGGGATCCTTCGGGGAGACGGCGACGCCCGTATCGCCGAGCATGGTCTCAGGGCGCGTGGTGGCGACGACGATGTAGTCCTGGCCGTTGACCGGCTCGGTCAGCGGGTAGCGCAGGTGCCACAGGTGGCCCTTCTCGTCCTTGTACTCGGCCTCGTCGTCCGAGATGGCGGTGGTGCAGTTGGGGCACCAGTTGACGATACGCTTGCCACGGTAGATCAGGCCGTCGTGGTACCAGTCGCAGAAGACCTTGCGCACGGCCTGGGCGTAGTCCTCGTCCATGGTAAAGCGCTCGTTATCGAAGTCGACGGAGCAGCCCATGCGCTTGATCTGCTCGACGATGATGCCGCCGTACTCATGGGTCCAATCCCAGCAAGCGTCGACAAACTTGTCGCGACCAATCTCCAGGCGGCTGATGCCCTCGCTCTTGAGCTTCTTGTCGACCTTAGTCTGCGTGGCGATACCGGCATGGTCGGTGCCGAGCACCCAGCGCGTGGACTTACCGCGCATGCGAGCCATACGGATGATGGCGTCCTGGATGGAGTCGTCGGTGGCATGGCCCATGTGGAGCTTGCCGGTCACGTTGGGAGGCGGAATGGTGACGGTGCAGTCGCCCACGCCCTCACGGCGCTTGTAGTAGCCGCCGTCGAGCCACTTCTGCAGAATCGCCGGCTCGTTGGTCGACGGATCGTAGTTCTTGGGCATTTCTTCCATATATCTCTCCCTTGCCCGTCGGCGTGTCCGCCTGCTTGGTTTTCGCTCGGTCAGGTCCTGGGCTCGCACGAAGAGCACATTTAGTGCTCTTCGGCTCGTGCGGAATCTACGAAAACCAAGCAGGCGGACACGCCTTAGGTATCGATTACTTCAGTCTGAAGGTACTAACTTGACAATCTCACAGAATAGCACAGGCATACCTGCCGAAAAGGGACAGGTTTATTTTGGTAGGTTTTATCAGGGGAAACGACAGTTGCCCATATAAAAACCGACCAAAATAAACCTGTCCCTAAATGGCAGGCCCCGCGGTGGTTGCCGCGGGGCCTGGATTCAAGCTATTTAACCGTAGATGCGCTGGGGCTGTTCATCACCCTTGACGGAGGCTTCGGTCACGATGACCTTGGAAACACCCTCCTCGCTGGGGAGGTCGAACATCGTCTGCTGCAGCACGTCCTCGCAGATGGAGCGCAGGCCGCGGGCGCCGGTCTTGCGGGCAAGCGCCATGCGGGCGATCTCGTGCAGGGCCGCGTCCTCAAACTCAAGCTCAACGTCCTCGAGCTGGAACATCTTACGGTACTGACGCACCACGGCGTTCTTGGGCTCGGTCAGAATCGACACCAGATCGTCCTCGTCAAGTGCCTGCGTCTGGGTGACAACGGGCGTACGTCCCACGAACTCGGGGATCATGCCAAAGGCGTTGAGGTCCTGCGGAAGCACCTGACGCAGTAGGTCGTTCTCGTCGACCGAGGTGGGGCCGGCGATCTCGGAGTTAAAGCCCACGCCCTTGTTGCCCACGCGGTCGGCGATGATCTTGTCCAGACCCACAAAGGCACCACCGCAGATGAACAGGATGTTGGTGGTGTCAATCTGCAACAGTTCTTGCTGGGGATGCTTGCGGCCGCCGGTGGGCGGAACACTTGCCACCGTGCCCTCAAGAATCTTAAGCAGTGCCTGCTGAACGCCCTCGCCCGAGACATCGCGGGTGATGGAGAGGTTCTCGGCTTTGCGGGCGATCTTGTCGATCTCGTCCACGTAGATAATGCCGACCTGCGCGCGCTCGATATCGCCATCGGCGGCGTTGATGAGCTTGAGCAGGATGTTCTCCACGTCCTCGCCCACGTAGCCGGCCTCGGTGAGCGCGGTGGCGTCGGCAATGGCAAACGGCACCTCGAGGATGCGTGCGAGCGTCTGGGCCAACAGGGTCTTGCCGGTGCCGGTGGGACCGAGCAGCAAGATGTTGGACTTGGCGAGCTCCACCTCGTCCATATCGTCGTCGAACTGCGAGCCCATGTCGTCGTCAAAGGCAGACACCGCAGCGCCGCCCTCAATCACGCGGCGATAGTGGTTGTACACGGCAACCGACATGGCGCGCTTGGCGTCCTCCTGGCCCATGACATAGGCCGAAAGCTCGTCATAGATCTCATGCGGCGTCAGCACATGCGTAATGACCTGGCGGTCGTCCTCGAGCTCAAAGCCCTCGGACTCGGGGTCCACGGCGGGCTGGGATGCAGCCTGGCCGTGATCGTTGAGGAAGCCCGGCAGCTTGCCGTTGCGGGCAGCGTCCATAAAGTCCGAAGCCAGTGACTCCTCCAAGATCTCGGAGCAGGCGGCAACGCACTCGTCGCAGATAAAGATGTTGGTCGGACCCTTAACAAGACGGCGAACCTGACCCTGCTCTTTTCCGCAGAAGGAGCAGCGGATGGGGTTGCCGTTCTCGTCGAAGTTGTCCTGCATGTTACCGGCCATCCTAGGCGTCCTTCGCGGCGAGGTCGCGCGAGGTGACAATACGGTCGATCAGGCCGTAGTCGAGGGCCTCGGCAGCGGACAGGTAGTTGTCGCGCTCGGTATCGGCCTGGACCTTCTCGATAGGCTGGCCCGAGGCGTCGGACAGGATCTGGTTGAGCTCGCGACGGGTCTTCTTGATCTCCTCGGCCACGATCTCGATCTCGGTCTGCTGACCCTGGGCACCGCCGCTGGGCTGGTGAATCATAACCTTGGAGTGCGGCAGGCAGAAGCGCTTGCCCTTGGCGCCAGCCGAAAGCAGCACGGCGGCCATAGACGCGGCCATACCGACACAAATAGTGGAGACCTGCGGCTTAATGAAATTCATAGTGTCAAGAATCGCCAGGCCGGAGTAAACCTCGCCACCGGGCGAATTGATGTAGAGCGAGATATCCTTCTCGGCATCCTGGCTCTCAAGATGCAGCAGCTGGGCAACGACCAGGTTGGCGCTGACGGAGTTGATCTCCTCGCCCAAGAAGATGATGCGGTCGTTGAGCAGGCGCGAATAGATATCGTAGCTGCGCTCGCCGCGCGGCGTCTGCTCGATAACGTATGGCACGAGGGCGGAATCGAACTTAGCGATCATACGCATCTCCATTTCTCTCTTGCGGACCAAATTGGTTCTAGATAAACGTACGGTGCCCGCATGCTATGCATTGGCTGGCACCGTACGAAGCAACCGGATAACCGGTGTATAACTTTACCCCATCACGGGCGCACGCATGCGCTCGCAGGCAAGGTGGCGAGAATTACTCGGCGTCCTTGGCGGTCTCGTCGACCTCGGTCACCTTGGCGTTCTCAACCAGGTGGTCGACGGCCTTGGAGCGACGGATGGACTCGCGGACGGCAGGCATGCGGCCATCGGCGATGAACTCGGCCTTGGAAGCCTCGACATCCTTGACGCCGGCCTTCTCGAACTCGGCGTTGATGTCGTCCTCGGTGACCTCAATCTTGAGCTCGCGGGCGAGGGCGTCGAGAGCCAGGGACTCACGGGCAACGTCGTTGGCCTGCTTGTGCAGGTCGCCGATGAACTGCTCCATGGTCAGGCCGGAAGCGGGCAGCCAGGTGTCCAGCGTCATGCCGCGGGCAGCGAGGTTGGACAGGAAGTTCTGGCCAAGCTCCTCAAAGACGGACTGCTCGTAGTCGGCGTCCATCTCCTCGAGCTGCAGGCGCTCGGCGAGAGCGGAGACGCAACGGTTCTCCTTCTCGGCCGGGAGGCGGGAAGCCTTGTCCTGCTCGATCTCGATCTTGATGGCGTCGCGCATGGCCTCAATGTTGTCGAAGCCAAAGTCGGACTTGACGAGCTCGTCGGTGAGCTCGGGGGTGTTGCGGACCTTGATGCCCTTGACGGTGACCTCGACGGTGTGGGTCTCGGCCTCCTCGCCCTCCTCGACCTCGTCGGTCCAGGTGACGGTCTTGACGTCGTCAACGTTAGCGCCGATCAGGGCCTCGTTGAACTCCTTGGGGTTGCTATCGCTACCGGCGATGAGCATACGGCCCTCGGCAGCGAAGTTGTCGGCGTTCTCGACGGCCTTGAGGTCGACGGTCACATAGTCGTCAGCCTCGACGGCGCGACCCTCGACGTCCTCGAAGGTGGCACGGTAGTTGAGGAGCATCTCGACCTGGTTGTTGATCTCGGACTCGGTGACCTCCGCGGGGGGCATCTCGATCTCGACAGCGTCGAAGGAGGAGAGCTCAGCGGCGGGACGCAGGGAGAACTCGACGGTGTAGGTGTAGTCCTCGTGATCCTTGGCGAGGTCGAGCTCCTTGTAGTCACCGCTCTTGGTGGGGACGATGTCCAGCTCGTTGAGGACGGCGGGCTCGTTGGCGGCGATCAGGTCGTTGGTGGCCTGAGCGAGGGTAGCCTCGGCGCCAAGAGCGGAGTCGATGACCGGACGGGGAGCCTTACCGGCACGGAAGCCCGGGAAGCGGTACTTCTTAGCGGTGTCCTTGTAGGCCTTCTTGATCGCGGCGTCGACGTCGGCGGCCGGGATGGTGACCGTAGCGGTGAGCTTGGCGTCCTTGACGTCAGAAGCGGTGATGTTCAACACGTTCCTCCTCATACTGCCCAGCTTATCTGAGGTGCTGGTACCTTTATGCAACAAAGAGTCGCGACGGCCGAAGCCGACGCAGATGCGTTGGTGCGGGCGAAAGGACTCGAACCTTCACGGGAATCCCACCAGAACCTAAATCTGGCGCGTCTACCAATTCCGCCACGCCCGCATGAGCGCACAGACTAGGAATGATAGCAGATACGAACGGCAAGCGCACGCACTCCTTTTACAGGCTCACGACCTCACCACGAGTGCAAAAGGCGGGACGAGTTGCCCCGCCCCGCCCATTACGACTTGTTCGCTGTCCCGCTACTCCCCCAGCAGGGCCTTCTCGGGCGTGATCGGCAGCGAGCGGACCTGGTGGCCGGTGGCGTGTGCGACGGCCGAGGCCACGGCGGCGAGCGGCGTGTTGATGACGACCTCGCCGATCGACTTGGCGCCAAACGGACCCGTCGGCTCGTAGCTCGGCTCAAAGGCCACGCGAATGCTGCCGATATCCAGGCGCGTGGGCAGCTTGTAGCTCATAAAGTTGCCGGTGCGCAGGCGGCCGCGGTCATCGCGCTCGACGATCTCGTAGAGCGCGTGACCGATGCCCTGGGCAATACCACCCTCGGCCTGGACGCGTGCGAGTGCCTCGTTGATAACGGTGCCGCAGTCCACAGCCGCGGCGTAGTCCACCACAGTCACCTTGCCGGTGGCCTTGTCGACCTCGACCTCGGCAATGCCGGCCATAAACGGCGGGGGCGAAACGGGCAGGCAGGCAGAGGCGTGCGAGGTGAGCGCGTCGCCGCCCGCGATGTTCTTGACGCACAGGTTAGCGAAGTCGCGCAGCGTGAGGTAGCGGTTCTGCTCGCGCGCGGCACGCTCGTCGGACAGGCGCACGTACTGGCCGTCAAAGACCACGTCGGCGCCGTCCACGTCCCACATCCGGGCGGCCTTGGCGCAAATCTTCTCGCGCAGCTCGGTCGCGGCGTTCTTGGCGGCAAGGCCCGTCACGTACGTGCCCGAGCTCGCGTACGAGCCGGCGTCGAACGGCGACACATCGGTGTCCACGCCGCGCACCACGATAAGCGAGCTCTCCACGCCCAGCTCCTCGGCGGCAATCTGCGCCAGGATCGTGTCGACGCCCATGCCGTTATCGGTGGCGCCGGTCGAAAGCGTAATGAAGCCGTCCTCTTCCAGGCGCATGTCGATGCCGGCGATATCCACGTTGGAGATGCCCGAGCCCTGCATGGTAAGCGCACAGCCCAGAGCACGCACGCGGTCGCCCAGGTCCACGGCCAGCGGCTTGTCGCGCCAGCCGATCATGTCCATCGCGCGCAGCAGGCAGCGGTCGAGTGCGCAGGCGTTGAGCTTCTCGTTGTAGTACTGCGGCATGATCTCGCCCTCGCGCACGATGTTCTTAAGGCGCAGGTCGGCCGGGTCCATGTGCAGCATGTCGGCAAGCTCGTTGACGGCGCTCTCCACGGCAAACTGGCCCTGGGTGGCACCGTAGCCACGATACGCGCCGCCACGGTTGGTATTGGTGTAGACGGCGTCCCAGCTAAAGCGGCTCGCCTTCACATGGTTGTAGATGGGCAGGCTCTTGTGGCCCGAGAGGCCAATCGTCGTGGTGGCGTGCTCGCCGTACGCGCCGGCGTTGGACAGCGTATGCAGATCGATGGCCGTGATGGTGCCGTCGTTCATGGCGCCCAGTTTAACGGTCATCTGCATCTGGTGGCGCGAGTTGCCCGCGGTGATAGTCTCCTCGCGGGTGTAGCAGCAGTAGCTCGGACGGCCGGTCTGCTGGGTCACGAACGCCACGAAGATCTCGCAGCAACCCGTCTGCTTGGAGCCAAAGCCGCCGCCGATGCGCGGCTTAATGACTTGCACCTGCGACTGCGGAATGTCGAGCGACTGCGCGACCATGCGGCGCACGTGGAAGGGCACCTGCGTAGAGGTGGTCACCGAAATGCGGCCGAACGCGTCGGTCGTCGCGAAAGCACGGAAGGTTTCCATGGGCGCGGTCTGCGTGGCCTGGCTGGTATAGGTGCGGGTGAAGACGATGTCGCTCTGGGCGAAGGCCTCGTCCAAGTCGCCAAAGTCGCTCGTGCCGCTGCACACCAGGTTGCGCGGAACGTCGCCGCCCTGCGGGAACATAAAGGTCACGTCGCCCTCGGGGTGGACCACGATGTCGTTATCGAGCGCCTGGGTAAAGTCGAGCAGCGGCTCGAGCACCTCATAGTCGACCTTGATAAGCTTGAGCGCCTTGTCGGCAGCCTCCTCGGTCTCGGCGGCGACGATAGCTACCTCCTCGTTTTGGTAACGGACGAGGTTCTCGAGGATCAGGCGGTCGTAGGGACTCGGCTGCGGATAGCTCTGGCCAGCGATGGTAAAGCGGCGCTTGGGCACGTCCTCGTAGGTGTAGACGCCCACGACGCCGGGCACCTTCAGGGCGCGCGACGTGTCGATGGAGCGGATCTTGGCGCGCGCATACGGGCTGCGCTTGAGCTTAACGATAAGCGCGCCGGCGGGCACCATATCGCCGGTGTAGACCGGACGACCCTCGAGCAGGGCCTTCGAGTCCTTCTTGGGCTGCTTGTGGGTGATCTGCTTGTAGGAGACGCCGTCAGAGCTCGTGTCGTTGACGGGCAGCTCGGGCATCTCAAAGCCCACCTGCACGCCGGACTCGTTGAGGAAACGGACGATTGCGCGCAGCTGGCTCTCGTAGCCGCTGCAGCGGCAGAGGTTGCCGGCGAGCTGGCGTGAGAGCTCCTCGCGCGTGGCGACGAGGCTCGGGTCCTCCTTGGCGGAGCGGGCGAGCGCCAGCACGTTCATGATGAGGCCGGGGGCGCAAAAACCGCACTGCTCGGCGCCTTCGGCAGCCATCGCACGGACCAGAGCCTCGGACTCGGCCTTAAGGCCCTCAAGCGTGGTGATGGTGCGACCCTCAACACGGGCCGCGGGAACCGAGCAGCTCAGCACCGGGTCGCCGTCGAGCCACACCGTGCACAGGCCACAGTTGGTGGTTTCGCAGGCACAGCGCACCGACGCGCAGCCTTGCTCGCGCAGCAGCGCAAAGAGCATGGTGTCGGGGGCAATCTGAACCTTGACCTTGCGGCCGTTGAGCGCAAAGGAAAGATCGATGAGTTTGGCAGCCATTAGCGCACCTCGCTAGAATCGACGCCGGGCACGCGGCGGCAAGAATACTCGTCCGTGGCGAACTTGGGAATCTGCACGGTCTCGAACTCGTGGGCAAGCGCGGCCGAAAGCTCGATGCCGGCGGCACGACGCACAGCCTGGACGGCAAGCGGGGCCGAGATGCGGCGGCGGTAGTCGGCCGAGCCCCACAGGTTGGTGCCGTAGCTCAGGGCACGCACGGATGCGGCAAGGGCACGAAGCTCATCCTCGGAAGGCTGCTCGTTCACGACGCCGCACGTCTCGCCCTGCAGCAGGGTCGCGCGCAGCGGACGGGCGCCCACGGTGACATGCCAGGTGTTGTCCCACCAGGCGACAGTGACGTTCAGCGAGGGGAAGTCGGTCGCGGCCTTGCGCACGGCCTCGTAGCTCGCGCGATAGTCGTGCTTGACGACCACCACGTGCTCGATCACGTCGCGCACGTAGCCCATGTCGACGAACTCCGCGAGCGGCACGCGGCCGGCGGCCGTCAGCTCAACATAGGAATCGAGCGCCAAAAAGGCCGAGAGAACGTCCGAGAAGCCAAAGCGGCCGTAGATGCTGCCGCCCACCGTGGCGGTGTTGCGCAGCTGGACGCCCACGATATCGTGGACGGCGAACTCAAAGACATTGTTGACAAGCGCGTTGAGCCCGGCATGACGCTCGAGCTGGCGCAGGGTGCACATAGCACCGATGCGAAACTCGGTCTCGGTCTCCTCGATCTGATCGAGTCCGCAGGCCGAAAGGTCAATCGCCGTCGCCACGCGACGCGAACCCAGGCGCATCCAGATGCCGCCGCCCACAATCTTGTTGTTGCGGTTCTTCTGTAAGAGCTCATAGGCTTCGGCCGCGTTTCCAACACGGACGTAGGTACCGAACTTGAGCACGTTCTCCCCCATCTCTTTACTTGTCCAGTACCCCTAAGTGTACCAAACGAGAGCGCACGACCCTCACCGCCATAGAAAAAGGCTCCCAGCCGGAATGGCTGAGAGCCTTATCACATGATATGTTGAGCGAAGATTTAGCAGACGCCCTGGGCGAGCATGGCGTCGGCGACCTTCAGGAAGCCGGCGATATTGGCACCCATGACGAAGTTGCCCTCCTCGCCGTACTCCTTGGCGGTGTCGTCCACGTTGTGGAACATGCCGCGCATGAGCTGCTCGAGCTTGCCGTCGACCTCCTCGAAGGTCCAAGACAGGTGCTCGGCGTTCTGGCTCATCTCCAGGCCGGACACGAGCACGCCGCCGGCGTTGGCAGCCTTACCGGGCATAAAGGCGACGCCGTTCTTCTGGAAGTAGGTCGTAGCCTCGATGGTCGTGGGCATGTTCGCGCCCTCGCCGACCACCTTGCAGCCGTTGGCGACGAGCGCCTGGGCGTCCTCGAGCAGCAGCGTGTTCTCGCGAGCGCAGGGCAGCGCGATATCGCAGGGCAGCTGCCACACGCCGCGGCCGTCGCCCTCATGCCACGTGGCATTGGGCTTCTCGTCGACGTACATAGCGAGCGTAACGCCCTTGTCGTGTCCGGAGCGCTTCTTGTTGTAGACATGCTCGAGCACGGTGTAGTCGATGCCGTCGGGATCCTCGACCCAGCCATGGGTGTCGGAGCAGGCGAGCACCTTGCCGCCGAGCTGGGCGACCTTCTGGACCGCGTAGATGGCGACGTTACCGGAGCCGTGAACGACGACGTTCTTGCCCTCGAAGGAGTCGCCGCGGCTCTTGAGGTACTCGTCCACAAAGTAGACCAGACCGTAACCGGTGGCCTCGGTACGGGCGAGCGAGCCGCCAAAGGAGAGGCCCTTGCCGGTAAGGACGCCGGTCCACTCGTTGGTCAGGCGCTTGTACTGACCGAACAGGTAGGCAACCTCGCGGCCGCCAACGCCCAGGTCGCCGGCGGGAACGTCGGTGTTGGGGCCAATGTGGCGATAGAGCTCGGTCATGAAGGACTGGCAGAAGTGCATGATCTCGTTGTTGGACTTGCCCTTGGGGTCAAAGTCGGAGCCGCCCTTGCCGCCGCCCATGGGAAGGGTGGTCAGGCTGTTCTTGAGAATCTGCTCCAGACCCAGGAACTTGAGCATACCCAGGGTGACCGTCGGGTTAAAGCGCAGGCCGCCCTTGTAGGGTCCAATGGCAGAGTTGAACTCGACACGGTAACCGCGATTGACCTGAACCTTGCCCTGGTCGTCGACCCAGGGAACACGGAACATGACGATACGCTCGGGCTCGACGAGGCGCTCCAGCAGGGCGGCCTCCTCGTACTCGGGGTGGGCGTCGAGCGCCGGCTGGATGGTGCCGAGGATCTCGGTCGCGGCCTGGATGAACTCAGGCTGCTCGGGATAGCGGGCCTTGAGCTCTTCGAGAACTTTCTGCGTGTAGCTCATGCTTCCTCCAATGATGGGAAACGAAAATGTTGGTCGCGGCACCCTATGCGCCGCGAACTTTATCGAGTATGGATAATATCGCACTGTTGCAGCAAAGTTTCGCATAAGCCGACGAGCAGATGTTTCATTTTGATTACGATGCAGGTAGAAGCGTTTTTGAGTGCCTGACGTGCGAAACCTGTGTTTCAAACCTGTTTCGTCCACGTGTTCCAAACCACCACAAAGGTGCCTGTCCCCAATGTGGTGGTGTGGTGGTTAGAGGACGAGTTGATGGTAGTCGGCAGGGGTTATGCGACCTTCGGTGGCAGCGCGGAAGGCGGCGAGCGCATCGCCCGAGAACGGCATGGCCCAGCACAGGCCGCAACCTGCGGTAATGGAGCCGGGCAAAGGCATAATGCGCCCGGGCACGCCGGCGGCAAGACACAGCTGCTCGCATTCCATCACATCGAAGGTACTGTCAAACGACACGATGATCTTGCGTTCGTGGTCGAGGGCATAACCGGATGGGCCTTCGCGGTGTGCCTCACGATACGCCGCGGCGGCCGCTTCCTCTTCCTCAGTATGTCCACAGCCACCGCAGCCGCAGGTACAGGGCTCGGAGCCATCGCAAGTGCAAGGCTCCCCCGTGTCGGGGCAAATATCGTGAGACATGGCAACTCCAATCGTCTAGGCGAGTAACTCGGCCGCCGCAAACTCCTCGGGCGTATTGACGTTCTCAAAGCAGAGCGTCGAGCCCGCGGCCTTAACGATCTGCGGCTCATCCATATAACCAGCCTGAACGCGATTAATCAGGCAGCGAATGCGCTGGCGGTCGCAGGCGAGCAGCTCTTGGGCAACCGGCGCACACGCGTCACGGCGCCAGACGGCGCAAAGCGGCTCAATCCCCCGCTCCTCGCGCGGCACGCACACGTCGAGCGCCTCGGCCTCAACACGATCGGCAAGCGCGCCGATGAGTTCCGGCGAGACGAACGGCATATCGCAGGCGACGATCGCCACGAGCGGCAATCGGGCCGCAGCCAGCGAGCTCGCGATGCCTCGCATGGCACCGGCGGGACCGTCGACGTCCATCACAACGCGCGGCACCAGGCCACCAAACTCGCACTCCTCAAGATAGGCAAGCTCATCGGGGCGCGAGGTCGTCACAACAAGCTCGCTGCCGACCAGCGCCAATCGCTCCAGCACTCGCTCGATCAGAGGCTTTCCGCAAAACGCCATGCGCGCCTTTTCGCACCCCATGCGCGACGACAGCCCGCCCGCCTGGACGACACAAGAAAGATCGGCCCGTCTTACGGTAGTCATACGGCAAACCACCCCCATCGGCATGCTCAAAACCCGGCACACGAAGCCAAATACCGTCGCCGACAAAGCGGGCGGCACGGCAAACCCATGCAAAAACAAAACAGCGCCTTTGCGGCACGCAGCAAGACCGCGAGCACAAAAGCGCTGGTAGCGTATGGCGGGAACGTATGTGAATCGAACACATCCAAGACGTTTTGCACGCCTCGCAACGGTTTTGAGGACCGCGGAGCCCACCGGAGCCCATCCGTTCCCAAGTGCGGCGGTATTTTACCAAACCGAGCAGCCGATCTAGCGCAGGGACCTCAGGCCGCCGGCATCCTTGTCGAGCACCGTAAAGCGCACGGCGTCTAGATGTTCCAGGATGCTGATAGCACGTTTGCGCGACACCCCCAGAGCCTCGCGCAGAACGCTCGTGGTGGCAGCGCCGCCGGCTGCCTCAATGGCAGCGGCAACAAGCTCACGCGCATGGGCCTCGGCAGCAACGGACAGGGCCACATCGCGCTCGACCTTCACGATTGAGCGGTTGAGCGAAAGCTCGCGCAGGGCACGCGTCATGGTGTCGCGATCGAGCTGCAGCTGCACGCCCACCTCGGACAACGTCGGCGCATCGAGGCCGGCTTCGTCCAGCAAGGCAACGATACGTTCGCAAGCCTCTCGCACCACGCGTGCCGCCGCGGCGGCCGAATGCGGATCGAATACCTCGGCACCCTCGGCGGCGCACACGCCACGCGAGCAGCCCTCGGCAATTAGAGCCGCGGCAACGCCTTCATCAGCGGCAGGCCACGCAGCATGGGCAACGGCGCCGGGCGTAAAGCCCGTCTCCTTGGGAGCCGTCGCGTGCATGGCCGACAGGGTCGTCGCGAGCGTGTCCATCGCAGTGTCGAGCACGGCGGTACTCGTGTACAGCGCCACGTCACCCGCTGCAAGCGCACGCACCGTGCCCTGGTCCACCAGCGCACGCAACGCGGCCTCAACATCGCCGGCAGCCATATCCAGCGCAGTAACAACATCAGCAGCCGCCACCGGCAGCGCCTGCAGCGCCAGCCACGAATCCACCGCGCCCGCAACATCCCCAGCCTCGAGCGCCATATACAGCGCGCGCTCCCCCGCAGAGAGCTCGCGTGAACGACGGCAACGCGACAGCAGCACACGACCGCCGCCAATGAGCATGACCGGCGAATACGACAGCACCACGGCATGGTCGCCGGCGCGCAGCGGCAGCGGGTCCTCAAGACGCACCTGAACGGTACGCGTCTCGCCCACCGCCACAGGTGCCTCGCCCTCCATAAGCATGATGCGGCCGACAACCTCGGCCGTACCCGCCATCACGTGCACGCGCGCGCCCGACTCGAGCACGCGCGGCTTGGCGCCCTCACGGCCCAGGTAGGTCAATGTCATCATAAAGCGCAGCGTCTGGCCAAAACGGCCTTCCACACCGAGCATCTCGCCGCGATCGAGCGAAGCGACACCGTCGCCCACCAGGTTGAGCGCCACGCGCTGACCGGGCAACGCCCGCTGCGTGTCACCATGAACCTGAATCCCGCGCACACGACAGATCGTGCGCGACGGCAGCGCGACCAGCTCATCGCCCACCGCAACCGGCGCGTCGTGCAGCGTACCCGTCACGACGGTGCCGGCACCCTTGATCGTAAAACAGCGATCGATCGGCAGGCGCGGCGCGGCGTCGGTTCGCTCGGCGCGATCGCGACAGGCAGCCCAACAGGCGTCCACGCACTCGTCGAGCGCTGCCAGCAGCGCATCAATCCCCTCGCCCGTCTTGGACGACACGGGAACGATCGGCGCGCCCGCAAACACGGTGCCCGACAAAAAGTCATCAACATCGAGCTCGGCCAGCTCGATCATTTCGTTATCGGCCAGGTCGCACATCGTCAGCGCGACAACCATATGCGTGACGCCCAGCAGCTCCAGCACATGTACGTGCTCGCGGGTCTGCGGCATCACACCCTCGACGGCCGAGACCACCAGCACGGCTACATCGATGCCCGTGGCACCCTGCACCATGGCGCGCAGGTAGTGCGCATGTCCCGGCACGTCGACCAGGCCAACGATCTTGCCACTCGGCAACGCCAGCTCGCCAAAGCCGAGCTCAACGGTCATACCGCGGCGACGCTCGACCTCCAAGCGGTCGGGATTCTTGCCGGTCAACGCCTCGATCAGCGCCGACTTACCGTGGTCAACGTGGCCCGCCGTTCCAGCGATAACAGGGCATTCCACCAACGCTTCGACCCCACTCATCGGCGCGCCGCCTTGGCAACGCACGCGGAAAGCGTCGACGCCGCCGTCTCGATATCGCGGTCGCCCACGAGCGTGCGGACGTCAAACAAAATGCGGTCGTGCGAGGCGCGCGTGACAACCGGCGTATCGAAGTCCTGAACGAGCGAGCGCTTGAGCGCGTCGACCGTCAGGTGCTCGTCAACAAGGCGTACGGCAACGCACATCGTCGGCAGCTCGACGGTAGGCAGCGAACCGCCGCCGGGAGTCGACGCCTCCTCAACGATCTCCAGCTCAACAGCACACGGGCAGCCGGCCTTATCGAGGCCGGCGACCATACGATCACGCAGCTTACGGGCACGTCGCTCCAAATGAGCCTGCGGCAGCGTAAGCATGCTGAGGACCGGAATGTCGCGATGGGCCACATCGGCACCGTCCATGTAGATGCGCAGCGTGGCCTCGAGCGCCGCCAGTGCGAGCTTGCCCGGACGCAGGGCACGCATAAGCGGATGCGACCCGCAGGCCTGGACCAGATCGCGACGGCCCATGATGATGCCCGCCTGCGCAGCACCAAGCAGCTTATCGCCCGAGCACGACACTATGTCGAGCCCGGCGGCAACCGAGGTCGGCGTGGTCTCCTCGCCGCCGCGCACCAGGATGTCATCGGGCAGGAGCGCGCCCGACCCCTGGTCCTCGTAGAACAGTAGACCATGCTTGTGAGCAAGCGCCGCAAGCTCCCGAGAACCTACCTCCTCGTGGAAACCCTCGATACAGTAGTTGGAAGGATGGACCTTGAGAATCATGGCCGTATCGGGCGTGATGGCGCGCTCGTAGTCGCTCAAGTGCGTGCGGTTGGTGGCTCCGACCTCGACGAGCTTGGCGCCCGAGGCCTCCATAACATCGGGGATACGGAAGCTGCCGCCGATCTCGACAAGCTCGCCGCGGCTCACGATAACCTCTTTGCCCGCAGCGTGAGTGGCAAGCACCAGCAACACCGCGGCGGCGTTATTGTTGACGACCAGCGCGTCCTCGGCACCGGTAAGCGAGCGGATGAGCTGAGCGGCATGCTCCTTGCGCGACCCGCGCGAGCAGGTGTCGACGCTGTACTCGAGCGTGCTGTACCCGCGCGCGACCTCGGCCACGGCCTTGGCAGCCGATTCCGCAAGCGGGGCGCGACCCAGATTGGTGTGGATGACCACACCCGTGGCGTTGACGGCTGGACGCAGGCTCGGCAGCGCAGAACGATGCGCACGGAATTCGATAGCCGACGCCAGCTCGCGTTTTGAGCGTGGGGCGGCGCCGGCGCGAATGGCGGCGCGCTCCTCGTCGAGCACGGCCGTGACGGCGGCATGTACTACCGCATCACACGTCTCCCCCGCCGCCTTCACCACCGGCCACTCGGCGAGCAGCTCGTTGACGGAGGGAATGGCGCGCAGACGGGCGCGCACCTCATCGGAAATGTTCTGGCTATCGCTCATGTACGGCCTTTCAAAACAAACGTAAATCAGTCGAACGCATCGGCTGAGTCAATTACTCGTCATTATCCCCGCGCGCAGCAATCTTTTCCACGCGAACGGCATTTTCCTGGGTGAGCGCGGCTCCCGTAATGGGATCCCAGCGCAGCGGCGTGTGGTCGAGCGGGCCGACGCCAAGTGCCTGGGCGCCATCCGCGCCAGCGCCAAACGAACGCCCGCCCGGAGCCGCCGACGTAAAGATGCACGCCGGATGCAGATAGGGCGTGGTCTCCACGCGCACGCGGTCGCGGCCCATGTCGCTCACCAGCTCGACGACCTCGCCGTTGGCGATACCCATGCGCTCGGCGACGTCGGCATTCATCTGCACGGCGTCCAAGTCGGAACCTGCCTCGGCAGCACCCGCCGCAGCAAGTCTGCGCGAAGTGTGCGACTCAAAGGGCCGGTTGCCGCTAATGAGGCGAAACATTCCCGGCCCCGGCTCCACCATGGGGGCAACCCAGCCGGGAACACGACCCAAGCCGACGCGCTCCCACACGTCGTTTGCCAGCGCAATCTTGCCGCCGTCGAGCGGAACCACCGGCTTGCCCGTACGCGGCGGCAGCGGCACGCCCGCGTCTGCCCAACCGCGCTCCTTAAGCTTGTCCAGATTGATCCCAAAAGGCGCCACCTGGGCAGCCGCCAGATCGTCAGACGTAAACTGGAAGTACTCGCCCGCGCCACACGCCTGCGCCAGGCCAGCAAAAATCTCCCGACCGGGACGCGTGTCATCATGCTGCACAGGCAACGCGGCGTTGCGGTAGAACACGCGCGCATCGTTAACGCCCGTCACCGTTCCCACGCCGCGGTCGGCCTCCAGATACGTCACATCGGGCAGCACGAAGTCGGAAGCGCGCGCCGTCTCGGACCAGCGAATATCAATTGTCACGAGCAAATCGAGCTGTTCCAGAATCGATAGCCACGCCCCGGCATTGCCATAGCCCGCACCGGGGTTACTGGCATAGACGAAGAGCCCACGCAAATCGCCGGCAAGAATCGACTGACCGATGGTCGTGCACAGGCCGCGCACCGGATCGACCAGTGGATAGCGCTCGGACCCCAGCTTGGGCCTGCGCGGCACCGGCGGCGTCGCAAAGCGTGCGGGATCGAGGTCGCCCAACACAAGCGGCGTAGATGGGTTGAGGGCACCGCCCGCGTGTCCGATGCAGCCCAGAAGCACATCGACTAAGCAGATAGCACGCGCGGTTTGGGTGCTATTGGCATACGCGATACCGATGCCACCATGAAAGCCCGCATCCACCACAGCGGCAGGCGCGGAGGCAGCAAGATCGCGCGCCGTGGCGACAATCTCTGCGGCCGGCACGTCGCACATCGACTCGGCCCACTCAGGCGTCCAGACAGCAGCTGCCTGCGCCAGCTCGTCAAAGCCCGTGGTATAGCGGGCAACAAACTCGTGGTCGTATAAGTCCTCGGCAATGAGCACATGCGCAATGCCCAGCAGCAAGGCCAGGTCGCAGCCCGGGCGCACACGCAGCCAGCGGTCGGCAAGCGCAGCCGAGCCGCTGCGTCGGGGGTCAACCACGATGATCTTCGCCCCGCGCCGGCGCGCATCGTTGAGTGCATCAACGGCCCCCATCGTCGACGAATCGACAATGGAACGCCCCAGGTACATGATGCAGTCGGTATGCGCTAGGTCGGAGGCGGGACTATAGCCCAGGCTGTGTTCCCAACCGGTAAGTCGGCTTACCTCGCAGGCACCGTCGGCACCGTACACGTTGGGCGAGCCCAGCGCATGCATAAAGCGATACGCCCAGTAGCGGTCGAACGAGGGCACGCCGAGCGTCATGCCCAGCGCACGAGGCCCACACTCGTCAACAATCCCCAAAAGACGATCGGCAATCTGAGCAAACGCCTCGTCCCACGAAATCGCATCGAACCCCGAGCCATCAGCTCGCCGACGCATGGGGTGCACGATGCGGTCGCGCTCATCAAACGGCATTGCCAAGCGATGCCGCCCGCGGGCGCAGAGGGCACGCGCCGCGCACGGATGCCCCGGCACCGGCAACTCGGCCACCACGCGACCGTCCTCAACGTGTGCCGCAAAGGCGCAATCGGCATAGCATCCCCCGCATGTGGTCACCACGGCGCGACCGTCACGCTTAACAGCAGATGCCATCTCGATTACCCCTTTCATCAGCCAAACACAACAGGCCAAAAGCCCGGCAACGAGCCCCAGACTCAAAAAGCCTCCCGCACGGCAATGCCCCGCGGGAGGCCCAACGTCAAACAGACGATACCTTACGCCTCGGACTTCTTGGCGTAGATAAACCAGTAGCCGAGCGCGACAAGAACCGCGCCGCCCACGATGTTGCCCAGCGTAGCGGCGGACAGGTTAAACGCAATGCCCGCGGCGTTGAGTGCATCGGCGCCGGCGACGTCGGCACCATAGCCGCACGCGTGCATCACGGCACCCATGGGCAAAAAGTACATGTTGGCAACGCAGTGCTCAAAACCGCAGGCCACAAAGGCTGCGATGGGCAGCAGAATGCCCACAACCTTATCGACCACGGTCTTGCCGGCGGTACCGATCCACACGGCCAGGCACACAAAGATGTTGCACAGGATGCCGCGGAAGAAGATCGTCACCCAGTCGATCGTCACCTTGCCGGCGGCAACGCTCACCATGGAATTGGCGACCGCCTCGCCGTTGAGCTTGTAAATGCCGGCCATGTACACCAAAAAGACGATGAACAGGGCACCGACAAAGTTACCGACCCATACGACGACCCAGGCCTTGAGCATCTGGACCAGGGTGATCTTTTTGCTCTTGAGCGCGCAGACCATAAGCGAATTACCGGTAAACAGCTCGGCGCCGCACACCAGCACCAGCACCAGGCCCAGGCAAAAGCACAGGCCGCCCACGACGCGCTGGGCGCCCCAGCCCAGCGTGCTATCGCTCAAAAACACCGTAAAGAACAGGCCGCCGAAGGCAATGAACGCACCGGCGAACATTGCCAACAGAAAGGCCTTTGCGACCGGCAGGTTGGCCTTGGTCACGCCGGCGGCCTCGGTCTTGGCCTCGATCGCGGCGGGCGCCAGGCAATCGGGAGCGGAGTACTCCACCTTGGAATCTGCCATGTCAATCACTTCTTTCCTAATCAGCAGGGACAAGCGCTCCTATTGCTCTTGCCCCAAGCGGACAAAGTGGGAAAAGTCGTTGGCGGCCACGGCGTCGTACACGGCGTCGACGGCGTCAAAGACCTCCGGGGACATGGGGTTGTAGAACTCCGTGTCGCCCGGCTGAATCCCTATGAAGACGATATCTTCGCACGATTGCTCGATTTCCTCGATCAGAATCGACAAAGGGAGCGAATGCGTGGTGAACATCGACTTGCGGGCCACATCGCGCTTATCGAGCAGGCGGATAGACCCGACGGGTAGCGCCATGTCGGCGGCATCGACCAAGACCAAACGCGGCGGACGCTCGCGCTTGACCTCGATGATATCGTCCTCGGGCGTTTGGCCGCCGTCGATGGTGTACCAACCGGCGATGGGTGCGTCCTCCATCTTTTTGGAGAGCACGGGGCCGGCGGCATCGTCGGCGCGCAGCACGCTTCCCGCCGTGAGCACGATACCCGCAAACGGGGTGCCGTTCACACGACCATCTACAACGCGGCCCATTACTGCAACCTTCCCGTCAGATACACGCCCGACACATCGCGCACGCGCTCAACCAGATCGCGGAACTTCATCAGAAACGCGACTTGCTGGGCATGCAGGCCAAAGTCGTCGTCGAACACCGAGATGCCGGCCTTGGCCGACCCGCGAAAACCGCGCTCGTCGAGCAGCGCATCGCAGGCCTCGAGCAGCGACGGCACCGCCGCCTTGTCGAGCTGGCACTCGCCAAAGGAGCGGATGGCCTCGAACTTGGTCTTGGCCTCCCCCTCCGGCAACGCGTCGACGAGCGAATAGAACACATCCACCGGCACCGACAGGCGCGGCTCAAAGCAGTCGAGCACGCCGGTGTGGTGGCCCACGGCGAGCGTGTAGTACAGCACGTCGCAGGCCTCCTGGGGAACGTCTTCCTCGGTCTCCACAAACTTACGCGTGAGCTCGTAGAAGACCACCTGGTCGGGCGCGTGGCCCAGGCAGGGGTCGGCGACGCCCTCGGCGGCCTCGTCGCTCGCGCGCGAGGCATCGCCAAAAGAGCCGCCGAGCATGCCGGGGCCCGCAAAGTAACCAGAGCGGTCCGTGAGCTCCATCTAGCGACCTCCGGCCAGCACCAGATCCTGCAGCGCCGAGTACACCTCGACGCGGCGCGGATCGTCCTGCTTATCGATGAGCAGCGCCATGGCACCGCGGATATCGCCCTTGGGCGCGCCCTCGAGCGTATCCATAAACTCGTTGGCCAGGTCGCGACCGTAACGGTAGCCGCTCATGGCGCGAGCTTCGCGCTCAATGGCAACGCGCAGCTTGTACGGCACACCGGGGTGCAGGATATCGGCCTGCTCGCCGGCGGCCTCCACCGTGGTCTCGGCATGGAGCTTTTGGTCCAACAGACCAAGTGCCATGGCAAAGCCGTAGATGGTCTGCGCGGGGCTGGGCGGGCAGCCGGGGATATAGACATCGACCGGCAAGATTTTGTCGGTGCCGCCCCAGACGCAGTAGTTATCGTAGAAGATGCCACCGGTGCAGCCGCACGCGCCATAGGACACCACGATCTTGGGATCGGGTGCGGCCTCAAAGGCGCGCAGGGCCGGCATGCGCATGGCACGCGTCACGGCGCCGGTGTACAGAAGCACATCGGCGTGACGGGGCGAAGGCACGACCTTGATGCCAAAACGCTCGACGTCAAAGACGGGCGTGATGGAACCGAAGATCTCGATCTCGCAGCCGTTGCAGCCGCCGCAGTCGACACGGTAGACGTACACCGAGCGCTTGATCTTCTTAAGAAGGGTCGCCTTGGCCTTCTCGATGCTCTCGTCGAGCTCGATCTTGGTCGGGCGGTACTGGAGCCGCTCGGGCAAAAGCGTGGGTTCGGCCATGGTTACTCCTCCTTCGTTTCAAAATCCATGATGATGCCCTCGACCGGCGCCGGACCGGCGGGAATCTCGGGCACATCGGGGTTGAGCTCGCGGTCGATATACTCCGGGTTCACGCCGTGGCCGCCCAGATACTCCATGCCGGGGCCCTGGGGCTCACCGGACGCTAGCGTCTCGTTGGCAGCCATGCCGTGCGCATTGCCGGTCTTTACGGCCGAGGCGGCGCGCAGGGCGTCGAGCTCGCGCTTGCACTCCTGGCACATACCGACGGTACGGGCGGCCTGCTCGGCCTCCATGCCGCCGGCCTTTTGCAGCAGGCGCTTGGCGTAGTCGATCTCCTTGTGCGGGGCAAACGGCTTGCCGCAACGCGAGCAGTGCTCGAGCGTATAGACGCTCTTGCTGGTGAGGTCGTCCTTGCTCATGACAGCCAGCTCAAACTCCTCGGTGAGCTTGATGGCCTCCATGGGGCAGGCTTCCTCGCAGCGACCGCAGAAGATGCAGCGGCCGTAGTCGATCGACCAGGTGATGGTATCGGCCGCAAGGTCGGTGTCCATGCGAATGGCATCGGCCGGGCACGCCACGCCGCAGGCACCGCAGGCGATGCAGAGCTCGGCGTTGTGCTCGGGCTTGCCGCGCATGTCCTTGTTGGTGGGGAACGGCGCAAACGGGTACTTGACCGTCGCGTCGCCGGCCTTGGCGTTAACCTTCCAAAGCTTCAGCATATTAGAGCGCCTCCTCATCGAGCGGAGCGGCCATGGTGCCCTCGCCCGCGAGCGGCGACTTGTCGCGCCAGACGTTCTCGAACTGCTCCTTGTCGAGCACGTGGTCGCGATTGGCGGCGACATCGGTCACCGTCACGCGGTCGGTGCAGGA
Organism: Collinsella sp.; assembly: GCA_048205395.1. Taxonomy (GTDB): domain Bacteria; phylum Actinomycetota; class Coriobacteriia; order Coriobacteriales; family Coriobacteriaceae; genus Collinsella. The sequence goes on from DBEWUK010000022.1 coordinate 23,370, forward strand.
GTAGCACGGGTCGAGCGAGCCGACGATCAGCGCTGCATCGCCCACGGTGTTGCCGCGGAACATGTAGCGCAGGACCGGCCAGTTGCTGTACGTGGCGGCCTTGGCGCGCCAGCGGTAGCACTTCTGGTTATTGCCGAGCATGGCCCAGTGCACGTCCTCGCCGCGCGGCGCCTCGGTGGCGCCGATGGCGTACTTGTGCGGGGTGTACTCCCAATCCGTGGTGAGGATGGGGCCCGACGGGCAGTTCTCGAGCATGGTCTCGATCATGTCGATCGAATCGTAGACCTCCTGGATGCGGACGGCGGTACGGCCGAAGGCATCGCAGGTGTCGGCCGTGGCGGCATGCATCTTTTGGACGTCCGGATCGGCGTAGCCGTCGAAGGGATGGTCAAAGCGCACGTCACGGGCATAACCCGAGCCACGCATGAGCGGGCCGACCGGCGAGAAGTCGCGTGCGATCTTGCGGTCCAGGATGCCGATGCCGCTCGTACGCTCGATAAAGTTGGGCGTGGAGAGCAAGACGTCGACGAGCTCCTGAACCTCGGAGCGCAGCTGGTGAATGGTCGTGAGCGTGGAGAGCTTCTGCTCGGCCAAAATGTCGCGACGCACGCCGCCGATGACGTTGAGGCCGTAGGTCTTGCGGTGACCGGAAAGCTTCTCGGCCAGGTCCATGGACTTCTCGCGGACGCGGAAGAACTGCTGGAAGCCGGAGTCGAAGCCCGTGTAGTGCGACGCCAGGCCAATGTTGAGCAGATGCGAGTGCAGACGCTCGACCTCAAGCATGATGGCACGGATGTACTGGGCGCGCGGCGGGACATGAATGCCCTGGGCGCGCTCGACGGCCTCGGCATAGGCCACCGAGTGGGCGCAGCCGCAGATGCCGCAGATGCGGTCGGCGAGGAACGTCACGGCGTCATAGTTCAGGCGCGTCTCGGCGACCTTCTCCATGCCGCGGTGCACGTAGAACAGACGATAGTCGGCGTCGACGATCGTCTCGCCCTCGACGAACAGGCGGAAGTGGCCGGGCTCGTCGGAGGTAATGTGCAGCGGCCCCATGGGGACGAGTGTGGTCTCCTTGCCCTTGGTATCGGCCAAGAACTCGTAGTTTTCCATGTCGCTCGCAGGAGCGGGACGGAAGCGGTAGTCCATGGAGTCCTTGCGCAGCGGGTACAGGCCGCTGGGCCAGTCATCGGGCAGCACCAGGCGACGACGATCGGGCAGACCCTCGGGGATCAGGCCGAACATATCGCGCAGCTCGCGCTCGCCCCACACGCAGGCGGGGACGAACGGCGTCACGGACGGGAACGTCATCTTGGCGGGATCGACCTCGGCGCGGACGGTCACCCAGCCGGGATCCTCCCCCTCCATGGAGATGACGTAGTACACGGCGTAACGGCCGCACAGGCTGCGCTCATCATTGCCGATGATCACGGGAATCCAGCCGTAGCGCTCGTAGTACAGGTAGTGGACGGCCTCGGGCAGCTTGTCCTGCTTGACGGTAATCGTCAGCTGGTCCTCGCATTGCCACTCGACCTTCTCGATGCAGCCCGGAACGGCGCGGCGCAGGGCCTCGACATGGCTCTCGCAGCGACGGGCATACACCTTGTTCTCAGTTTCAATCATTCGTTACTCCACCTCGCTCTGAGCGGTCTCGGTACCGAACACAGCGCGGTACATCGGCGTCGCGTGAAGTTCCTCGGTGCTCTGCTCGAGCACGATGCCGGTCGCGGTCTCCACACCGTGCACGAGAGGCAGCGGGGTGGCGATGCCAAACCACAAGATCATGACGGCCAGGATGACTTCGGGGATAAGCATGAGCGCCGGGGCCTCATGCTTGCCCATGCCCTGGGGTGCATGGCCGAATACCGACTTGAGTGCGATACGGGTGAGCGCGGAGATGGCCACGGTAAGACCAAGGGCGACCACGACGACCAGCCACATGGGACCGGCGGTAACACCGGCGACAAAAGTCAGGAACTCGGAGATAAACATGCCAAAGGGCGGGAAGGCACCAAGACCGAGCAGTGCCAGGATGGCGAGCGCGGCGGTTGCGGGGGCAACCTCGACGACGCCCTGGATCTTGGCCAAGCTACGAGTGCCAAAGGCGTGCTGAATGTTGCCGGACACGCAGAAGGCAAGCGTCTTGGTAAAACCGTGGAACACGCAGTGCAGCAGAGCCGCGGCGATACCCAGCGGGCCACCGATACCCAGGCACAGGGCGATAACGCCCACGTTCTCCACAGACGAGTACGCAAAGCGGCGCTTGAGGTCGTCCTGGCGAAACATCGAGAGTGCCGCCACCAAAATGGACAGCGTGCCGACGATCAGCAGCAAAAGTTGCGGATACTCGGCGCCCACGGCTTGGATAGTAAAGCCGTAGAAGCGCATGATCACAAGCATGGCGCACTTAAGCAGCACGCCCGAGAGCAGGGCCGAGACGGGGCTCGGGGCCTGGGAGTGGGCATCGGGCAGCCAAGTGTGCATGGGGAACAGGCCGGCCTTGGTGCCAAAGCCGATCACGATAAACGCAAAGGCGAGGCGCATGAGCGTCGGGTCGAAATGGTCGGCATACGGCAGCACGCACGACAGGAATGCGGCCTCGTGGGCGTTGGGAATCACGTCGGCGGCGTTGGCGTAGATCAGCAGCGTACCGAACAGGCCAAAGGCCACGCCGGCGGTGCAGACCATCGCATACTTCCAAGAAGCCTCGAGGGCCGTCTTGTTCTTGTAGATACCCACGAGGAACACGGTGGAAAGCGTGGTTGCCTCCACGGCGGCCCACGTGAGGATCATGTTGTTGGACAGGCACGCGAGCAGCATGGTGAACACAAACAGGCTAAACAGCGCAAAATACTGCTTGGCGCGCTCGGCGGGCATGGAGCCCTCCTCGATATCGGCCTTTACATAGGGCAGCGAGAACAGCCCCGTAAGAAAACCGATAAAGCCGATGAGCAGCACAAAGATGGCGCCCAGCGAATCGAGGTGGAACCACAGGCCAAGAGCGCTCGCGGTGTCGCCGCTCATAAGGACGTCACCGGCCGTCATAATCGACAGCACCAGGACGGCTGCGACGGAGACCAGGTTGAGACCGGCGAACACGTTATAGGACGTGTTCTTGGGCAAAAACGCCATGACCAGCGAGAACACCAAAGGAGTCGCGAGCAGGGCGAGAATCAACGTTTCCATGGACTACCCCCTCAGCTCGGACAGGTCGCGCGCATCGAGCGAGTGGGAGTCGTCCCAAATGCGACGCACGACGATGGACATGATGATGACGGCAAAGATGGCGTCGGTGGCGATACCGATCTCGATGATCTCGGGAGCGGTGGGGGCCAAAAGCGCGAGCGTCACATGGCTGCCGTTTTCCATAAGGCAGTATCCAAAGATCTGCTTCATGATGTTGCGCTGCGAGATGATGCAGGTGAGGCCCACAAAGAAGTGAGCGAAGCTAATAGCGAGCGCAGGCGTTGCGACCTCGGCCGTGGGCAGGCTGATCTGCGTCACGACGGCAAAGCAGATCGCGACCTCCACGGCGATGATGCAAATGGCCCACGCGGGCTTAAGGCCGGCCTTGAGCGATGCGTCGCTCGGCTCGCCCATCTTCTTGTATGCGCGGTTGAGGATATAAGGGACCAGGACGACCTTAGTGATAAAGGCAGATCCAGCCCACATAAGCAGCTCCTGCGCACCGGTGGTGACACCGAGCGTGGCGAGCAGTCCCACGAGCACCAGCGACTGCACCGCATACCAGTGGATGGAATGTTTGATGTTCTTGGAGACGACCACCATGGTGGACGTGACGATCAGAAGGCCGCCAAGGATGTTGACGATCGAATAACCCATGTCGTTCTACCTCCTAACCGATCCAGCTGGCCGAAAGCGGGCCGCTGACGATGACCATGATGATGAGCACGATGAACACGAAAGCCATCGCGCGGGGAAGCGGGGCTCCCGCAGCGACCTCTTCGCTCGGCTCGCCGGGCAGGCAATAGCCCATCCACTTGAGGAACCAGGCAAAGGTGGCGACGGTCTCGGCGACCATAATGCACACGAGCACCAGGATCGCGACGTTGCCGGCACCCACAGAGAAGCCGCCGGCGATGATCTGGAACTTCGAGAAGAACGTGTTCATGGGCGGCACGCCGGCAATGGCGAGCGCCGCAACACCAAAGCCCACGCCCGAGATCGGGTACTTCTTTACGATGCCGCGAAGCTTGGGCAGCATACGCGTGCCGAGCGTAAAGGAGAACGAACCGGCGATCAGGAAGAACAGCGTCTTGGCGAAAGCGTGGTTAAAGATGTGGCACACGGCGCCATCAAAGGCCAGCTGGCTGCCAAAGACCGAAAGGCCCAGACCAAAGAACACATAGGAGAGCTGGGCGATCGTGGAGAAGGCCAGCAGGCGCTTCATGTCCTTTTGCGGCAGGTACATAAGGAAACCAAAGAGCATGGTGACCATGGCGTCGATAATGGCGACCCAGCCCACGATCTCGGGAATCTCGCCGGCAGAGACGAGTGCACGCGCGAACACGCACACGCCGACCTTGACCATCGAGGCACCATGCAGGTAGGCCGAAACAGGCGTCGGCGCCTCCATGGCCGAAGGCAGCCACATGTACATGGGGACCTGTGCGGACTTGGCCCAGGCCGCAAACAGCACGAGCAAAAGGACGATAGCCTTGAGCTTGGCATCGAGGCCGGCAATCGCGGTAATGGCGAAGGTACCGGTGTGGGCAAACACGATGGCGGCGCCCAGATACAGGCCGAGCGCACCGATATGCGTGATGATCAGGGCCTTCATGCCGGCCTTCTTGGCCGTAGGCGACATGTAGTAGCTGATGAGGCCCCAAGAGCACGCACCCGTGATCTCAAAGAACACGAGCTGGCCCAAAAGGGTCGAGCTGTACACAAGGCCGGCCATGGCGCCGATGAAGGTCGCGAGGTACGCGTAGAAGCGACGACGCGGCGCGTCGGGATGCTCACGGTTATTCTCGCTCATATAGGGAATCGAATAGATCACGACAAGCAGGCCGATACCCACAAAGGCGGGCGCGAGCAGCGTGCTCATGCGATCGAAGGTGAATCCCATGACGAGGGTCTGCCCAAACGAGATCAGGGGGACCTGCGTGTCGGGCATGCCGGCGCCAGCGAAATTCGCGGCGAGGGCGATGGTGCAGACCGTCGAGACGGCGGCACCCAAAACGCTGAACCACTTGGCGTACGGACGGGGGAACAGGGCGACGAGCACCGAGGCCACCATCGGGGCCGCGATAGCGACCAAGCCGAGAAGGGACAGACTGACTGCAAATGACATTGTTTCTCCCTTCTCCTACACGCCGACGACCACGAAGACAAACGCCAGAACGGCGATGCCCACGACGGCCCAGGTCTGATTACCGAGCACCTTAAAACGCGAACGCGAGCAGGAGTTCTCGATCACGCCGCACACGACAAAGTCGATCAGGCACTTCACCAGGAAGATGACTGCGCCCAGAACGGCGGCGGCGCCCACGGTCGCGGGCTCGCCCCAGGAGACGAAGATCGCGCAGAACCAGGCGACGACCAGGACCTGCTTCATGGACATGGCGAGCTTTGCCATCGCAAGCGACGGGCCGGAAAGCTCGGCGAGCGGACCCTCCTGAAGCTCCTGCTCGGCCTCGGCCTGATCAAACGGCAGCTTGCCGAGTTCCATGTAGCAGGCAATCGCAAAGGCGATGCCAGCGAGAATCACGGCGACCGGCGCGTCGATGGCGCCCGTCATGATGTGCTGACCCATGGTGGCGATATCGGTGGAGCCGCACACCAGGGCGGCGGCAAACAGCGCCAGCAGCATGGACGGCTCGATGAGCACGCTCATGAGCAGCTCGCGAACGCCACCGATACCGGCGTAGGCGTTGGACGAATCCACACCGCAGAGGGCGAAGAAGAAGCGGGCGAGCGCCAGGCTGTACATGATGGTGATGGCGTCACCAAAGACCGGGATGGGGCTTTGTGCCGTAAAGAGCGGCAGACCCATCGCGAGAATAAAGGCGACGGCGAAGAACAGCGGCGGCATGATGCGCAGCGCAAAGCTCGCATCCTCGCTCTGGGACTCGGGGCGCGCAAAGAGCTTGGCCAGGTCGCGGTAGTCCTGCATGATGCTGGGGCCGCGACGGTTGTGCATCTTGGCGCGGATAACGCGACCGAGACCGGAGAAGAACGGTGCGACGGCCATGACGACCACGCCCTGCAGAACGGCAAGTACGATGTTGTTCATGCTCTCCCCTCCTTAACCCATTTGCACGGCGAGCACGAGGAACACCACGAGTGCCGCGACGATGTAGCAGATATAGATGCTGTAGTTGCCGCCCTCGAGCTTAGTCGCGAGGTCGGCGAGCTTCTCGACACCCTTATGCGGGGCATCGACGAGAACCTTGTCGGGTACGGGCTCCACAGCCTCGGCCACACCGGTGAGCTTCTGGAAGAAGTGCGCGATGGACCAGCAGACGGCCGTGCAACGGTCGCGCAGCGTGTAGAGCGGCTGCATAAACCAGGACACCTCGGAGGCAAAGGTCGTGGCCACGACGGGCATATGCTCGTTGGGAGCATAGCCGCACGCCCACGGCTGGGACTTCTGCACCTTGCCGACGGTCTTGAGCTTGCGATAACCGCAGGCAAGACCGACGAGCACCACGAGCGCAATGGCGATCGCGGGCGTGGAGGTGGCAGCGCCGGAGTACTGGTTCATGAGCTCCATACCCTCGGAGGCAAACACGCCACAGTACGGATGCAGCACGGACGCGGCGACATCGACCAGCACGGGCGCGATCACGGGAGCGCCAATGCCCAGCACGACGCAGATAGCTGCGAGCAGGCCCTGCGCAAACACCATGGGGGCGGGAACCTCCTTAGCATTGGCCGCGGCCTCGGAGCGGGGCGCGGAGGCAAAGGAGACGCCATAGGCCTTGACGAAGCACGTGACGGCCAGCGCGCCGGTAATGGCAAGCGCGACGGCAGCGAACACGGCCACGATCATGACGGCCTTGTCGCCCTGCATGGCGGCGTTAAACAGCGACTGGTAGGTAAACCACTCGGACACAAAGCCGTTGAAGGGCGGGATGGCCGAGATGGCAAGTGCGCCAGCGAGGAAGCAGATGGCCGTTGCCGGCATACGACGGAACAGGCCGCCCATCTTCTCCATATTGCGCGTACCCGTGGAGTACAGCAGCGCACCGGCGCCCAAGAACAGCTCGCCCTTAAACATCGCGTGGTTAAACGTGTGGTAGAGGGCGGCCATCAGAGCCAGGACGGCGATGCCGACAGAGTTGAGCGCCATGGCGGCCATGGAGGCGCCGACGCCGAGCAGAATGATGCCGATGTTCTCGACGGAGTGATAGGCCAGCAGGCGCTTGATGTCATGCTCCTGCAGGGCGAAGGCCACGCCGAGGACCGACGAGATCGCACCGAAGACCATGACCATAAGGCCCCACCAGACCTGAACGCCCGAGGCGGAGAGCAGGTCGAGACCAACCTTGAGGATACCGAAGATACCGATCTTGATCATGCCGCCGGACATGAGGGCCGAAACGTTGGACGGCGCCTCGGGATGTGCCTTGGGCAGCCAGCCGTGCAGCGGGATGATACCGGCCTTGGCGCCAAAGCCAAAGAAGGCGAGCACGAAGCACACGGATGCGACCGCGGGGCTAAACTGCGTGGCGCGGAAATCCGCAAAGGCAAACGAGCCGCCGGCGAAGTTGGTCATGGTGAGGAAGCTCGCCATGATGAGCACAAAGCCCACGTGCGCGATCACAAAGTAGAGCCAACCGCCATGGATGGAGTTCTCGTTCTCCTCGATCACGACCAGGAAGTACGAGGTAAGCGACATGAGCTCAAAGGCGACCAGGAACCAAAACACGTTGTCGGCGGTGATGACGAGCATCATGGACGCCACGAAGGTGTTAAAGAAGAACCCGGCGCGGCCCTTTTTGCCCGGGTACTCATCAAAGTAGTTGAGACCGTAGATCGAACCGGCAAACGCAAGCACCGAGATGAGCGCCACGAACAGGCCGGACAGCTGATTGAGCAGCAGCTGGAAATGGGCAAACGGGAAAAACACGATGGTGTCGACCGACGTGACATCGCCCAGCACGGCCTGGATACCGGCCACAAACGAAAGCACCGCGGCGACGGCACCGATAAGGCAGCCGGCGGTCTTGGCGGCGTTATCGGCCTTGATCAGCAGAACCGAGGCGAGCGCACCGATGCACGAGACGGCAAGCGATGCGATAAACAGCGTCATGCTATCCATTGTTTACGCTCCCTTCTGCTTTCTCGGACAGGCCCTGGGCCACAGCGGTAACGTCGACGACCGGACCGTTTTCGATCGAGCGCAGGCGCTTGGCCTCGTCGAGCTCGCGATCGGCCGCGCCGCCCATGACGGTCAGCGCCTTGGTGGGGCACGCCGCCACACAATGCGGACCGTCCGGATCGAAGGCGCACAGGTCGCACTTAACAGCGCAGGTGTACTGGCCGGGAGCCCACGTAAGCAGGCTGCTCAGGGACTTAGGATACGAAGGCGTCGGGTCGCACATGCCTGCGACACCGGCGATAGACGTGCCATCGGGATGGATGGCTCCGAAGGGGCACGCGATGGCGCACAGCCTGCACCCGATGCACTCCTGCTCCTTGACGTGGATGCGATCGCCATCGTGCTCGATGGCATTCACCGGGCAGACCTCGGCGCAGGGGGCACCCTCGCAATGGTGGCAGGCAAGGGCGGCCGAAATACCGCCGGTCTTCACGAGCGCCAGGCGCGGCGTATCCTGAAGACCCTGCATCCGGTGGGCGTCGGCACAGGCGGACTGGCATGTTCCGCAGCCGATGCACCTCTCCGGGTTGATGTCGATGAAGCGGTTCATCCCCACTTCCTTTCAAAATAACGGGCCGGGCTCCCGAACGTACGGGACGCCCGGCCCAAAAAGCCAACGAGAACGGGACTACACGATTTGGTTCACGTGCGTCTCGTCGTCGAACTTGGCGGCGCCAGGCTCAACGTCCTGGGGAGCGGCGGCGTCGACCAGAGCCTGCTTGAGCTCGGTGTACTGGCGCTCGACTTCGCCCTCGGCCCAAACCTGGTCGGCAATGGCGTCGACCTGGCAGGCGGAGAACTTGTCCTCGGGCGTGTGCGAGACCGGGTCGACCTTGTGCATGGTCAGCTCGTTGCACTTGCCGATCCACCACTGGTAGGTCATATAGACCGTGCCCTTGTTGATACGGTCGCTCACGTCGGCGCGGCTGTATACCTGGCCGCGGCGGCTGTGAATCGAGACGATGTCGCCGTTCTTGATGCCGCGCGCCTCGGCGTCCGCGGGATTCATGCGGACAAAGCCGGGCTCGTCGGCGAGTAGCGCCAGCGTCTTGCAGTTGCCGGTCATCGAGCGGCAGCTGTAGTGGCCGACCTCGCGGACGGTGCACAGGATGAGCGGGTACTCATCGTCGGGAAGCTCGGAGGGCGCCTCCCAGTCGTGCGCCATCAGGTTGGCGCGGCCGTCCTTGGTGGTGAACTTGCCACCAGCGAACATGTCGGGCGTACCGTGGTCGTTCACATCGGTGCTCTTGACGGGCCACTGGGCGTAGCCGCCCTCGGGAGCCATCTTCTCGTAGGTCGCGCCCACAAAGTTGGGGCACAGGCTAATGCACTCGTTCCAGATCTGCTCGGTGTTGTCGTAGTGCATGGGGTAGCCCATGCGCGTAGACAGGTCTGCGAAGATCTCCCAGTCGTGACGGCACTCGCCCTTGGGCGGAACGGCCGCGTCAAAGTGCTGGAAGCTACGGTCGGATGCAGTAAAGACACCCTCGTGCTCGCCCCAAGAGGTGGCAGGCAGGATGACGTCGGCGAGCATGGTCGTCTGCGTCATAAAGATGTCCTGGCAAATGAACAGATCCAGCTCGGAGAGCGTCTTGCGCATTCCGGCCGAATCGGGCTCGGTCTGCACCGGGTCCTCGCCGTAGTTGTAGAAGCAGTGCACCTTGCCCTCGTCGACCAGGTGGCCCAGGTCGGTGAGCTTATAGCCCTCCTCGAGCGGGAGCTTTTCCTCGGGCACGCCCCAAGCCTTGGCAAACTTGGCACGTACAGCCGGGTCGGTGACCTTTTGGTAGCCAGGGTACAGGTTGGGCAGCATGCCCATATCGCAGGAGCCCTGGACGTTATTCTGGCCACGCACGGGCGCGAGACCGGAATTGGGTTTGCCGATCTGGCCGGCAACGCAGGCGATGGAGGCGATGGTGTGCACCGTCTTCAGGTTCTGCTTCTGCTGGCATACGCCCATGCCCCAGCCAATGATGGCAGAGGGCTTCGCCGTGGCGTACATCTCGGCAGCTTGGTGGATCAACGCGGGCTCGACACCCGTGATGTCCTGTACGGATTCGGGAGTGTAGTTCTTGATGGTCTCCCACCACTCGTCAAAGCCGTTCGTGTGCTCGGCGACGAATTCCTTGTCGTAGAGGCCATCGTTGACCAGACAGTTGGCAAAGGCGTTGAGGAACGCAACGTTGCAACCGTTCTTGATCGGAAGGTAGAGATCGGCGATACGCGCAGTTTCGATATGGCGCGGGTCGGCGACGATGATCTTGCAACCCTTTTCTTTGGCTCGCACGATACGCCTTGCGACGATGGGGTGCGAATCGGCAGGGTTATAGCCGAAGAGGAAAATGCAGCCCGCATCCTCCATACCGGGGATGGAGCATGACATGCAACCTGAACCAACCGTGTCCATCAGACCGAGGACAGTAGGGCCGTGTCAAGTACGGGCGCAGTTGTCTACGCTGTGGGTGCCGATGCACGCACGCGTAAACTTCTGCATGACGTAGTTCGCCTCATTGCCGCCGCCTCGCGAAGAGCCGGTGGTCATGACAGCGTTAGGACCATATTCGTCAATTATGGCCTGCATCTTAGATGCGGTGAAATCCAGTGCCTCGTCCCAGCTTACGCGCTCAAGATCCGCGCCCTTAGTGCGGCGGATCATCGGGTGCAGTACGCGAGGAGTCAAGATCTTGGTGTCGTTGATGAAGTCGTAGCCGCTCATGCCCTTAAGGCACAGCTCGCTCTGGTTGGTGATGCCGTTGAGCGGTTCGGTACCCACGACCTGGCCGTTTTGGACCAGGAGGTTAAACTGGCAACCGGCACCGCAGTACGGGCAGATCACTTTATGCTTCTCCATGACACCCTCCTTCCTTTCTCTGCTACCGAATGCTCGGTACTTGTATGACAATCATTGGGCCTGTATGGCCGCCCGCTTACGCCTCGTTTTCGATGGTGGCGCGGGCACGCTCGGCAGTCAGTTCTGCCAGGCGCTCCTCGTCAACCAGGGTGAGGCCCTTGGTCGGGCACGCCTCGGCACACGCCGGACCGCCGGGACGGTCCACGCACAGGTCGCACTTGAGCACGAAGCTCTTGGTCTGCGAACCCACGCGAACGTCGCCCATCAAGACGGGGACCTGCGTGGTCGCCACGCTCACGGCGCCAAAGGGGCAGGCCATGACGCAGCTCTTACAGCCGATGCAGTTGTCCTCGTTAACGCCGATGCGATGGTTCTTTGGATCAAAGAACAAGGCGCCCGTAGGACAAGCCTTGGCACACGGTGCATCCTCGCAGTGATGGCAAGCCACCGGTGCGGAGATCTCGTACGTACGCGTCACGCGCAGGCGCGGCGCGGCGATGTTGCCGGGAATATCGTGCGCCTCGATGCACGCCGCCATACAGGTTTGGCACCCAATGCAACGTGAGGAATCGGCTACGACTCGTTTATTGCCCATGTTGTTCACTCCCTCCTGAATCCCATGCCGGAGAGACCCTGTCGACGTTGCCCCGGACCGCCCGTGGTCCGGCATCGACGTATCGAGCGCATGCGGCGAAACAGGCACTTCGATAGAATTCCTCCAACGATATACAGGTTAAATATACGCAGTTGCAGGTGGCAAACTTGAGCATAGGCCCTGCAATACGGCTGTATTGCAGGGGTTTTGGCAGGTTGGAACTATTCTCGGATTGCTATAAAGGTGAGTGTATTACATGCGTACATCCAGGAGAGATTTCACGCTCGTTTATAAAGGATGTAATACGTTTGATATATATTTCGCGCTCATTAACTTGAGTGCAATAAAGCAGTGGTTATAAGACTGGCTATTATCCAATGTTGTATTTGACTATTCATATTGCACGCTAGCTAAGGGAGGGCAGTGATGTCATCAACGCAAAAACGAGCCATCCTGCAGGTGCGCATTCGCGAAGAGGACAAACAGCATGCCGAGCGCCTCTACGACGCCATGGGCACATCGCTCGCCGAGGCTGTCCGTCTATTTGTCGCGCAGAGTATTTTGATGCGCAAGCTCCCCTTTCAGCCGGTCGCCGCGCGCTCCAAGGACGGCACGGCCGCCTATGGATTGCTCAAAGCATATGGGGACCCCAATCGCCGCTCCGAGGAGCGCAATGCCTGGATTGAATACCTAGCCACAGAAAGCGACGAGTCGGTTTTGGGTCCCGAGGAAGTAGATATCCATGAGTAGCACCATCATCGACGAGACCGTCATCCTGCGCTACCTGCTTAACGACGACGAGGTCCTGTCGCCGCGCGCCGCCAAGGTCATCGCCACGCGCACCGCTCGCGTCTACCCCGAAATCATCACGCGCGTCGTGGTCACGCTGCGCGACGTCTATAAGGTTCCCCGAGTTGAAATCGCGTCGGCCATGACCAAGCTGCTCGATGACGTCATGGTCGACGAGCCCACCGTTGTCGCCCTTGCCGTCAAACTCTTTGGCAAGACCCATATGGACTTTACCGATTGCCTCCTCGCAGCCCGAACCGCCATCTACAACGATGATGTCGTGAGCTTTGGCAAGCCCATCATCCAAGGCATGATCGATTACCGCCGTAAACGCCAAACCGCCGCCGACGCCCGCAGCCGAAGCACCGACTCCACCATCGACAAGCTCCGCCACCACGGTCGCCACTAACCGACAGACAACGGCATCGCCCGCCCCTCAGCCCCATCCCCTCCTAAGTTGCGGTGAAATACGGACTGTTTCATGCCTTTAAAGGCCTCAACAGTCCGCATTTCACCGCAACTTATTGAAGGTTGGCTGCAAATGATTTCACTATCGGGAGTCGGCGTAGGGTTTTGTTGTCGGAATGCCGTAGCCGCGCATCATGGCACCGAACGATTCCACGTCGTAGGTGTCCGAGAGTTTGAAATGAATGACATTGTGGCCCATGGCGCGAAGGTTCGCGTCGCGCATGAGGGCCGCTCGATACGTTTTTGCCGCCGCCCGCTCTGGATCATTTTGAGCCTCGTCTTCAAACTTGCCTAGCCCATGCAGCTCTGCCAGCGTCCATGAGCCGTCTGGCATCTGCCAGCCATAATCTGCTAGATAATAGCCAGCGTTTCCCGGTCGCGTTATCTCAACTTGAAGCTCGGGCGCGGCAACCCCAGCGAGAATCATCGCTGCTCTCGCCTCGGACTCGCCGCCATTGTCTGACCTGCCGTCCATATGCTCAAAAACGTCAAAAGCACGCGCGATGCCATGCAACCCTCGGCAATTTGCCTGCGCATATGCCCGCAGCTCTTCGCGTTCGACATCGTACTCACGGGCCAAGCCATCGACATAGCCCAGCGCATAACGAAAGGCGCTCGTTCGAGCGATATCAACAACCGTTCGATACGGATCCGTCAGCGTAAACAGACCGAGCCGCCACACTTCGCCCGCCCGCCAGCGCTTGTATTCAACGAACTCATACGTATCACGCCTTGTAGACCGTGGCAGCAGTACTTGCACTTTATCCAGAAGCGTATACGCCGAGCCGATGCCGTAGAGCAGCGCTGCTGTCGATCCGCAAAACACAGCATCCGGTTCAACGACCGCAATAGCGGATGCCAGCTGAAAGATGCGATCTTCAACCCCAAGATTATTCCAATAGACCGGATCCGCATACACGTGGTTGTAAAGACGAAGCATGAGCTCTTCCTGCATAAGCTCACGCGCACGGCGTTCATCCCAAGGATCAATTGTTATAAGCAGCTGTCCATCTTGATGAATTCCAACGGCCGAGAATAGCATTCTTGCATATGACTGCGGAAAATGTTTGCCTTTATCGAGCATGGCCAACCCCATAACCATCACGGCGGAGAGAATACCATTACGCTATCGCATGCTTCCGTCCGCAGGCCTTGCCAAAAGCTGACCAAAAGCTTGACGTCGCAGGTCAGAGCTTCAAAAAATATTTCCACTCTCGGTAGACGGTCGCTACGACCCCCCCAACGGCATCAAAATCCAACCTTACAAATAGTTGCGGTGAAATACGGACTACATGGGCCATAAAAGCCGAAAAACAGTCCGTATTTCACCGCAACTTAGAAGGGGATGTGGGGTCCCGGCATGTATATGAAAACGGCTCTGGCACCAAAAGGAGCCAGAGCCGTTCGTTTATCTAATGGAGCGGGCGACGGGAATCGAACCCGCGTCATCAGCTTGGAAGGCTGGGGTTCTACCATTGAACTACGCCCGCAAGATATGGTCGGGACGACAGGATTTGAACCTGCGACATCCTGCTCCCAAAGCAGGCGCGCTACCAAACTGCGCCACGTCCCGAAGGTGTTGAGCAGCTAAGGTCTAAACCTTGCGTGTCCCAAAGCGAAGGAAATTATAGGGGAGACTCCCCGCCTGTGCAAGCGCAGAAACCCTAGCTCCTCGAATGTGCGACAAACTTGCTGTGGAGCAGACCGATCACAAACGCCACCACGGCAACCGGCGCCCACGCGGCTCCAATGTCCGCCAGCGGCAGCGCATCGAACGGCAGCCACGCACCCGCAAAGAACGCGTCTCGAACCGAGGTAATCACGCTCTGCACCGCGACAACGCCGCCGACCCAAACCCACACCTGCGGATGCGCGTCGCAAAAACCGTGCACCAGGCCCATAAGCACCAGCACGATGGCAACGGGATACAAGGCGTTGAGCATGGGCACCGAGAACATAAGGATCACGTCGAGGCCCACGTTGGAGAGCACGCACGAAAACGCCGCGAACACAAAGGCGAGAACCGCAAAGGGATGCCGCATGGCCTCCTCGGAGGCCTCCGCTCCCCCTTTAACCACATACGTCTCGCAGAAGTAACGCGAGCAGCAGCTGATGAGGCCGATACACACGTTCATGCAGGCGAGGAAGAAGATCGCAAAGACCACGACCGTGCCGGCTAGGCCAAAGTGCATGGAGGCCGAACGAGCGAGGATGGCGGCGCCGTTGGTGGCATCGGGCATAACCGTGCCGAGCTGCATGCCGGCAAGTGCCAGGCCACAGTAGATGATGGCCATGAGCACGCCGGCGATCACACCCGAACGCGAGATCTCGAAGGCCACGCGCTTATCGTCGGTAACGCCGAGCTCATGGATGGTCTCGGCGATGATGATGCCAAAGGCGAGCGACGCAAGCAGGTCCATGGTCTGGTAGCCGGTCAAAAAGCCCTGCACGGCAGCACCGGCATTGTAGGGAGCCTGCGGCGCGGCAGCGGGACCCAACGGCGAGACCACGGCGGCACCCACAACCAGCACGATGAGCGCAATGAGCGCGGGGCCCGTAATGCGGCCGAGCACGCGCGTGATAACGCCCGGACGCAGCGTGAGCGCAAACGCGACGACAAAGAAGCCAACGGCAAACACCAGGCGAGCCGTGCCGAGCGAAACGCCCTCGGGCAGCAGCGGCACCAGCATCTCGAAGGCCGTAGAGCTTGTGCGCGGAATGGCCAGGCACGGACCGATGGCCAGGTAGACCGCCGCAACGAAGAATTCGCCAAACTTAGGATGTACGCGTCCGGCAAGTTCGCGCGCCGTTCCGGCAAGCGCCACGGCGATAAAGCCCATGACGGGCAGGCCGATGGCGGCGATGAGAAAGCCGAGCATGGCGACCGGCGTGGCAGAACCTGCCTGCAGTGCCAGCAGTGGCGGGATAATGAGGTTGCCAGCGCCAAAGAGCATCGAGAACAGGGCGATGCCGACGGTGACGACATGTTCGGAGCGCAGACCGCGCGGGGCGGATGAAGCCATGGGTCCACCTTTCGGGTTGAAACAAAAAATGGGACGGGCAAAAACACCCGTCCCGCAAGTATATACGCTCTAGCAGCTTTAGCAGGCTAAATCGCACAGAGCATCGATAGCCGTGTCGACTTCTTCGGTCGTGTTGAAATACCCAAACGAGAAGCGGACGACGCCCTGGCGCTCGGTCCCGAGCGCGCGGTGCATGAGCGGGGCGCAATGGGCGCCGGGGCGCGTCGCAATCCCCCACCCCTGCATGAGCGCATCCGAGATCTCGGCAGAGTCGATATCACCCACGTTGAGCGACACAATCGCAGAGCGCGTCGGCTGGTCAAAGGCACCGTAGAGCGCAATGCCGGGGATTTCGCGAACGCCTGCGAGGAAACGCTCGGCAAGCGAGCGCTCGCGAGCTGCAATCGTCTCCACCCCGCCCTGGGCCTCGATAAAGTCGAGGCCAGCAGAAAGGCCGGCGATACCGTGGCCGTTGAGCGTGCCCGCCTCAAGGCGCGTGGGCCACTCAAGCGGCTGCAGCGCATCGAAACTGTGCACGCCCGTACCGCCCATGGCCCAAGGGGCCACGTCAATGCCCTCTGCCACGGCCAGGCCACCGGTCCCCTGCGGACCCATGAGCCCCTTGTGGCCGGTAAAGCACACCACGTCGAGCCCCATGGCCTGCATATCGATATGCGCCGTACCGGCAGACTGCGAGGCATCGACGATCACAAGCGCGCCGACCGCATGGGCCATGGCAGCAACACACGAAACGTCGACCGCGTTGCCGGTCACATTGGAGGCGTGCGTCACCACCACGGCACGCGTGCCCGGCGTGACCAGCTGCTCGAGTTCGTCGTAGTCGAGCACGCCGTTCGCGTCACAGCCCGCATGTTCAACGGTCACGCCCTGCTCTGCCGCCAGGCGGTTGAGCGGACGCAGCACGGAGTTATGCTCGAGCACCGTCGTGACCACACGATCGCCGGGGCGCACCACGCCATTAATGACGGTATTGAGCGCCGCGGTGGAGTTGGGCGTAAAACAAACATGATCGGCCCGCGGGCAGCCCAGCAAGCGCGCAAGCTTGGCGCGACAGCCGTGGATGGTACGCGCCGCATCGAGCGCACCCGACGTCGCGCCGCGTCCGGCATTGCCGAGCGAGCACATCGCCTGAGTCACGGCATCGATGACCGTTTGCGGCTTGTGCATGGTCGTTGCCGCGTTATCCAGGTAGATCATCGCACGACCTCCCACATGTCGATCACCGTAAAGCCCTCGGTGGGAACGCCCGCCGCGGCGAGTTCGCCGCGCAGCAGCTCCTCATCGGCAGGCAACGCCTTCCACGCCAAACCGCAGCCGGCAGCGACCTCCCCGGGCACGGGAATCGTCCGCCCGGGAAGACCGCGCTCGATGCACAGGGACTCGCAACCCATGGCGGCCGCCGTGGTGGGAAACGTGATGACAAGCGCCGGGCGCTTCTCCCTCATGGCAACTCCAACCAATACGCTACGGGCGCACGACGCGCGCGGCCTGCTCCATCTTCTCCACGATCACGTACATGTTGGTGACCTCGCCCACCGCAAGCTGGTCTTTAATGCCATAGTGGTCGAGGCAGGTACCGCAGGTGAGAATCTCGACACCCTGCTCCGCCAAGCCCTTCAGGTCATCGAGCACCGGCGAGCCCTCGACGGTGAGCTTGGCACCGCCGTTGTAGAAAAGCATGGTCGCGGGCAGCTCCTCCTGCTGCGTCACGGCAAAGACAAACGCCTTCATGAGCTTGTGGCCCAGCTCGTCGTCGCCACGGCCCATGCAATCGGTATAGACGGAAATGACAAGTTTGCCCTTGCCGGCGCTGGCGTCGCAGAAAGCAGCGCCGTCCTGCTCGGGGTCCGCAACGGCCACGGCACCGGCGGTCGCGACGGTCACGTGCCACTCAGCGTCAGAAACCTTCTCGACCGAGGCCGTGCAACCCTTCTCCTGCGCCATCTTGGAGATGTTCTTGACGGCGGTCTCGTTGTCGACCGAGGTCACGACTGTGCCCTCGCCATCGAGCTGCTTCAGGGCTTTGAGCGTCTTGACGACGGGCAGCGGGCAGGCATCGCCCATGGCATTGACTTCAATTTTGGTAGACATAGTTTTTCCTTTCAAAAGGGACCGCCCAGAACAGTAGGCGGTCGCATAAACGGTTTTCCTTAATGCACAACGCGAACGGCAGGACCGCCTGGTACCGGCTCGTACACGCGCCCGACGACGGCGGCGATACGTCCTTCGGCATGTAGACGGCTCGCAAGCTCATCCACATCGGCAGCAGGTGCCGCGATAAGCAGGCCACCAGACGTCTGCGGGTCGTACAGCGCGTCGAGCATGCCCGGCTCAAGGTCCTCGTCGGCCGTCACGCGCGGGCCAAAGAAGTCCTGGTTGCGGTAGGAGCCCGCGGGGATAATGCCCAGACGCGCCATGTCGAGCACCTGGTCAAAGAGCGGCACCGCCCCCGACGCAAGTTCAATCTGCACACCGGAGCCCTCGGCCATCTCGCACGCATGCCCGATAAGGCCAAAGCCCGTAATGTCGGTGCAGCCGTGAAGTTCGAGCCCCTCGGCCAGACGAATCGGCGCCTCGTTGAGGGTGCGCATCGAGTCAAACATGGCTGCGGCCTCGTCCTGCTCGATGAGCTCGCCCTTAATGGCCGTGGTGATGATGCCCGAGCCGATCGCCTTGGTCAGCAGCAACGCATCGCCCACGCGCGCGCCGCTGTTGGCGAGCATACGGTCGAGTGGCACAAAACCGCTCACGGACAGGCCGTACTTGGGCTCGTCGTCGTTGATGGTGTGGCCGCCCGCAATGGTGCAGCCGGCCTCGACGCACTTGTCGGCGCCGCCCGCCAAGATCTGCCCGGCAACCTCAATGCCCAGGCAACTGGGTATGCAAAGTAGGTTCATGGCATGGCTCGGCCGCCCGCCCATGGCGTAAATGTCCGACAGCGAGTTGGCTGCGGCGATCTGGCCAAACAGAAACGGGTCGTCGACCATCGGCGGAAAGAAGTCGATGGACTGCACGAGCCCCAGGTTCTCCCCTACGCGGAAGACGCTCGCATCGTCGGAGGTATCGAACCCCACGAGCAGGTTGTCGTTATGCACATTGGGCAAGTCGTCCAGGACCTGGGCGAGGGCTCCGGGAGCCAGCTTAGCGGCTCAACCGCTCGCGGCAGTCATAGACGTGAGCTTAATCTGATCGTCAGCCATCGATACCTCCTCTCATCGGTCAATCATTTTCTCCCAGTATACGCATGAATGCGAGCCTGCGGCGGATGCATTAATTGAGCGCCTGTGCGCGAATCGCCGCGCCGATGGCACCGGCAAAGCGAGCCTGGGGCGAGGTGGTCACCGGCGACCCCAGCAGCTCGCCCAACCGCTCCACCACGAAGGCGTTCTCGCACAGGCCACCGGTCAGGTAGTACGGGGCGCCCGCGGCCTGCCCGGCCATGGTCGCCACGCGCGAGACCACGCTGTCGATCACGCCACGCGCAATGTTCTCGCGCGGCTCACCGCGACCGATCAGGCTGATGACCTCGCTTTCGGCAAACACCGTGCACATGCTGCTGATCTTGGTGGGTTCGCCGGAACGCGCCAGGTCGGCCATCTGCTGCTGGGAAATGCCTAGGCGGTCGGCCATGATCTCCAAAAAGCGCCCCGTGCCGGCGGCGCACTTGTCGTTCATGGCAAACTTGGCCACGCGGCCACCCTTAAGTTGGATGACCTTGGTGTCCTGACCGCCCACGTCGATCACGGTGCCGTGGTCGCCAAACAGGCGCACGGCACCGGTGCCGTGGCAGGTAATCTCGGTCACGACCTTGTGCGCATAGGGCACGGCGACACGGCCGTAGCCAGTCGCGACCACGCGCACGTCGTCGGCAGCCACGTCATAGCCAGCCGCGGCAAGCTCGCCGCGCAGACGCTCGGCCGCATCGACCGACGAATATCCCGTCGGCATGACGCAGGTCCGCGCAATGGCGCCATCCGTCTCCACAACCGCAGCCTTCGCGGCCGTCGAGCCTATGTCGATACCAATGCCAACCACGGCATCCTCCTTCTATGTGGCAAAGCGGCTGTCCCCTTGCCGCGTTCGTCCTACAGGGTCTCGATAAAAGCGGCGATGCGCGTCTCGATCTGGCCCATGTCGCCGTTGCTGTAGTCGGTCTCGATCTTCATATACGGAATACCCGCACCCTCGACGGCCTCCTGCATGCGCGCGCTCTCAACGTTGAAGGTGTGGCAGGCCTGTAGCACGCTCTCTACCACGCCATCGACGTGATACTTCTCGCACATGGCCAGCGTGTTTTCCATACGACCGTCGTTGGGCGTCATGACCGAGCAGTTGATATCCAGGTAGCGGTCAGCGATGGCGCGAAGGATGTCGGGAGCCTCCGGGTCGATCATCATGGCCGCCGTGCGCTCGCCCGAGCAGTCGTCCATGCACACAACCACGCCGCCGTTGGACTCGATGGTGCGACCGATCTTGTTGATTATGCCGCCCACCGGGCAGCCGGTGATCAGAATGCGCTTGGCATCTGCCGCGATCGGGCGCTCGCCCGCGTCGTAGGCCCCGCGCAGCTTGGCGACCTTTTGCTCCAGCTGCTGCGTATAGGCCTCGATATCAAAGCTGAACGTACCGGCGAACATAGTGCTCATCAGGTCGACGCCGCTCATGGCCGCCGGCTGGTTGGCCTGCAGCGCAAACATCTCGAGCTGGGCCGCGCGCAGGCGGTTGCGACGACGGACGGCAGCGCGCAGGTCGTCATCGGTGATAGTGATGCCGTAGAAGTTCTCGAGCTCTTCCTTGAGCAGACGGCACTCCTCGTACCAGCCCTCACGCTCGTAGGCGCGATCGCGACCCTGCGGCAGGTGCAGAATGTGCGTGCGCTTGAGCTCGTTGAGTAGCTCGTACATCTTCTTCTTGCCGTCGCAGGTGGTCTCGCCGATGATCATGTCGCTAAAGTACGTAAACGGGCACTTTTGCGAATAGGCAAAACCGTACGTCGACTTGATGAGCGGGCAGAGGTTTGCCGGCAGCACCTTCTCGGCCTCGGGAATCACCTCGTCGGACGTGCCGCACAGCGCCACGCTCGCAGCCCCCGCGGCATCGATAATCTCGAGCGGCGTGTAGCTGCACAGAAAACCGACCAGGCGATTACCCGCCTGCTTATAATCCTTGACGCGAATAAACGCCGCCTTGCGTTGCTCGTTGAACTCCTCAAACGTGGACGGCAACGGCTGTTCAATATTTTCCGACATATAACTCCTTAACAAACCTTTTAACCAACCAAGGAAACGGCTTTCCCAGGTGCCCGAGGTTGCCGTGAAAGAGGAGCGCCGCGTACTTTGGTATGCAAGCGATGGTTTGAACGGCAAGATCGGGTGCTTGGGGAAGCCGCTGGACCGGATAGCCCTAAATGGTTTCCAAGAAAGCCTCAATCCTGGTTTGCAGTTGGCCTGCATCCTCGCCGGCGTAGTCGGTCGTGATGTGCATAAACGGGATGCCGGCCTCTTCGGCGGCCTTCTCCACGGCAAACGACTCCATCTCGTAGAGCGTGCAGAACTGCAAGGCCACGTCGACGATGCCGTCGGCATGCAGGTCCTTGGCCATCTGGACAATGTCCTTCATACGCTGGTCGTTGGGCGTAAAGACGGCGCAGTTGATCTTAAAGTAGCGCTCGGCGATGGCGTCGAGCATCTCGTCAACCGTCTCACCGGACTCATCGACCAGGTCCTTGTAGTAGCGCGAGCCCGTGCAGGACTCCTCGCCCACCACGACGCCACCGGCCTTCTCGATGAGGTTGAACAGCTTCCAGTTGGGCACGGCCATGGGCGTACCGGTGTACAGGATGCGCTTGGTCCCCTTGGGCGCCACGCCCTCGCCGGCCTCGACACGCTGCTCGCACTCAGCCGCCATATCGTTAATGGCTCCGGTCAGACGCGGCGTGTCATCCATAAAGGCGGCCTGAACGGTCAGCAGGCTGTCTAGACCGCTGATGGGCGCTGGGTCGGCAGCGCGCGTGGCAGCGAGGCGCTGCAGGGCGCGACGCTTCTCATTGACGGCGTGGATGGCGGCCTTCAGACGCTCGGGCGTAATCTTGACGCCGCACTCTTCCTCGATCTTGGCGGCGAGCTTCTTGACCTCGGCCTTCCAGGTCACGAGCGTCGACTCGTCGTGTACGTTGGGAATATCCATGACGTACATGTTCTTTTGCGTGGCAAAGAACTCGTAGGCTTTCTTCTTGCCGTCGCAGGTGTTCTCGCCTACCACCAAGTCACTCGACTCAATGTAGGGGCAGACCTCGCCCAGCTTAAAGCCGGCAAAGCTCTTGATAAGCGGACAGGTGTTGCGCGGCAGGTGCTCCTCGACCTTATCGGTTGCCCAATCGGCACCAGAGCATAGACCCACGGGGATACCGTCGCAGGCAAGTACGATCTCCTCGGGCACGTAGACGCAGAACGAGCCGACGATCTTGGTGGCCTCGCCGGCCTCCTTCTTGTCGAGCATCTCCTTAATACGGCCGCTGTGGATGTTGGTGGCGACAAAATCCAGGTAGGAAGTGGACTTGGGGCGATTGTTCTGCGTCAGGAACATATCGCCGTACATCTGGCCCACAGCGCCCAGCAGCATGTCGTGGTCGGCAAGATTCATGCCGAGGCTCTCCCACATCGGATGGAAATCAAATTCTTCAGCCATGACGGTTCCCCTCTCGAACCAAAAACGGATAACGGCGGTATCGATGCACGACGGACGGCGATTGTCCGGCCGTGCTCAAACCCGGAATTTTAGGGAACCTGCCTTGCGGTCGATTATTTAGTTGTGCGTCGTCTCTCCCGGAGCCGTGAACATACCTGCTCATATGCGACTCCGAGCCATATATAGGGCACGCGCGGCAACGCGGCGAATGTATGTCGTCTGCGGCATGTGCGCACCCTCCTTTACAAGTTGAGGTCAACTATATCAACGGTTATCGACCATGCGAACACCGTTGACATTCGTACGACAGCGTCGTGTGCCGTCGTTTAATAATTAATTATCTCGATTGATAAGGGTTTATCATCCCTCATTCGGCAAACGGCAAGACAAAGCCGACGAGGCTTATATCCCCGACGGCATTACCCGGCGCTATCGACAAACCAAGTGGATCCTACTCGCATCGAAGTGCATGCGCAGCGTCTCGCCTGCTTGCGGCAGCTCGTCGACAGGCACGCCCACCTTGTTGACCTTCCACTGCAGACGCGTGGGCGCATCAGCGCGCGGCACGTCCAGCAATACCAGCCGCTCAAAGCGCGAATCGCTCACGCGGGCCACGTGCAAATCGTAGCTGTTGCGACCGCGCTCAGCGCGATTGTCCACATGGAAGTAGCTTGCGCGAATGCCCAGGTACGCCACATTATCGGGAACCTCGCGACCCACGTTAAAGGTCATGCCCCAGTCGAGGGCCTCAACTTCTTCGTCGCCGATCCTGCGCGCCCGGCTTGTGTTCTTGCAGCCCGTCAGGCGAAGCGCCGCCAGCGTCTGCGGACGGCGGACCACGTCCTCGATGGAGCCGATCTCCTCAACATGCCCGTCGTGCATCACGCAGATGCGTTGGCAGAGGCGGCACGCTTCGTCGATGTCGTGGCTCACGTAGAGCACGGTGCGGTTGCACACATCGAACAGGTCGAGCATGTTCTGTTCGAGCGCGCTCTTAAGATAGGAATCGAGCGCGCTCATGGGCTCGTCGAACATAAAAATGCCCGGATGCGCCGCCACCATGCGAGCAAGCGCCACACGTTGTTGCTGACCGCCCGAGAGTCGCGCGGGATAGCGATCGGCAAAATCGGCCAGACCGAAAATGCCCAGATAGCGCTCGGCGAGCTTTTTGCGCGCGGCGGCGTCGCCCGCATCCTTTACACCGGCGCATACGTTATCGGCCACCGTCATGTTGGGAAACAGCTGATAGTTTTGGAACAGCAGGGCGCATTTGCGCTCCTGGGGCGACAGGTTAATACCTGCCGCCGAGTCAAAAAAGGTCACGCCGTTGACGACGATCTTGCCCTCGTCGGGCGTCTCCACACCGGCAATGCAGCGCAGTGTGCAGCTCTTGCCGCAACCCGAGGCGCCCAGAAGCGCCACGCGCTCCTCGCCGGCCTCAAGCTGCATGTCGAGCACAAACCCGGGATAACGTTTCTTAATATCCATAACGAGCGACATAGCTTATCGACCTCCCTGCATAGCGGGCTCATCGCGCATGAGCTCAGCCAATGCCTCGCGATCGATACGCAGGGCATCGCCGCCCGCCGGGTCGAGCGAATCGCCCTGACCGGCGAGCTCTTTGGCCTGCTTGCGCTCCGCACGGGAAAGACCACGCTCGCGGTACTTTTGCGAATGTGCCGTATACATGTTGATGAACAGGATGACCAAAAAGCTAAAGACAATCACGACGACGACCCAGAAGAGCGCGACCGACGTATTGCCGCCCATCCACTCAAAGTAGATGGCGATGGGGATGGTCTGCGTAATGCCGGCGTAGTTGCCCGCAAAGAACAGCGTGCAGCCAAACTCGCCCATGGCGCGGGCAAAGGCGAGCACCGTGCCGGCGGCAATCGAGGGCCAGCCAAGCGGCATCATAATCCTGGCAAAGATGCGACGCTCGGACCAGCCCAGCGTGCGCGCCGCATCGAGCATCTGCGTGTCGAGGCTCTCGAAGGCTCCGAGTGCCGTACGATAGACGAGCGGGAACGACACCACCACGGCAGAGATCACCGCCGCGGGCCAGGTAAAGACGATCGAGATGCCGTGCGCGATGAGCCACTGCCCCAACCCGGTCGAGCGGCCAAACAGCATAAGGAGCAGAAAGCCGCAGACCGTGGGCGGCAGCACCATAGGGATGGTAAAGACCGAGTCGAGCAGGCCCTTGATGCGACTCGAGGTACCCATAGTCTTCCACGCGGCGAACAGGCCCAGCGCAAAGGAGATCAGCAGGGCAAGGCCGCTCGTTTTTATGGACACCCAAAACGGACGATAGTCGATGTCGCCCAAAAAGGAGACCAGAGAGGTCAAGGGACCCTGCTCATCCCGCAACACGACAGACGATGCCTCTACCATTTGAGCGCTATCAAGCCAACGCGCGCCGCCCTTGGCATCACCCGAGGCTGATGCAATCACCACATAGCGGTCCCCATCCGCACCGTGCTCGTCGAAGCCATAGGTATACCCGCCGGCATCAAACCTTGTATCCGCCGTGACATACCAAGGAAGGTCCACGTCCCCCAGCTGCGCACCTCCCATGCAGTTTGCGCTGTCGAGCTCACAGACGAGGGCCTTGAGACCCGATACGCACTCGTTGTCCTGCGGATCCAATCCATACCTCTCGATCGCCTTGGGCGATATCCACACCACAACGCGATCGGCAGCAGGCGCCACTACAAGGTCCACGTCCTCGTCAACGGGAAACCGGTAGCCCTCAGGCTGGCCCTCCATGGCACGAGCGGTCCCCTTGGCCAACCGCTCAAAACCCTCGATCCCATAGGAAAGCCCATGAGCAGTCGCAGCAACCTGGGCCCCGTCCTCAGCGTCCCCAGCAAACGCAAATCCCGGCACCCAGCAAAGCGCGAAGGTCAAAGCACAGGCGACAAGGATGCGGAATCTATTAAGCACGAAAAGCTCCAAGCGAATATAAGGACGGAGTGAGACACAAAACGATGGAATTATCGCGCCAAGCCGCACTACGCGGAAAGCTCAAAGCCGTACTTAGCCCAAATCTTCTGAGCCTTCCTGTTGGACAGGCAAAAGTCGATAAACGACTTGGCCTCGTCGGCGTGCTCGGAGCTCTCGGCAACGGCACCCGGGTACACGATGGGCTTGTGCGAATCCTCAGGACACACGAAGGCCTCCTCGATGCCGTCGTAGCGGAAGATATCGGAGCTGTAGACAAAACCCGCCACGCAGTCGCCTGTAGAGACGTAAGACGCAGCGGTGCCGACCTTGTCGGCCAGGGCTACCTTGTCGGCGAGCTCGGGCGCGTACTCGCCGTCGTCGCCCTCGGTACCGGTATAGAGGCCCACGGAAGCCAGCGCCTGGTTGGCGTACTTGCCGGCGGGGACGGTCTTGGCGTCGCCGATGGCAATCTTACCGTCCAGATTCGCGACGTCGGCGATGGCCTCGACCTTAGTATCGGAGCCCTCGGCGCGAATGATCACGAGGTCGTTGACGAACATGTCCTCACGCGTGTCGGCATCGACGAGCTCGGCGGCTTCGGCGTCGTCCATGGTGCCCTTGGAGGCCGTGATGAGCACGTCGACGGCGGCACCGGCGCGCATCTGCTCGACAAGGTCGCCAGACGCCTTAAACTGCGTGTCGGCAAACGTGGTGCCGGTCTGCTCGGTGTAGAGCTCCTGAACCTCGGGCAGAGCTTTCTCGAGCGAGTTAGCGGCAAAGACCTGCAGCTCGACAGCCTTCTTCTTAGAGGAAGACTCGACGGAGCCGGCATCGGAACCAGCGGGCTCGGACGTCTTGTTGCCCGAGCAGCCGGCAAGGCCAAGGCCGGCGGCAGCGGCAGCAGAAAGCGAGACAAAACCGCGGCGTGAAACCATATCGAACATATTCAACCCTTTCGAACGCTATGCCCGGGCACCCCGCCGCAGGCTTTATTCTGTTACTAGATTATACTTCCGCGCGAATAATGATAATGAGAAATTATTCTCGCTAGAGAATATAGTTTCGAGTTGCCGTGCACCTCGGCGTCGCTTCTGCGGAAAACAAAGGCGAAGCAGCCGTTCAGGTCGCCCCGCCGCAGGTAAACCGCTTATTTGGTATGTCCGCCGCCCGCCGTCATTTGGGCCGCATGCTCCAGCTGATCGCTCACGGCCTCCCAGCTTTCGCGGGCCGCTTTCGTGGATCCCGGAAAGTTGATGACAAGCGTATGCCCACGCTGCATGCACACGGCGCGCGAGAGCATAGCGCGGCGCGTCTTGGTCATGGAGTACGCGCGGATTGCCTCTGCAATACCCGGCACATCGCGGTCGCAGACGGCACGCGTCGCCTCGGGCGTCACGTCGCGCATCGAAAGTCCCGTGCCGCCGCAGGTGAGCACGACATTGGCGTGGCACTCATCGGCGGCTTCCACAATGGCATCACCAATCTCGCTGACGTCGTCGCGCACGACCACATGTGAGGCGACCGTCCAGCCCTGCGCTTCGATAAGCTCCTCGAGTGCGGCTCCGGCCTCGTCCTGCGCAAGATCGCGCGTGTCCGAGCACGTCACGATCGATATCTTCAACTCCATAGTCTTCCTCCTACAACACCGTTCCCTCGGGCAGGTCGACACGCACGACATCCACGACGTCGCCCGCCTTGAGGTCGCACGGTCCTTCGTCAATATGCAGCAGGCAGTTGGCCCGCTGCATCGTGCCGAGCAGCGCCGAATTCTGCGTCTTGGCCTCGGTCACCAACAGCTCACCGGTCTCGGGGTCGCGCGAAACCGTGGCGCGATCGAAGAAGCGTCGGTCCTGGCGCTTTTTCACACTGTGGGTAAGAACCGCTCGCTGCACGGGGCGCGCCCCCTCGGCAAAACCACGCATCTTGCGAATCGCCGGACGGGCAAGCATCTCAAAGCCTACATACGCCGCGGCCGGATTGCCTGAAAGTCCCAGGTAGGGCTTACCTGCGAGCAAGCCAAACGTGATGGCCTTGCCCGGGCGCATCGAGATGCGGTCAAACAGCACCTCGCCCTCGCGCCGGACGAGCGCCGTCACATAGTCGTAGTCACCCGCCGAGGCGCCACCACTCGTAATGACAAAATCGCACTCCTGCACGGCACGATGCACCAGCTCGGCAATCGCCCGCTCATCATCGGGCGCAATGCCGTAGAACACGGGCTCGGCGCCGGCATCGAGTGCCTCGGCCATCAACGCCGACGAGTTGGAGTCGCGAATCTGACCGCGCGCCGGTACCTTACTCGGTGCGACCAGTTCCGTCCCCAGCGAGATAATGCCCACGCGCGGCGCGGCGTGCACCTTCACGCTTGCATACCCGGCGCTTGCCAGCAGACCCGCGCCCGCCGGGGCCACAACCTCTCCAGCACGCATCACGACGTCACCGGCATGGGCCTCCTCGGCGGCAGAGCGAACATTCTCCCCTACCTTGGCAGGTGCCGAGAAGCTCACGTGCGAGCCCTCGTTGCCGTCACCGTCAAGTACCTCGACAATCTCGTATTTCACCACGGCATCCGCGCCCTCGGGCACCGGCGCGCCCGTCATAATGCGGACCGCATCGCCCACGCCGACCACGCCCTCAAAGACATGGCCCGCGGCCTCGTGTCCGATAACGTCGAGCGTCACCGGCGCCTCGCCAGATGCCTGCGTCAAGTCCGCCGAGCGCACGGCATATCCGTCCATAGCGCTG
>DBEWUK010000037.1:0-18379 GCA_048205395.1 Collinsella sp.
TCGGTCGCGCGGTTGCCCCACCGACTCTTTTTTGTGGGTAAAATACCTGCTCAGTTGTGATTTTGGGTGCTGGGAGGCATTTGTGGGCAAGGCTAAGGCTAAGGCGAAGAAAAAGACGACGGGGGCGCGGGCTAAGCGCGACCGTCGTCGGAAGCTCGCGACCGAAGCCCCTGCATCTGCTGAGGAGCTGCTGGCAAGCGTACCGGGGCTTGACGCGTTACAGGATGTTCCGGCGTTCGATGACCTGCCGGTCGATGCGGCTCAGCAGGCTGCATTTGACGACTTTTGCGCACAGGCCGAGGAGCCCGAGCAGATGCAGCTCGGTGCCGTGGTGCGCCTGGACCGCGGGTTTCCGCTGGTGGCAACTGCCGACGACACGTTTCGTGCCGAGCATGCCGTAGGGTTTGCCAAGTCGCGTGGCGAGGACGAGGTCTTGCTGCCCGCCGTGGGCGACCGCGTGGCGGTTCGCCGTGCTCCCGGGCACGACATGGGCGTGATCGAGTGCGTACTGCCGCGCCGTACGAGCTTTGAACGTTGGCGTGGCCGTGCCCGCGGTGAGCGCCAGGTGCTCTGCTCCAACGTTGACAGCGTGCTGATCGTGCAGGCGCTCGGCGCCGGCGAGGTGCTGCTCGATCGTGTGGCGCGCTCACTGGTGTTGGCGCTCGATTGCGATGCCGAGCCGGTGGTGGTGCTCACCAAGGCCGACCGCTGCGAGGCCGATGAGCTCGAGCGCGATCTGGACCGCGTGCGCCGTCTGGTGGGTCCGGGCGTGCGCGTGATCGTGACGTCTTCTGCTGAGGGCCTCGGCCTGGACGAGGTGCGCGCCTGCGTGCCGGCTGGGAGCTGTGCCATGATCTTGGGCGAGTCGGGCGCCGGCAAGTCGACGCTGCTCAACGCGCTACTGGGCCACGATGCGCTGGCCACTGGCGGCGTGCGCGAGCGTGATGACCAGGGCCGCCACACTACGGTTGCGCGCGTGATGGTGGCACTGCCGGGCGACGCCGGCGTGATCGCCGATGCCCCGGGCCTGCGCAGCCTACCGCTCGTGGGTCACGAGCGGGGTCTGGCGCGCGCCTTCCCCGAGATTGTCGAGGCATCGCGCGCGTGCCGATTTGGCGATTGCACGCATACCCATGAGCCGGGTTGCGCCGTTCGCGAGGCCGAGGACGCCGGGCAGATCGACAGCCTGCGTCTGGAAACGTTCCAAAACCTGGCGTCATCCATGCGCGTGAGCGCCCAAATGCTCGATCCCGATGTCCATCTGTAATTGATTTTTCCTATGACAGCCGTCTCCCAACTGTTCGGGAGACGGCTTTTTTGCTGCGGAAAAGCCTTGAAGCATGCAGTTTGCTGACGTGCTGACCAAAACCTTGCCACGAGCTTGACGGGCTTGTTAGTTTTTGGTCAGCGATTGGTTTGACATCGAAAACCAAGATCGCGATTGCGCCGCTTTGCGCTCTGACCGCCCAGACAATGGTGGTACGGGCATTCGCCCGGCACTGCCATGAGAGGAGCGGCCGTGAACAAGAGCAAGCGCATCGCCATCAGTCTGGTCGCGGGCGTGCTCGCTGCTCTGCTCTGCATGGTTTACGGCTCGTCGATCCGCTCGCAAGCCGAACAGGTCCAGGCTGAGACCTTGGCCAAGTACGGTGGCGATCGCGTCGAGGTATGCGTCGCGGCGCGTGATATCGATGTGGGCGAGACCCTCGACGAGACCAATGTCATAACCCAAGAATGGCTGACGAGTCTGCTGCCGCGTGACGCGGCGACCGAGCTGCGCCAGGTGCGCGGCGACGTGACGACTTCGCGTATTCCCAAAAACGCCGTGATCTGCAATGTCTACACCAAGGCCGAGAGCCACAAGCTCGAGGTGCCTAAGGGCAAAGTCGCCGTTTCGGTGGCGGTCGATGCCGAGCACTCGGTCGGCGGCGCCACGGGCGTGGGCAGCTACGTGGATGTGTATGTGCAAAAAGACGGCGTAACCGATCGACTGTGCGGCGCGTACGTGATCGATACCAGTGAGGATTCTGGTGCCACGCGCGAGGGCAAGATCGAATGGGTGACGCTGGCGGCTGACCCCGAAGACGTCAAGGAACTGCTGGGAGCCTCGGGCAAGGGAACGGTCAGCTTGACGATTCCCGCCACGGCGCGCGGCAAAAAGAGCGGAGGCGACAAGTGATGAAGGCGATCTGGCTTGCGTGCTGCGCGTGCGGCGATTACGGGCTGTTGCAGCGGGAAGTCGAGGGCCGTGATGCGGGTGCACAGGTGCTTCGCGTAGGTGACCTGGACGGGCTGGTTTCCATGGCTCGGGCGTTTCCGTCGCGCCGCGGGGCTGCCATCATCGCGGCGTCTCTGTTTGATACCGAAGATGTGCGCAAGACTGTTGCGCGCCTGACGGCCGAAGGCCGTGTGAGTCGCGTGGTCGTGTTGATAGAAGCACTCGATCCGTCGGATATCGAGGGGCTGTTTCGCGCAGGGGCGACCGAGGTCATCGCTGCGCACAGTATATGCGGCAACGGGTGCGCGGGCGAGGGAGCGGTTGATTCCGATCGGCGCATGACGATTGAGCCCGATGCTTTTGTTGATAGGGAACCCGGGGCGCCTCGCGCTACAAGAGGCCCGCGTGTTGATGATTATGGAAAAGCGGAAGCCGAGCATGGTCGGCGCCCCCGGAACCCCCTTGTATACGATGACGCTGGAGGGCCGGCGCAGCATGCTGGCGATTCCCCGGCTGTAGATATGGGATACGTGCACGGCGTGAATCTGGTGGATGAACTCGACGAAGTTGAGGGCTTTGCCGGGTGCGGCGAGTTGTCGCTGATGCAGCATGAGCAGATTGCACAGAACGAGCCTGCCTCGCAGACCGAACAAGCTGCCATGCCGGCTTGGACGCAGCGTGTGGTTGCGGCGGAGGAGACGGGGACGCTGTCACCGACGCCCGCTCCGCCGCCTCCGATGCCGCCGGCAGACGCTGCCGCTTCGCCGCATCGAGCTCCGGTCATCTGCGCCATTTCGGGTTCGGGCGGTTGCGGCAAGTCGACGATCGTTGCCACCATGGCACACACATCGTCGCTGTTGGGCTTGCGTGCCGCCGTGCTCGACCTGGACCTGATGTTTGGAAACCTTTACGACTTGTTAGGCGTCGATGCTCCGCGCGATATGGCGGCACTTATCGAGCCGTCGGCGGCGGGCGCGCTCACCGAGCCGGATATCGTAGCCGCATCGATGCGCGTGGCGCCGGGCGTTACGCTCTGGGGTCCCGTCGCGGCGCCCGAGCAAGCCGAGCTCATGGCACGTCCGGTGGAGCTACTGCTTGATGTCCTGCGTCGCGAATCCGACGTGGTCTTTATCGATACCTCGGTCTTTTGGGGCGACGCCGTGGCGGCTGCGGTGGCGGCGAGCGACCGTTGCCTGGTCGTTGGCGATGCGGCGGTGTCGTCCGCGACATCGGCGTCGCGCGTCATTGAACTGGCAAGTCGAGTAGGTGTGCCGCGCACGCGCATGAGCGCCGTGTTCAACCGGTTCGGTGCGCGCGGGGCAGACGAGGATGTTGCCATGCGCTTTGAGATTGCCTGTGCGTTGAGCTCCAAGATTCGTATCGCCGATGGCGGGCAGGATCTCGCCGCGCTCATGGCGTTTGGGCGCGCTGACGAGGCAGTGGGGCAGACCAGCGCTTTTGCGACCAGCGTGCGCGAGGCCACGCGCGAGATGCTCGTGGAACTGGGGTGCGCCGTCGGCCCTTGGGGCGATATGGTCACCGACCGTGCAATGCGCACCGAACGCCCGCGTATCCGCCTTCCCTGGTCGCGCGAGGGTGATCAGCGATGAGCCTGCAAACGAGGATTAAGGCTGCCGGCGCTGCAGCGGCGGCAGCGCCTGTAGATGCGGGGCGCCGCCGCGCGGTGAAACGACGCACCAAGCGCGCCGTGATGGACCGCATGGGTTACGACGAAGTGGCGCGTATCAGCGCCTATATCGACCCGGCACTTGCCCGCTCGGAATTGCGTCCTGCGGTGGAGGCGGCGCTCAATGTTGAGGAGCCGACCGATCTCGCGACGCCCGAGCGCGAGACTATCATCGACGAGATTTTGGATGACGTGGTGGGCTTGGGGCCGTTGCAGCCGCTCATCGAGGACGACACCGTTACCGAGATCATGATCAACGGCTGCCGCTCGGCCTTCTTTGAACGCGGCGGCGTCTTGTACCCTATCGAGCATGCGTTTGAGGATGATGAGCAGATCCGTGTGCTTATCGAC
Source organism: Collinsella sp. (assembly GCA_048205395.1). GTDB lineage: Bacteria > Actinomycetota > Coriobacteriia > Coriobacteriales > Coriobacteriaceae > Collinsella. The sequence continues at coordinate 4,257 of DBEWUK010000037.1, forward strand.
CGCATCATCTCGCCACTTGGCCGCCGTATCGACGAGCGCAGCCCCATCGTCAACGCTCGCCTTAAAACGGGCTATCGCGTCAACGCGGTGATTCCGCCTGTGGCGATTGACGGACCGATTCTCACCATCCGAAAGTTCTCGGACCGCATCTGCTCGCTGGACGAGCTTGTGGGGCTGGGGTCACTGCCGCTTTGGTATGCGCAGCTGCTGTCGTGCGCGGTGTCGCTGCGACAGGACCTGGCGGTTGCGGGAGGCACGGGATCTGGTAAGACCACCCTGCTCAACGCGCTGTCATGCGAGATTTCCACCGGCGAGCGCATCGTGACGATCGAGGACTCTGCCGAGCTCAAGTTTGCGCATCATCCGCACGTGGTGCGCCTAGAGGCGCGCGAGGCTTCAATTGAGGGCGAGGGCGCGGTGACGATCCGCGACCTGGTGACCAATGCCCTGCGCATGCGCCCCGACCGCATCGTGGTGGGCGAGGTGCGCGGTGCCGAGTGCTGCGACATGTTGCAGGCCATGAATACGGGCCACGACGGGTCGCTCACCACACTTCATGCGGGTTCAGAACAGGAGACCGTGGTGCGTCTGACGTTGCTTGCACGTTATGGCATCGATCTGCCGAGCGAGCTCATCGAGGAGCAGATTGCCATGGCGCTCGACGGCATCGTGATGTCCGAGCGCCACGCCGATGGCAGGCGCTTCGTCTCCTCGTATTCGGGGGTGCGTCGCGCCGCGTCGGGCGGCGTAGAGCTCGAGCGCTATGTGACTTTCGATGCCGCCGAGCGCACCTGGGCGCTTGACCGCGAGCCGCCGTTTATCGCAGAAGGCCTGCGGTCGGGGACGCTCACACAAGAGGAGGTGGACGAATGGAGGTCGCTGTGCCCCTCGTCGTAGGGGGTTTGGCAGGGTTTTCTGTTGCGACGGCGTGCGGGGCGGAACCTCGTGTGCCGCAGGTGCCGCCGGCGGAGCTGGCGCGTCAGGCGCTCGAGACGGTGGCAGAGAAGCTGCCGCGTGAGCTGGTGGAAAACGATCTGCTGAAAAAGATCGCCCGTTCGTGGGCATCGCTGGCTCCGGCGCATCGCCTTGGCCTCGTGATTGAAGATGCTTCGGGGCGTTTGGCGTTTCTACTGCTATCGAGCGGTGTCTGCAGCGTTTTACTAACGATGGTGTCGTTATCGCCCCTCGGGTTTGCCTTGGGACTTGTTGCTCCGATTGCCGCTGGCGCCGCTCGGGATGGCTTTGAGAGCCGGCGCGAGCAACACGATGCAGAAGAGGCCATGCCCGAGGCGTTTACCGCACTTTCCATGTCGCTTGCCTCGGGACATTCGCTGGCCCAGGGCATGCGCTTTGTGGGCGCTCATGCGCAAGAACCGGTGCATACCGAGTTTTTGCGGGTGGCGGCGGCGATCGATTGCGGTATCTCGGCGACCGACGCGCTCGATGACTTGCTCGTGCGCATCGACGCCCCCGGTCTTTCGCTTGTGACCTTGGCGCTTAAGGTGTCACAGCGCACCGGCGCTCCGCTTGCCGACTTGCTGTCCGAGGCGTCGAGCATGGTAGGGGAGCGCATTGAGCTCAAGCGCCGCCTGGATGTCAAGACGTCGCAGGCTCGCATGTCGGCGCATATGGTCGCGGCGATGCCGGCGGGCATGTGCGCGGTGTTGGCGCTGCTTTCGGCAGATTTTCGTCGCGGTCTTGCGACGCCTGCCGGTGCGGGCGCTGTGGTGCTGGGTCTCGCCCTCAACGCCGTTGCCCTGGTGGTTATCCGGCGCATTATGAGGGTGGAGCTATGAGCGCCCCAGTTGCAGTTGCGGCTTGCCTGTGCGCCCTGAGTGTATTTATCGCGACGGGTTTGGATCGGGCGGATGCACGCAAGATCGCAGGGGCCTGCAAGCGCGAGGCGGTGCTGGTCGCTGCCGCGGGTCGCTCAGTGGTCGATGCCCTGACCGCGCGAGTGAAGGGCGCGGTTGGAGCGGGCGGCCCGGCGCGAGTTTCGCTCGGCGAAGTGTCCGAGATGATCGATGTTGTGCGCTTGGGTCTTTCGGCCGGTCTTTCGTTTGATGCGGCGCTTGAGATTTTCTGCGCCAACCGCCGGTCAGTGCTGGCTCTTCGCCTTGAGCGGGCCTGCATGGCGTGGCAGGTGGGCGTGGGCACGCGTGAGGACGAGTTGTTGGCCGCCGCGCGCGATCTGGACGTACGAGCGCTCGAGACCTTTGCCATCACGGTGGGGCAGGCGCTCGCCCTGGGTGCCCCACTTGCCGAGACGCTGGCCGCTCAAAGTCGCGAGATCCGTGCGGCTCATCGCGCCGCGGTCGAGCGTGAGATCGAGCGTGCGCCCGTCAAGCTGCTGATCCCCACCGGCACGCTCATCTTGCCGGCGTTGCTTCTGTCCATATTGGGCCCGCTGCTGGGAGCAGGCGGGATGATGTAGGGAGGAATACATGAACACGATGGTCGAAGTTGCTGACAAGGCTTGGAACTGGGCTTTTTGCCGGGCGATCCGCGCTCGCCAGCATGCCAAGGAGCTGTTGCGGGAGGAGAGCGCGCAGGGTACCACCGAGTACGCCATTTTGGTGGGCGTGCTTGTGGTGATCGCGATTATTGCCATCGTTGCATTTAAAGGCAAGGTCCAAGATCTATGGAACGCTATCAGCGAGGGCATCAACAGTCTGTAGAGGGCGAGCGCCCCATCGGGGTGCTGCTGGTGTTTGCTTGCCTGACCGTGGCGATAGCGGCGGTGCTTTGGGGGCTTAACGCCGCGCGGCAGCAGCGTCCTGGGGCCGCCTTCGATTCGGGCTCAGATTCGGCGGTGGCGACTCAAAAAGATGAGATGCGAGATGCGGACGATTCGGATGTCGCTGTCACGGCGCAAACCTTTCTGCGGACGCTCGACAAGCGGTCTGGCACTGCGACGGATTCGCCTGAGGACAACGCGATTGCGGTCCGGCTTGCATGGTCCGAGGACCGACCGATGACCGAGGCAGCGGCGGATATGTTACGCGCCTACCGCGAGGTGCCAACGGCCCAGCTCGCCCTGAGCGGCTATCTCGATATTAAGGGCAACGTATGGGGCGCCATCGTGCGTGACGGACGCGGCTGGGTCGATATGGTGACGGTTGCCGCGGATACCGGCGATGCTTCGTGTCGTCTGCGCGCCGTGCGCCTGGTCCCGCAAACAATAAGCTCAAAGGAGGGATCGTGAAATGCATGGCGTTCTGCGTGAAGAGGTTGCCCAAGCGACTGTGGAATACGCCATCGTCACGGTGGCGCTGTTATCGATCGTGCTGGCGATCGCGGGGCTTTGGCGTGCTGGCACCGATGGGCGCTTGGCGGCGCTGGTTGAGCGGGCGGCATCCCATGGCGTTGCCTCGACGTCGGTTATCGACGCCGCTGCGGGCGCTAAGGACATTGCGTTGTATTGATATCGCGCGCGAGGACCGGGCGCAGTCTACGGTCGAGGCCGCTTTTTTGCTGCCGACGTTTCTGACGCTCATCCTTCTCGCACTGCAACCGGTGTGCCTGCTCTATACGCGCGCGGTCATGGAGTCTGCCGCCGCCGAGACCGCGCGGCTCATGACCACGACGACGGCGGAGGACGACGATCTTAAGGAGTTCACCCGCCGCCGGCTTGCCGCGGTGCCCAACGTTTCGATCTTTCATGCCGGCGGGCCGTTGTCGTGGAATATCGAGCTTGGTCGGGCCGGTGCGGGTGGCGTCTCGTCCGTGTCCGTTTCCGGCGAGGTCAGGCCGTTGCCTGTGATCGGTGCGTTTGCGCAGGCTATGGGTGGTACCGCCGAGGGCGGCTACGTTGAGCTCAAGGTCGATGTCTCGTATCAATCACGTCCCGAATGGCTGGAGGGAGATTATGGTTCGTGGATTGCTGCATGGGATTAAGCGTTTCTGGTCTAGACGCGTTTTGACGCGCCGTCCGAGCTGCCATCGCAAGCGAGGCGGCTTTATGGGTCGAGCCGGTATCGACCTGTTTATCGAAGACGGTGCCTACACCACGCTTTCCTCTGCCGTGGTCATCCTAGTGGTGCTCACGTTGCTGTTTTCGTCGACCGCGGCGATATGGAGCATGTCGCGTGCTGGGGATACCCAGGTGGCTGCCGATAGCGGCGCGCTGGCAGGCGCCAATGTGGTGTCGTCCTACCATACGGCTGCGACGGTGGTGGATGCGAGCATCTTGAGTCTGGGGCTGGCGGGGTTTGCCACGATCGGGACGGGACTGGTCGCCATCCTCATCCCGGGTGCCGAGCCAGTTGCCGGCAATATGGTCGACACCGGGATTGAAATCATTAAAACGCGCAACAAGTTTGCCAAAAGCGCATCGGAAGGCTTACAGAAAATCGAGACGGCTCTGCCGTATCTGATCGCCGCGCGTGCCACGCAGGCGGTGTCGGCGCAGGATACCGATAGTGTGACCTATACCGGTACGGCGCTTGCCGTGCCCAGGACATCCGAGTCGGACTTCGCTGCGCTCAAAGGGTCAGAGATCTCAACCGATACCATTAAAGACACTTCAGATGATTTAGAGCGTGCGGCCGAGGAGCTGCGGAAGGCTTCTGAGGACACGGCGAAGGCTAAAGAGCGCGCTTGGCTGGCGGATTGTGGCGGGTCGGACAAGGGCTCGGTCAGCAGCTGTTCTTGCATGTGGGAGCGTGCGAAAAGCCTAGCGGATCTCTCTGTTGCTCAAAATCCACATTACGCTTCGAGCGTTACGTGGGAGCCGCAAGTGGCGCTCGATCGCGCGAAGGCCTACTATCGCCAGCGCCTGGCAAATGAGAAGCCGCTTGGCGAAGGTCCGGAAAAACAGGCAGATTCTGCTGCACGAAAGGTGTTCTTCGCGTATGCGAGCGAAGAAGTCGAGCGGGCATATATAACTGAAAAGGACGGCAAAGTTTCCGCCCGCATCCCTTTCCTTCCGCGAAATCCAGATGAGGCGCGGACGACTGAACTCTATACCGATGCACGTTGGCCCACGAGTGAAGTAGATAAAGTTACCTATTTGCATTATGGGACTGACTGTCCAAATTACAAAAAAGGAAAGCCGGGTGGGCTGGCATCCGTCGCAGATTTTGACGGTCACGAAACGTGTAGCGAATGCCATTTCGGTGTGTCGTCTTTAGGGTACGTTGCGATTGCAACGACTTCTGTCGAAAGGGGCTTCGAGTACCACTTCGATAAGTTCAAAGAGGCTCTGGAAGACTACGTCGAATGCCGCAACAAAGAACTCGAACTTGAGCGTCAGACCGAGGATGAGGCCGACCGTGCGGGCAATGCGTTTGACCAGGCCATTAAAGCGCTTTCCGGCGAGCGCCCGCGTATCGCCCCACCTGGTCGCAACGGCGTGGTCGCCTTTGCAGTTTCGGGTGACATTACCAGCCCCGATCAACTTAACTCCTCGTTTAACGCGGCAGTCAGGCTTGGCGATCGCGGTGCTATCTCTGCCGCGGTGCTGGCGCCCGATGAGGCGACGGCGCAAAACAACGTGCTTTCGCGATTTTTCTCGACATTGAAGGAACGCTCGGGCGGCGTTGCCGGCGTGCTCGACGGCGTCATGGATGTTTGGGGACGGCTACTCGTGGGATACGGTGATATCCAAGGCTCAGCCGACGAACTTATGGACGAGATGATTAAAGGCCTAGGAGGGGGCAGCGGCGCGTTGGGCTCCATCGCATCGTGGCTCGGCGATACCGTTTCGGCGTCCGTGGCGGCGCTGGGTTTGGAACCGTGCGACTTGCGCCTGCGAAAGCCGGTGCTGACCGATTCCGCCAATATCATTAAGAGTCCGGGGTCTGACATTGCGGGTCTCTCTCAAGCGCAAGACAAACTGCGAAGTATTCCGTTGGGCGTGACCGATCCCAAGGCGCTTTGCGAGGCGTTGGAATATCAAGTCGAACGCACCATTAACGGTACGGTGTTCACACTTGCGGAGATTCCTCTGCCCGGCGGCGGCTCCATCCCGCTCACCGTCGATGTCGCCACGCTGGTTGGCGCTCTGGGCGGTGGGTCGTAATGAGTATCCGCATGCGTCTGCGCGAGGAGCGCGCCCAAGCGACGGTGGAGATGGCAGTGGTTACGCCCGTTTTGCTGGTGCTGGCACTCATTGTGTACAACGTCATGATCTTTGCCAGCGCTGTCGCGCGCTTCGACCGCGTGGTGCCCGACATCGTGCTAGCGCATGCCGTGGCGTCGGAGGGGGAGGGCGACGAAAGCTCTGCCGATGCCTCGGCGACGGTTCAGACTCAAATTCTGAATGCCATGGAAGGCTATGACTTACAGATCGAAGTGTCGAGCGAGCAAGGCGCGAAGGCATCGGATGGTGGCCTGCTCTCCCTATCCGGTACGTTTAGGACCTACACCTGCACCATGCACTATGAGCCGTGGCCGACTTCTCTCAGCATCGCTGGCGTTCCGCTGGGGGCGCCGACAACGTTGTCGCACGAGCGTGCGGTGACGGTCGATCCATGGCGTCCGGGGGTGGTCATGTGACCGCGGTCTCGTCCTACATCGCCTACGCGCGGGCACTCAATAGGCTGGGTTGGACGCCGGCCGAGTTTGTGGTGGCGGAGTCGTTTGTCGTGCGCCTGCGCGGCATGCTGGGACGGCGTCCGGTTGCCGCCAACGGCCTGCCGCTCGTCATGGCGTTTCCACGCTGCTCTTCGGTCCATACGTGTTTTATGGCCTATCCCATCGACATCGCCTTCATCGATCGCGACGGCAATATCCTCGCGCGCTACGAAAACGTCCGCCCTTGGCGTATGTGCTCCTGCCCCGGCGCCTGGGCCGTACTAGAGCGTCCTTCAATCATTGTTTCGACCCCTGCTCTCCAACGCGTGCCGGCTTAAGAATTGGCGACAGTGGACTTTCGTCATACGAAATTGGGTAAGATGGAGGAGAAGATGCATGGATGTTGAGATTCACCCCAACGCTAAAAAGCACCTGACGGAAAAGCAGGTGCTTAGCGCTTGGCTTGCGGTTACTGAGTGCATTCGTCGCGAGTCGAAGGACGAGCCGCCGAGATGGCTTGCGATTGGATGGCTCCCAGACGGACGAAGCGTGGAGCTTGTCGCGGTCGAGCTTGTCCGTGGGTGGCTTATCATTCATGCCTTGTCTCCAGTCCAGAAGAAATTTTGGCAGGAGATTGAACAGGCTCGGCAAAGGGGTCGATGATGGGCAAGACGTATACGGCCGCTAATGGTCAGGTTGTAACGGATGAAATGATTGACGCGTGGTGCGAGTCGTACGAGCGCGGAGAGTTTCCGGATGGCGAACACACCGTTGGTGGGATCGTGCATGGACGGCCCCCGCTCTCAGGTGAGGGGACGGCAACGCTGTCGGTCAAGATTCCTCTGGGAATGAAGGAGGCCATTCGTCGACGGGCGGCTGCCGAGGGGATGACGCCAAGTGAGTTTGCCCGTGCGGCTCTGAGTGAAAAACTTCTTGCTGCCGGCTGATGCCTCTGACGTGCCGATTTATAGAACCGAGGCTGTGCTCAAAAACTTTTTTAAAATTCTCGGTTGACCGGAACGCGTCCTTGGTTATACTAATCAAGCCTTGAAACAAGGCACAACTCAAATGGCTGGGTAGCTCAGTTGGTAGAGCAGAGGACTGAAAATCCTCGTGTCAGGGGTTCGATTCCCTTCCCCGCCACCTTGAATTGACTAGGACCTCTGCAAAGGGGTCCTTTTCTTTTATACAGCCCCCACATGGAATCGAACCCCGTGAGGGCGCGGAGCTGAGTAAACGCGTAAGCGTTTGCCAGCGCAGCTCGCAAGGCGCGTAAGCGCCACAGCGGTCCGTCCGCGCAGCGCGCGGACGCGATTCCCTTCCCCGCCACCTTGAATTGACTAGGACCTCTGCAAAGGGGTCCTTTTCTTTTATCGAGGGCTCTGCGGAAATTGCGTCCCGGAATTTGGCTTCAGAGTGGGATGCGCTTTCCGCTTTGATGTCGCTTGGGAAAGCGCGACCCGGAATCCGGCGTCAGAATGGGACGTGCTTTCCTTTTGCGGCCTTTGGCGGAAACTGCGTCCCAGATCTCGCGCTCAGAACGGGATGCATTTTCCGATTGAGGCCTCGAACGGAAAATGCATCCCAGTCTTTTGCGAAAAACGGGATGCGCTTTCCGGCCGCCTACTTCCGGCGCATATGTACATCTCGGCGCGCCATCTCGGGCCCGCCCAGATATTCCTCCCGCTTTTGCGCCACTTTACAGACCGTTCGGTCGTCTGTCCGCACGCGCGGGTATACTCAAAACGATACTTTTCCTATGCAATACGATGCAGGCTCGGCCTGCACGATCCGAAGGGGGCAGTGATGGAGAGGATACTCGGCGTTAATCTCTCTGGCTGGTTTATTCCCGAGCCTTGGGTGACCCCGTCGCTATACGCGGCGACCGGTGCATCCAACGCGGCCGAGCTGCAGGAGGCCATGGGCACCGCCGCCTATAACGAGCGCATGCGCCGTCATTACGAGACGTTTGTGAGCGAGGACGATTTCCGTCGCATGGCGCAGATCGGCCTCAACGCCGTGCGTCTGCCGGTGCCCTGGTATGCCTTTGGCTCGCAGGAGTCCGATGCGTCCTACATCTCGGTTGTCGACTACATCGACCGTGCAATTGAGTGGGCTGCCAAGTACGACATCCGCGTGCTGCTTGACCTGGCAACTGTGCCCGGTGGCCAGGGCGATTCCAACGATTCGCCCGCCACGCCGGAGGCTGTTGCCGAGTGGCATTCGTCCACTAACGGCCGCCATGTCGCACTCGACGTGCTCGAGCGCTTGGCCGAGCGTTACGGCGAGGCCGAGAGCCTGCTGGGCATTGAGCTGCTGGATACGCCGCAGATGAGTGTCCGCAAGAGTCTCTTTGCCATGACGGATGGCATTCCGGCCCACTACCTGCGCAATTTCTATCGCGATGCCTACGAGCTCGTCCGTTCGTATATGCCCGAGGATAAGATCGTCGTCTTTTCGTCTTCGGGACATCCCAGCGAGTGGAAGCATTTTATGCGCGGCGCCAAGTACAAGAACGTCTACATGGACCTTCACCTGTACCATTACCGTGACGAGTATGCGCTCGATATCACGAGCCCCCGCGGGCTGACGACGGCGATTTCGCGCAACAAGCGCGAGCTCAAAGAAGCGATTTCGACTGGGTTCCCCGTGCTGGTGGGCGAATGGTCGGGCGCGGCGATCTTTGCCAACTCGTCGGTTACGCCCGAGGGCCGCAATGCCTACGAGCGCGTGTTTATCGCCAATCAGCTGGCTTCGTTTGCGCCGGCTGCCGGTTGGTTCTTCCAAACGTGGAAGACCGAGAAGCGCATTGCAGCATGGGACGCCCGCGCGGCGCTCGGTACGCTCGAGCGCGGCATGATTGAATAGGTTGATATGACGCAAAACAGCGCCCATACGGGCAAACTCTATGTGGTCGGCACGCCCATCGGCAACCTGGGCGACCTGTCCCCGCGCGTTGGCGAGGCGTTTGCCGCCGCCGATGCCATCTGCTGCGAAGACACGCGTGTGACGTCAAAGCTGCTGATGCACCTGGGCATTTCCAAGCCGCTTGTCCGTTGCGACGAGAATGTGATCGCCAGCCGCGCCGCCGGCCTGGTCGACCGTCTGCTGGCGGGGGAGACCCTCGCCTTTGCCTCGGACGCCGGCATGCCGAGCGTGTCCGATCCCGGCCAGACGCTGGTCGAGGCGGCACGTGAGGCCGATGTGCCCGTAGAAGTTATTCCCGGGCCCTCTGCTTGTGTCACGGCGCTCGTTTCGTCCGGCATTCCCTGCGAGCATTTTTTCTTCGAGGGCTTTTTGGGCCGAAAGCACGGTGACCGCGTGCGCCGTTTGCAGCGCCTTGCCGTGGTGCCCGGCGCACTCATCTTCTACGAGTCTCCACATCGCATCGTGGCGACGCTCGAGGCCGTGGCGGAGGTCTTTCCCCAACGTGAGGTTGCCGTCTGCCGCGAACTCACCAAGCTGCACGAGGAGGTCTTGCGCGGGCCAGCTGTCCAGCTCGCCGAGGAGCTGCGTGCTCGTGGCGAGGTAAAGGGCGAGATTGCACTGGTCATCGCGCCGCCGAGCGAGGATGAGGAGGCCGGTATCGTGCCGGTTGGCGCCGCGGCAGCGGATCCCGACGAGGCTCTGCGCGAGGATATCCGCGCCGCGCTCGAGGAGGGAGAGCCCGCGTCTGCGGTGGCCAAGCGCCTGTCTCAGAAGTATTCGCGCCGCAAGCGCGATGTCTATGCCATGGTGCTCGATATACAATAGATGGAGGATATCCAGCCCTTGCGCTAGAATCATCCCCTGTATGCAACGTTTTTCTGGAGGACAAACCCCATGGATCAAAGCAAGCCTTCGTTCTTTATCACGACGCCCATCTACTACGTCAACGCCGATCCGCACCTGGGCACGGCTTATTCCACCATCATCGCCGACGTTCAGGCCCGTTATCGTCGCTCCGCCGGCTATAACGTCAAGTTCCTGACCGGCATGGACGAGCACGGCGAGAAGGTCGCCGAGGCCGCAGCCAAGCACAACATGACGCCGCAGGAGTGGACCGACAGCCAGGCTCCGCACTTCAAGGAGCTTTGGAGCAAGCTCGAGATCTCCAACGACGACTTCATCCGCACCACCGAGCCGCGCCAGCATCATGCCGTGCAGTACCTGTGGGAGCGCATGAAGGAGTCCGGCTACCTGTATAAGGGCAGCTACGACGGTTGGTATTGCGTGCCTGACGAGACCTACTTCACCGATACGCAGGTCCAGAAGGGCGACGAGGAGTACGGCAGCGTCGGCCAGCACCTGTGCCCCGACTGCCACCGTCCGCTTGAGCGCGTGCAGGAGGAGTCCTACTTCTTTAAGCTTTCCGCTTTCCAGGACAAGCTGCTCAAGCTTTACGACGAGCACCCCGACTTTGTCGAGCCTGCGTTCCGCATGAACGAGGTGCGTAGCTTTGTCGAGGGCGGCCTCAACGACCTTTCCGTGAGCCGCACGAGCTTTGACTGGGGCATTCAGGTCCCGTTTGACGAGGGTCACGTGACCTACGTGTGGTTCGATGCGCTGCTCAACTATATGACGGCCGTCGGCTACGGTGTCGACACCGACGAGGCGCGTGCCGAGCTGGCCTATCGCTGGCCCGCGCAGTTCCACATCGTGGGCAAGGACATCATCCGCTTCCACTGCGTCATTTGGCCCGCCATGCTCATGGCCATCGGCGAGGCCCTGCCCGAGCACGTCTTTGCCCACGGCTTCCTGACCGTGCGCAATGCCGAGACCGGCAAGGCCGAGAAGATGTCCAAGAGCCGCGGCAACGCCATCGCTCCGCAGGACGTTATCGACATGTTGGGCGTCGAGGGCTATCGCTACTACTTCATGACCGACGTCGTCCCCGGTACCGACGGTGCCATCAGCTTCGATCGCATGGAGCAGGTCTACAACGCCGACCTGGCCAACAGCTGGGGCAACCTTATCTCGCGTTCGCTCAACATGAGCGGCAAGTACTTTGACGGTTGCGCGCCCGCCAAGCCCGCATCGTTCGATGCGTTCGACAATCCGCTGGCAAAGATCGCCGATGGTCTGGTCGAGCGCTACATGGCCAAGATGGACGTGCTCGATTACGGTGGAGCCAAGGACGAGGTCATGGAGCTCATCCACGCCGCCAACCACTACATCGAGGACTCCGAGCCTTGGGCACTTGCCAAGGACGAGGCCAAGGCTGACGAGCTGGCGTTTGTGATCTACAACCTGCTCGAGGCCATCCGCATTGCCGCTCACCTGCTGATGCCGCTCATGCCCCAGACTTCTGCCGAGGCTCTGCGCCGCCTGTCCTGCGAGGACGAGGCCGCGAGCGACGATCTCAAGGGCATTTGCGCTTGGGGCCTGCTTGCTGGTGGTCAACCCGTCGAGAAGGGCGATCCGCTGTTCCCGCGTCTGGGCTAAGCCGCTGCGCGCCATATCGGCAATTTGCTGTTTAGCTGTAAGGGCATGGCCGCAACGGTCCATGCCCTTTTGCTTTACGATGCAGCCACCATGTTAAGGAGGCAACCATGACAACTTCGCCTTTGGCAAACCCCACGGCAACAAGGGAGCTGCTGGAGGAGTTTGGCCTTGCGACCAAGCATCGCCTGGGCCAGAACTTCCTGATCGACAACCATGTGATCGAGCGCATTTGCGAGCTTGCCGAGCTTGCGGGCGATGAGCGCGTGCTCGAGGTTGGTCCGGGCGTTGGCACGCTCACGCTTGCGCTGTTGCAGGAGGCGGCGTGCGTCACGTCGATCGAAGCAGATCCCGAGCTCGAACCGGTGCTCGACGCCCATGCCGCCGACTATGCCAACTTCCGCTTTATCATGGGCGACGCGCTTAAGGTGGGCCCGGAGCAGATTGAGCAGGCCGCCGGCGGCGAGCCCACGGTATTTGTCGCGAACTTGCCCTATAACGTGGCGGCGACGATCATTTTGCAATTTTTCCAGACGATGCCGGCGCTCAAGCGTGCCGTCGTCATGGTGCAAAAGGAGGTTGCCGATCGCATTGCCGCAGTGCCGGGCAACAAGACCTATGGCGGCTATACGGCAAAGCTCGGCCTGTATGCGCAGGTGACGGGTCGCTTTGAGGTGCCGCCGCGTTGCTTTATGCCAGCGCCGCACGTGGACTCGGCCGTCGTGCGTATCGACCGTGTTGACGGCGTGGTGCCCGAGGGGCTCGATCGCGAGTTCGTGGCTCGTGTGATCGACGCTGCATTTGCTCAGCGGCGCAAGACCATCCGAAATTCCATGAGCGCCAACGGCTTTGCCAAGGACGTGCTCGATGCCGCCTTTGAGGCTTGCGGTATCGCATCCACCACGCGCGCCGAAACGCTTGATGTTGCCGACTTTGTCCGCCTGGCCCAGGAGCTAATCCATGACGCTTAATGCCGAACGCGTGACGTTTACCAAGAAAAAGAAGACGGTTGCTTGTCCCGTGCCCTTGGCGCCGCTTGCCGACACGCATGCGCATCTGCTTTCGTTTTGGGGCAAAGAAGTGCCCGAGACGCTCGTGCGCGCCAAAGCCGCGGGCGTCGACCTGTTGGTGACGATGTTCGACCCCATCGCTGACAAACGCAGCGTGACGGACTATAGCGACTGGCTCGTGCGCGAAATTCTGCCGATGCAGGATATCCCTCAGATCAAGTATCTTGCCGGCGTGCATCCGTATGGCGCGCCGGACTATACCGACGACGTTCACGCACAGGTCGTTGCCGCACTCGATGACCCCTTATGCGCCGGTATTGGCGAAATCGGCCTGGACTACCACATGGACTATGACGACGATATCGCGCCGGCACCCCATAGCGTGCAGATTGACTGCATGGCGCGCCAGCTCGAGCTTGCCGTGTGCCGTAACGTGCCGGTGGAGCTGCATCTGCGTCACGAGGACACGGACCAGGAGCGCACCTCGCACGTTGATGCGTACAACGTGCTTCGTGAGGTGGGCGTGCCCCAGGCCGGTTGTGTGCTGCACTGTTTTGGCGAGGACCGCGCCACGATGGAGCGCTTTGTGGAGCTGGGCTGCTATATCGCCTATGGTGGTGCGGCCACCTTTAAGCGCAACGACGACGTGCGTGAGGCATTTGCGGCAACCCCACTCGATCGAATTTTGTTCGAGACGGATTGCCCGTATATGGCTCCAGAGCCCATCCGCGGTCTTGAATGCGAGCCCGCAATGATCTCCATTACGGCAAACGCGCTGGTTAACGACCGTGTCGATCGCACGGGTGAGGACGCCGAAACAATCGTGCAAGCCGCTTGGGAGAATGCCTGCAAACTTTTTCAAAAATAGTTCTTGCGTTCGTGGTGGCGCTCCGTTATTCTAATTCCTGCACGCGGGCGTGGCGGAATTGGCAGACGCGTACGGTTCAGGTCCGTATGGGGGCAACCCCATGAAGGTTCAAGTCCTTTCGCCCGCACCATTGATTGAAAGAGCTCCCAGCAATGGGGGCTTTTTTGTAATATGAGAAAGCCATTGTCAATAGGCATGTTCGTTCGAGCCCGGTTTGAAACCGGGCTTTTTCGTTTCCCGTCGGGAGAGCCCGCGCACGCTGCATGGCTTAGTCGACGCTTGCCTGGCAAGCTAATATCCGCGGGCTC
>DBEWUK010000042.1:0-45977 GCA_048205395.1 Collinsella sp.
GAGCCCGCGGATATTAGCTTGCCAGGCAAGCGTCGACTAAGCCATGCAGCGTGCGCGGGCTCTCCCGACGGGAAACGAAAAAGCCCGGTTTCAAACCGGGCTCGAACGAACATGCCTATTGACAATGGCTTTCTCATATTAGAAACGGGCCCTGTCCCACAAGGGAACAGAGCCCGAAACTCTCATGGAGCCAGTGACAGGAATCGAACCTGCAACCCACTGATTACAAATCAGTTGCGCTACCGTTGCGCCACACTGGCACACTTGGCGCTTTCGCGCGAAGCCTGTTAAGAATAAAGGAATTGCGGACAGGGCGCAACAGACCCTTCGACCGACCACATCTCAAAACCATTCGTCAGAACGAATAGTTTTAATTACAATTGGCTATATAAAACTATTCGTTCTGGCGAAGGGTTTCGCGATGTTGACCACGAAGGAAGCTGCAGAGCTACTCGACATCACCCCACGCAGGGTACAGGAGCTCATTAAGAACGGCGCGCTGACCGCCCGCAAGGCTTCTGGTGTATGGCTCATCGACAAAGACAGCGTCGACACGCGACTCCGCTCCGTGAGCAAAACGGGGGGACGTCCCCGCCGCGGCCACGGTAAGAGCGAGATCGCGTTCACCCTCATGAACCGCACGTACGAAGTCGCTCAGCTGGTCTACAACACATCGCGAAAAGACTTTACCCACATCGGTGCCGACATCGATTACGCCCACGCCCCTATTGGAGTATTTGGCCCTAATAGCCCCATATCGCTCGACTCCTTCCGCATCTGGTGGCGCGGCCGCGGTATCCCGCTCGCACGCATTGGACTAGCCTCCCTGCTTGCAGAAGCCGCAGTCGATGTTCCCGATGAACTCGTACAGCGAAATCTTGGTCTCTCCTTATCCGACCAGTATTGGATCAGGCCCCAAGACTCCGGTCTCGCGTGGGAAGATATCAATTTCTTCAATAATGCTTTTGACGACGTCTCTCTCAGCATCGCGCCCTTCGCCCCAGAGGGCAAGGCAGCTGCCGCAAAGCCCGATAACACCTCGGACGGCAATCTTCAAAAGTACTGGACATGCGAGGATGACCGTCGAATCCTCCACAAGGCAGGTGCACATCTAAACCAGGAACCTTATAACGAGCTGGTGGCGACTGCACTTCACCGTCGCATCCTAAACGCTTGCGATTATGTGCCTTACTCGCTCGAGGGCACGGGCACTTCCGCCCTGAGCATATGCGATGTCTTCTTAACTGATGAAGAAGAGTATGTCCCTGCGTTCTATGTAAACCAGCATGCAAATGCAGACGAGCGACTAACCGATTACGAACGGTATGTAGCAAACTGCGAGGAGCTTGGAGCGACGGATATAAAAGACGCCCTTGACCGCATGATCGTATGCGATGACATCATTGCCAACTATGATCGCCATTGGCACAACTTTGGCCTCGTGCGAAACGTCAACTCACTGGTCTGCAGACCAGCCCCCATCTTCGATTCGGGCTCATCACTCTGGTGCAACATATCACTAGAGGAGCTTAGGGCGGGAGAGCACAGTTTTACCAGCGCACAATTTCATTCAAGCCCCGCCAAACAAATGTTGCTCGTCGAGGACATGGGCTGGTTTGACGGCGACAAACTCGAGGGTTTCGTTGACGAGGCAATCGAAATCCTATCCAAAAACGACGCTCTTACAGCGAGACTGCCTTATCTAAAAGAGGCGCTAACATGGCGCCTCGAAAGAATGATCGACATCGCTGAATGGAGTTAGCGAGACAGCATCGCCCCGCCAACTCCCCTACCTCCCGCGCAGAGCTTTGAGCTTGGCCAGGGCATCGGGGCTCAGGCGGCTGCCCAGAGTCATCTTGATCTGCGGAGCTTCCTCTGCCTCGTGAACGTCGTTATCGATCTGTTTGATCTCGTCCACCAGCATGCGGCTCGAGATGCGCGTAACACCCTTACCCATGACGACGGCCTGGATCGTGCCGTCGCTCGATACCACGGAGCACGCGCGACCTTCCTCGCGTGCCTCGATGCAGAGCTTTTGCACCACGGTATCGGCAGAGACGCCCGTCGGCGAAAACTCGATGCGCACGCCGCGGGCCGGCAGGTTGGGGCGCTCGTTGGAGATATTGCCCGCGCCGTCGAACACGATCACGGCCTCGTAGCGGCCCTGGGCAAAGGCGGCGACGTCGTTGATGAGGGCGGTGCGCGCCATATCGTGAACGTCGCTGGAATACGGATCGTCGGAATGGTCGTACACGAGCTTTTCGTAGCGCGGCGTGCAGTGGATCACGTTGTAACCGTCGACCACCAACAGCTCGGGCTTATTGGAGTGCACCGTCGAGACCGGGTCGGCAATGGCCTGCGCAAACGCATTGCCGCCCACGCCGTAGGTCGCGGCCGAAACAATCGGCTTGGCCGAGCCCTCGCCAAAGCGCTTGGCCTTGGACTTGGCACGGTTCTTTTTGGACATGCGCTACTCCTCCCCCATGAGCTCGCCGGCGTTGCGGCGCAGCCACTCAAAGCAGAGGGCCGTAGTCGCCTGGGCAACATTGAGGCTCTCGGTCATGCCGCGCTGGGGAAGCTTGGTCAAAAAGTCGCATTTCTCGAGCACCAGACGCGAGATGCCGTCGCCCTCGGAACCCATGACGAGTGCCACGCGGCCCTCGAAGGGGGCATCCCAGCAGCTGCCCTCGGCGTGCTCAGAGGCACCGCCCACCCAAAAACCGGCGGCTTTGAGGTCATCGAGCGCACGAGCGATATTGGGGACCTGCGCGATGGGCAGATGCATAACGGCGCCGGCAGAAGTCTTGTAGCTACCCACCGTTACGCCGGCGGCTCGTTTGTTGGCGATGATGACGCCCGCTGCGCCCACAACCTCGGCAGAGCGCACGATGGCGCCAAAGTTACCGTCGTCGGTCACATGGTCGAGCACAACGACAAGCGCCGGGCCGTCGCCCGCGCGATCGAGGATGTCGGCGACATCGGCATAGGGGAAGTTGCCAACCTCGAGCGCAATGCCCTGGTGAGCGCCATGGCTCGACAGCGCATCGAGCTGCGCGCGTGGAACGAACTTAATGCGGACGCCCGCGGCGTTGAGGTCATCGACCAGGCGCGACAAGGCGGCATCGCGCTCCCTGCCCTCGGCAATGAGCGCGCACTTGATGGGAAAACCAGTGCGTAGCGCCTCGGCGGCAGCACGACGACCTTCGATAAACTCGCCCTTGGGAGCCTGGACAGCGTCGCGGTTGCGATCGCGCTGCGGACGTGCGGCCTGGGTGCGATCGCGCTGGCCCTTGGGAGCGGCAGCGCGATCATTGCGGCGAATCGGACGCGAGCCAGAAGCAGCCTGCTTGCCGCCACGAGGCGCACGCTTGCGATTGTCGGCCATAAAGCGACCTCCTAAATACAACTATCAAACGAAACAAAATAAACGACCGCCCATGAATATTAATTCGGGCGGTCGGTACGGGTTTTCCAAGTGCCCGAGATTGCCGTGAAAGAGGAGCGACGCGTACTTGAGTACGCGAGCGACGGTTTGAACGGCAAGGTCGGGTGCTTGGGAAACCCGCGGGGATTAGAGAGATTTGATACGAGTGCCGGCGGCGGTATCTTCAATCGTCAGGCCCAGGTCCTTGAGCTGGTCGCGGATGGCGTCGGCCAGATCCCAGTTCTTGGCGGCACGGGCCTCGGCGCGGGCCTCGAGAATCTTGGCAGCAGCCTCGTCCACGTCGTCGCCCGTGTAGGCGACCAGGCCGGCGGCAACGCCCAGCAGGCCCAGCGGCAGCTCGACCTTGGGCTCGGGAAGCTCGACGCCAAACGTATCGAGCAGCTCGACCAGCGTATCGGCGGCGGCCAGGGCAGCGGCCTTGTCGGCAGCATCGCCCGCCTGCTCCAGGTACTGGTTGCACTCGGTCACAAAGCCAAAGACAGCACCCATGGCACCGGCGGTGTTAAAGTCGTCATCCATGCACTCCTTAAAGGTGGTGCGGGTCTCGGCGGCCTTGGCGGCAAACGCCTCGGCAGCCGCTTCGTCGGCATCGGCCGTCGCGTGGTTCGCGGCCCAACGCAGGTTCTCGACCGTACCGGCGATACGCGTGAGCGAGTTCTCGGCACCCTCCAGGCGCTCCCAAGAAAAGTCGAGCGGCGAGCGATAGCTCGTCTGCAGCATCAGCAGGCGCAGGGCGGCAGCGGAGTGCTGCTCGAGGACCTCGGCCAGCGTAAAGAAGTTGCCGAGCGACTTGGACATCTTCTCGCCGTCTACCAGCAGCATGCCCGTGTGCATCCAGGTGTTGGAGAAGCCCTGGTGCCAGGCGCAGGTGGCCTGGGCGCACTCGTTCTCGTGATGCGGGAAGGCAAGGTCGGAGCCGCCGCCGTGGATGTCGATCGGAGTGCCCAGGTAGCGATGCACCATGGCGGCGCACTCGGTGTGCCAACCGGGACGGCCCTCGCCCCAGGGGCTCGGCCAGCTGGGCTCGCCGGGCTTGGCGGCCTTCCACAGGGCAAAGTCGAGCGGGTCGTTCTTGTCCTCGTTCTCCTCGATGCGCGCGCCAACCATAAGGTCGTCGATGTTGCGGCCCGAGACCTGACCATAGTTGGGATCGCTGCGCACGGCAAAGTACACGTCGCCGTTATCGGCTGCGTAAGCGTGGCCCTGCTCGATAAGCGTCTTGATCATGGCGATCATGGGGCCGATCTCCTTGGTGGCGCGGGGGCGCACATCGGGATCGAGCACGTTGGCGGCGCGCATGACGCCGATGAACTTGTCGGAGAACTCCGTCGCGACCTCGGCGGCCGTACGGCCCTGCTCGTTGGCGCGCTTGATGATCTTGTCGTCGACATCGGTGAGGTTCTGGGCGAACGTGACCTCGTAACCGCTCGCGATGAGCCAGCGGCGAATCACGTCAAAGCTGATGAACGTACGGGCGTTGCCGATGTGGATGTTGTCGTAGACCGTGGGGCCGCACACGTACATGCGGACCTTGCCGGACTCGATGGGCTGGAACTCTTCCTTTTTATGGGTAGCGCTGTTGTAGATACGCATTCGTTACTCCTTAACGGTTTTCTGTAGCAGGCAGACGGCCCAGGCGCCGATTCCCTCGCCCTGGCCTTCCCAACCGAGCTTTTCGGTCGTAGTGGCGGCGACGCCCACGTTTTCGACGTCAACGCCCAGGGCATGGGCAAGGTTGGCGCGCATGGCATCGCGATGCGGGGTGATCTTAGGCTGCTGGCAGGCAATGGTGCAATCGGCATCGACAAACTCAAAGCCCAGCTCACGCGCATAGTCCATCACGCGGGCAAGCAGCACCATCGAATCGGCACCCTCGTAGGCGGGATCGGTGTCGGGGAATAGCTTGCCGATGTCTCCCCCACGGCAGGCGCCCAGAATGGCGTCGGCCAAGGCGTGCGCGAGCACATCGGCATCCGAGTGGCCCAGCAGGCCGCGCTCGTAGGGAATGTCGACACCGCCGATGATACATCGACGCCCCTCCACCAGACGGTGAACGTCGTAGCCATGGCCAATGCGCAGGTTACTGAACATGGGGAAGGTCCTCTCCCTCGGCCATGCGGCCAAGCAGAATCGCGGTTACGGGACGCAGGTCCTCGGGCACCGTCACCTTAAGGTTATCGCGTGGGCTCTGGACGCAGCGGACGCGCCCACCCATGCGCTCGACCAGCGACGAATCATCGGTACCGATAAAGCCCTCGGCAATGGCTGCAGCGTGGGCGCGCTTCATAGCATCGACGCTAAAGATCTGCGGCGTCTGCGCTGCCCAGTAGAGTTCACGCGGCGGCGTCTCGACGATATTATCGCCGTCAACGATCTTGAGCGTGTCGATCGCGGGCTGACCGCACACGACACCGTCGAGGGCACGGTCGCTCACGAGCACGTCGATAGCGTGGTCGATGGCCTCGGTCGTAATGAGCGGACGAGCGCCGTCGTGGATGGCGACATATTCGAAACCCGCCGGAACCGCATGCACGCCGGCACGGGTGGAATCCTGACGGGTATCGCCGGCATCGGCAAAGCTGATGGGCGTGTCATAGTCAAACGGGTCAATGGCCAGGCGGCGCATCTCGGCACGGCGCTCGGCAGGGCAAACCACGACGATATGGCCGACCTTATCGCTACGATCGAACGCGCGGATGGACCAGCTCATGAGCGGACGGCCCGCCACATTAACGAGCTGCTTGCCGCCGGGATTTCCAAAGCGCTGGCCGCTGCCGCCGGCAACGACCACGGCGCATACGGGCGCCATTATGCGTTCCCCTGTTTGGTGCCCTTCATGCGGTACAGCGAGTCCGCAAGAATGGCAGGGTTGTTGACGCCAAAGTCGCCCAAGCGCTCCGGATCCTCGCTGATGTCGTCCATGAGCTCCTGCAGCGAGCCGTACTCGTCGACGATCTTCTCGGCCACGCCGTCGCGCACGACGGACACGCGCGAAAGCGTGCGCAGGCCCAGCGGCGTCATGACGGAGTCCTCGTCCAAGTCGTCATAGCCCAGAACTGCCGCCACGTGCTGCGGGTCGGACAGGTCCTTAGGCGTCATACGGCTCAGCTCGGCGCGAATCTTCTCGGCGTTGGCCTCAGAGGAATCGCTTGCGTAGTCGCGGATCATCAAGTCGTATTCGGTATCCATGCTGGAGCCCGCGAGCTGCTCGAGCTGCATCTGCACGAGCTTGCCCTGGTTGCCCAGCTTGACGATGCAATCCTTAAGCTCGGTCTTTGCCTGCTGCATGATCTCGAAGCTCGAGAAAATACCGGTAATGTCGGCGAGCGTAACGTAGTCGTCGAGCTCGAGAGCCGTCAGGCGCAGCAGGGAGCGATCGAGCGACTGACGGGTAGTCTGGAGCGTGGCGACGAGCTGGTTGACCGAGCTCATGATGGTGGTGACGGGCTGGATCTCGTAGCTCTTGCCGTGAACGTACACGTTAACGACGGCACGACGGGCCGAGACCGAGATCACGATGGCATCGGTGAGCACCGACATGCGAGCGGCGGTGCGGTGACGCATACCTGTCTCGCTCGTGGCGAGCGAGGGATCGGGATTGAGATGGAAATTGGCGCGCAGGATCTGGGTGAGGTCGCCGTCGATGACGATGGCGCCGTCCATCTTGGAAAGCTCGAACAGGCGGTTCGAGGTAAACGAAATGTTGAGCGGGAAGCCGTCGTTACCGGCAGCGAGCACGTTTTCGGTGTCGCCGACGCAGATAAGGGCGCCCAGGTGACCGGCGATGATCATGTCGAGGGCGGTGCGGATCGGCTGACCAGGTGCCGTCAGGCGGATGGCCTGTTCCATACGCTTTTGCAGCTCGTTCTTATCCAAGGCATCGCTCCCATCGTATACGCTCCATAAACGCTAAGTAGTTTCTCACGGTTTGTCCCTGCGGCGCTTGCGAAATCCGATGCTTACAGAATGAGCGAACACAGCTGAGAGCCCAACCCAAATCAGCTGTTCATGTGGTAGCATCGGGATTCGCATAAATGAGGGAGTAGTCGCGTGATCGGGTTCGCCTCCGGTGGCGCGGCAAGTCAACACACTGGCCGATGCGGCCTGGTTTGCCTTAATGAACGAGACTCGTGGCTGTGCGCGCAACGCGTACGCCACGGGTCTTTTTTGTTACTCCCCCAAGAGGTACACGCGGGCCCGCCCGCAGAGAGGGAGCCAGACTATGGGACTCGCAGAGCTCGTGTTGCTCGCCGTTGGCCTTTCGATGGACGCCTTTGCCGTTTCCATCTGCAAGGGCCTTGGCATGAAGAAAATCAACCTTAAAGTCGCCGTGGTGCTCGGTCTGTTCTTTGGCGGCTTTCAGGCCGGCATGCCCGTAATCGGATGGGCGCTCGGCAGTCAATTCATGGGCTTCATCGGACCCATCGACCATTGGATCGCCTTTATCCTTTTGGCCTTCATCGGCGGCAAAATGCTGTGGGAAGCCTTTACCGAAGACGAGGATGGAGGCGACGGCAAGGATGCCGAAAAGATTGACCTGGGCGAGTACCTGATCCTCGCCATCGCCACCTCAATCGACGCCCTGGCCGTGGGCATCTCGTTTGCCGCGCTTTCGGTCGACATCGTTCCCGCTGTATCGCTTATCGGCGTCACAACGTTTATCTTCTCCGTCGCCGGCGTAGCGATCGGCCACACCTTTGGCGCGCGCTACGAAAAACCCGCCACCATCGTGGGTGGCGTCGTGCTCATCCTCATCGGGTTTAAGATCTTGCTCGAGCATCTGGGGATCCTCGCGCTGTAACGAATAACGGCCGCCCGGCATTATGCCAGGCGGCCGTTTTCATAGCCAGCCGTTTTAGAGCGGCTTCACAGGCGACCTTTACGCGGCAAGGCGCTTGAGGACGTCGATAAGCAGCTCGTAGAAGCGCTCGGCAGAAGCGAGCTCCATGCTCTCGTCCGGGGTGTGGACATCGGAGAGCGTCGGACCCACGGCGATGGCGTCCAGGCCGTGCAGGGCCTCGGCAAACAGACCGCACTCAAGGCCGGCGTGAATGGACTCGATGCGCAGCTCGGAGCCAAAGAGCTCGCGATAGCTCTCGACAAAGACGTCGCGGACCGGCGAATGCTCGGCATAGCTCCAGCCGGGATACTCGAACTCAAACTTGGCGTCGAAGCCCAGGACATCGGCCAGCGTCTGCAGACGATCCTTGAACTCGTTCTGTAGCGAGGTGATCGAGGAGCGCGGGGACAGCATGATCTTGACCTCGTCGTCAGAAGTGGCAACCACACCGATGTTGGAGGAAACCTCGACGGAGCCGTCGGTGGCGACGTTGCGGCGAATCACGCCGTTAGGGGCAAGACGCAGGGCGCGGATGAGGGCAAGCGCGGACTTCTGGTCCATGGCCTCGACCTCGGCGTCGTCGGCAATCTCGACGGTGCAGGTAAAGCCGGGGTCGAAGACCTCGAGCTCGGCAGCGACGTCGGCGATGATGCCCTTTGCGATCTGGGCCGCGGCCTCGGCGGCAGCGTGGTCGGCGTAGACCAGAACAGCCTTGCACTCACGGTTGATGGCGTTGTCCTTGGTGCCGCCGTTAAAGCTAACGATGGCGGGCTCGCCGGCAACCATCAGGCGGTCGATGATGCGGGCCATGATGAGGTTGCCATTGCCGCGCTCCAGGTGGATATCACTGCCGGAGTGACCGCCCAGCAGGCCGGAGATGTCGAGCGTGAGGGTGCTACCGGTCTTGTGCTCGCGCGCGATCGGGCAGGTGTAGGTAACGACGACGCCGCCGGCGCAGCTGACGGTGGCAACGCCCTCTTCCTCGGAGTCAAGGTTAATCATGGTGCGGGCGCTAATCTGGGACTTGTCGAGCGTCTCGGCGCCGACCAGGCCAGTCTCCTCGTCGGTGGTGAACACACACTCGAGAGCCGGATGGGCAATCGAATCATCGTTGAGCACGGTAAGCATCAGAGCGACGGCGATACCGTTGTCGGCGCCCAGAGTGGTGCCGTTAGCGGTGAGGACGCCGTCCTTGACGACCAGGTCGATACCATCAGTCGTAAAGTCGTGCTCAACGGAGCCCAACTTGTCGCACACCATATCGATGTGGCCCTGCAGCATCACGGTCGGGGCATTCTCGGCACCGGCAGATGCGGGCTTGCGAATGATGACGTTGTAGACCTCGTCCTGGTACACATCGAGGCCGCGCTCCTTGGCAAACGCGACCAGAAAATCGCTGATGCCCTTCTCGTTGCCAGACCCGCGGGGGATCGCGCTGACCTCCTCAAAGAAATGGAACAGCTGGGCGGGCTCGTAGCCGGTAATCTTGTAGTCCATGGTGCCTCCTTGGCGCAACTGGTTAGACAGTAAGACATGCGACTTGTATATTCCCAGACTTTGCGTGCATAAACCAGTCGAAAACGCCGAGCGCCCTCGCATCATCGGCTAACGGTGGACCGCATAGCGTAACGGTCACAGTTACCGCAGCTCTACAAATCGAGGCGCCCTTTCCGGAGCGCCTCGATTGCGCGTATCAAATTGTCGCCACGCCCTACAGCGCGCCGGAACCGGCTTGCATCATGCCGCCGGGGCCCGAGCTCACGCCACTGCTCACAGGCGCGGCGTTTCCGGTGTGCGGCGCCGCCGGAGCGGTATCGCCCCCGAGTGCACCCGCCGGACGCGGCGCCGGAATCTCACCCGTGCCGTGGCTAAAGACAAACTTGCCGTCGACCACGTCGCACAGGACGGTATCGCCCTCGCCCCACTCACCGGCCAGCAGCTCCTCGGACAGCGGATCCTCGATGAGCTTTTGGATGGCACGACGCAGAGGACGCGCGCCGTTGGTGAGGTCGGTACCCTCCGCCACAATCTTGTCGTAGGCCGCATCGGTAAGCTTGATGTTCATGCCGTTTGCGATCAGGCGCTGGCGCAGATCGTCCACCAGCAGGTGCGCAATCTTGGTCAGGTTCTCGCCCGAGAGCTTCTGGAACACCACAATATCGTCGATACGGTTGAGCAGCTCGGGGCGGAACAGGCGCTTGAGCTCGCCCATCGCACGGCCCTTGATCTCGCTCGACGTGAGACTCTGCTCGCCGGTGGTGCCAAAGCCAACGCTCGCATCCTGCGCGATCTCGCGGGCGCCCACGTTTGACGTCATGATGATCACCGTATTGCGGAAGTCGACCGTCTTGCCCTGGCTATCGGTCAGACGGCCCTCCTCCAACACCTGCAGCAGGATATTGAAGATGTCGGGGTGCGCCTTCTCGATCTCGTCGAACAGCACGACCGAGTACGGGTGACGGCGAACAGCCTTGGTGAGCTGGCCGCCCTCGTCGTGGCCCACATAGCCCGGGGGGCTACCGATGAGCTTGGAGACCTCGAACTCACTGCCAAACTCCGACATATCGAAGCTGATGAGCGCGTCCTTGCTGCCAAAGAGATACTCGGCGAGCGTCTTGGCGAGCTCGGTTTTGCCCGTGCCGGTGGGGCCCAGGAAGATAAAGCTGCCGCCGGGGCGACGCGGGTCCTTGAGCGGCGAGCGGCTGCGGCGCACGGCCTTGGCAACGGCCTCGACGGCCTCGTCCTGACCGATGATGCGCGTCTTGAGCACGCTTTCGGCCTGCAGCAGGCGGCGGCTCTCGCTCTCGGTGAGCGAGGACACCGGCACGCCCGAGGTCACGGACACGATGTCGGCAATCTGGGAGACATCGATGGTGAGCGGGCTGGCGTCGAGCTCGGCCGTCCAGGCAGCCTTGGCCTCGGCGAGCTCAATCTCGGCAGCCTTTTGCTGCTCGGTGATCTCGGCGGCCTTGTTCATGTCGTCGCTCTCGGTGGCCTCCTGCGCGGCGGCCTTAAGCTCCTCCACGCGATGCTCGGCCTCGCGCACCGGCTCGGGCGCGCGGTTGGCGGCGATGCGGGCGCGGGCGCCGGCCTCGTCAATGAGGTCGATGGCCTTATCGGGCAGGAAGCGATCCTGGATGTAGCGGTCGGAGAGGTTCGCGGCGGCCTCGATAGCACCCTGCGTATAGCGCACATGGTGGTGCTCCTCGTAGCGCGGCTTGAGCGCGGTCAGGATCTTGACCGTGTCCTCGACGCTCGGCTCCTCGACATCGATGGTCTGGAAGCGACGCTCGAAGGCCGGGTCCTTGGTGAGGTACTTGCGGAACTCCTCGGCCGTGGTGGCACCGATGATCTGGAAAGCACCGCGTGCGAGAACGGGCTTGAGCATGGAGCTCGCGTCGATGGAGCCCTCGGCAGAGCCGGCACCGATGATGGTGTGCATCTCGTCAATAAACAGGATGACGTCGTCAGCTTCGGTGGCCTCCTGGATCACGTTCTTGAGGCGCTCCTCAAACTCGCCGCGATACTTGGCGCCCGCCACGAGGCCCGGCAGGTCGAGCGTCCAGATATTCTGGTTCATGAGGTTCTCGGGCACGTTGCCGGCTGCAATCTGCTGAGCCAGGCCCTCGACGATGGCCGTCTTGCCCACGCCGGGGTCGCCCAGAATGAGCGGGTTGTTCTTGGTGCGGCGCGAAAGAATTTCCATCATACGCTGGACTTCCTTTTCGCGACCAATTACAGGGTCGAGCTCGCCGTCGCGCGCCTTCTGCGTGAGGTTGGTCGCGAACTGCTTAAGCGTATCGGTGCCACCCCCCCTTTGCTGAGAGGTATCCGAGCCGCTAAAGAACGGCAGGCCCGCACCGGGACGACCAGCACCGGCGCCGGCGAGCGGACGCTTCTTGTCCTGGTCCTTGGCGGTGAGTTTCTCGATAGCCTTTTTGATGGAGGCGGACGACACACCCAGGCGCATGAGGATGTCCATGGCCATGCCGTTGCCCTCTTCGACGATGCCGATCAGCAAGTGCTCGGTCGACACGTAGGTCTGGTTGTTCTCGCGCGCCACGCGGAATGAACGCTCCATCACGCTAATGACGAGCGGCGTAAAGGCGAGCTTGGCCGCCTCGGTCTCCTCACTGGGCTCGGGAACCGTGGTCTGGACCTCTTTGAGAGTATCCATGATGTCATCATAGGAGATGTCGAGCGAACGCAGCGCCTCGGCGGCAATGCCCTCGTCCTCCTTGGCAAGCGCGAGCAGCAGGTGCTCGGTGCCCACCTTATTTGAATGAAGATCGAGCGCTTCTTGCTTGGCCATGGACATGACCTTACGCGCACGATCGGTAAAACGGTCTAACATGCTAGTTCCTCTTAGACGAGCTAGTTTTTTCAAACGCAAAGCGCCGCCCCGCGGCAGCGCTTTGGTCTCTTTACCCATATGGAGTATATGTTAACAGCTGGAGGAATATCTATAAACCCGGCTCACATGAATGCAGGTTATGACCGCATCGCGGGACTCACCGCGCGATGCGCGACGGGCGCCCCGCAAGAGAAACCCTAGACGTCTTTCACCACGTCGGGACTCGTCGCACGCGATGCGCGATAGGCATCGGCCTCCTTGGAGACGCGTTCGAGCAGCTCGGATGTATCGACGCCCTCGACTTGCGCGACCGTTTCAACCGTCTGCATGGCGACCGCCCTCAGGTACGCGCACGCGCTGTCCCCCAGCTGCTCGAGGTCTATCTCCTCGCCGCCCTCCCGGGCAAAGCCGACCGCCATCACAAAGCCCATGATGCCCGAGACCAGAAAGCCCACCGCAAAGCTCGAATCTGCCTTGAGCTCTTCTCCGTCGGGGTGGACGATCTCTCTCACGCGGTCGATGATGATCGTATGGATGCCCTGCTCGACCTGCTCGGCGGCACCCGCCCTCATGGTGATGACGATGCGCCGCAGCAGGCAGCGGACGTCGCGCCGGTCGAACGCCGAAAGGTCGCCCTCGCTCGAAAAATGCCAGAGGGCATCGGTGATGAGCTCGTTATCCTGCAGCAGCTGGGCTATGGCGATGGCGACGAGTTCATCGAAATCGTGAAAATAGTAGTAAAACGTTCCGCGATTGCACTGGGCGGCGCGGGTCACCTCGCCAACCGACAGCTCGAAGATGCTGTTGTTCTCGATGAGCTCCCAAAACGCCTCGATGATACGGGTGCGTGCATCGGGCGCATCGGCGTCCTTACGCGGTCTCGCCATGCGCCTCACCGCACCCCTGCGCCTTGGCGTTCATGATGAGCATCTGAAGACGGTTCTCCACGTTGGCGAAGCTCACGTCGGGATCGTAGTCGAGCGGCAGGAACTGCGCCGTGGGATACTGCTCCTTGAGCGCATGGATGAGCCCGCGCCCCACGACATGGTTGGGCAGACACCCGAACGGCTGCAGGATCACGAAGTTGCGGCAGCCGCGCTTGGCGTGCTCGAGGATCTCCGCCGGAATCAGCACGCCCTCGCCCGCATCGAACGTATGGTGCAGGATCTTATCGCTCGCGCGCACGAGCTCGGGCATGCG
The DNA here is from genome assembly GCA_048205395.1 of Collinsella sp. Taxonomy (GTDB): domain Bacteria; phylum Actinomycetota; class Coriobacteriia; order Coriobacteriales; family Coriobacteriaceae; genus Collinsella. The sequence goes on from DBEWUK010000042.1 coordinate 13,840, forward strand.
CGTCGGCGGCTCGTAGAGCGGGCTCGCCGCGCCCAGGCGGTCGCAACGGTCGTGCGCGAGCTCGAACAGGTTGTCCGCCGTGGCGTACCAGGCCTTTTCGGGCAGCGACAGGTCGACGTGGAACTCGCGCGACTGCGCATGCTTGTAGAAATAGGTCTTGCGGATCACGTCGGTCATGCGCGCCTCGATGACCTCGAGCCCGTTGTCCTCGAGGTAGCGCTCGATCTCGTGGTTGGCGCCGAGATGGAAATTGAGCAGGTACTCGCCCACGATGAGAACGGTCGGATGCGGGTTCGAGCGGTCGTACGGAACGGCGTCCATGATCGCAAGCGCGCGTTTGAAGCCCGTCGCCTGGCCTCTCAGCCCCGAGCGCTCCATGCCCTCGATAACCTCATCGAGCGCGCGGTCGAACGCAGCGTCCGCCGCGCCCTTCTCGAGCTCATAGGGACGGATGCGCCTAAGCATGGCCTCGAGGGCATCGATCATGGGAAGACCGTAGGCGATCTGGATGCTCGGGCCAAGGCCGAGCTTGAAGCCCGGATGCGCATTGTGGGCATCGACGTCGTCGTTGGTGAGCACCGGGACATAGTCGTATCCCGCGTCGTCGAGCGCGCGGCGCAGCAGGGGCATGTAGTGCGTCAGGCGGCAGTCGCCGATATACTTGCCAGTCACCACGGCGACGTCGTGCGGGTCGTACTTACCGCTCTTGAGTGCCGCGAGCGCCTCGCCGATCACGATTTGCGCGGGGAAGCAGATGTCGTTGTGCACATAGCGTTTGCCCAGGCGGATGGCATCCTCGCGCCCGATATCAAGGGCCTCGGCGCGCACGCCCTGATTGCGCATCGCCGCGGTCATGAGCCTGCAGAACGCATGGGAGGTGTTGGGGACCAGCGCGATCTTGTCGTGCCGGTCGCGCTTGGTGTACTTGACCTTATACGGGTCGTCGAGCGGATGGACCGCGTGCACCCGGGCGCCCTCGGCACGCTCCTCCGCGCGACGACGGTTGACCGACTCGATAAACGAACGCACGCGAATGCCCATGGGACCGGCGACGTCGCTCTCATCGAGCTTGATCATCATCGGAACCTTGGAGCCCATCTCGCCCATCATGCGCGCGATCTCGTCGGTGAGATACGCATCGTGGCCGCAGCCGAAGCTGCCCATCTGCACGAGCTCGAGCTCGGGCGTCGATGCGACGATGACCGCGCACGACAGCATGCGCGCATGGTAGTTGTTCACGATGTCGATGCGGCTGTTGGAAAGATCGACGTTGCAGACCCCCGGCACCGCATCGGGCGTCAGCACGGGGATGCCGCGCTCAGAGAAGAGCTTGGGCAGCCCGTGGTTGACCAGCGGGTCGTTGTGGTACGGGCGCGAAGCGATCACCACCGCGTAGCCGCCGTCCTCGCGCACGTTCTCGAGCACCTGCCTGCCGCGCAGCTGCAGCTGGTTCTCAAACGTCTCCTGCGCGCGGTCCGCCTGCTCGGTCGCCTTGGCAACCAGGTCGGCATCGATATCGAAGGTCTCCTTGCACCACGCCTTGAGCTGGCGGTTTCGGTCGCCCTCGTCGTACCAGTGGAACAGCGGCGTATCGAACGGAACGCCGAAACGCTCCTCCGGGTTATCGGAATTGCGCATCACGTAGGGGTATCCCTTTACGACGGCGCACATCCACTCGCTGGTAGAGGCGGTGTTTTCGGTGGGCACCGTCGTGATGATGGGCATGAAGATGCGGTCGACGCCGGCGTCGACGAGATTGCGGATGTGCCCGTGGACGAGCTTGGCCGGGAAGCACACGGTGTCGGATGTGACGTGCGCCAGACCGCGCTCGTACATCGCCTTGGTGCTGCGTCCCGAGACGCGCACCTTAAAGCCGAGCGTGCTGAAGAACGTCGACCAGAACGGCATGGTGTCCCAGAACTCGAGCACACGGGGAATGCCGATCGTGACATCGCGCCCCCCGCAGACGGGAACCGTGGGGTACGACTCGAACAGCAGCTTCTCGCGGTCGACAAAGAGATTGGGGGCAGCCGCGGTCCGGTCGCGCCCCGTGCCGGGTGCCTGTGCCTCGCAAGCACCCTGCGGACGCAGCTCCTCCGCCGCGGGAACCTCGCGCACGAGCTCATCCCATGAGATGGCGCCGCCGCGCGGGCAGCGATTGCCCGTGACGTAAAGCGAGCCGTCGCCAAATGCCACGACCGCGCGCTGGCAGCGGTTGTTGCACCGACGGCAGGTAACGCCGCCGAACTCGCGATGCTCGAAGCGCTCCACGGCATCGAGCCCGATAAACGACGTGCCGGCGTCGCCCTTGCGGCATTCCTCGCGCGCGAGCAGGGCGATACCGATAGCGCCCATCAGCCCCGGGTGGGGCGCACGCGTGACGGGTTTGCCCAGATACTGCTCGAATGCGCGCAGCACCGCGTCGTTTCGGAACGTGCCGCCCTGGACGACGACTTTGTCGCCCAGACGGTTGAGATTTGAAACGCGAATGACCTTGGTGAACACGTTCTCGATAATCGAACGGCAGAGACCGGCCATGATGTCGCCCGGACCCTTACCGCGCCGCTGCTCGGAAACGACGCTGCTGTTCATGAACACCGTGCAGCGGCTGCCGAGAACGGCGGGGGCTTTGGACGAAAATGCCTCGGTCGCGATATCCTCAACGGCTATTCCGAGGTTTTTGGCAAAACCCTCGAGGAACGAGCCGCAGCCCGCAGAGCACGCCTCGTTGACGACGATATCGGTCAGCACGCCGTGGTTGAGCCAGATGGCCTTCATATCCTGTCCGCCGATGTCGAGCACGAAGGTCGCATCGGGAACGCATGCGCACGCGGCGCGGGCGTGCGCGACCGTCTCGACCGTATGGTAGTCGGCGTGGAACGCGCGCGCGAAAAGCTCCTCGCCGTATCCCGTGGTGCCCACGGCATCGATCGCAAGCGTGACTCCCGCTGTCTCCCAGCGGTTCTTCAAGCTGACAAGACCCTGTTGGGCGACGTCGAGCGGTCTGCCGTTATTAGACGCGTAGAACGAATCGACAAGCTCACCCGCCTCATCGACCAGGGCGAACTTGGTCGTCGTGCTCCCCGAATCGATACCGAGCGCCACACGCACCGTCTCTCCGGGCGCATACGCATCCGGACCCTTTGCCGGCGTCTCTTTGCCATGGCGTGCCGTAAAATCCGCCTGCTCGGCAGGTGTGGCAAAAAAGGGCTGGGCAAGACGTCCCTCCCCGCTTGCGGGCGCGACCGTCTCGAGCTTATCCAGCCGGACAAAAGCGTCGGGAAGGTCGATCGGTTGGGACGATGCGAACATGTCGGTCAGCGACAGGGCGGCACCGCGCGCGACCATGATCTGCGGATCGCGCGGGACGATAACCTGATCGTCCGATAGATTCAGTTGCTCCCGGAACACGCGGACCAGTGTGGGGTTGTAGGCGAGCGTACCGCCCTCGAAGATTACCGGCGGCTCGATGTCGATACCCTGGGCCAGACCGCCGATCGTTTGGCGGGCGACCGCGTGAAGCGCCGAAAGCGCCAGGTCGGTGGCAGGAATGCCCTCGTTGAGCAGCGGCTGGATATCGGTCTTTGCGTACACGCCGCAGCGGCCCGAGACCTCGTGGACGGTCGTTCCCCGGCTTGCGAGCTGCTCGAACTCGCCCGATTCGGTGCCGACCCCCATGAGCTTTGCCATCTCGTCGATAAATGCACCGGTACCGCCTGCGCACGAGCCGTTCATGCGCATGTCGGCAACCTCGATGTCTCCCTTATCGTTGGTGCGGAAGAAGATCATCTTGGCGTCTTGGCCGCCCAGCTCGATGGCGCAGCGCGTCTGCGGATAGAACCTGCTGATCGCGAGCGCGTTGGCGACCACCTCCTGAACGTACGAGGCGCCCAGCGCGGTCGCGATATCGCGCGCACCCGAGCCGGTCACCGCAACGCGCAGCGACTCATGGGGAAAGCGCTCGGCGAGCTCGCCGAGCATGGCGCGCACGCTCGCTGTCTGACACGCCCCGTGGCGGCGATATCCCCACCACGCCTCGGTCATATCCTCGTGCATCGCGTAAACTTTGGTCGTCGTCGACCCTACGTCCAGTCCTACTAGCAACGCCATAATGCTCCGTCTCTCGCATTTTTCCCGCTAGAGATATACCACTCTACGTAATACAACAGACTGTTGTATTTAAACTCCGTATAAAAAGCGGCTGCCGAAACGCTTCAGCAGCCGCCGAATGCACCAACAGATTGTTCTGCGCGCTAGCACGTCGGGCAACGGAGCAGCACGGGCCCTCCGGTCATGCGCACCGCTCACGCCCGCGATGTCGCCGAGAGAGCTATCCACGCTTAGGGCTCCAACCAAGCAAGTCGCCCGCGCTCAGCAGATCCCTAAGCGAGCTACTCGCACTCAGGAGCCATAGCCTGCTCCAAGAGCTCGGCATGCTCCTCCTCGAAAACCGTCCCCACAGGGAAGGCGCGACGGAAGACGAAGCGGGAAATCGGACCGGCTACCAAAAGGTTCCACGGCAGCGCCATCACAAAATTATGCGGGATGTTGATCATCCAGATCGCGGGCACGGAATACAGGTTCGCAAGGATGCCGCCGGGCATGTGCGTCAGACCCTCACAGGCACCGTACAGCGACATGATGATGACCATGGGAACGACCATGCAGGAGCTGACGGCGAGCGTCATGGCAAGTGGCGAGCTCTTGCCCGGCGTGACCAGGAATTTAAAAGCGAAACCCTTGGCAAGGGGACTGGCAACAAACCAGTCGCAGCACATGGCAAAAATGTAGGCAACGGGGAAGCCGAGCCACGCGGCGGCAACAACCTCGCCGTTGATGGCCCCATGCTGCAGGGCAACGTTGTAGATGCTCATCCAGAGCACCATGCAAAAGCACATGATAAAGGTGAACAGCAGGCTCTCCCGTTTGTTGATAGGCATAAAGGGCAGATTCCTCTCTGTGTTGTACCGCGGCGCCACGCAACAAAAACGGGCGGGCAAGATGGAGCTGTTGGGACTTCATCTCGCCCGCCCGTGTTACGCGCGTCTGCGACTACTTATGTGGTGGAACTACCCTAACACGAACGGCGCGCGCTTCGTAAGCGTTGAGTTTGTGGAGATGCAGGGCACCAAAACCCCCGACCCCATAAGTTGCGGTGGAATACGGACTGTTTTGACCCTTTAAGCAACAATTCAGTCCCTATTTCACCGCAACTCATTTGGTGCAAAGTAACCTGTCCCCCTTGTACCAATTAGCTGGTGTGGCGCCAGCGAGGGTCGGTGAGCGTACGCGCCACACCCAGTCCAACGGGCAGAAACGCTACGATGAGCACTGCGCGCACAAACCAGCCGAGCATATTGACCGTGTCGAAGGTGCACATGTAATACATCGAGCGATACAGATACAAGCCCGGCACCATAATGACAATCGAAGGCACCGTGAGGGCGATGCGCGGGTAGGTGAGCTTGACTTCAGCCAAGCTTGCGAGCAGCCCCGATACCAGCGCGCCGATAAACGCTGCTGCCTCGGGAGGCATTCCCGTGCTGAGGCCCAGGAAGGGAATCATCGTCGGCGCATCGACAAGGGTCAGACGCAGGGTATTGGACACGGCGCCGATCAACCCAGCTGCCGCGGCCATCTTTACCGGGCTGTTGAACATCACCGAGAAGCCGAATACGCCAACGAAGCTCATCACCACGCGCAGGAGCGTAAGGGCAAGCGGCGAAAGGCCCAGTGGGGCAAAGTCGTCCGGCGCCAGGCCAACACACTCGGCAACCATCCAACCTACGAGGGTCGCCATCACAATAATCGATACGGCATATGAAAGGCGCTCGATACCGCTTCGCATGTCGAGCTTAGCGATGTCGAGGCCTGCCGTAATGAGTGGAAAGCCGGGAATCACAAAGAGCATGGCGCCGATATAGCCTTCTTGGTGCGACATTGCCCCCGGTATGACCTGGCCAAGGCCGAGCAATGCCAGCAGATACGAAACGCAAGCGAGCGCAACGCCGGTCGTCAGCGCGCTGAACTGACCAAGGCCTTGCTTGAGAATATGGGAGCGGGCAAAGTTGCCGACACCCGCGCCCACGAACGCGCAGGCCATCTCGATAGGGCCGCCGCCGAGCAAAAAGACGAAGGCGCCGCAAGCACAGGCTGCCGCAAGGCCCTGTTGCCAGGGAGAGTAATCAGGCTTTGAGCTCTCAACGGTCCTGAGCATCTCGTGATACTCGTGTACCGTGAAGCGACGACCATAGGTCTCGATTTCCTTGAGGAAACTCTCCATCATCCAAATGCGATGGGTATTGACTCCCGTTGTGGGCAGGCTGACAACCTCGTTAAAGCAGTGGCCATCTTCGATGCAAGTGCACTCAAACGACAGAAGACTCAGGTCGACGTGAATCGTGACGCCGAGTACGGCAGCAACACGATTCATGGTATCGCGCACGCGCCAGGCACCTGTTCCGCTTGCCAGCATAAGCATGCCGGTGCGGCAGATGATGGATGACTTATCGGTGAGTGGCGCATCGACGGCAAGCTCATCGCCTGCCGTCACGATCTGGTGCCAGTCAGTTTTCATATGGAGCGCGCCGGCACGAACGCCGTGGTGCATGGGGGCTCTCGAAAGCAGCGAGTCAAGGCGCGAAGGCTGTGGGGGCTCCGCTGATCCGACCTCGTCCTCGTCGGGCTCTTCATCAATAAGGTCGAAAGTATCGAGCGCCGCCGGCTCGCGACGGTCGATCAATTCCTCGTCCTCATCATCAAAGTAGTTGAACTGATCGAGCATGTCCTCTTCGATTGCACGCTCGCTCGCGTCGTCCATCCCGGTGCTCCCTTCCTGTCGACTAACCCCCATCCTAGGCAGCAACGGCTAAAGGAAACATAAAAGAGACGACTGTCATGCGAGCCATGTGCGCAATATCCGTTGGGTAGTCGTTTAAGAACGTCCCCAATGACTACATCGATGTATTGGCAACGTCAGCGAGCGGGCCGCATTTGAGACACGGTGACGTGAACCGACAGGGCGCTGACCTTCGGGGCGCGCCCTTGAAGTTGAACGTCAGAGTGCCCAAATGCGGCCCGCGCAGCGTCGAGCCGTTACGCGGTTCGTAGAACCGCGTAACTAGTTAGTACATCTTTGCGCCGGCAGGGATGGAGGCGTCGAGCTGGATCAGGTTGAGGCGCTCCTCGCCCTCCTCCTCGTGGACAGCGCTGATCAGCATGCCGCAGCTGGGAATACCCATCATCTTGCGCGGAGGCAGGTTGGTAATGGCGAGCAAGGTCTTGCCGACCAGGTCCTCGGGCTCGTAATAAGCGTGAATACCGGAGAGGATGGTGCGGTCGGTACCGGTACCGTCGTCGAGCGTAAAGTTCAGCAGCTTCTTGGACTTCTTGACGGCCTCGCATGCCTTGACCTTCACAGCGCGGAAGTCGCTCTTGGAGAAGGTATCAAAGTCGACGAACTCCTCAAACAGCGGCTCAACGGCGATCTTGGAGTAATCGAGCGTGGGCTTAAGCGACGTAACGAACGGGCTCGCGGCGTTGCCGGCCTCGGCAGCCTTGGCGGCAGCGGCACCGGACTGGAAACCCTTCTCGGGCTTCATGTGCGGGAACAGCAGCACGTCGCGGATAGAAGCCTGGTTGGTGAGCAGCATGACCACGCGGTCGATACCAATGCCAATGCCGCCCGCGGGAGGCATACCGTACTCGAGGGCGCGCACGTAGTCCTCGTCGTACTCCATGGCCTCGTCGTCACCGCCGGCCTTCTCGGCCATCTGGGCGGCAAAGCGCTCGGCCTGGTCGACCGGGTCGTTGAGCTCGGAGAAAGCGTTGGCGTACTCGTGGCCGGCGATGACCAGCTCAAAGCGGTGGGTCAAACGCGGGTCGTCCTCAAAACGCTTGGCGAGCGGGCTGACCTCGATGGGGTAATCGCACACGAACGTCGGGTTAACGATGGTGTCCTCGCCCAGCTCATCGTAAATCTCGGCGATGATCTTGCCAGCAGTCCACTCGGGCTTGATCTCCAGGCCCTTCTCGCGCGCGGCGGCAGCAAGCTCCTCGACCGGCGTGTCGATGGTGACCTGCTTGCCGAGCACGTCGGAGACGATGTCGGTCATGGGACGGCTGGCCCACTCACCAGAAAGGTCGATGGTCTGGCCCTGGTACTCGATGACCTCGGGGTTGCCGATGGCCTTGTTGGCAGCCTTGATGACACCTTGGGCGAGTGCCTTCATGCCCTCGAGGTCGGAGAAGGCACGGTAGGCCTCCATCGTGGTGAACTCGGGGTTGTGGGTAAGGTCCATGCCCTCGTTACGGAAGATGCGGCCGATCTCGAACACGCGCTCAAAACCACCGACGATGCAACGCTTGAGGTGCAGCTCGGTGGCAATACGCAGGTAGCACTCCTGATCGAGCGCGTTGAAGTGGGTAATGAACGGCTTGGCAGTAGCGCCGCCTTGGATGGTCTGCAGGATGGGGGTCTCGACCTCCATGTAGCCGTCGGACTCCATAAAGCGACGGAAGGTGGAGAGAATCTGCGAACGCTTACGGAAGGTCTCGCGAACGTCGTCGTTGGCGATCAGGTCGACATAGCGCTGGCGATAGCGGGTCTCCTTATCGGAAAGACCGTGGAACTTCTCGGGCAGCGGACGAACGGCCTTGGCAAGCAGGGTCGCGCTCTTAGGGGCAACGGAAAGCTGGCCACGCTGGGTGCGCACGACCACGCCGGTCACGCCCAGGATGTCGCCCAGGTCGAGGGCCTTGAGCGTACTCCAGGCAGCCTCGTCCATGTCGTTGATGCGGCAGAACAGCTGAATCTCGGCAGTCGCATCGCGCACGACGATGAACATGATCTTGCCCTGACCGCGCTTGGCGACCACACGGCCAGCGATCTTCACGACGTCCTCGGTGTCCTCGCCATCGGCAAGCTCGGCGTACTTAGCCTCGATATCGGCGACGTAGTCCTCAAGCTCAGAGTGCTCGGGATAGGGGTTCTGGCCCGCCTCGAACAGGGCGGCGCGCTTGGCCAGGCGGGTGGCGCGCTCGTCGTTGAGCGTCGATGCCTGATCGGCGGCGTTCTGGTTCTCTGCCATAAGTTAGCTCCTCAAACTAAAACGCTCCCCAGGATTCGGTCCCAGGGAGCGAAAACATACCTTTACGCGGGACCGTGGTCTAGCGTGCGATCTTGGCGATGGTGTAGACGCGAGTCTTGCCGGAAGGCGTAACGACCTCGACGGAATCACCCTCGCCGTGACCGATGATGGCGTGACCGACCGGAGACTCGTTGGAGATCTTGTGCTCGAGCGAGTTGGTCTCGGTGGTACCGACGAGCGTGACTTCCATGACCTCGCCGTTGGGATCAATCAGCGAAACGGTGGAACCGATGGAGACGGTCAGGTCGCCCGTGGTGGCAGCAACCTGAGCGTTGGCGAGGATGGCCTGGATCTCGGCAATACGAGCGGCGTTCTGGGCCTGCTTGTCCTTAGCGGCGTCGTACTCGGAGTTCTCCGAAAGGTCGCCGAACGCGCGGGCTTCCTTGATGTCCTCGACGATCTCCTTGGCGTAATCGCCCTCACGCCAAGCGAGCTCCTCGACGAGCTTCTGGCGGCCCTCAGCGGTCAGTACGATCTGGCTTGCGTCCATACGGATATCTCCCCAACTCTGATCAAACAATCAACTGTCAACAAAACGAAAAAGACCGGCTAGCCTGCGGGCAAGCCGGTCAGGTGCTCACCCCAAAGGGATGGGACTACTCTGCGTCCGCGTCGCTGTCCTCTGCCTGCTTCTTCTTGGCAGCAGCGAGCTTGGCCTCGAGCTCAGCGATCTCCTTGTCCTCCTCGGACTGCTCGACCACGACCTCCTCGGCCTGCTTGGTCTCGGCCTTATCGTCGCCCTCCATACCCTCGCGGATATTCTTGACGGTAGAGCCGAGGGACTTGCCGAGCTTCGGCAGGTTCTTGGGCCCGAAGATAATCAGGACAACGACGAGAATAATGATGAGCTCAGGAGCCCTCAGTCCAAACATGTAGACCTCCACAATACAGCGAGACAAGCTCGAATGAGTATACCGCGGGTATCGCGGTATCACAACACTAGCTAAAAAAAGGGACCGCAAGAAGCGGTCCCTCCTCATGCTCTGGTCGGGTTGACTGGATTTGAACCAGCGACCCCTGCGTCCCGAACGCAGTGCTCTACCAAACTGAGCCACAACCCGTTAGCTCGACTATAGTAACAAAGATTTTCGTCGTGTGCTAGAGAAATTTTTATTTCTTTGGCGCGTCGATTTGAACCGTGTTGGGAATAAGCTCAGTCGCGCAGGCCCACCAGCCATTTTGCTGGGCAGCATCGGCAAGCCTTTCGGCCGTGGCAGCGGTGTCGCAAATGGCAAACGAGCAGGCACCCGATCCGCACACATCTACAGCAACGGTTCCGTCCTGTTTACGCAGCCAGTCGAGGACCGTTTGAATCTGCGACTCCATCTGTGCGGAAATGACACCAAGGTTGTTATGGATGAGCGCATATGCCGTCTCAGCATCACCAGCACGCAAGGCAGAAGCTATCGCGCCGGGCTCGTCCGCAGGCACCGGGGCCTCGTCAAAACGTCGATAGGCTTCAATTGTCGAAACGCTTGCCTCGCGCGGCTTGACCAGCACGACGGGCGTCGCGGGCAGCGCGGGGTACTCAGTTGCCAGCACGTCTCCCCCGCCTACGTAGAACGCAGGACTCGCGTGCAAAAAGAACGGGACGTCAGCACCAATGCCCCGCGCAATGTCGTCGAGCGCCGGGTCGGTGCGATCAATGCCCCAGAGCTCTGCCAAGGCGACAATGACCGCGGCCGCATCCGTCGAGGGGCCGCCCAAGCCGGCGCACAATGGAATGCGCTTCTCAATCGTCACGCAGATGTTTGCCTCGCGACCATAATGCTCGGCCATAGCAACCGCAGCCCGATACGCCGTATTCTTTTGCATGGGAAAATCTGATGCTGGAACCGTCTGGACGGTCAGCGCCTGCGACGGCGTGACCGTCACGGTATCGGAAAGACCGACGGCCGCCATCAGGGAATCGACCCTGTGGTAGCCGCGGTCATCGCGCTCGGTATGAACCCCCAGGTAGAGGTTAATCTTTGCCGGCGCGGAAAGAGTCAGGGACCGATCGGTCACCGTTAATGCTCCTCGAGCTGATTGCCGAGCGGGGTAAAGATGTGCTCGCCGCTCTCGGGGTCGAACAGCTCGACCTGACCGGTGAGCACATCGATATACTGGTAGGACTGACGCGACTTGCGGCCGCGACGCTCGTCGACCTCGACAATGAAGACGGCCGGGTGGACGCTCTTGATGGTGCCCATGCGCTCGACGACGCGGGTACGGCCCATGTTGGCCTTAACCTTGACGCGATCGCCCACCATATCGGTCAGCTTCTCGTGGATGTCGTCGACGTGATTGACTTCCATCTCTTCCATGAACAGGGCCTCCAGAAGGTGCAATTCAAAAAGGGGATAATACCCCTAAGATAGACAAAACTCTAATACTATAGCACCCTGTTGTGGCCATACGCAAGTAGCTAAAAACCCGGTCCCAAATTGATTACTTACAGACTATCGGTGTCCAAGACGATGGTGAATGGGCCGTCGTTGACCAGGTCGACCTTCATGTCGGCGCCAAAGATACCGTGCGCCACATGCTCAACGTCCTCGCGCACAAGCGTCAAGAAGTACTCGTAGAGCTCGTTGGCGACATCGGGGGCGCCGGCATCCGTAAACGACGGACGGCGGCCGTGGCGGCAGTCGGCAAACAGCGTGAACTGCGACACCACGAGTACCTCGCCGTCGACATCGGCAAGTGCCAGGTTGGTCTTGCCGTTCTCATCCTCGTTGATACGCAGCCCGCGGAGCTTGCCCCACAGCTTGTCGGCCTCGGCACGCGTATCGCCATGGCCCACACCCAGCAGCACCAGGTAGCCGCGTCCAATGCGACCCACGCACTCGCCGTCGACCGTCACGCCGGCGTTGAGCACGCGCTGCACCACCGCGCGCACGGCCTACTCCTCGCCCGTCAGTTTGGCGGATAGGTGCTCGAGCGCATGGAATCGATGGCTGATGGCGTTCTTCTCGTCCGCCGTCAGCTCGGCCATGGTCTTGCCCGGCGTGTCGACCGGCAGGAACAGCGGGTCATAGCCAAAGCCGTGATCGCCGCGCCCCTCGTGTGCGATAGTGCCCTCGCAGGCGCCCTCACCATAGGTGACCAAACCGTCCGTGTCGATGAGTGCAACGACGCTCATAAAGCGCGCGGTGCGATCCTCGTCGGCCACGCCTTCCAGGTTAACGAGCAGCTTGGCGTTGTTGGCGGCATCGTCGCCATGCACGCCCGCATAGCGCGCGCTATACACGCCCGGCTCGCCGTCCAGGGCATCAACGACCAAGCCCGAATCGTCGGCAATGGCCATGAGCCCCGTCTCCTCGACCGCAGCCTGCGCCTTGATGATGGCGTTCTCCAAAAACGTCGTGCCGTTTTCCTCGGGGTCCTCAAAATCGCCCAGCTGACCGAGCGCCACAAAGCGTACCTCGGGCATGACCTTGCCCAAAATGACCTCGATCTCGGTGAGCTTATGGGCGTTGCCGGTTGCCACGACGATGGTCGCCGTCGGGTCGAGGGTGTCGATGTCAATCTTCTCAAGTGCCATAGCTGGCCTCCTTGTCTCTATAGCAATGCCGTGTTGAGGACGACGAGGACCTCGGCCTCTCTCCCCTCTCAATCAACGGCAGTCTTATACTTCGACGTTTTCCCAGATAAAACCTACCAAAATAAACCTGTCCCTTTTTGGTAGGTTAGGCGAGGGCTTGGCGCTGGAGCTCGATGAGCTCGGCGATACCCTTGTCGCCCAGGTCGAGCAGGGCGTTGAGGCGTTTGCGGTCGAAGGGCGCCTGCTCGCCAGTGCCCTGGAGCTCGATCATCTCACCAGTGTCGGTGGCGACGAGGTTCATGTCGACCTCGGCATGGCTGTCCTCGGAATAATCCAAGTCGAGCAGAGTGTTGCCGTCGACAACGCCCATGGAGATGGCAGCCACCTGGCCGATAAGCGGGATGCGCTCGATCTTGCCCGCCTCGACCCACATGGCGAGGGCGTCGTGCAGCGCCACCCAGGCGCCGGTGATGCTCGCTGTACGCGTGCCGCCATCGGCCTGAATCACATCGCAGTCGACGGTGACGGTGTACTCGCCGAGCGCCTTCATGTTGACGACGGTACGCAGGCTGCGGCCAATGAGGCGCTCGATCTCCATGGAGCGGCCCTTGCGGTTGGCGTGCTCGCGCTTGCAGCGCTTGCCGGTCGACGCCGGCAGCATGGCGTATTCCGCGGTCACCCAGCCGGCCTTAGCTCCCTTTCGCCAGCCCGGCACGCCCTCCTCGATAGTGGCGGCGCACAGCACGCGCGTGTCACCGAACTCGGCCAGACACGAGCCGTGAGCGTGCTTCATGACGCCACGGGTGAGCTTAACGGGGCGCAACTCGTTGGCGGCGCGACCGTTGGCGCGGTTGACCTGCATGTACTCCATAGAAATTTCCTTTCGGCAAAAGATGTGGCGAAGGCTCTGGCAGCTGCCTTACATCTATTTCAGCTCATCGATATCGATATGTTCGATGCTCTTGAGCGGCTGACCAAAGATAAAGCTGCCCGCCACCGCAAACTCGGCAATGTTATCGGCCGTCGTGGCAAAACGATGCTGCGGCTCGGCGGCGTCGCCCGCCAGCTGCTCGCGGCGCGTGAGGATATCGGTCAGCTCGCGCGTGGTCTCCTCGGCGGAACTCACGACGCGCACCCCAGGCCCCAGCGCATGGCGGATAGGTCCCACCAACAGCGGAAAATGCGTACAGCCGAGCACCACGGTATCGATGCCGTGGTCGCGCAGCGGCTCAACCGTGGCACCCACCAGCGCACGCACGGCAGGCGTATCGAAGATGTCCTCGTTCTCAAGCCACTGTTCCTGCAGATGTGCACCCGAGGCGAGCTCGTGTTCGACAACCTCGACAAAGCTCGAGGCTGGACAGCCGTATACATCGACGCCGGCATCCAGGTCCTGAATGGCGCGCGTATAGGCGCCCGAGCGAATAGTGAGGTTGGTGGCGAGCACGCCCACGCGACGCGTACGCGTGCTGTTGATTGCCGCACGGGCACCCGGCGCGATCACACCGATCACGGGAACGTCGAGCACCTGCTGGGCCAGACGCAAGGCCGCAGCGGTCGCCGTGTTGCAGGCGATGACCATAATCTTGACGTCGTGCTTCGAAAGCCAACGACCCGCCTGCAACGCAAACGAGCGCACTTCATCCTCGGTGCGCGTGCCGTAGGGGCAGCGCTTGGTGTCGCCAAAGTAGTAGACGGACTCGTGCGGCAGCGCCGTCGCGATGGCGCGCGCAACCGTCAGACCGCCCAAACCAGAATCGAACACGCCAATCGGGCGCGTGTCGCCTGCCGGATTCTCGATATCGGACATTACCTCACCAGTCTCTCTCGAAAAGACATGTCCAAGTGCGGCGGCGGCGCGCTACGAACGCGCCGCGACCAGCAGCTCTGCCGTCGCCGCCCAACCGTCGACAATTTTGCCACGCGTAACGAAAGCGTTCTCGCAAGCAGCCAGGAACTCGGGCGCGCCGGCGCTCGTCAGGCCATTCTCGACCAGGCAGAACGTGCCCACGTGATCGGCCATGTAGAAGTCGGACTCGGAATCGCCGAGCGCCAACGTCTCCTCGCGCTCGATCCCCAGGTGCTCGCAGAAGTGCGCAATGGCGACGCCTTTGTTGAGGCCCGCGGGGTTGATGTTGAATGCGCGACCGTCCTCGACGCGATCGAGCTCGAGCGTCGTCGGCTTGGACAGATGCGTCAGGTGACCGTTACAGGCCCACACCAGGCCGCAGCCGGCCTCGTCCAGGATGGCCTGGACCTCATTGTCGGGCACATCGCCGCGCATGCCGACGGTGACCTCGCGGTACTTGTAGCCGGTCGACATGTCGTTGTGATACTCGATCTTGTGCGGCCAGCGGGCAAGGATCTTCTCGCACACGCCGGTCTGCTCGATCACCTGGTGCGGAGTAAGGCCGCAGACGGGGTCGTAAGGCATGTCGCCGGTCAGATACTCCCAATCGTTGGCCTTGAGGTCGTACATAACCAGGCCGCCCATCTCACCAATGTAGGAGTTGAGGCCGAGCACGCGCGCGTCCTCGTGGATCATGGTACGGTTGCGGCCCGAGGTGGGAACCACCTGAATGCCAGCACGAGCGAGCGCCACGACGGCCTCGACGAGTTTGGTCGAGGGGTTGCCGTCGTTGTCGCGCAGCACGCACGAGCCGGGTGCAAGCATCGTGGCATCCAGGTCGGTAAAGACGTATTTGACCTTGGCCAAGCGCTCGCGCATCTCGCCCGAAAGCTCAGCGACGGTCGGCAGGGTATTGTGGGACATGGTTACTCCGTTTACGTAGAAGGGTTTGGACTTGGACGGCATGTTTTGATTGAGGGAACACGCTTATGGCGACAGCGCACTCAGGGCGCCGCCGCCATCATGGTTCATTAGTCAAACTGGGTAACATCGATTAGGCGATTGGCCAGCGAAAGGTCGCTCTCGATGGGCACGAACTCATCGCCCACGTGCATGAGCTCCTCGTCACCCTTTGCCAGCAGCAAGACAATAGTGGGAGCATCGGGGTTGACGTACTCCTCGCGCGCCGCCTTGAACGCCGCATGCACAGCGGCTTCGCGGTCGAGGATGATCTTGTTCGGCGTATCGTCGGGAACATGTTCGGCAAGCTCGCGACAGACCTTCATCGGGTCCTCGTGAGCCGGGTCCTCGTTGGCAAAGATCATCAGGTCGGAATATGGTGCGGCCTCGCGCGGAAGCTGCTCGCGGCGCTCCTGTGCCTTGCCACCGGCAGCGCCAAACACTGCGATAACCGGGCTGGCGGGAAACGCGCGCTTGACCGACGAGAAAAGCGAGCGGAACGAAAGCTGGTTGTGCGCGTAGTCGACGACGCAAATCACGCGGCCGTCCTTCGACTCCACGACCTCCATACGGCCCGGCACACGCAGTTTGGAGAGGCCCTTCTTGATGGCCTCGATACCGATGCCGATCTCGCGCGCGGCGGCGATAGCGACCAGCGCGTTCTCCACGTTAAAGTCTCCCGCGATGCCCAGCAGGACCTTCTCCCCCGCCTCGGACTCGTCGGCACACAGGCCATGCAAGTTGAACTCGATGCTAAAGCCGACCATGCGTACGTCGCTCGCCCACAGGCTTGCCTCGGGATGCTCGACGCCAACGGTCACCAAGCGCTCGGCCGTCGACGCTGCCTCCAGCACGCGGTCGACCTCTTCGGTGCCCAGATTCACCACGGCGGTCTTTGCCTGGTCAAAGATCCTGAGTTTGCTCTCAAAATAATCCTCAAACGTGGGGTGTTCGATCGGCGAGATGTGGTCGCGGCCGATGTTGAGGAAGCACGCCACGTCAAACGGCAGATTCTCGACGCGTTGGTACTTGAGCGCCTGGCTCGAAACCTCCATGACCATGGACTGGCGACCGGACGTGCGGCAGTTGGCGATATGGCGCCAGACCTCGGGGGCCTCGGGCGTAGTATTGGTGCTCTCGTAGCACTCGATGCCATCGTCGGTACTCACCGAGCCGATCATGCCGCAGGACTCACCCGCCGCCTTGATGATGGACTGGAGCATAAAAGCGGCCGTGGTCTTTCCCTTGGTGCCGGTGATGCCCACGATCTTGACGTCGCGGTCGGGACGGTCGTAGACCTCCGGCGGCAACAGGGCCATGGCCGTGCGAACACTATCAACAACCAGCATCGCAGCACCGCTCTCCTGCGCCAGCGGCTCCAGAGACTCGACCAGCGACTCCTCGCACACAAATGCGACGGCGCCCGCATCGAGCGCCATGCTCAAAAACGCGGGCTTAAAGGCAGCACCTTTGCAAAAGAACACGTCACCTGCCGAGACCGCGCGCGAATCAAACGAGCAGCCGGTCACGGCACGCTCGTCAACCTGCTCTGATGCGCGCAGCTCGCCGCACACATCGAGAAGCTTGGCAAGCGTATCGACCGTGGTCACGGTCGCGGAATCCGAATGGTGCATCTTTCACCTTTCTCAGCCATTTGGCAGGGACGGTTTTATAGTAACTGAAACGCACCCACGCAAAAACGGCTCCCGGAGGAGCCGTTACACGCAGGCGTTCGTAAGCCGAGGCTAGGCAGCCTGAACAGCGGGCTGGTCCTCGTCGATAAAGAAGCGCTTGTACCACACCAGGAACACGAGCGGCGTATAGATCTTGCGCTGGAAATCGCCCTTGCCCGCAAAGTGCAGATCGAGCAGGTGCATGAGCTCGTCGGTATCGAAGAACTCGCTTGCCCACGGCGCGGTGAAGTACTCCTTGACATAGTCGTACCACTTTTGCTCGCGCAGCCAGTAGACGATCGGCACCGGGAAGCCCACCTTGGGACGGGTGGCCCACTCATCGGGCAGCGACTTGTTGGCAGCGTGGCGGAGTACCTGTTTGTTGCCGTTCTCGTTGATGCGGTAGCGGTCGGGAATGTGCTCGGCGAACTCCATAACCTTGCGATCCAGGAAGGGTACGCGCAGCTCCAGCGAATGCGCCATGCACATCTTGTCGGCCTTGAGCAGAATGTCGCCCGGGAGCCACATGTTCATGTCCAGGTACTGCTTCTTGACCAGCTCGGGCTGACCCTTCACGCGCGCATAGATGGGAGCGGCAAGCTCAAAGGCGCCGTCGCCGGTGTTGTACTCGGGCTTGAGCACGCCGTCGACCTCGCGCTCCGGCCATACCAGAGCCTGTCCCAGGAACGACTTCTCGGGGATCTCGGCACCCTTGACCAGGAAGTTATGTCCCTTGAAGTACGGCATATGCAGCGCCAGGTTACCGAGCGCGCGACGGATGGGCAGCGGCACCATCTTTTTGTACTTGCGCACCGGGACCGTGTCCTCGTAGTAGGCGTAGCCGCCAAAAAGCTCGTCGGCACCTTCACCCGAAAGCACGACGGTGACGTCCTTGCGGGCCATCTCGGCCAAGAACCACAGCGGTACGGAAGACAGGTTGGACTGCGGCTCGTCCATGTGATACTGGATGTCCTCGAGCGCACCGAAGAACTCGTCGGCGGTAATCATCTTGCGAACGTTCTCGACGCCGAGCTTATCGGAAAGCTCCTTGGCGTAGTTGGTCTCGTTGAAGTTCTTGTAGTCAAAGCCCACCGAGAAGGTCTTGTCGGGCATGAGGCAAGCGGCGATGTAGCTGGAGTCGACGCCACCGGAGAGGAACGACGCGACCTTGACGTCGGCGATACGATGGGCCTCGACGCTCTCGTGCACGACCTCGTCCAGCTCATCGACATACTCTTCGAACGGCTTCTCGACGGCAGAGTAATCGCAATCCCAGTAGCGCTCGATGTTCATCTTGCCGGTCGGGATATCGACGGTAAAGTAGTGCGCCGGCGGCAGCTTGTAGACACCCTCGAAGAAGGTCTCCTCGGTTGCCGAATACTGCAGCGTCATGTACGGACGCAGGGCCTTTTTGTTGACCGCCTTGTGGAAGTGCGGGTAGTCCAGGAAGCTCTTGATCTCGGAACCAAAGAGCACGCCCGGAGCGCCGTCGCCCGCATCGGCCATGGGATAGTAGTAAAGCGGCTTGATGCCAAAGATGTCGCGGGCGCCAAAAAGCTTGTTCTTCTTTTTGTCCCAGATGACGAAGGCGTACATACCGCGCAGGCGATCGAGGACGGCCTCGCCCCACTCCTCGTAGCCGTGTAGGAGGCTCTCGGTGTCGGCGCCGCAGTGGAACTTGTAGCCCTTGGCCTCGAGCTCGGAACGGAGTTCTTGGAAGTTGTAGATCTCGCCGTTGAAGACAATGACGACGCTACCGTCCTCGTTGGCCATGGGTTGGGCGCCAGCCTCGGTCAGGTCGAGGATCGACAGGCGGCGGAAGCCGAGGGCAACGCGGCCGTCGATAAACTGACCGCCCATGTCGGGACCGCGATGGACGATGCGGTCCATCATCTTGGTGAGCACCTCGGATTGGTTATCCGTCCCACCGACAAAACCGACAAAACCGCACATATACTATCCCCTCTGCTGTTGCTGGGCATCAAATCGAATCAGTAGCTTTTGAGTATACCCGAGGGCGTAAAGAGGGGCGGAATGTTCAGGCAATCTCAACTGAATCAGCTCCGCTGTGACACGCACGAGTTACCTTTAATGGATATGAGGTGAATGAGGCGATTGTTTTGCTATACTCTCTCCGCACGGGCGATTGGCGCAACGGTTAGCGCAGGTGCTTTACACGCACAAGGCTGGGGGTTCGAATCCCTCATCGCCCACCACTGAATTGGAAACGGTCCTCGAAAGGGGGCCGTTTTTGGTTGGGCCCATTTCATGGGATTCGCACCTGACAGGGTGCGGCGCTGAGGAAACGCGAAGCGTTTTCCAGCGCAGCACGCGAGGGCCGTAGGCCCGAAGCGGATGCGGGCGGCGCCAGCCGCACGCGACATCCCTCATCGCCCACCACTGAATTGTTAGGCCCCCAGCGATGGAGGCCTTTCTTTTTTTCAGGCCCATCGCAGAGGGATTCGAACCCGCCAGCACGTCTGTCACAAAGGCCGTGGCCAAAAAATGGCAAAAATGAGTACTGCTACTTTGTTTGCAACATATAAAAAGATAGTATTTGTCTAAGTTACGCAACATATGTACATTATAAGGACTAACAGTTGGATCAAAATCGTGCATTCATCGCCATTTCGACTTGCCATCTGGCCTTATTAGTCCAAAACTGCTGCGACCAAATCGGTAACAGTACTCATATTTGATGTTTTTTGACCAGCAGGTCTCCCTGCCTTAGCAAATCTAAGGCAAAACGGGCTCCAGACCGTTGAATCGTGCCACATATGGCACGTCCGCAGTCCGGAACCCAGTCCAAATTGAGTTATTGCGCTGCGTTAGCCCAAAACGCCCGACAGGATCTCAATCAGACTGTCCACGTCGGCTTCCTCGCAGACGAGCGGCGGCAGGAAACGCAGCGTATGGGCACCCGTAGCGTTAATCACGGCACCGGCGGCCAGCGCGCGGGCAACAATATCACGCGCATCGCCCGCAGCGTCATCCAAGTCGCATCCGAGCATCAGGCCGCGGCCACGAATCTCAACCACGTGCGGGAGCTTGGCCAGCGCCTGCTCCATATAGGCGCCTACCTTGGCAGCATGGTCGGCATAATCGCCGCGCACGAGCGCGGAGAGCGTCGCGGCACACGCCGCGATGGCCAAGCAGCTACCGCCAAAGGTCGAGCCGTGGTCGCCCGGCTTAAACACGTCGGCAATCTCCTTCTTTGCCACGACGGCACCCATGGGCACGCCATCGGCAATGCCCTTGGCAAGGCTCATGATGTCGGGCTCCACGCCATAGGTTTGGAATGCAAACGGCTTGCCGGAGCGGAAGATGCCGCACTGGACCTCGTCGGCGATAAGCACGGCGCCCACTTCGTGTGCCAGGTCGCGCGCTGCCGCCATAAACTCCTCGGTCATAGGGTGCACGCCACTCTCACCCTGGATCGGTTCGAGCATCACGGCACAAATTTCGCTCCCCAGCTGCTTAAAGATCGCACGCAGCTCATCGACATCGTTGGGCGTGCAGGCCACAAAGCCACCCGGCAGCGGACGGAAACTATCCTGCAGCCAATCCTGCATGGTGGCGGCAATGGTCTCGAGCGTACGGCCGTGAAAACCGCCGCGCATGCACACGATGGTGTTACCGCCGTTACCGGCACGCTTGGCGTACAGGCGCGCGAGCTTCATCGAGCCCTCGTTGGCCTCGGCGCCGGAGTTAGCAAAGAACGTCTCCCACACCTGCTCGCCCGCAGCCGGGGCACCAAGAGCAGCTGCCGTGGTCTCATCGCCGGCGGCAATGGCATCGGCAAGCACGCGCGCACCATCTACGTCGTCGTTAGCAAGCTTGGACAGCAGCGCCGCGACCTGTCCACGCTGCTCGATGTAGAAGTAATTGGAGACATGCATGAGCTTTTTGGTCTGTGCCTCGAGCGCCGAGAGCACAGCCAGGTTGCCATGACCTAGGCTGCACACGCCGATGCCGGCAAGAAAGTCGAGGTACTCACGGCCATCGTCGCCGGTGAGCTTCATGCCGTGACCCTCGACAAACTCGACCGGAGAGCGGCCAAAGGTATGCATAACGTAATGGGATTCAAGCGATTGCTGAGCTGCAAGTGACATGGGATGCCTTTCGTTGAGCGCCGGACGGCGCAGACCTATGGGTGCAGGAATGGGGCGGCTGCGGGTCAGCTAGACCGTCTGAAGCTTCTCGACCTCGTCAAGGTTCTCGGTCAGACGCGCAGCAAACGTCGAAAGCGGATGCGGATGTGTATCGAACTCGTAAGCCGTCTCGGTGGAATGGATCACGGTACCGACGCCGGCATCGGTCAGCAGCTCCAGCAGCAGCGAATGCGGCGTGGTGCCGTTGATGATGTGGGCACGAAATACGCCGCCGGTAAGCGCATCGACGGCCGCGCGCAGCTTGGGAATCATGCCCTTATCGACCTCGCCGCCGTAGAGCATTTCGTTAACCTCGTCGAGCGTTAGGTTGGAGATAAGCGAGTCCTTGTCGCTAAAGTCCTTGTACAGGCCATCGACATCGGTCAAAAAGATCACCTTATGCGCGTGGAGCGCCGCGGCAACGGCACCGGCGGCGGTGTCGGCGTTGATGTTGAAGAAACCGCCGTCCTCCCCCGCCGCGACGGTAGCGATGACGGGGATGTACTCGCTATCGAGTAAGCGC
This sequence comes from Collinsella sp., assembly GCA_048205395.1. GTDB lineage: Bacteria > Actinomycetota > Coriobacteriia > Coriobacteriales > Coriobacteriaceae > Collinsella. Next base: position 35,671 of record DBEWUK010000042.1, read on the forward strand.
TCGATATAGTCGGTGTTGACGTGCGTCACTTTGCCCACGCGACCGAGCTCGGGGTCGAGCGGCTCGGCGATGAGCGTGCCGGCATCGCTGCCCGACACGCCCACGGCCAGGTTGCCGTGGTGGTTGATGGCAGCAACCAGCTCCTGGTTAACCTTGCCGCCCAGCACCTCGCGCACGATATCCATAGTCGCCGGCGTGGTCACGCGCTGGCCGTTCTTAAACTCGATGGGAATATCGTAATGGCTCAGTGCCTCGTTGATGGCCTTGCCGCCGCCGTGCACGATGACGGGGCGCATACCGATGATCTTGAGCAAAACGATGTCGCTCATCACGTCGCGGCGCAGCTGCTCATCAACCATGGCGGCTCCGCCATATTTGATAACAACCGTCTTGCCGGTCAGGTTCTTAATCCACGGCAGCGCCTCGAACAGCAGCTGCGCGGTTGCTTCGTTGGATTCGCTCGAACGACAATCGCGTGCGAATTTCATAATCTGCCTCGTCTTTCGTATCGTTATCGCGCCGTGCTCCGCTGTCCGCAATCGCGGCAAGATGCGCAGCGTGCCTGGAATCTAGGAACGGTAGTCGCCGTTGATGGAGATGTACTCATGCGTGAGGTCGCAGGTCCACACGGTCGTTGCCGCGTCGCCTGCGCCCAGGTCGGCCGAGATCACGATCTCGGGCGCCTCGAAACGTCGTAGAGCCTCGTCCTCGTCAAAGGGAACAGTCAGGCCGTCGCGACAGACGGGCATGCCCATCATGTCGATGGAAACGTCTACCTGATTAAACTTCACGCCGCACTTGCCAAGCGCCATAGCAACACGGCCCCAGTTGCAGTCGTGGCCGGCGATGCAGGTCTTAACGAGCGGCGAGTTGGCAACGGCGCGGGCGGCGATATCGGCCTCCTCGTCGTTCACGGCGCCGGTAACGTTGACCGTAACAAGCTTGGATGCGCCCTCACCATCGGCGGCGATATTGCGCGCCAGGCTCTCGCACACCTCGTGCACAGCAAATGCCAACTCGTCAAAGGCATCGGAGCCCTCGACGATAGGCTCGACATCTGCGGCAGCGGCGCCGGAGGCAAGCATGATGCAGGTGTCGTTGGTTGAGGTGTCGGAATCGACCGTTACCTTGTTAAAGGTCTGCTTGACGGTCGAGAGCAGCAGGGTATGAAGTGCCGCAGGCTCGACGGGGGCATCGGTGGTGATAACTGCGATCATGGTGGCCATGTTGGGCATGATCATGCCCGAGCCCTTGCACATTCCACCTACCGTATAGACATTGCCCGCATGACCCGCAGCCTCGCTGACGTAGGCCACGGCGTACTCCTTGGAGTGCGTGTCGGTCGTCATGATGGCGCGAGCGGCATCGGCGCCACCGTGGGCGGAGAGCGCCTCGTAGGCAGCAGGAATGGCGGTCTCAAACGTGTCGATCGGCAGAATCTGGCCAATCACACCCGTGGAGGCAACCAGAATCTGCTGGGGCTCGCAGCCGATGACCTGCGATGCGATGCTGCACGTCTCGCGCGCGCATGCAAGGCCGGTCTCACCCGTGGCGGCGTTGGCATTGCCAGAGTTGACCGAAACGCCGGCGATGATACCGTAGCCCTTGTCGGCACCGCCCAGGTTGGCACGGCTCACCTGCACGGGCGCCGCACAAAAGCGATTGGTGGTAAACACGCCGGCACCGGGGCAGGGTTTATCGGGCACGACAAGCGCGTAATCCAGACGCTCGGGGTTCTTGCGGAACCCAGCGTGGATGCCTGCAGCCTTAAAACCAGCCGCAGCCGTAACGCCGCCCTCGACGGCGCGAATCTTGATATCAAACAGCTCAGTATTCATCGTCTTTATGGCTCCTTATGTCAAACAAAAAACGGACATCGGTTGGTGCGCCATGCCAGTCGTGATCATGAGACCAGCTTAAGAGTGGCGCCCCACTCGATGCCCGACTACCAAATCGTTAACAATCGAATGTGCTACACCGGGCACGCCACTGTGGGCAAGCCTCGTCGCTCGTCAAAGCCAAAGACGATATTGGCGCACTGGACCGCTTGGCCCGCAGCGCCCTTGCACAGATTGTCGATGGCGCCCGTCGCCACCAGCACGCCCGCGCGCTTATTGAGCGCGAGGCCAATCTGGGCGGCGTTGGTGCCGACAACCGAAGCCGTCTTGGGCTGCTGGCCAGCATCGAGCACGCGCACAAAGGTGCGACCGGCATAGAACTGCTTGTAATAGTCGACAACGTCCTCAAGAGCCAAGGAGTCGATGGCCTGCGGCGCGAGCGGCATCGTCACCGTGGAGAGCAGACCACGCTTGAGCGGTGCCAGGTGCGGGGTAAAGACGACGCGATCGGTCAGGCCAAGGATTTGCTCAATCTCGGGCGTGTGGCGATGCTTGCCCACGCCGTAGGCCTCCAAATTCTCGTCGGCGCTGCAAAAATGCGTACGAGCGTTGCAGGACTTGCCGGCACCCGTCACACCGCTGATGGCATCGACAATCACGGGACCGTTCTCGGCCACCCAGCCCGCACGCACGGCAGGAGCGGCAGCAAGGCTCGTTGCGGTGGGATAGCAGCCGGCGCAGGCAACCAGCACGGGTTTGCCGTCGGCATGATCGGATGCAGCGGTCTCCAAATCCTGGGAGAACAGCTCGGGCAGACCGAAGGCGCGGGTCTTGAGCAACTCGGGGCTCGTGTGCTTGGCGGCATACCAGGCCTCAAAGGTGGCCGGATCGCTCAGGCGATAGTCGGCCGAGAGGTCAATGCAGGAGACTCCCGCGGCAAGCAGGGCGGGCACCTGAGCCATGGCCGCGGTATGCGGCACGGCCAAGAAGACGGCGTCGCAGGATTTAAGCTCGGGGGCGTCATGCGTGGTGAAAACCAGATCGCTCACGCCAGCAAAGCTCGGATACACCGCGGACAACGGCTGGCCGGCATCGGCGTTGGACGTAATGGCGACAAGTTCAAACTCGGGATGACCGAGCACGAGGCGAATGAGCTCGGCTCCGGCATATCCAGCCGCGCCGACGATTCCAACCTTCAAAGACATATCAGACTCCTTGTCTGCGATTTATGCACCGATGCGCATTTCGCAGCGGTCGTTATGAAGTGGGTTGAAACTTTAGCACCAAAAGATGCATTAACACGTAAATGGTTTACATATTCATGCATTGAAACATTCCCGACACATTCGCTTGAAGGAATTGACAAATGGAGCGGGCCCCGTATTGACCGGCGCTCCTAACGGCGCCGGGCAATACGGGGCCCGCCCATGCGAAAACCAAGTTGTTAGGATGAGCCAGCTGGCTAGAGCTCGACCGGCACCCATTCGTCGTGATTGCAGATAAAAGCCTCGGGATCCTCGACGCTAAAGAAGACGAGCGTGGGGTCGTTAGGCCCCTCATAGTGCTCGCCCAGGCGCTCTAGATGCTTCCACCCGGCTTCGCGCATTTCGTCTAAGGCCCGGTCATCCAAGCCGGCACGCCCGCGCAAGATGAGCCAGCCATGGCCCGGCCACCAACTCGTGGCCTCAAAGCGCTGATTTTGTAGCAGCTCTTGCCACACGTCTTTGGTGCGCGCTGTTACAAACCACAGCTTGCCATCCTGGATCTGCGCAAACGAAAACGGACGCACATGAGGCTGTCCGTCAACGCTCGTCGCCAAATACCATGCCGGCACCGACGTCAGATACTCCAACACCGTATTCAATCCGTCCATGTGTCCTCCTGGCACTAGCTAATTCAGAACGGGTAGTAAATTTGAGACGCGCTAGAGCTCCAGGCGCTCCTCGCTGCCGTCGATATCACAGAAGCGCGCGGCAATGTTGCGGACCGAAAAGAAAGCAAGGCGGCCGTCGTTGGCGCTATCGTGTTCCTCGCCGATGCCCACCATGTGTTTAAAACCCGCCTGGCGTACCTTGTCGCTCACGACCGCATCGTCCTCGAGCACGGCCTCGCCGGTCAGTACAATCCAACACTCCCCCGGTTTCCAACCCGAAACCTCAAACTTGGGGTTCGCGCTGAGCTCGGCCCACACATCCTTGTCGCGCGATGTGCAAAACCACAGCTTACCGTCATCGACCATGGCAAATGAAAACGGCCTCACGCGAGGCTGATACCCGTCGGCCACATCGGTCGTGGCCAGATACCACGCCGGAATGCGCCTGAGATACGAACAGGCACGCTCAAGCTGAGCCGTGCGGTCGTTGTCGGTCATAGGGACCCCTTTCTTGCGCTCGAATCGCGCCTAAACAAGTTGAAGGTTGATGACGATGACACACGCGAGCAGCAGCGCCGTCACCACCGCGGCCAGTGCATCCCCGCGGCCAAACGCAAGTGCATGCAGACGCGTGCGTCCCCGTTCGCCGTGATAGCAGCGCGCATCCATGGCGGCCGAAAGCGTCTCGGCATGACGGAACACGCCGGTGAACAGCGGAATCGCCACACTGCCGAGCATGCGCACACCGCCGAGCGGACCGCCCGTCACGCGCGCGCCGCGGCTTGCCTGCGCGTCCGCCGTCTGCTTCATCTCGGTGGCGAACTGCGGCATAAAGCGCAACGCGATACCCATAATCATGCCGAGCTCGTGCGCAGGAAGTCCCACACGCGCAAACGGCGCGAGTAGGCGCTCAAAGCCCGCGGTGAGGTCGAGTGTCGGTGTGGTGAGCGTAATGGCGCTCATGCCGGCCATCATCAAGCTCAGGCGGCACGCCATAAAGGCGGCGGAGTGCAGCGAGCCCTCGCTTATCTGCAAACAGCCAAGCTGCCACAGAATGCGCCCGCTCTGGTCGGAAAACAGGTTGAGCACCGCGACCACCACGACAATCGCCAGCAATGGTGCCATCGATGATAGGACCCGGCGCAACGGCACCCGGGACACGGTATAGATCAGGACAACGAAGATTGCGACCGGGGCCAGTCCGCGGAAGCTGCTGACTGTGAGCGTCGTGATCAGAAACACAAAGCCCAAGAGCAACTTAGTTCGCGGGTCCAGGCGGTGGATCGCACTATCGCCGGGATAGTAGCTACCAAACGAAAACGCCTCCATTAGCAGCCCTCCTCTCGCGCGACCGTCTTTGATTTAGCAATGTCCGCGACGTTAGAAGGACCGCCCGAGCGACCGATTAGCAGGTCCACCAACTCGTCTGCCAGCGACTCAACCGTATAGAGGCCGTCAAAGCGCAGCGGCACGCCTGCCTTCGCAAGCGCCAGCGCCATGCGCTGGGCAGCGGGAACACCCAAGCCGATTGATTTAAGCTCATCCGCATGCGCAAAAACCTGAGCGGGCGTGCCCTCGGCAAACACCGCGCCTTCGTTCATTACGACGATGCGGTCACAGCAATTGGCCAGGTCATCCATACTATGTGAAACCATGACAACGGTCAGGCCATCGAGGTGAAGTCGATCGATAAGCTCAAGGAAATCCCTGCGCGCCGCCGGATCGAGCCCCGCCATGGGCTCATCGAGCACCAGGACTTCGGGCTCCATGGCGAGCACGCCGGCGAATGCCACACGCCGTTGCTGACCGCCCGAAAGCTCAAAGGGACTCTTGTCGCCTATCGCGGCGAGGTCGAGGCCCACGCGCGTAAGCGATGATGCGACACGGCGCGCAACCTCGTCTTGCGGCAGACCAAGGTTGCGCGGGCCAAACGCCACGTCCTGCGCCACGGTCTCAGCAAATAGCTGGCGCTCGGGATATTGAAACACCACGCCGACCTTGGCCTTAACCGCGGCGGCGTCTTTCTTGTTTGACAGATCGAGCCCCAGCGCGCAAACGCTTCCCTCCTGGGGGCAAATCAAACCGTTGAGATGCTGGACCAGCGTCGACTTACCCGAACCGGTATGACCTGCCAAGCCCAGGAACTCGCCGCGACGCACCGTCAGCGATACATCACGCAGTGCCCACGGGCTGCTGGGGTCGTTTCCCCAGAGAGCCTGTTTGTTCGATTTGCCCGCAGTGGCCGAGCGCTTATGCCAGCGGCGGCGCTCGCGCGGACTGAGCGAATAACTGTACGAAACACGGGCTAGCTCGATGACGGGCTCCGACGCGTTGTCCTCGTTGTCTACCGGAACAGTGCCGTCAGCGATTTCCAACTGGGATACGGAAGACTGCCCCGCGATGTCTACCCCACTTCGCTCGGCATAAGTCTGCGCAACCTCGGCGACCATATCCACCTCGCGCACCTGCGCATGAACAGGCACGCCCTTCGCACGAAGCGCCATGCCCAAACGGCACGACGCCGGCATATCTAGGTTGAGCTCCGCGAGCTCATCTGCCCGCGTCAGAATCTCCTCGGGCGTGCCCAACATGGCAACTCGTCCCGCCTGAAACACCGCGATGCGATCTGCCTCGGCGGCTTCTTCCATAAAGTGCGTAATCATCACGATGGTCATGCCGCGATCGTGCAACGCGCGGCAAGCCTTCATGAGACCCTTGCGTCCACGCGGATCGAGCATCGAGGAGGCCTCGTCCAATATGAGCACGCGCGGTTCCATGGCAAGCACGCCGGCAAGCGCCACGCGCTGCTTTTGGCCGCCCGAAAGCGCATGGGTCTCGTGGCGCTCAAAGCCCACCAGGCCCACGCCCTTCAGCGCCTCGCGCACGCGCTGCGCAATTTGCGCCGATGGCACGCCAAGGTTTTCGGGACCGAACGCAACGTCATCTTCGACAAGCGTTGCCACCAGCTGGTCGTCGGGATTCTGGAATACCATGCCCGCGGTCGAACGAATGTCGTAGACCAGCTCGGGGTCGGACGCATCCATGCCGTTGATGCGTACCGTGCCCGCATCGGGTTGCAACAGCGCATTCAGATGCTTGGCAAACGTCGACTTGCCCGACCCATTGCCACCGAGGATGCAGAAAAACTCACCGTCCTCGATGTTCAGATCGACACCGTCGAGTGCCGACACGGCACCGTCATAGCTAAAGGAAACGCCCCGACACTCAATCATGCGCGGCCTTTGACCTGGTCCTTTTTAGGCGTGATGAGGTTGGAGACTGCTTTATACACCGCCAGCGTCAACACCGAGTTAAGCACGGTCTTGATAAGGTTGAACGGCAGTACGGCAGGAATCATGAGCGGAGCGATCACATCGACCGAGCCATACCAGAACCATACGCCAATGGTAAGGTTTGCGACCATAGACAGCGCTGTAGCGGCAATGACGCCGAGCACCAGGCCAATCACGGCACCCTTATAGGTATGCATCTTCTGGTAGACGATAGCCGCGGGCAAAATGTAGCCCAGCGTGGCAACCAAGTTCATAAGCGCACCGACCCAGTCACCCGTAGTGAGCGCATGGATAACGATTGCCATAGCAGCAACAGCGGTACCGGAACCGGGGCCATATGCAAACCCGCACACCATCGCCGGAACCAGCGACGGGTCATACGTCAAAAACGGCGCCGAAGGAAGGATGGGCAGCTGCACGTACATAAACAGGGCGCCCAAGGCACACATCAGCGCCATGGTAACGAGCTGTTTGGTGCTCCACCTATTCGTATTCTCAAAATGGATATGCTGCGACTGTTCAGACATTAAGATCACCTGCCTCTTTCATCCGGACTCTAACCGTTGGTACTGGGATCTCACCAGTTCAGCCGGCATGCGAACCAACACACGCACGGGTCGCGGACTCATCGGCTCAGTCGCAGGCACCTCGCCTGCTCCACGGCGCCCCTTTGGCACCGCCCGATTTACCGCCAGTGGGGAATTCCACCCCGCCCTGAAACAGCAATTGCAAGTGTAGCACGAGCAATCGTTCACGCAAGTATGCCAAGGGTAATTTGTAGTGGGGACCAGTTGCCGCAACAACCACATTCCCCACCCATCCCAAAGTAGCGCGCCTTTCGCGCGAAGCGCGAAACAGCGAAGGGGACACGTACTCCCATCAACCACGTCCTTCTCCGCGAGCCGACCTCAAGGCCGCAAACGCAGGGAATCCGGGGGCGTGACGGGGGTTTCTCTCCGGAACATTTCCGCAGGACGCAAAGAGGCTCCGCAGCGCGAAGCGCGATGCGGAGCCTCTTTGCATGTCCGAGGACGTTCCGGAGAGAAACCCCCGTCACGCCCCCGGATTCCCGGTGGGAGTTCTAGACCTTGTCGGCCTTAGTACATACCGCCGCCCTGCTGACCAGCGGTGGCAGCAGCGATAGCGTCCTCAAGCTGAGTGTTCTTGGGCACATCGGAGACGGTGGCCTCGGTGATGAGGATCAGGCTGGCGACAGAAGCAGCGTTCTGCAGGGTGACGCGGCTGACCTTGACGGGGTCGAGGACGCCCATCTCGATCATGTCGCCCCACTCACCGTTGGCAGAGTTGAGACCCTGGCCGGCGGGCAGCTCGGCAACCTTGTCGACCACGACGGCGCCCTCAAAGCCAGCGTTCTTGGCGATGGTAGCAACCGGAGCAGTCAGAGCCTTCTTGACGATGTCGACACCGATCTTCTCCTCGGGGTCGTCAATCTCGACAGCATCGAGCGCAGGAGCAGCGTCCATGAAGGCGACGCCGCCACCGGCGACGATACCCTCCTCGACAGCAGCGCGGGTAGCCTGCAGGGCGTCCTCGACGCGATGCTTGATCTCCTTGAGCTCGGACTCGGTAGCAGCGCCGACCTTGATGACGGCAACGCCACCGGAGAGCTTGGCCAGGCGCTCCTGGAGCTTCTCACGGTCGAAGTCAGAGGTGGTGTTCTCCATCTCACCCTTGATCTGAGCGATACGAGCGTCGATGGCCTCCTTGGAGCCAGCGCCACCGACGACGACGGTGTTGTCCTTGGAGATGGTGACGGACTTAGCGGTACCGAGCATATCGGCGGTGATGTCAGCGACCTTCACGCCCAGCTCGTCCAGAGCGGCCTGGCCACCGGTAAGGACGGCGATGTCCTCGAGGATGCGCTTGCGGCGATCGCCGTAGCCCGGGGCCTTAACGGCGCAGACGTTGAGGGCGCCACGGATCTTGTTGAGGACCAGGGTAGGCAGAGCCTCGCCGTCGATGTCCTCAGCGATGATGAGCAGGCCACGGCCAGCGCGCTGGACAGCCTCGAGAACGGGCATGATGTCCTGAACGCTGGAGATCTTCTGGTCGGTGATGAGGATGTACGGATCCTTCATCACGGCCTCCATGCGGTCGTTATCCGTGACGAAGTAAGCGGAGACATAGCCCTTGTCGAACTGCATGCCCTCGACGGTGTCAATGGTGATGTCGAACGTCTGGGAATCCTCGACGGTGATGACGCCGTCCTTGCCCACGACCTCCATGGCCTCGGCGATCTTCTCGCCGACCTCGGGGTCACCGGCGGAGATGGTACCGACGGAAGCAATCTGCTCCTTGGTCTCGACCGGCTTGGCCTGCTTCTTCATCTCGGCGACGGCGGCGTTAACGGCCTTGTCGATGCCGCGACGAATGGCCAGCGGGTTGGCGCCAGCGGCGACGTTGCGCAGACCGTCGTTGACGATGGCCTGGGCGAGCAGGGTTGCGGTGGTGGTGCCGTCACCCACGGTGTCGTTGGTCTTGGTGGCGACCTCCTTCACCAGCTGGGCACCCATGTTCTCGATGTTGTCCTCGAGCTCAATCTCCTTGGCGACGGAAACGCCGTCGTTGGTGATGGTCGGGGCACCGAACGTGCGCTGCAGCGCAACGTAGCGACCCTTGGGGCCCATGGTGACGGTAACGGCGTCGGCCAAAGTGTTGACGCCCTTGGCAAGCTTAGCGCGGGCATCGGTGTTGAACGTAATGTTCTTTGCCATGGTAGGTAATCCTCCAAAAGAAATGTGACTCGCGTCGCCGCTTCCGAGTCCTATGCGACGGGCGCGTTCAAAGACGAATCAGAGATTCTGACGAGACTAGGCCTCGACGACGGCGTAGATGTCGTCGGCGCGCATCAGCAGATACTTCTCGCCGTCGACCTTGACCTCGTTGCCACCGAACTTACCGTAGATGACAACGTCGCCGACCTGAACGTCCATGGGGATGCGCTCACCCTTGTCGTTGACCTTGCCGGCGCCCACGGCAACGATGGTGCCGCGCTGCGGCTTCTCCTGAGCGTTGCTGGCGATATACAGACCAGAAGCGGTCTTCTGCTCGGCCTCGTCGGGCTTGACCAGAACACGATCTGCAAGCGGCTTCAAAGACGACATGCTTGTCTCCTCCTTTTTGGGCCGCGCGGTTATACCACGCGAATTAACCCTTTTTGTTTGCGTACGCGTTGAATGGTACCCACGAATGGCGGGTTATACAACACGGAGTCAAAAAATCTTATTTTTTGGCACTTAGATTTTCTGAATGCCGGGGGATAACTTAGCAGTGGCTCCCCGG
>DBEWUK010000008.1:0-32480 GCA_048205395.1 Collinsella sp.
GAGCAGGTAGGTGGTGGCAACGTCGGCAGCAGGGGAGCCCTGGGTGGCGTGTGCCCAGTCGCACACATAGAGCTGGCCGTCGTCGCCGACGATGACGTTGGAGGGGTTGAAGTCGCCGTGGCAGACCTTGAACTCCTTGGTCATGCCGTCCAGACGCTCCTGAAGGTTGTAGCGCGTGGTGGCATTGAGCTGATCAAGGCTGTCGATCATGCGGGCGTACTTGTCGCGCTGACGGTTGAGCAGCGGGGAGGTGTAGCCGTGGATCTCGATCTGGAGGTCGACGAACATCTCGAGGTACTCACCAAAGCGCTGGGGCTCGGCAGTCATCTTCTCGGCAAGGGTGGTGCCCGGAACCTTCTCGGTCACGAGCGCCCAGCCGTTGGCGTTCTCGAGCTGGGAAACCTCGAGCGCCTTGGGGCTGCGGATGCCGCACTCATTGATGCGGGCAAGATTCAAAGCCTCGTTGAACACGTCGGAGACAGGCTTGGTCTCGTTAAAGACCTTGACAATCTTGTCGCCCAGGTCGTAAACGACCTTGTTGCCACGGCGGACGAGCTCGGTCTTGGAATCGGGTAGCAGCATGGTTGCATCCTTTCAACGATGCGATAGAAGCGACGGCGGGGGTGTGTGAAACACCCGTGCACCCCCGCCGTTAAAAACCGTGCTAAAACTAGCAGACGGCGTAATCCTGGGGCTCGCGGCCGTAGTAGGCGTCCAGGTAGAGCTCCTTGATCTCGCTCATGAGCGGGTAGCGCGGGTTGGCGCCGGTGCACTGGTCGTTGAATGCCTGCTCGGTCATCTCGTCGAGGGTGTCGAGGAAGTACTTCTCGTCGACACCGTAGTCGGCAATGGTCTTCTTGACGCCGATGAAGTCGCAGAGCTCGGTGAGCTTGGTGATGAAGTTCTCGAAGACCTCACGGTCGTCCTTGCCGTCGATACCGCAGTAACGAGCCATCTCGGCGTAGTTGTGCAGCGCGTTGGGGTAAGGATACTGAGAGAAGGTTCCCATCTTGACAGGAGCCTCGGCGGCGTTGTAACGCATGACGCGGGTCAGGATGACTGCGTTTGCGAGGCCGTGGGGCAGATGGTGGAAAGCGCCGAGCTTGTGGGCCATGGAGTGGTTGAGGCCCAGGAAGGCGTTACCGAATGCCATACCGGCCATGCAGGATGCGTTGTGCATCTCCTCGCGAGCGTGCGGATCCTTGGCACCGTTGGTGAAGGAGCTCGGGAGGTTCTCGAAGACGAGCTTTGCGGCGCGCTCGGAGAGGCCCTTGGTGTAATCGGAAGCCATGATGGAGACGTAGGACTCGATGGCGTGGGTCATGACGTCAATACCGGAAGCTGCGGTGAGGCCCTTCGGGGCGGTCATGCAGTTGTCAGCGTCGACGATTGCCATCTTCGGGAGCAGCGCGTAGTCGGCGAGCGGCCACTTGATGCCGGTCTCCTTGTCGGTGATGATGGCGAACGGCGTGCACTCGGAGCCAGTGCCCGAAGAGGTCGGGACGGCGACGAAGTAAGCCTTCTTGCCCATCTCGGGGAAGGTGAAGATACGCTTGCGGATGTCCATGAAGTCCATGGCCATGTCCTCGAAGTTCGCCTCGGGGTGCTCGTACATCATCCACATGATCTTGCCGGCGTCCATTGCGGAGCCGCCGCCGACGGCGATGATGACATCCGGCTCAAAGAGAGCCATCTGCTTGGCGCCGCGACGTGCGCACTGCAGGGAGGGATCGGGCTCAACGTCGTAGAAGCAGTCGTGAGCGATGCCCATCTCATCGAGCTTGGCCTCGATGGCACGCGTGTTGCCATTCTTGAAGAGGAACTGGTCGGTAACGATGAAGGCGCGCTTCTTGCCCATTACGGTGCCGAGCTCGTCGAGTGCGACGGGCGTGCAGCCCTTCTTGAAGTAGACCTTCTCGGGTGCGCGGAACCACAGCATGTTCTCGCGGCGCTCTGCCACGGTCTTGACGTTGATCAAGTGCTTCACCCCAACGTTCTCGGAGACGGAGTTGCCACCCCAGGAGCCGCAGCCCAGGGTTAGAGACGGCTTCATGCCGAAGTTGTAGAGGTCACCGATGCCGCCGTGCGAGGACGGGGTGTTGATGACGATGCGGCAGGCCTTCATGACGTGCTGGAACTTAGCGATCTTCTCGCTCTGTGCCGGGTGCACGTAGAGAGAGGCGGTGTGGCCCGGGCCACCTGCGAGGACGAGGTGCTCTGCCTTGTCAACGGCCTCCTGGAAGTCCTTGGCGTGGTACATGGCCAGGACCGGGGAGAGCTTCTCGTGGGAGAACTCTTCCTTCTCGGGATCGGTGGAGGTGACCTCGGCGATCAGGATCTTGGTCTTGGCGGGAACCTCGATGCCGGCGAGCTCGGCGATCTTGGCGGCAGCCATGCCGGGGATGCGGTGATCGAGAGCGCCGTTCTTGAACATGGCGGCACGCAGGGCCTCCATCTCGGCACCCTGCTTGACGAAGTAGCAGCCGCGCTTCTGGAACTCGGCCTTAACCTGGTCATAGATGGTGTCGATGACGGTCACGGACTGCTCGGAAGCGCAGATCATGCCGTTGTCGAACGTCTTGGAGTGGATGATGGAGTTGACGGCGAGCTTGATGTCCGCGGTATCGTCGATGATGACCGGGGTGTTGCCGGCGCCGACGCCGAGTGCGGGCTTACCGGAGGAGTAAGCAGCCTTGACCATGCCCGGGCCACCGGTTGCGAGAATGATGTCGACGTCGCGCATGACCATGTTGGTCAGCTCGATGGACGGCTTGTCGACCCAGCCGATGATGCCCTCAGGAGCACCGGCCTTGACAGCTGCGTCGAGAACGAGCTTGGCGGCGGCGATGGTGCACTTGGCGGCTGCCGGGTGCGGGGAGATGATGATGGCGTTACGGGTCTTCAGGCAGATGAGCGTCTTGAAGATGGCCGTGGAGGTCGGGTTGGTGGTCGGGATGACAGCGCCAACGATACCGATCGGCTCGGCGACCTTGGTGATGCCGTAAGCGTCGTCGCGCTCGATGACACCGCAGGTCTTGGTGTTCTTGTAAGCGTTGTAGATGTACTCAGCGGCGTAGTGGTTCTTGATGACCTTGTCCTCAAGAACGCCGCGGCCGGTCTCCTCGATGGCGAGCTTGGCCAAAGGAATACGAGCCTTGTTGGCGGCCATAGCAGCCTCGTAGAAGATCTTGTCTACCTGCTCCTGAGTGTACTCAGCGAATTTAGCCTGGGCCTCACGCATAGATTTGAGTTTGGCCTCAAGCGCCTCCACGTTGTCCACGATGGCGGGAGTAGTGTTTTCCGGTGACTTTTTCACCATTTGTGTCTCCTTGCGATCGGAGATTTACCCTACGCCTTGCATGATAGCAAGAAATTATTCGGCGAACGGTAAGATTCCCGTAAAAGGCACACTAAAACGCTTCAATAAAATGAACCGCTTTAACTAAAACTATCTGTCTGCTGCATCGCCCCGCTCATTGGGGACAGACTTACATGAGTGCTTTCACTCATGTTGGGACAGACATCGATTTGCCATTTTGCCGTTCTGGGCCTGTTTTTGCCGCTCATTGGATATAAATAGGTCACAGGCTCAGCATTTCGCGTTCCTTCTCTCCTTTTAGGTGTTGCCTGTTCAGTTTTTGAAAGGAGAGATTATGCCCCGATGCGTCCGCGCCGTTTCGCTCACTGGCTATTACCACGTCTTTGACCGTGGTAACTCTAAACAGATTATTTTTGAAGATGACTCTGACCGATATCGTTTCTTATTGGACATCTCGGACAGGTTCGCGCGCCATAATGTGGCGGTGTTGGCTTGGTGCCTTATGGACAATCACTTCCATTTGATGGTTGATGACCCATTTGACAATCTTTCAAAGGCAATGCAGTGTGCGCTGACGGCGTATGCCAAGTATTTCAATGGGAAAACGGGGAGAACGGGGCATCTCTTTGATAATCGCTATTCGCGGATCGCTGTTGAGTCGGACACGCAAGCGGTGCAACTGCTCGACTATATCCATCTCAATCCCGTGAAAGGTGCGCTCGACTCACTCGAGGCGTACCGCTGGTCAAGCTACAAGGCATATGAGCTGGGCTATGATCCCTTTGACATCTGTGATGCGGCCCCTATGCTCGATATTGTCGGAGGCTCCCGTTGCTATTGCGAGCATCTCAAGGAAGTTGCCGGGCGCATCTGGTCAGTGGAGGTTCTTCCACGCCGGCGGATCCCCGATGAGGAGGTCCTTTCCATTGCGCGCGAAGTGCTTCCGAGCATAGATCCTGCGATGCTCAAGGCCCTGCCACGCCCCGATCGCGATGCCTGTCTGCTGAGGCTCAGGCGGGCGCATCTCACGGTCAAGCAAATTGCCCGTATCACCGGCATCGGCGCCACAAGCGTGACCAAGGCCACTGTAGGCTAGAGGGAGGCTGCGTGAGGCTGGGCAGGACCTGATCATGGCGCCGCATGCGTACGTCATGTCTGTCCCCAATGCGTGAAAGCACTCATGTAAGTCTGTCCCCGATGAGTGTAAGCCTGTCCCCAATGAGTGCAAAAAGGCGCCCTCCGTAGGGGAGGGCGCCTTTGGTAAGTTCTATATGAACGCGAGGTCTTTGACCCGGAGAGTCCGAGGTACTTGTTGGTAAGACCTTATTTAGGAGCGCGCAACCTTGCCAGACTTGAGGCAGGTGGAGCAAACGTTCATCTTGCGACGGTGACCATCGACGACGACGTAAACGCGCTGGATGTTGGGGCGGAACTTACGGTTGGTGACGCGGTGAGAGTGGCTGATGGAGCGACCGGCAACGGGGTGCTTACCGCAAACTTCGCAAACTTTGGACATAACTGACCCTCCTTGGGCGACAAACGAACATGTCGCGTTAACAAACAAGCCTGAACTATAGCACAGAAGCAGCTCCCTGTGCGTAATCTACACAGAGATATTCCTCTTTTGGCGATAGTGCTCACGCCACGGCCCTGGACGTAGATCCGATTTGCGTGCAGCAGAGGGGATTATGCCAGCTCGTGCGTGTGTTTTCAAGCTCGTCCCACAAATATATATAGGTTTATGGAGCATTGGGCTCCGTTTACGGATTGCTCTGTATTTATGCTCGCAATTAAGCTCGAGGTTGGCTACACTATCCCTTGACCATTAAAGGGGTACGAGATACCCACATGGAATTACATAGCTGCCAAAGAGCAGCCTTTCCTGTGGGTGTCTGGTCCGCTTTAAGCGGTCGGGCATCTATTTTTTTGACTGTGTCAGCAGTCAAGACATGTGAGGAAGGAGATCGATGGGCACGACTTCCCCCAAGGCGGTCATCATGGACGAGACCGCCGTCAATCGAGCGATGACCCGCATCGCGCACGAGATTCTCGAGCGCAACGAGGGCTGTGAAGACCTCGCTCTGGTCGGCATCGTCACGCGCGGCGACCTTCTGGCAAAGAAGCTCGCCGAGGAGATCAAGGAGATCGAGGGCGTCGAAGTTCCGCTCGGCAGCCTGGACATCAGCTTCTACCGCGATGACTATGCGACCAATTTCGCTCCCGCGATCCACGCCACCAACATTCCCTTTAGCGTCGACGGCAAGCGCGTCGTGCTGGTGGACGACATCCTGTATACGGGCCGTACCATCCGCGCCGCTCTCGACGCCGTCATGGACCTGGGCCGTCCGAGCCGCATTGAGTTGGCAGTCCTCGTTGACCGCGGCCACCGCGAGCTCCCCATCTCGCCGGACTTTGTCGGCAAGAACGTTCCCTCGTCGCATGAGGAGAACGTGCATCTATATATGAAGGAAGTCGACGGCCACACCGCCGTCGAGATCAACGACGTCGCGCCGGGCTCCCACGTGGGTTCTGCGCCGCTGGGAGGTGAGTAGTACCGTGGCGTTCAACCATAAGCACCTGATCGACATTACCGAGTACTCCGAAGAGGACATCAAGCTCATCCTCGAGACCGCCAAGGCGTTCTCCGAGGTCAACGAGCGTGCGATCAAGAAGGTCCCCACGCTCAAGGGTAAGACCATCGTCAACATGTTCAACGAGCCCTCGACGCGCACCCGCAGCTCCTTCGAGCTCGCCGAGAAGCGCCTTTCGGCCGACAGCCTCAACTTTGGCGGTTCCTCGACTTCTACGGTCAAGGGCGAGAGCCTCGTCGACACCGTCGAGACCCTCAACGCCTACAAGATCGACTGCATCGTCGTGCGCGACAAGCACGCCGGCGCGCCCTATATCGTCACGCAGAATTCGCCCGCAAGCGTCATCTGCGCCGGCGACGGCAAGCACAACCACCCCACGCAGGCCCTGCTGGACCTGTACACTATTTGGCAGCACAAGGGTGACTTCCACGGTCTGAAGGTCGCTGTCGTCGGCGACATCTCCCACTCCCGTGTCTGCGGCTCGCTGATCCCCGCCCTTAAGATCATGGGCTGCGAGACCTACGCCGTCGCCCCCGGCACGCTGCTGCCTCCGGCACCCGAGGTCCTGGGCTGCGACCACGTGACGAGCGATCTCGATTCCGTCCTGCCCGAGCTGGACGTCGTCTACATGCTGCGCGTGCAGCAGGAGCGCCTCGAGGGTGCCCCGTTCCCGACCATTCGCGAGTACCACAAGCTCTTCGGCCTGACCAAGGACCGCGAGAAGCTCATGAAGCCCGACGCGATCATCTGCCACCCGGGCCCCATCAACCGCGGTGTCGAGTTCGACTCCTATATGGCCGACCACCCGCAACGCTCCGTCATCCTGGAGCAGGTCTACGCCGGTATCTGCGTGCGTATGGCTATCCTGTATCTGCTGCTTGGAGGTGCCGATAATGGCCTTGCTTCTTAAGAATGCCCACGTCGTCGACCCGTCCGTCGAGCTTGACGGTGTCGTTGACGTCCTGATTGACGGCGACAAGATCGCCGAGGTCGGCGAGAATCTCGCCGTCGAGGGAGCCGAGGTCCGCGACCTTTCCGGCAAGTACCTCGTCCCCGGCCTGGTGGATATGCACGTTCACCTTCGCGAGCCCGGCTACGAGGTCAAAGAGGACATCGAGAGCGGCACCCGCGCAGCTGCCAAGGGCGGCTTTACCGGCGTGTGCGCCATGCCCAACACCGATCCCGTCACCGATAACGGCACCGTCGTGGAGTTCGTCAAGTCCCGCGCTGCCGAGGTCGGTCACTGCCGCGTCTATCCGTCGGGTGCCATGACCCGCGGTCTTAAGGGCGAGGCCATGTCCGAGATGGGCGATATGGTCGCCCACGGCGCCGTCGCCTTCACCGACGACGGTCGCGGCGTGCAGGGCGCGGGTATGCTCCGTCGTTGCATGGACTACGGCAAGATGTTCGGCAAGGTCTTTATGAGCCACTGCCAGGACGAGGACCTGGTCGGCCATGGCCAGATCAACGAGGGCAAGGTCTCGACCCGTCTGGCTCTCGAGGGCTGGCCGGCTGCCGGCGAGGAGCTCCAGATCGCTCGCGACATCGAGATCGCCAAGCTGACCGGTGCCAAGCTGCACATCCAGCACATCTCCACCGCCCATGGCCTGGAGATCGTGCGTGCCGGTAAGGCCGCTGGCGTTCAGGTCACCTGCGAGGCCACCCCGCACCACATGTTCCTGACCGAGAACGACCTGGACGAGACCTACAACACCTCGCTCAAGGTCAATCCGCCGCTGCGTACCGAGGAGGATGCCGAGGCCATCCGTCAGGGCGTCATCGACGGCACCGTCGACGTTATCGTCACCGATCACGCTCCTCACACCCCGTGGGAGAAGGCCCGTGAGTTCGAGCTTGCGCCCTTTGGTATGATCGGCCTCGAGACCTCGCTGTCGCTCGTACTCACCGAGCTGGTCAACACGGGCAAGATGAGCATGGGCCGCATGGTCGAGCTCATGGCCATCAAGCCGCGTGAGATCCTGGGTCTCGACCAGGTTCAGGTCAAGGCGGGCTCCGTTGCCGACCTGACCGTGTTCGACGCGTCCGCCACCTGGACGGTTGGCGAGGACGGTTACGAGTCGCGCGCCGAGAACTCCGGTTTTGCCGGCCGCACGCTCACCGGTCGTGCCACCGATGTGTTTGTCGGCGGTAAGCAGACGCTTGCCGACGGCTGCATCTGCTAGCATAGCCTTATCGCTTTTGTGCGCGGCGCCCTTGCGGTGCCGCGCTTTCTATTAGTTTGGACCATGCAACCGCATGGGGGATTGGAGCGTCTATGCCCACACCTTCCACTGCACGCATGCACGACTTCGAGGTCGTCTCGAACCGGGAGATTGCCGACGGCATCTTCTCGCTCGTCATCTCGGCCCCCAAGCTTGCAAGTGCGCTCAAGCCCGGTCAGTTTGTGAACATCGCCGTACCCGGCGATGCGTCCTCGCTGCTTCGCGTGCCCCTGAGCTACTACCGCGCCGACGCCGAGGCCGGCACCGTCGAGCTGTGGTACGCCGTCGTGGGCGACGATACCCGTCGTTTGTCCCAGATGGGCCCTGGCTCCACCTCTAACCTGCTGGGCCCCGGTGGCCGTGGCTGGATGGTACCCGAGGGCACCAGGAAGGCCCTGCTCGTCGCCGGTGGCATCGGTGTTCCGCCCGTGCTGTGCCTTGCCGACAAGTTTGCCGAGCAGGGTGTGGCCGTCGACGTGTGCCTGGGCTTTGGCACCGCGTCCAAGGCCGTGGGTGTCGATGAGTTCCGCGCGCTGGGCGCCACGGTCAACGTTTGCACCGATGATGGCACGCTGGGCACGCACGGTTTTTGCACCGACCCGGCAGCCGAGCTGCTCGGCGAGGGCGGCTACGACTATGTGGCCAGCTGCGGCCCCGCTGTCATGATGAAGAAAGTCGCCGCCGCTGCCGCCGAGGCCGGTGCGTACTGCGAGGTGTCGCTTGAGCGCATGATGAGCTGTGGCTTTGGCGCCTGCAACACCTGCAATGTCGAGACGGTCGACGGTATGAAGGGTGCTTGCATGTGCGGCCCCGTGTTCGATGCTTCCAAGGTGGTGGTCTTCTAGTGGGTACCGTGAACATGGCCGTCGATTTCGGCGGCGTCAAGATGCAGAACCCCATCAACACCGCAGCCGGTACCTTTGGCTACGGTTGGCAGTTCCAGAACTTCTTTGATGTTTCCCAGCTGGGCGCCATCACCACCAAGGGTTGCGCAGCTGAGCCCTGGCCCGGCAATCCCGCGCCCCGCATGGCCGAGATTCCCGGCGGTATGATCAACTCCGTGGGCCTTCAGAACCCCGGCGTGGCTGCCTTTGCCCGCGAGTCCGGTCCGTGGCTCGAACAGCTGTCCAAGGACGGCTGCCAGGTCATCTGTCAGGTTGCCGGCCACTCCGTTGACGAGTTTGTCCGCGCGCTCGAGATGTATGCCGAGCTGTGCCCCTGGGCTGCCGGCTACGAGATCAACGTGAGCTGCCCTAATATCGCCGCCGGCGGTGCCGCCATGGGCTCTACGCCCGAGGGCGCCTCATCCGTTATGGCTGCCTGCCGCAAGGTGACCGATAAGCCGCTGTTCGTGAAGATGGCGCCGGTCAACGTCGCCGAGATTGCCAAGGCCCTCGAGGCTGCCGGCGCCGACGGCCTTTCGGTCATCAACTCCATTCAGGGCATGGCCATCGACGTCCATACCCGCAAGTCCCGCGTGGCCAAGCCCAAGGGCGGCCTTTCGGGCCCGCTGTGCCACCACATCGCCGTGCGCATGGTCTGGGAGGTTGCCCAGGCCGTCGATATCCCCATCAACGGCGTCGGCGGTGTCATGACCGGCGAGGATGCGGCCGAGTTTATCCTGGCCGGCGCCACCTGCGTGTCGGTCGGCATGGCCAACTTCGTCGATCCGTGCGCTTCGCTCAAGATCGCGCATGAGCTCGAGGCCTGGGCTGAGTCCCAGGGCGTGAAGGACATCAACGAACTGGTAGGTGCTTTCGAATGCTAGAGACCGATGCCCGCGACCGCGTAATCGTCGCTCTCGACTGCGACCGCGAGCGTGCGCTCGAGCTCGCCCACGAGCTTTCGGGCCATGCCGCCTGGCTTAAGGTTGGTATGACGCTCTATTACGCTGAGGGCCCCGAGATCGTCAAGACCTTTAAGGACCTGGGCTTTAAGGTCTTCCTTGACCTTAAGTTCCATGATATTCCGCATCAGGTTCGCGGTGCCGCCCGCTCGGCCTCGCTTGCCGGTGCCGACCTGCTTTCGGTCCACGGCTTGGGTTCGGGCGCCATGCTCGCTGCCTGCCGCGAGGGTGCCGAGGAGGCGCGCGAGGACCGCGCCAAGCTCGTCGCCATCACCGTGCTCACGAGCATGAATCAGGATGCCTTGAGCGAGATTGGCGTCGAGTCGCCCGTGGCCGAGGAGGCCGCCCGCCTGGCAAAGCTCGCTCAGGCCAACGGCATCGATGGCATCGTGTGCTCGCCGATGGAGGCTCACGACATGCGTGAGCTGTTGGGTCCCGATGCCCTGATCGTGACTCCGGGTGTGCGTCCGGTTGGTGCCGCCCTTGGTGACCAGTCCCGTGTGGCGACGCCTTCCCAGGCTATCGAGCGAGGCGCAAGCCACATTGTGGTGGGCCGTCCCATCACCGGCGCCGACGATCCGGTCGCCGCCTTTGACGCCATCGTCGTCGAGCTGGTCGAAAACGTCGCGTAAAAGATTCCCCTAAGTCACCACTTTTGGGTCTCATTAGCACAAAATAGCCCCTGTGCCTGCGTAAACTTTCCCATCCTTTGTGTGGAATCGCAGGTCAGGGGCTTAACTTTGGGCGCAGTATATTGCACTTTTTGCGGGTATCGTCTAACCTATGGACCCGCGATTGGGCATTTTGTACGTTCTACGTGCTAAAATGCCAATTATTGAATCAGATATAACCCAACTATTTGGAGGTACGAATGGCACTCCCTCAGCTTACCGATGAGCAGCGCAAGCAGGCTCTTGAGAAGGCTGCTGCCGCACGTCACGCCCGCGCTGAGCTTCGCGAGCAGATCAAGAAGGGCGAGAAGTCCCTCGAGTCCGTGCTCAACTCCGATGACCCCATTGCTTCCCGCATGAAGGTTTCCACCCTCATCGAGTCTCTCCCCGGTTATGGCAAGGCCAAGGCCGCCAAGATCATGGAGGAGCTCGGTATCTCCGCTACCCGTCGCGTCCAGGGCCTCGGTGTCCGTCAGCGCGAGCAGCTCCTCGAGCAGCTGACCAAATAAGTGAGCGCTCAGGATTCCAAGCTCTTTGTGATTTCTGGACCGTCAGGCGCGGGCAAGGGCACGCTCGTCACTCGTGTGCGCGAGCGTCGCTCTAACCTGGGCCTGACGGTTTCGGCTACCACGCGAGCACCACGCAAAGGCGAGGTCGACGGCGTCAACTACTTTTTTCTGACGCGCGAGGAGTTCGACCGCCGCGTGGCAAACGGCGAGTTTGTTGAGTGGGCCGAGGTCCACGGTAACTGCTACGGCACGTTGGTGAGCGAGGTTACATCCAAGCTTGCCTCGGGCGCGTCTCTGATTTTGGAGATCGATGTCCAGGGCGCCCTGCAGGTGAAGGAGCGTTTCCCCGAGGCCGTGCTGATCTTTATCAAGCCGCCTTCGCTTGAGGTGCTCCGCGAGCGTCTAGTCGGTCGCGGTACCGAGACGCCCGAGACGATTGAGCTGCGTATGGCAAACGCCGCCGATGAGCTTGCCCTTGCCGACCGCTACGACGACGTCGTGGTAAATGACGATCTCGACCGCGCGACCGATGAGCTCGTTCGCGTTCTCGATATGCATGAAAGGATCTGAGGTCCGTGTCCGTTGTAAAGCCTTGCATTGACGATCTTCTGGAGAAGACCGATCACAACCGCTTCCTGCTTGCTTCGCTTGCCTCCAAGCGCGCCTGCGACATCAATAGCATGCTGCGTGGCCAGCACAACCGCGTGCTTGCCGTCCAGGATGTCGATGACATCACCATCGGGCTTTCCGGTGCCGATACCATCTCGATGGCTATGGACGAGATTGTCGACGGCGACATCTCTTACGACGAGGCCCGTTACGAGAAGGCGCTCGGCCACAAGGTTGCTGAAGCCTAAATGGCGGCTCGCGTCTGCCTGGTCCACTATCACGAGGTTGGACTGAAGGGTAAGAACCGCGCACATTTTGAGCATATCCTCATGGATAACATTCAGGCGGCCTTGGCCGCCTTTTCCGTGAATGCCGTGTCTCGAATTTCCGGTTATATCCTCGTGACCTTTAACGAGCATCAGGCCGATGAGGCGGCGCGTGTCATTCGCACCGTTCCCGGCGTTGCTCGTGTGTCTTTGGCGTATCACACTAACCGCGACCCACAGGAGTACTGTGCCGCCGCCGTCAAGGCGCTGCGCGAGTATGGTCCCTTCGATTCGTTTAAGGTGCACGCCAAGCGCTCCAATACCGACTATGAGCTCACCTCGATTGACATCAATCGTCAGGTGGGCGAGGTACTGTGTGAGGCCTTCCCCGATAAAAAGGTTCAAATGCACGACCCCGATGCGATGGTGCACGTACTGGTGGTCCAGGGTAGCGTTTATGTGTACGCGCGCTCCGAGCGCGGCGTGGGCGGTCTGCCGGTGGGTTCTGCCGGCAAGGTCGTGACGCTGCTGTCGTCGGGTATCGATTCTCCGGTGGCGACCTGGATGCTCGCGCGTCGCGGCGCGGTGTGCGTGCCGGTACATTTCTCTGGTCGTCCGCAGACGCCCGATACGAGCGAGTATTTGGTGCAGGACATCATCCGTGCGCTTGAGCCGGGTGTCCAGATCGGCCGCCTGTACGTGGTGCCGTTTGGCGACTGCCAGCGTGAGATTTCGGTCACCTGTCCCAGCAATCTGCGCGTGATCATGTATCGCCGCATTATGTATTCGGTTGCCGAGCGCATTGCACACATCGAGGGCGCCAAGGCCATCGTTACGGGTGAATCGCTTGGGCAGGTTGCCTCCCAAACGCTTGAGAACATCATGGCCGTCAACGAGGCCGTGAAGATCCCCGTGTTCCGTCCTCTCATCGGTTCGGACAAGCAGGAGATCATCGCGCGCGCCGAGGAAATTGGTACGTTCGATATCTCGACTGAGGCCGCGCCCGACTGCTGCACGCTGTTTATGCCGCGCCGTCCCGAGACGCACGCTAAACTTGATGCCGTGCATGAGGCCTGGGAGTTGTTCGATCACGAGGAGATGATCGAGCGCCTGCTCAAGCAGACCGAGTACATTGACTTCGAGAGCAACACGTATAAGGCCCCTAAGACCTTAAAACGCAAACATTCGGAGCTTGCTCCGCGTGAGATTTACCAAGATCACGAGTAATTTTGTGCATAGACCGACGATGCGTCTGCATCGTCGGTCTTTTGCGATCTGGGCATTTTGCGGCTAAGTGTTCATTTGCTGACGTGTGCCTGAATAAATGGACAGTATTTCGCAAGGTTTTGGTCGGCTTTTGGTTTGACCGCGAAAACCGGTTTTGGAGAATGGCTGTTGCAGGACTCTTTTCCTGACACGATGTTGTTGGGAGGTTTTGCTATGGCGCAGCGCGAACAACACGAACGGGTCAAACGGATGGACCGCTTGGCGGACAAGCTGCTCGGTCATAAGGCAGTGGTGATGGCTATACTGGTCGTCATTGCGATGGCGAGCGGCTTGGCGATGGCGAACCTTGGTGGCGGTGCCGGCGGCGTGTCGTTTGAGCGCACTGACGGTTCGGGCTCGTTGGTGGAGCCGGGATCCGGCGATGCCTCGAGCGGAAAGACATCCGAAGGCTCTTCGCTTAAGGCGTCTGCCGCGGCAGAGGTTTATGTCGATGTTGATGGCGCCGTTGTGTCGCCCGGTGTATACCGCCTCAAGGACGGCGCTCGGGTGGCTCAGGCGATTGATGCCGCCGGCGGGCTGGCGCCCGAGGCAGACGTTACGGGGCTCAATCGGGCATCTAAGGTCGTCGATGGACAGAAGATTCACGTTCCAACGGTAGGGGAGCAGCAGACGTCCATTGCGGAAGTCGGTGTTGATGGTGGGACTTCCGTATCATCGGGCGTGAGTCGCGCAATAGGCCTAGTAAACATCAATACGGCAAGCGCGGCAGAGCTGCAGACGCTCTCCGGCATCGGTCCCTCCATGGCCCAGTCGATTATCGATGAGCGGACAAAGAACGGTGCTTTTGCCTCAGTTGACGATCTGATGCGTGTGTCGGGGATCGGTGAGAAGAAGCTCGCCAAAATCAAAGATTGTATCTGCGTATGAGTGCGACCGAGCGCGAACATGTGATGCCTCCGCGACCCCTGATGCCGTGGACGATGGCCCTTTGTGCCGGCATGTGCATGAGCTGCGCCTTGGTGCTCAACGTGACCGCTGATGCGCTGCTGAGGGAGCAGGCGCCGGCAGTCGGGCCGCTATGGGCCATTCCCGTTGCGGCGGCGGTATTCGTTTTGCTGGCTCAATCTTGTGCGCGGCTTGCCCCTTGGAAGCGGTGGCTGTATGCCGCGTCCGTCGGTCTCGTGGCGGGAGCGGTCGTCTCGGCGTGGTGGGCTGTGGGCACGCTAGGCGCCTCGAAGGCGCTCGACGGTCGAGCGGCAAGCAGCCTCGAGTTTGTCGTGCAGGGTGATCCATCCATAAACGACGACGTGTATTCCTATACCTGCGAGGCACGCGCGGACGGTAAGAACTTGGCAACGGTTCGCCTATCGTGTGACCGCGAGCTCAAGGTCGGGGCGCACGTGCGTGTTATCGGTCGTTTTTCACGTTTTGAGAACGATGCATATGGACGATCGCGCATGCTCCGAGGCGAGGTGCGCAAGGTTCAAGCCGTTCGGATTGTGCCGGTCGATGAGGGCTCTCCGGGCCCGCTGCTTCGGCTGCGAAATGGGCTGCTAACGTCCATCGCGCCTGCGACCGACCCGGCGCGTGCGCTCATAGCTGGTGTCGTCTGCGGTCGTTCGGCCGAGCTGCGCGCCCAGCCGGCGGGCGACTGGTTTTCGGTGACGGGAACGGCGCATCTTATCGCCGTCTCGGGCAGCCATTTGGCTATCGTGGGGTTTGTAATCGAGGGTGTATTGCAAAAGACTCGGTGCTCACGTGGTCTTCAGCGGGCGATACTGGCGATAACGCTTGTGGGCTACGCTGCCTTTACGGGCGCGTCTCGCTCGGCCGTGCGCGCGTGCTGCATGGTGTTCGCGACGCTTGTCGTAAACGGCGCGGGGCGTCGCCGGCACGGCGCATCGGCACTCTTTGTTACCATGTCCATCTTTGTGCTACTGCGGCCGACGGTGATGTTCGAGATGGGCTTTCAGCTTTCATGTGCCAGCGTCTTAGCCATTCTGTGCTTTTGCCCCTATGCGACCTACGCTTTGGGTGAGCTGGGTGTGCCATCGGGCGTTGCCAGCATGCTATCCGCCACGCTGTGCTCGCAACTGGCGACACTTCCCATTACCATTCCTGCCTTCGGTACGTTCTCGCTCATTGCTCCGTTGGCAAATGCGGTCATCGGTCCGGTGGTGAGCGTACTGCTCGCTATGTCGATCGTGCTGGTTCCCTTTTCGCTCGTGGGACCGTTGCGGACTTTGGCGCTCGTTGTGCCCATGATTGCCGCCCGTTGCGCGCTGTTTTTCGAGCAGCTGTTTGCCGCCGTGCCGGGTGCATCCGTGAGCGTGCCGCCCGATAGCATGTGGATTTACCTAGTGCCGTGTTTGCTGGCGGTTCTGCTTGTCCGGTGGCCGCGTCCCCGTGCACGTCCTATGGCGGTGGGGCTTGCATGCCTGGTGCTCTTGGCTGCGATTCCGTACGTCTACTGGGATCGATTCGCTCCGCCTTCGGTGACGGTGCTCGATGTGGGCCAGGCCGATGCGATTCTTATCCGCCAGGGCGGCGCAGTAGCACTCGTCGACTGCGGACTCGACGAGCGCGTGGTGGCGGCGTTGGTTCGCAATAACGTGCACCATATCGATGCCGTCTTTGTGACGCATTGGGATGAGGACCACTGGGGTGGTCTGCCTGCCGTGCTCGAACAGTTTTCGGTCGGAACGATTGCCGTGGCGGCTGATGCGCTGGAGGATGCTCCTGCCGAGGTGTTGAACCGACCTGGCGTGGAGTATCGGCAGGTGCGCCGTGGGGATACAGTCGACATCGGCTCATTTTGCGCCCGCGTGATGTGGCCATTCGAGTCCGTGGATGGCGAGGGAAATGAGGACTCGCTTGTCCTGCTGCTCTCTTATATTCAGGAAGGCAAGGGCCTGCGTATGCTCCTCACCGGCGATGCCGAGCTCGACCAAGAACGGGAATTCGTGCAGGAGGTGGGGGATATCGATGTCCTTAAACTTGGGCATCACGGCTCTAAGGTTTCAGTCGATGGTGAGTTGCTGGACGTCCTGAAGCCCGAGCTTTCCCTCGCGAGCGCGGGCGAGGGGAATCGATACGGCCATCCGTCCGACGCCTGCATCGATGCCGTTAAGGAAGCGGGCGGCGTGTTCGCGTGCACTATCGAACACGGCGACATTACCGTCACGCCGACTGCGAATGGCTTTGCGATGCGATGCCAGCGACCGTGACGACGTCGTTGGCGTGTGGTGGGCCCCTGGGCTAGAATGGCACGGAGCGAGTACGAAGGCCTGCGGGAGGGGAGCGCAATGTCCGAAACCGGTCTGCTGCCGGCATATCTGATCGTCGGTACCGACGGAGTCAAGCGCGATCACGCCGTCTCGCGTATGAAAGCGCGTCTGGAAAAGTCGGGTATGGTCGAGTTCAACCTCGACGAGCGCGACATGACCAAGGACCCCGATATCGAGTCGATTATCGGATCGCTTAACACCTTTCCGATGGGCAGCGAGTTTCGCCTGGTAATCCTTGATGGCTGCTCCAAGCTTGCCAAGGCGGTCTCGGAACCGCTTGTCGAGTACCTCGCAAGTCCCAGCCCCACGACGGTCTGTCTCATTATTGCCGACTCACTTGCCAAGAATACGCGCCTGTATAAGGCAATCGCCAAGATCGACAAGAAGGCTATCGTCGATTGTTCGGGTACCAAGCGCTGGGAACTGCCGCGCCGCGTTCAGCAGATGGCGACGCAGCGCGGTAAGTCCATCTCGACGGCTGCTGCCGAGGAGCTCGTCTCGCGCTCGGGCGAGAACACCCGCATGCTCGATAACGACTTGGCCAAGCTTGCCCAGATGGTCGAGGCGCCGCAAATTGAGCTTGCCGATGTGGAGCGCTGGATCGTGCGCACGGCCGAAGTTCAGCCCTGGGACTTCCTCAATGCCGTCTCGGCCCGCGATATGCGCCGCTCGCTTGAGCTCTTTGGGCTGCTGCCCGCCAAGAGCTATGTGTGGACCTACACGCTGCTATGCGGTCGCATCCGCGAGTTGATCGTCGCCAAGGCGCTCGACTCTCGTGGGCAGGGGCGTGAGCTCGCCGCGACACTCAAGCTTCAGGCCTGGCAGGTCAAAAATCACCTGACCTGGGCACGCCGCTTTTCGATGGCGGAGCTTGTCGCTGCGCTCGAGGGCGCGGTCGATGTGGAGCTCGCACTGAAGGGTTCTGCCGATTCGGAGACCGCGCTTTTGCTCTGGATTACGAACATCTTGAGAAAATCGTGATGATACCTGCCTATTTGACAAATTCGTTCTATCCCTTTGAGGGGGAGCGTGCTATAGTAGGCGCTTGCATGACCTCACCGTGTCTCAGAGGTGTCATACATTTTTTGCAAGGAACTCGAAAGGAACTCCAGAAGTGGCAAACATCAAGTCTCAGAAGAAGCGTATCCGCACCAATGAGGCAGCTCGCATGCGTAACAAGGCTGTCAAGTCCGAGCTCAAGACGCTGACCAAGCACGTCCAGTCCGCCGTCGCCGAGGGCGACGCCGAGAAGGCCCAGGCTGCCCTCAAGACCGTCACCAAGCGTCTCGACATGGCTGCCGCCAAGCATGTTATCCACAAGAACCAGGCTTCCAACCGCAAGTCCGGTCTTGCCAAGCTCGTGAACAGCATCAACGCCTAAGTTGTAAATTTCACACCACACAGATTACGCGCATAAATGGAGCCTGTTTTATGGAACAGGCTCCATTTTTTGTACCGCTCGGGTAAGATAGTCCGCATGAATACTTCAATTGACATTTCCCACATCCGCAACTTCTCGATCGTTGCGCACATCGACCATGGCAAGTCCACGATCAGTGACCGCATCCTCGAGCTCACCCATACCGTCGACGAGCGCGATATGGAGTCGCAGCTGCTCGACACCATGGATATCGAGCGCGAGCGCGGCATCACGATCAAGTCTAATGCCGTTCGCGTGTCCTATGACGCCGACGATGGTGAGACGTATCAGTTCAACCTGATCGATACGCCGGGCCACGTGGACTTTACCTACGAGGTCTCGCGTTCGCTTGCCGCCTGCGAGGGTGCGGTGCTTGTCGTCGACGCCACGCAGGGCGTCGAGGCGCAGACCGTCTCCAACGCGACGCTCGCCATGAACGCCAACTTGGATATCGTGCCCGCTATCAACAAGATCGACCTGCCGTCGGCACACCCCGACGAGGTCAAGACCGAGATCGAGGACGACCTGGCGATCCCTGCCGACGATGCCGTATGCGTATCGGGCAAGACCGGCGAGGGCATTCACGATTTGCTGGAGTCTATCGTCTTTTTGATCTCTCCGCCCAAGGGCGATGCGAACGCGCCGCTCAAGGCGCTTATCCTGGATTCGTATTTCGATGAGTACCGCGGCGTCGTTGCCACGGTCCGCGTCTTTGACGGCTCCATCAAGAAGGGCGATACCCTGCGCATGATGCAGGCAGAAGGTGACTTCTTGGTCGACGGCGTGGGCGTCAAGCGTCCTGCCGAGACCCCGGTTGACGCACTGACGGTTGGCGAGGTTGGCTACGTGGTCACGGGTCTGAAGGATCCTGAGGCCGTGCACGTGGGCGATACCCTCACGTGGGCGTCTAATCCCTGCCCCGAGCCGCTTCCCGGTTACCGCGAGGCCAAGCCCATGGTCTATACGGGCCTGTTTCCGATCGACAACAAGGATTACGAGAACCTGCGCGACGCTCTCGATAAGCTGCACGTCAACGACCCGTCGTTGGTGTGGGAGCCCGAGACCTCGGTGGCGCTCGGCTTTGGCTTCCGCGTGGGCTTCTTAGGCCTGCTGCATATGGAAGTCGTCAAGGAGCGCCTGGAGCGCGAGTTCAACCTTGACCTCATTGCTACGAGCCCTTCGGTGGACTATCACGTCTATAAGACCGACGGCGAGATGATTGATGTTCGCAGCCCGCAGGATCTGCCCGAGGCTACGCGCATCGAGCGCATTGAGGAGCCTTACCTCAAGGCCAAAATTATCTGCCCGCCCGAGTATACGGGTGCCGTCATGCAGCTCGCTATCGAGCACCGCGGCATTACAACTGACATGATCCATCTCACGAGCAAATCGGTCGAGATGCGCTTTGACATGCCGCTCGCCGAGCTCATCCTGGACTTCTTTGACCAGCTCAAGAGTCGCACCAAGGGCTATGCCTCACTCGACTACGAGTTCAACGAGTACCGTCCCTCCGAACTCGTCAAGCTCGATATTTTGCTTTCGGGCGATGAGGTGGACGCGCTTTCGTTTATCGTGCACAAGGATAAGGCCTATGGCCTGGCCCGCGGCCTGTGTGACAAGCTCAAGGAAATCATCCCGCGCCAGCTGTTCGAGGTGCCTATTCAGGGCGCCATCGGCAACAAGATCATTGCCCGCTCTACCGTCAAGGCGCGTCGCAAGGACGTTTTGGCCAAGTGCTATGGCGGCGATATCTCGCGAAAGCGCAAGCTGCTCGAGAAGCAGAAAGAGGGCAAGAAGCGCATGAAGGCCATCGGTTCGGTCGAGGTCCCGCAGGAGGCCTTTATGGCGATCCTAAAGGTAGACGAGTAAGTCCATGGCGCTTTCTGAATACAGCAAGCGTCTGCTGGGCGCCTATGCCGAGCAGCCGTTCCTTATGGCTCCCATGGCGGGCGTAACCGACCCCGCCTATCGCATCATGTGTCGCCGCCGCGGTGCCAACCTTGCCTACAGCGAGATGGTGAGCGTTGCGGGCCTTGCCTATGCCAGCAACAAGACGTGGCGCCTGGTGTTGCCGGCCGACGAGGAGCAGCAGATCTGCGTGCAGCTCTTTGGTTCCAAGCCCGATCAGTTTGCGGGTGCCGTCGCTGCCGTCGAGGAACGCGTGGGCGATCGCCTGTCGCTCATCGATATCAATATGGCTTGCCCTGCTCGCAAGGTCGTCACCAAGGGCGAGGGCTCGGCGCTTATGCGTACGCCTGACCTTGCCGAGAAGATAGTCCAAGCTGCGGTGAGTGCGGCGCACGTGCCCGTGACCGTTAAGATTCGCAAAGGCTTTTATGCCGAGGATTGCAATGCCGCGACATTTGCCCAGATGCTCGAGGGTGCAGGGGCAGCTGCGGTGGCGGTACATGGTCGCTGTGCCACGCAGCTCTATACGGGCCAGGCCGATTGGTCGGTCGTCGATGAGGTGGCCGACGCCGTCGAGATTCCCGTGATTGGTTCGGGCGATGTGTTCTCGGCCGAGGACGCGGCGGAGCATCTGCAAAGCTCGGGCGCCAGTGCGGTGTTCATCGCGCGCGGTATCTATGGCAACCCCTGGGTGTTCGGCGATGCCCGCGCCCTTGCGCTCGATGGCATACCGGTGCCGGTGCGCAGCTCCGTCGAGCGCCTGGATGCCCTGCGCGAGCATCTGACGCTCACGCACGAGCTGTTGCCGCTCATGTCGCGTGCACGTACGTACGCGAGCTGGTATCTAAAGGGCATGCCCCATGCTGCGGCCTGGCGCGCCCAGGTGGTGCGTTGCTCCACATACGAGGAGTTCATGGCATTGGTCGATGATATCGAGCGCGATGTGGTGGCCTGCGAGGCCGCACTTGCCGCCGGCGAGTCGGTGCCCGCTCTTCCGCTGGAGGCCTAACGGTGGCCGTTACCGCGCTGTACGTGCATGTGCCGTTTTGCGCCCAAAAGTGCCGGTACTGCGACTTTGACTCGCGCAGTATTGCTCCGTGCGACCTGAGCGCTGCGCTCGATACTTATTTTGGGCAGCTGTATGCGCGCCTCGATGCCTTTGGCGACGCAGGTGCGCTTGCACAGATCCGCACCGTCTATGTTGGCGGCGGCACGCCGTCGCTGGCGGGGGAGCGTCTGGTAGAACTTGCCCGGCGTATCTCTGCGTGGTGTAAGCCCGTTGAGTTTACCTGCGAGGCCAATCCTGAGTCGCTGACCGCCGAGCTTGCCACTGCGCTTGCCGAGGTTGGTGTCACACGCGTCTCTCTGGGAGTTCAAACCCTTGACAACGCCGAGCTTGCTGCGATTGGCCGTATTCACGATGCCGATCGGGCGCTCGCTGCCATCACGACGGTTAAGGACGCTGGGCTCGATGTGTCCTGCGACCTGATGTGCGGACTTCCCGGGCAGACCGCCGTAAGCTGGCAACGCACGCTCGATGGCGTGCTGGCGGCGGCGCCGCATCATGTGTCGGTGTACCCGCTCACGCTCGAGGAGGGCACGCCGCTCTACCACATGGCGTGTCGCGACGAGTCGCTCGAGCCCGACGAGGATTTTCAGGCTGCGTGCATGGACGCGGCGCGTGAGTGCCTGGGTGCGGCCGGCTATCACCCGTATGAGGTGGCAAGCTACGCGCTCGACGGACATGAGTGTGCCCACAACATTGCCTATTGGACAGGACGGGGCTATCTGGGCTTGGGCCGCTCTGCCGCCGGTATGCTCGACGCCGAGGATTTCGATCGCTTGGCCGGGCTGTTTCCCGACGTGCCCGCTCGCGGCGATGCGTATCGCGTGCGCTTGGTGCAACGCGACGATGCCGCGACGACGTTTTATGCCGAGTATCTGTCGCAGCGCGAGGCTGCGGCCGAGGATTTGATGCTCGCCTGCCGCATGACGCGTGGCATTGGGCCCGATCTGTTGGTTCGCTCGGCAAGCGTGATCGCTGCAGACGAGCTGGCGGCGGCCTGTGACCGTGCGCTCGAGTTGGGTCTTGCCACTTGGGTGCCCGATTATGTCGAGGGGCATGCGGGGTGCGTCGCCTCGAAAGACGTTATCGCAGGTCGTGCCCACGCCCGTTTAGCGCCCACCCACTTGGGCTGGCTCGATGGAAATGTGCTGTTCGAGCTGTTTTGGGGTCTAGCTTAGGCCGCTCGGGTAGAATTACCGCAATATATACGCTGCTGTGAGCAGGAGGTTGCCGCGCATGGCGACGATGAACGAAAAAGATTACTACGAGATTTTGGGTGTCTCCAAGGACGCCACCTCGCGTGATATTCAGAAGGCCTTCCAGCAAAAGGCCCGCAAGCTCCATCCGGACGTCAACAAAGAACCTGATGCCGAGGAAAAGTTTAAAGAGGTTTCCGAGGCCTACGCCGTGCTTTCGGACGAGCAGAAGCGTGCGCGCTACGACGCCATGCGCTCGGGCAACCCCTTCGCCGGCGCTCCTACGGCTTCGCCCTATGGCGGCGGCTACGCCGGCAGCGCAGGCTATGGCAATCCCTTTGAGGGCGGCTTTCCCTTTGGTGGCGCCTGGGGCCAGCCGCGTCGCGGGCAGGCTGCCTATAATCCCGAGAACGGCGCCAACGTGGTCGTCGATATCAAGCTCGACGCCAAGGAGGCCAAGGGCGGTGCCCGCAAGACCGTCCGCTATACGCGCTTCGATACCTGTGGCCGCTGTGGCGGCTCGGGTTCTGTTTCGTCCGAGCATGCACATACCTGTCCGAGCTGCGGTGGTCGAGGCCACATCGATGTCGACCTGTCCTTCCTGTTCGGTGCCGGCACGTTTCAGTCGGTCTGCCCCGAGTGCGGCGGTTCCGGTAAGGTCGTCGCCGACCCCTGCCCCGATTGCGGCGGCAGCGGCCGTGTCCGTGTGACCTCCGAGCAGACGATTGAGTTTCCTGCCGGTACGCACGATGGCGACGAGGTCCGTATTGGCGGTATGGGTCACGCCGGCACCAACGGTGCCTCGGGTGGCGATTTGGTCGGTCGCGCCCATGTTGAGGCCGAGCGTCTGGAAAGCAAGGCTCGTACCGGTTTTTACCTGATGGGCATCGTGGCGCCATTTTTGGTGCTGTCGGCCATCTCGGGTGTGTTCTCGGCCTTTGCCGTGATGTGTTTTATTCCGTTTGCCATGGGCCTGTTCATGGTGCTTTCGGATGGGGTACTTCACCGTAGCCTGCTGTGGTGGAAGCGCGGCGCGATGCAGTTTGCCAATGGTTTTGCCAACGGATTTATGTTTGCGCTCGTGTCGGTTTGGTTTGCGAGCTGCTCGCAGCGTGCCATGCTTTCGCCTTACGGAATGCAATAACATCTAGCCCTCTGTTTGCGGCCGGCCCAGCTTGGGTATAGGACGCACTGTGACAATAATGAAAGTCGGAAGGATTCGGTCGTGTCGGAAAATAGGGATTACTACGAGGTACTTGGCGTCGACAAGGATGCCGACGCGCGGACGATTAAGCGCGCGTTTCTAAAGAAGGCCCGTACCGTACACCCGGATGTTTCGGACGACCCCGAGGCCGAGGCCAAGTTCAAGGAGCTCAACGAGGCATATTCCGTTCTTTCCGACGATCAGAAGCGTGCTAACTACGACCGTTACGGCACCGCGGACGGCCCCGGTGGTTCGGGCTACGTCGATATCAACGATATCTTTGGCGGCATGGGCATGGACGACCTCTTCTCGTCGTTCTTTGGCGGCGGTGCCGGCGGTGGCGCCCGAAATCGCCGTGAGCGTCGTCGCGGCCGCGATATGGCCATCTCCCTTTCGGTGACCCTTGAGGAGGCGGCGCTCGGGTGCAAAAAGACGATCAGCTATGACCGCCTTGCTCCCTGCGAGGATTGCAACGGCACCGGTAGGGCCGAGGGTGCGCAGGAAAAGCAGTGCAGCCGCTGCCACGGCACGGGCTATGTCACGACGGTCCAGCGCTCGTTCCTGGGCCAGGTTCAGTCCTCTTCGCCTTGCCCTGATTGCCACGGCGAGGGCACGGTTATCGATCATCCCTGCGAGACCTGCGACGGTCAGGGCCGCACGCCTTCGCACGAAAAGATCGACATCGATATTCCCGCCGGCGTTTCGACCGGTCGTCAGCTGCGCGTGAGCGGCTTTGGCGAGGCTGGCCTTCGCGGTGAGCCCTCGGGCGACCTGATCGTCAACGTGCGCGTCGCCGACCACGAGCGTTTTAAGCGCAACGGTGACGACCTGTACCTCGTGAGCGATATCTCGATTGCGCAGGCTGCGCTCGGCTGCGAGATCGAGGTCGAGGGCATTATGCCCGATGAGGTCGTCAAGGTGTGCGTCCCCGCCGGCACACAGTACGGTGACACCGTGAGCGTCAACAATTACGGCATGCCGCGTATCGGCGGTGGCGGTTCGCGCGGTCGTCTGATCGTGCAGATGCGCGTGGTCGTCCCCACCAATCTCTCCAACAAGCAGCGCGAGCTGCTTCGTGCCTTTGCCGACGAGATGGGCGATGACGTCGCATCCGGTAAGAAGTCGGTAACCGATCGCATCAAGAGCGCCCTCGACGACATCCTCGATTAAGGAGCCCGCGTGCTCGCACCTCATATCTCTGTCGTCAACCTCGGCTGCCGTGTCAACCGGGTTGAGTCCGACCGTATCACTGCCGATCTCATGCGCCTGGGCTTTGCGATGGTGGAGCCCCAGGATGCTGAGCTGATTGTCATTAACACCTGTGCCGTTACGGGCGAGGCCGAGGCCAAGACCCGTAAGGCCGTTCGCCATGCGCTGGCCTATCCAAACGAGCCCTATGTGGTCGTGACCGGCTGCGTGGTCAATCTGCATCCCGAGGAGCTACTGGAGCTTTCGGACCGCGTGATCGCCGAGCCGTCCAAGATCGATGTCGCCGAACGCGTCTGCGAGGTGCTGGGCGTTGAGTCCGATGACGTTCCCGCCTGCAGCGACGGCGAGGTTGTCGACGCACTCGGTCGCTCGCGTCTGGGCGTGAAGATCCAGGACGGCTGCAACCATCGTTGCACCTATTGCATTGTGTGGAAGGCCCGCGGCCCCGAGCGCTCCGTGCCGGTCGAGTCCGTGCTCGAGCAGGTTCGCGAGGCACAGGAGGCCGGCGTGCCCGAGGTGGTGCTGACGGGTGTGAACCTGGGCGCCTACGATGGCAAGAGTGCGACTGATGAACACGTCGAGATCGATGAGCTGCTCGAGGCGATCATGGAGCGCACGTCCATTCCGCATGTGCGCATTTCCTCGGTCGAGCCCATGGATATCTCCGAGTCCCTGCTTAAGGTCATGGCGCGCTATCCGAAGCGCATCGCTCCGTTTTTGCACCTGCCCGTGCAGTCCGGCTGCACAAGGACACTGCATCGCATGGGCCGTCCCTATAGCGCCGAGGACTTCGAGGAGACGGTGCGCATGATTCGCGCCAACTTGCCCCAGGCGTCTCTTTCGTGCGATGTTATCGTCGGTTTTCCCGGCGAGACGGACGAGGAGTTTGAGGAGTCGCTGGCGCTGTGCCGTCGCGTGGGCTTTTCGCGCATGCACGTGTTTCGCTATAGCAAGCGTCCCGGTACCCTTGCTGCCGATATGCCCGACCAGGTGCCGCCCGAGGTTATGGCCGAGCGCAGCCGTCGTATGCGAGCCGCGGCGCAGGAGCTTGCCATTGCCGACGCTCGCCGCCGCGTGGGCACCGTCGAGCGTGCCGTGCTCGAGTATGGCGACAACCTGACGCTCGGTTCGTTCCATCATGCCCGTCTTGACGATACCTGTGGACTCACAGCCCCGTGCCTGCTTGATGTTGCTATCATCGGAGTCGATGATTCCGGCTTGGTCCATGCACGCAGGGAGGTTCATGGAAGCCTCGAAGATTAGACTTACCGTTCCCGAGGGAATTGACCCCTCGCGCGTTTTGGGTGCCGGCGACGGCGTCCTTCGTGCGCTCGAGAGTTTGGTTCGCGCCCATGTGGTCGCCCGTGGTGACAGTATCGCCGTGAGCGGCGACCCGGACGAGGTCGAGCTCGTGGCGCGCTTTTTCGAGCATGCTTTTCGCGAGGCGGCCGCCGGACGCACACTGTCTGCCGACGATGTCTCTCGCTGCCTGGCCGTCTTGCGCGACGGTGAGCACGAGGCTACATCGCTTCGCGATGATGTGCTGCTTTCGTATCGCGGTCGTGTCATTCGCCCCAAAACGCTCGGCCAAAAGCGTTACGTGGATGCCATCCGCTCGCATACCATCACGTTTGGCCTGGGTCCTGCCGGTACCGGTAAGACCTATCTGGCCATGGCGCTCGCCGTTGCCGCGCTCAAGCGTCACGAGGTGGGCCGTCTGATCTTGACGCGTCCGGTTGTCGAGGCGGGGGAGAACCTGGGCTTTTTGCCCGGTACCCTCGAGGAAAAGATCGACCCCTACATGCGTCCGCTCTACGACGCCCTTTTTGACATGATGGATCGCGAGCGCACCGATGAGCTTATGGAGCGCGGCGTGATCGAGATCGCCCCGCTTGCCTACATGCGCGGCCGCACGCTGAGCGATGCCTTCGTGGTGCTCGACGAGGCGCAAAATACCACGCCCGAGCAGATGAAGATGTTCCTGACGCGCCTGGGCTTTAACTCCAAGTTTGTGATTACCGGCGACCTGAGTCAGCGCGACCTGGTGGGTCGTCGCGGCGGTCTTGCCGACGTCGAGCAGATTTTAGGCCGTGTCGACGATGTCGCATTTTCTCACCTCGAGCGTGCCGACGTGGTGCGCCATGCCTTGGTGGGGCGTATCGTCGAGGCATACGATGCTTATGATGATGTGCGCGAGAAACGCGTGCACGACCGAAAGGAGTCCCGTTGAGTGTATTGATCAGCAACGATGCCGAGCTCGATACGCTGCTCGACGCGCAGGAGGTAGAGCACATCTGCGAGGTCGTGCTTGCCGCCGAGGGCGTTGAGCGTGAAGTCGAGATTTCCCTTTCATATGTCGATGAGGACGAGATGCACGAGCTCAACCACGAGTGGCGCGGTATCGACCGCGCCACCGATGTCCTCTCGTTTGAATGCGACTCGGCCTTTGACGAGGATATTCCCGCCGACGAGACGCTCGAGCTCGGCGATATCATCCTGGCCCCGCAGGTCATTGCCCGTCAGGCCCCCGGCTTTGGTAATAGCCCTGCCGACGAGTGCCGCCTGATGCTCGTGCATGGCATGCTGCACCTGCTGGGGTATGACCACATTGAGGACGACGAGGCCGAGGTCATGGAGGCCCGCGAGGACGCCATCTTGCGCGATCTGGCGCTCGAGCGCGGTGAGGACCCCAAGCTGGTCCACGTCGGCCCCATCACCAACCATGCCCACGACTAGGAGCCGTCTATGATTCCCGGATCGAACAAGGACCATCCGTCCTTCTTAAAGTCGTTCTCCTACGCCATGGAGGGCTTCGTCACCGCCGTTGAAACCGAGCGCAACATTAAGGTCATGCTCGTGGCGGGCGTGTGCACCGTCATTGCTGGCTGCGTTGTCGGCCTCGACATTGCCGAGTGGGCCACAGTTATCATCTGCTGTGGCCTGGTGATTCACGGCGAGCTGTGCAATACCGCTATGGAGGCGATCGTCGACCTGGCGACCCAGGAACTCCATCCGCTGGCCAAGCGTGCGAAGGACATTGCCGCCGCCTCTGTATACGTTCTTTCCATCACTGCCGCGATTGTGGGCGTGCTGGTATTTGCCCACGCGCTCGGCTTTATTTAGAAAGGGATTCCCATGTCCGACAATATGCAGCCTACCGATGAAACTCTGGACGACGAGTCCCTAGATGCGGTGGATGCCGAAGCGACTGAGGCATACGATGAGGTCGAGGAATTCGACCCGTTTGAGGGCATGAGCGACGAAGAGCTCGACGCCCTGTGCGACGAGGACGACAGCCTCGCGGGCTTTGGCGATGTTGAACCCGGTTTCCGCAGCGGCTTCGTGGCCCTGGTCGGCCGCCCCAACGCCGGCAAGTCTACGCTACTCAACGCCTGCTATGGCAAAAAGGTCGCCATCACCTCGCCGGTGGCCCAGACGACCCGCCGCCGCATGCGCGCCGTCGTCAACCGCCCCGGTTACCAGCTGGTCTTTGTCGATACCCCGGGTATCCACAAGCCCAAGGACGGCCTGGGGTCCGAGCTCAACAAGAGTGCGCTGTTCGAGCTGAACGATGTCGATGTCGTCGCGTTTTTGATTGATGCCACCAAGCCGATCGGTAGGGGAGACGCCTGGGTTGCCGAGCGCGTTAAGAACGCTCGTTCCAAGAAGGTCCTGGTGCTCACCAAGGCCGATGAGGCCGACCCCGCACAGGTCATGGAGCAGCTTAAGGCAGCCCACGAGCTCATGGAATATGACGATGAGATCGTGACGTCGTCGGTCAAGAACTTCAACGTCGATGCCTTCATCGAGACCGTTGCGCACTTTTTGCCCGAGGGTCCGCGTTGGTTCCCCGAGGACATGGGTACCGACGCTTCCGACGAGACACTTGTTGCCGAGTTTGTGCGCGAGAAGGTCTTGCGCCGCACCCGTGATGAGATCCCGCATTCCGTTGGCGTGATCTGCGATGCGCTCGAGCAGACCAAGAAGGTGCTGCGTGTGCACGCCACCATTTACGTTGAGCGCGAGGGCCAAAAGGGCATCATCATCGGCAAGGGCGGCGAGATGATCAAGCATATCGGTATCGACGCCCGCCGCGATCTTGAGCGCATTTTTGACACGCAGGTCTTTTTGGAGCTGGACGTGAAGGTCAAGGCCGGCTGGCGCGACGACGAGGCCCAGATTCGCCGCTTTGGCTACAACGCCGAGGACTAAGGACGCGCGGCTCGCATGGCAGGCTCCCGGACATATCGCACGAAGGTGCTCGTCCTCGACAAGACCAAGCTCAAAGAGACGGACCTGATCCTGACGATGCTTGACGAACGGGGGCGGCAGGTGCGTGCCGTGGCTAAGGGCGCACGTAAGCCTGGCGGTCGCCTTGCGGCCCGCTGCGAGCTGTTCTGTACCGTCGATATGCTGCTCGCGCATGGACGGTCGCTCGACGTGGTTTCCCAGGCTGAGCTTATGGAGGCGCCGCTCGGCGCTGCGCCCGATTACGAGACGGCCTGCGCCGCAAGCGCGATCGCCGAGGTTGCGCGTGTGTGCTCGTTCGAGGACGCCGAGGACCCGTTTACCTTTGCCATAACACAGCGAGCGCTTGCCCTGGTGGGCAGCGGGCTCGACACGGCGCATGTGGATTTGCTTGTGGCGGCATATGTCTTTAAGCTGCTGTCGCACGTTGGCTATCGACCCGATTTTTCTGCCTGCGTGCTGTGCGGAGACCCCATGCTGTCGTATTTTTCGCCCCGGGCGGGCGGTCTTCTGTGCGGGTCGTGCGCGTCGAGCGTTCCGGGTGCCGAGTTGGTGTCGACCGGTGAGGTCGCGTGGCTGCGCGCCCTCATGTCCATGACCTTCGATGCACTCATGGCCGAGAGGGTCGATCCCCATACCGCTGCCTTTTTGTTGGGGCTTTCGCATGTTTGGGCTGCGACGCACACCGATCAGCGCCTCCGTGCGATGGAATTCATGTTGGGTCGGTGATGATCCGCAGGCGCGGGCTGCTTGTGGTAACATACCGACCTGTTGGTACCTCGATCTTGGATGCTCGCTCCACCGGCGGCTTCCCAGTCCGAGGCGAATAGCGTCGCCCGAGGGCGACAAGAAACGAAAGGTGAAACAATGACTGTTTCCAAAGAGCGCAAGGCGGAGCTGACTGCCCAGTTCGGTAACACCCCGGTCGACACCGGCAACCCCAAGGTTCAGGTCGCCATCCTGTCCGAGCGCATCAAGGAGCTGACCGAGCACATGAAGTCCCACCAGAAGGACTTCCACACCCGTCGTGGCCTGCTCATGCTCGTCGGCCGCCGTCGTCGTCTTCTCTCCTACATCAAGAAGAACGACATCGTCGAGTACCGTGAGCTCATCAAGGCTCTGGGCATCCGCGACAACATCCAGTAAGGATTTGTACATGCTAAGAGCGTCCTGCGCAGCGGGGCGCTCTTTTTGTGTAAGGGCGTGAACAATCACGCTCTGAAGCGTGGCGGGGGCAGGGGGCCCGCGTCACATGAGAAGCCCGCAGGCAAGGGGCCTGTGGGGTAAAGGAGAACAATGACACTCGTATCCAAGACCTTTGAGCTGTACGGCAAGACCTACACCTTTGAGTCGGGCGAGCTTGCCAAGCAGGCCACCGGCGCGTGCCTGGTCAAGCAGGGCGACACCACGATGCTCGACACCGTG
This sequence comes from Collinsella sp., assembly GCA_048205395.1. GTDB lineage: Bacteria > Actinomycetota > Coriobacteriia > Coriobacteriales > Coriobacteriaceae > Collinsella. The sequence continues at coordinate 30,224 of DBEWUK010000008.1, forward strand.
GTCGTCTCTAAGGAGCGCAAGAACTACGACTTCTTCCCGCTGACCGTTGACTTCAACGAGAAGATGTACGCCGCCGGCCGCATCCCGGGTGGTTACCTCAAGCGTGAGGGCCGTCCCAGCGAGAAGGCCACGCTCACCGCGCGCATGATCGACCGCCCGATCCGCCCGAGCTTCCCGGACGGCTTCCGCAACGAGGTACACATCGTCGCTACCTCGCTCGTCGCCGACCAGGTCAACCCCTTCGACGTCATCAACGTCATGGGTGCTTCCCTGGCCATGACGCTCGGCGGCGTTCCCTTCGAGGGCCCGCTTGCCTGCGTGCGCATCGGCCGTAACGTGGAGACCGGCGAGTTTATCGTCAACCCCACCTACGAGGAGCGCGAGAACTCGGATCTGGACCTGGAGCTGGGCGGCTCTGCCGACTTTATCTCGATGGTCGAGGCCGGTGCCGAGGAGATCTCCGAGGACGACATGCTCGCCGCCATGAAGTTTGGCCAGGAGGCCCTTGCTGCCTTCTGCCAGGCCCAGGACGAGTTTGTCGCCGAGTGGGAGCAGGTCAACGGTCCTATCGTCAAGAAGGAGTATCCGCTTGACCAGCCCGTCGAGGAGGTCCAGGAGCGCATCTTCGCCCACTACGACGAGATGGCAGCTGCCCTTCGCGACGCCGACAAGCTCTCTCGTATCGGTAAGGTCGAGGCTCTGAAGGAGTCCATCCGCGCCGAGTTTACCGAGGAGGAGCAGGCCGCTTGGGAGCGCGAAATCCCCGTGGCGCTCAAGAAGCTCGAGAAGAAGGCCATGCGCACCATGGTCGTCGAGACCGGCGAGCGCGTCGACGGCCGTGCCGCCGATGAGATTCGTCCCATCATGGTGAAGGATAACTATCTGCCGCTCGTTCACGGCTCCGGCCTGTTCCAGCGTGGCCAGACCCAGGTGCTCTCGGTTCTTTCGCTCGGCATGCTCAACGAGGGCCAGCGTCTGGATACCATCGAGCCCACCGAGGGCAAGCGCTACATGCACCACTATAACTTCCCGCCGTTCTGCACCGGCGAGACCGGCCGCATGGGCAGCCCCAAGCGCCGCGAGATCGGCCACGGCAACCTTGCCGAGCGTGCCCTGCTCCCGGTGCTCCCCGACGAGAACGAGTTCCCCTACGCCATCCGCGTGGTCTCCGAGGTCATGGAGTCCAACGGCTCCTCTTCGATGGCTTCGACCTGCGGCTCCACGCTCGCCCTTATGGACGGCGGCGTGCCCATTAAGCGCCCGGTCTCCGGTATCGCCATGGGTCTGATCCAGGAGGAGGGAAAGACCGTGGTCCTGTCCGACATCCAGGGTCTCGAGGACTTCCTGGGCGACATGGACTTTAAGGTCACCGGCACCACCGAGGGCATCACCGCCCTGCAGATGGACAACAAGGCCACCGGCCTTACCTTCGACATCCTGGCCCGCGCCCTGCAGCAGGCCAAGGAGGGTCGCGCCTTCATCCTGCAGAAGATGCTCGATGTGATCCCCGAGCCGCGTCACACCACGCGCAGCACTGCTCCGCGCATCGTTTCCATCCAGGTTCCGACCGACAAGATCCGCGACGTCATCGGTTCTGGCGGTAAGGTCATCCGCGGCATCCAGGACGAGACCGGTGCTTCGGTCGACATCCAGGAGGATGGTACCGTCTTTGTCGGCGGCACCGGCGAGTCCGTCGACCAGGCCGTCGAGCGCATCAAGCTCATCATCAAGGTTCCCGAGCCGGGCGAGGAGTACACCGGTCGCGTGGTCTCCATCCAGCCCTTCGGCGCCTTCGTGAACCTGCTGCCCGGCAAGGACGGCCTGCTGCACATCTCCCGCGTCGCCAAGGGCCGCGTGGAGAAGGTCGAGGACGTCCTCAACGTGGGCGACGAGGTCAAGGTCGTCGTCATCGAGGTCGACGATCGCGGCAAGATCTCGCTTGATCGTCTCGACAAGCCTGAGGCCCCGGCTCGCGCTGAGGGTTCCTCCGAGGGCGACGGCGAGCACTTCCAGCGCCGTGAGCGTCCGCGTCGCGAGCGCTCCGAGCGCAGCGACCGTCCGCGCCGTCCCGGCGACAACGGAGGCCGCAAGCCCCGCCGTCACCACGACGCCGAGTAACAGCCGTACATAATCAGCTCAACAAGGGCGACTCCTACGGGGTCGCCCTTTTGCTATTCCCGGCGGGGTCCGCGGGTAAAGTTTCCTGCTCTACAGTCCTGCTCGCACGGAGAGCACATTAAGTGCTCTCCGGCTCGTG
>DBEWUK010000050.1:0-67334 GCA_048205395.1 Collinsella sp.
ATTATTGTTTCCTCAACCCCCCCCAACCACTGACACCCGGCGGCCCAAGAGCCTTCGCCCCGCTCGTAGGCCTGGTACCACCCCGTCGGGGATGACCCCTTATCGGGCGAGACGGCGAGCTCGCTGTCGAGGGACAGCCCGAAGCGATCATCCGATGCCGCACAGCAACAGGTCTCCGAGGAGCTCGAATGGACACCTGCCAGCGAGTCCAGCAAGCGGGCAAGAGTTTACGTGGCTGCAGCATACTACAACGTCGTAGGGGCTCAGAGCACCGCCACTACGGCTTTTGGGCAGAATGCGCCTGAGCTGCTCGTGGTTGCGCTCACATGCCGACTACTGGTTGGATCTCATCGCGTCGCAGCAGAACACGCGGCAGCGCCGAGCTCCGCTTTCGAGACACCAGCGCTCCAGGCCCTTCCAATCATCGAACTCGACTCCTCAATCGACTAGCAGGATGCCGAAGATAGCCTCGAAGGCAGCAACAGAGCCTATGAGACTCTCTATATGGTCGAGGCAGGCAACGATGGCTGCCGGAGCTGGCATGACGCTTGCGCAAATAGATTTGGAACGCCCGGGCCACGATGTGTGCGCTCAGGATGTCGTAGGTGTTGCGCTCGTAGCCCTCAACGGAGTCACATTGGACCACGCGCGACCTGTCGGCAAGCGAGAGCGCCTCGAATTCGACGTAGGTACGGCCAGTGCGGTCAACCCCGTCGCGCCCAGCACCTTCGACATCCCTGCGCTTACGCTTCCTCATACGGTCCTTTCGCGGGAGAAGCAGGTAAGGCGCGCCTGTCCCTCTCCTGATAGGAGCAGGCACTGCGCACGCACACAGGAAGCTCGTCAGCATGTGTGGCCCATATGGTCTCGTAACTCTGCCCCCGCCTAAACAAAGGGACCGCAATCGCGACCATGGCGGCGAGCTCGTCAGCGGTGAGACATAACCCTTCACGGGCCGCGGACAGGCGGGTGCGATAGGCAGCGTCGTAGCGACACTTGGGGTAACCGCACCCACTCCTGTTCCGACAGCCGAGATGACAGGCGTAGGGCCATACCTCTGTGACGAGACAAACTGCGATAGAGCGTACGCGCGCGCAGCGTCTCGAAGGAGTGGCCACGCCCCATCATGTTAGTCTCGTTGATGAGGCGGTTCGCGCATTCCGTGTAACCGTTCGAGATGCGGCTCGGACAATCCCGGTAGTTAAATATGAACTCGCGGTGGTTCTCCACGGCCTTCGCAAGCCCCCGGAAGGGATCGTAGGCCTTGTCATCGGGGATGGATGCCTTCCACGCATCGAATGCATCCTCGGCATCCTCCCGCGAGAGCGGGTGCTCGTCGTAGATGTCGAAGAAGTCCTCTTTGAGGTCGTATGCGGTCATGAGGCTCGAGCAGCCCGCCTCCGATCGAAGCTGGCACAATGCCGATGCCTCGTAGGGGCCGAGGTCCCGGGCGCGCTTCCTCAAGGCGTAAGCCAGCGACCGCGGCGGCCACTACCGGTGGCAGGGCCGGATCGGCTATGCGCCGCCCAGGACCTCGCGCGCTCGATGTCGAGAAAGGGGTGCTCACCCGACAATTCAAGGACGGAGGGCTTCGGCAGGCTGAAGGTGGAGCTCTTCTACGGAAGGGGCTGGGACGATGTTGGCATGAGGGAATTCATGAAGATGCTGTACGCCTATCTGGTCTGGTATCGCGACAAGCGCTGCAAGAGCGACCTGGGCTATATGAGCCCGATGCAGTACCGAAGAAGCCTAGGTCTTGTAGCGTAGGAACACGGTCCAGGATTTCCACCGCGCTCCCAATTGACCGATTTCCCATGAACGGTAACAGGAGGCAGAGGCCGACGCGCTGACCTACCTGGACTTCCCCTACGAGCGCCACGCGAGGCTGCGCACCGACAACGTTCAGTAGCGCGTCAACCTTGAGCCATAGCACAGGCCCTTGAGAGGTTCACGAGCTCCCCCGCGATGCGGCAGATCCTCGGCTGCCCCTCAAAGAGAACGCAGAAGATACGGTCGAGGTCGACCGCGTCGACCAAACCGTAGTGACAGTCCGCATGCAGCGTACAGGCCCTTTCGCGCGGGTCGCCATCCGAGCCCTCGTCCGGTTTATGATGGCGCACCTCGACCCAGAGGCCCTCCGACACGTCGTCGAACTTGAAATCGAGCTCTACCTGAACGCTTTCACCGAATACGTCGCCCAGAGCGAACTCCGGCACCTTCGTCACAAGCCCGTCCATCCACTCAATCTCGATCATCGCGCGCACGTCGCAACCTCCTCCGGTAGGAGGCCGGCACCTTAAGCCGGCCATTATCCATACGGACAGAATGCGACAGCAGGGTGAAGCTCATTCGCACATCAGGGCGACGACCCCTCGCCTACCCCATGCATCGGAACCCCATGTTTCCGCAATCTGATCCGTCGGGCGATTCCCTGCTGGGACAACACGAAACTGGTCATCCTACGCATTAGACCAAGCGAAACCCGTTTTATCCCGAGAAGCCCTCCCCTAGATACCCATTAGCGATAAGGAACGCCGACAGGGACTCCACAGCGTCTTCGTCGCAAATCCGACAACGCCCCTCCCTATCGCACATGGAATCCAAGCCAGCTTCGGGGTCGCCGCAGAACTCATCCAGAGGGGTTATCCGAACGATCGACGACGGGGCACCCCGCCGCCAGCAGGCAGGGAGGCGATAACCTCGCGGGCACCCCGCACGCAGACCCCGAGCGCCTGGTAAACCAGATTATTGAATACGGACTCCTTCAAACCGCCGCCCTGCAAAAACCCATCCCATCGTCCGGCTGGAGTCGACACAGATCGAGCTCCTTCAAAGTCGCGGTGAACTCGACAACATATGGGCGCGCGGCGTCCTTCCATCTCCAAACCGCCTCGTTCCCATGCCCGACGACCTCTTCCAGAGCCCATATGGCCTCGGGATACCGCGAAAGCGTGGAGTACTCCCGGATGCACGACTTGTGGATGAAGGAGTTCACGAGGGAGTCTTCCGCCAGAATGTACAGAAGTCCATCTATCGGCTCCGAGGACTCCCGTCCGAGGAAGGCATCATCGACCAGGTCCAGGCTGAGCCTTCTCCCGTCGACAGACACGGTTCGGCTCGCCTTGTCGAAATGAACCCCGCAGCCCTCGAAAAGACGCGTAAGCGCACTAGGACGCGAGAGCACGTCCCCGATTCCGAGAATCCCGCTCTCGCGAATGGACGCGCAGCCATCCGTGTTGGCCGTGACGTGCCTGAGGTGCAGCAGCAGGTCGTCGGGGGCGAGGGACTCCCCCAGCCTCTCCCGGACATCGGCGTACGTCCCAACCTCGTCGCTGCGAAAACGCAGCTGCATATCTCCGAACTCGCACCCATCGATGCGCAGGGCGTCGAACAAGAACCTCTTCACCCCGTCAATGGTAAAGATGCCGAAATCGATCACGCTTATCCCTCAGTCCGATCGCAATCATTTGTTCTGCTAAATGGTGAATCTTCTCCCCAAAGGTTATAGTCTCAGCGAGCTGATCGTTGAGCTTCTTGATCTGCTTGTTCAACTTTACGCGTTGCGAGATATCAACTTGTGCCACGGCTTCCTCTAGGTGAGCGAGCTGCGTGCGGTACCGTTCTTGCTGTTCATGGACATAATTAGTGCGTACGCGGACCAGCAGGTCTGGCTGGTAGCGATGCATGTAAATAAGGCACTTGAAGCCGTTTTTCTTACCGAAATCAAGCATCCAGTAGATGGGGCGCTTCTGGTAGGTTGAGCAGTGATCCTTGTAGAAATCTTTGAGGAAGTAGTTGCGAATAATCTCACGCGGCGTGCACTTACCGTCCAGGGCATCAGACACAAAACGGAGATTCTCTTCCAGAGCATCCTCAGCACACACGTCGCGCACGAAGTCCACGAAGCGGCCGATCGCGTCGAAAATGTTGGTGTAAGGGTGACGCCCCAGCGGCCGCTTAACGAAGAGCGGCCCTCGTCCTAGAATCTGAAATCACCACAACAACAGGTTCTAGGAAAGGACGAGGACCGCTATGGAAATCTTATCAGACCCGACGCCGGACATGCTCGCCATGCCCCGTTTCGACGACGGCGCCATCGACATGCAGGAGCTGCTCAGGCGCCTCGCCGAGCAGGTCGTGAACGCGGTGATGGACGCCGAGGCCGACCAGCTGTGCGGGGGCGGCATCAGAGCGGGCGAGCCAAATAAATACTAATTTCCAGAAACGCTCAAGCGTTCCCTCACGATGGGATCGAAGTCCCTCAGACGCTCGGATTTGATGACGATGCCGAGATTCAACATGTCCTGAACGCTCACGTGGGCAATCGTGGATACGGTGATGTCTCCGAGAAGAGTTCTGATGGGCACAGCCCGAAGGATGCCAAGTAGATAGAGCCTCTTGCCCATGACCACAGCATCGTTCTCCAAATAAGTACCCTCGTTGTAGAGAAAGACCGGGGAACCGCTCGATCCCGGGTAGCACGCCATGTCAACCAGGAACTCTTTCTGCCCCTGATAGTCGTACCTATAGGGCGTCGCCGTGATACCCCGACGGACGATCGGCAGGTTGTTGGCCTCATCCCAAATGCCGTTGGGGTATCCGACCATGGTCACCTCGTCCATACAGCCCATGTCTTGAATCTGCTTATCCGTCGGCAGAAGCTCCAAGCTGAGCGGTATGGTAAGCAGATGCTTCCCCGCCCGGATAAAACCATTCAGTGCGGGACCGATGGGTAAGACGCACAGGTCAACACTTTCGTCAGGGTGTGCGATCCAGTCGCTCTCGGAGCCCCGCATGGTAAGTTGCTCGTTTATATTGAGCAGGTTTCCGTTCTCGTCAGATCTCGAAAAGATGACGCGATACTCGTACGCGCCCTCGACCACGTGCCTGTTGGTCACGATTGCCGGCACATAGGTCTTTCCGTCGTCGCAGAACTTGAAAAAGAAACCCGTTCCAACTGAGCAACCTCCCGAGGCCAACGAAGCTTCGATGCGAATCGTCGTGTGCAGAAGCTGCTCAGATAGCTGCATGGGTTTCCTTTCATTTGGACAAATAGTATATCGATTGCACCCTGAGATGCCCTTCCGTAATCAATCAGTATTGCCGCTTTGGGCACGTCCTCGCGCGGGGGGGGCGCGAGCCAAGTCGAAAAAGGCAGTTAACCGGCGGCTATTCATGCCTTGATTTAGAACCGCTCGAGAATCTCCGCGGCATTCTCTCGCAGATAGATATCTAGGTCCGGCACGGCAAACTGCACGTAGCCCCTCTGTGGAGCCTGAATAACCTCTCTTTGTAGCAGCTTAGCCCTAATAGAGCTGACCTCATTGGTCTTTTTACCCATACGTTTAGCAATCTCAGATGATTTGGACTGCTGCTTATCCTCGCACATGGCCAAAAGATATTTGATATCGTTGAGTCCAAGTCCAGAAATCGCGGGCTCGTGAACAACATCGTGAAAACGAGCCTCTGCCAGCGCAATGCCTTCGATAACATCGCGCTCGCTCACGTTGGCACTTTTGACACGATGCAAGTTGGCGCGCTGCCAAATGGAGTAACCGACCAGTTGCACCAAATAGGCATAGCCCTTCGTGGCCTTAGCGGCTCTCGACAGCAGATCGTCCTCTATGGTCAAACCAGTCGCTATAAAGCTATCGCCCATAGAGAGCGCTACCTCCACCTGGTTGATAGGCGCCAGATCTTCGGGGAGGGCACGACGCAAGAATGTAAGTGCCTTGCCGTTAATAAGATCCATAACACCAGCGGGCAATCCGGCAAATGCGAGAGCAATATCGACTTTCTCCCCTATTAGAAGCTGCACAGCAGAAGCAATAGCGCGCATATCGTCAATCGGGGCATCCTGCACCTCATCTATTGCAATAAACAGGCCCTTGGAAGACTTTGCGGCCGAGCCAAGCAACTTTCTAAGACTCGACTCTTTTGGCACAACGTCGAATTTAGCGGAAACAAAGCCGGCATTTACGCCGACTGAAGCATTGGTCGCAAGGGAGGATTCTGCAATCTGATCCTTCAGGTCCAGCAATAGGTTGGGACCAGCAGAAACAATAGCCGTCTTCCAGCCAAGCTCTCGTGCACGATCTCTAAGATCACAGAGCAAAACAGTTTTTCCGGAACCCCTTGGCCCGGCAACGCGCATGAGCCTCGCAGGTGCACCAATTCCCGAATTCAAACTCTCGGTAAACTCAAGGGCAATATCATCACGACCAATTATGCGCGGAGGCTCAGCGCCGGCAGTGGGACGAAACGGGTTATGGAATATTGTGGCGCTCACTTGTTTGCCTCTCAAGGAAATCGATTATCGGTCAATCTTAGCTTTATTAGTTTATCGCAACTATATCGGATTATATCGAGTTGTATAAGCCTGTACAAACTTATCGTAGAAGTATCGAGCCATCGTAATGTAAACTAACAAATAGCCTAAACGCTGCCTTCTTCCCAACTCATGGCGAAGTCAAGCTGAGGGCCTTCTAACAACCATTGTCTAAAGCGAGAAGTACTCACTCTCGGAAGACAAGTTAGGCCCCAACCATGGATCACCCGTCAAGAAGAGCTCCGGCCAGCGCTGCATGAACAGCGCTTGCTCGCGCTTCCAGCGGCGCAGCTTTTTCTCGTTGGCCTCTTCCCTGCCGCGCGAGGTGAACTCGTAGTGATACAGCTCGGCATAGGGCGTATAGATGGTTCGATAGCCCGCCTCCCACACGCGCAGACAAAAGTCCGCGTCGTTAAAGCCGACGGCGAATTCCTCGTCGTAGCCTCCGACCCGCTCAAATACGTCGCGTCGGACCATCTGACAGGCACCAGTTACGGCGCTAAAGTTACCGGGGCGCACAGCGCGGGCAAGATAGCCCTCGCGCTTTGCCGAGAAGTCCTGGTTGGCATGGGCAAGTGCGCCACGCACGCCAACCAAGATGCCGGCATGTTGCACCAGATGATCGGCAAAGTAGAGTTTGGCGCCCACCACGCCCGCATCGGGACGCTGCAGATACCCCATCATCTCTTCGATAAAGTCCGGACTTATGACCTCGGTATCGTTGTTGAGCAGCAGCAGATAGTCGCCCCTGGCATGCTCCACGCCAAAGTTAACGATCTTGGAGTAATTGAACTCACCCGGCCAGTACACAACGTGTGCGATGCCCTTACCTTCGGATGCAGCAGTCACGCGCTCTGGCAGGGTTTCGTAATACGCAAACGTCTCCGGGGCTTTGCTGTTGTTCTCCACCAAGACGATCTCGTAATTGGCATACGTTGCCTTCTGAGCGATCGACATCACGCAGGCATCGAGCGTCTCAACGTGGTCCTTGGTGGGAATCACAATGCTCACCAGCGGCGCAGACTCCGGCAGCGCATAACGCATGTGATAGACAAACGGCGTCTCGGTCTCCTCGACCGTTCCGCAAATGCCCAGCGCGTTAAAGTGGCGCTGAAGCGCAAGGCGCCCGGCTTCAATAGCATACGGCTTACTATCGGCAGAACCGTCGGCGGTCGATCCCGGATGCACGCGCCAGTGATACAGCACATGCTCAACGTGCTCAAAGCGCGCGCCGGCTGCAAGGCAGCGGAGCGTCAGGTCGTAATCCTGGGCGCCCGCAACGTCTTCTGGGGACATACCAATGTGATCGATGAGCGCCTTCTCCACCATCAGGAAATGCGTCACGCAGTTATGGCTATAGAGCAGATCGACGTTGAGCCGTGTCTTAAAGACCGGCTGGCCCCACTCCCCCGTTTTCTGAAACATGTCCTCGTCGCAGAACAAGACCTGGGGGCGCTCGCCCTCGGCCGCCTTATTCAGCGCGGAAACATACTGGAATAACGCGTCCGGCTCCAGAATGTCGTCATGGTCCAGGAACGCGATGTAGTCGCCCGTCGCTTGCTCGATACCTGCGTTGGTGTTGACCACAATGCCGCCGTTGCCGGGCAGCCCGATGCGACGAACGCACTCGTCGTGAGCACCTGCCGCAAGGTCGGCAACCGCGTCCCATTCGGGCGAGGCATCCATAAGGAGCAGTTCCCAGTTGTCATAGCTCTGGGATAGCACAGAGTCCAGCAGCTCGCGCAGGTAAACCCGATCGGTCTTATAGCACGGCACCACAATGCTCACGAGCGGTCTATAGGCAAAGGCCACCGAAGTGACACACTGGCACGCCAAATCGCCCGGCTTTGCGCGATGCTGCTCAAACCAACGTCGATAAGCTGCGTCGTCTGCACGCGCGTCCTTCATACGGTTCCAGCTGTCGTCGACCATGCCGTTGTACAGGCGACCATCCATGGCGCAAAACCCGCTCTGGATCTGCTCTGTGGGATCGCTCACAATCGCGACAAAATCTCGTATATCCTGAGGCATCTCAACACTCAGATACGTTTTATTGACGCGGCAACCGTTGCGCTGCGGCACATCGACCTGCGATTCAAACACATGCACGGTGACATCGATGGCATTCATATGCGCATCGAAGATCTGGAGCTCAGGCGCGCACTGGAGGTCTCCCGCCCATGTGACCTCATAGCGCCACACGGCGCCCGAATCGGCCGGAAGATAACGGACAGCATCGATCTCGTAGCGGCCGCAGCATTCGCCACGCTGCGCATCGCGGATAAGCGCGCACAGCGCAGGCTTTGCTTTGTAGTTAATCTTGGATTCCAGCTTGGCCACGCGGCTATCGAGGCGAATGGAGCCCAACCTTTGGCCACCGGATGCAAAAACGACATCCATCGACGAGCCATCCAAAAACGGAAGCACCAAGACGGCGAGCTCGTGCTCGTAACCGGAAACGAAAGGACAAAGCGCCAGCACACGGCCATGATCGACCGGGAGCACAAGCGACGGCACACAAGAACCGCTCGTAGTCGCATGGGCAAACGCCTGAGAACCCTCCCGCTCGATAAGCGCGGCGACATCCTGACCGGCAAAACGAAGCAGTACAAACAGACGGCCCTGACTGCGGCAAAGTGCCAAACGTTTGATACTCATCTACACTTCTCGCTTTCCCAGGGCGTTCGCTGCCATGCGTTTGCAGGCACCCAGGCGCCCAAACCTCAAGACGTCGTAATCGAACATGAGCTTTTTGCACAAACGAGCAGCAGGGGCCTTACCGATAAGTGCCGCGCGCACCATGGCGGCAACCGAAGGAGCACATTGTGCGAGCGCAGCATCGTTGTCCACGGCAGAACCGTTAAGCGCCGCGGCAACGGCAGCAAACACTTTGCCGCAGTCCGAACCCAGCAGCCTGAGCGCGTCGTACAGCACCAGATCGCACAGGAAATATGCCAGGTCATCGGCATGTTGAGCATCGAGACCGTCGCGCTGCCAGTCAGCCAGCACCGCGGAGTAAATCTTCACGTGCTCCAGCAGGCGCGTCTCGTCGTCATAGCGCATGGTGTCCATGAGCGAGCCCTTGCGCGCCACGCGGTAGTCGTACAGCTTGTTCGAAATAAGCGCGGTCTTGCGCGAGCGACCGTACACGGCAAAATCGAAGACCTGGTCCTCGCCATACTTGACGGTTTCGTCGAACACGATCCCGTTGCCCAGCAAAAACTCACGCTTGCAAGCGGTGCGCCATGCAAAGGGGCGAGACGCTTCTTTAAACAGCAGGTCGGAGCTATAGCCTTCAAACGACACATCGCGCGGGCTCAGCACATAGTTAAGCCACGGATACCCTGCCTCCAGCGGATACGGATTCGCGCCAAAGGTCAAAACGTCGCAGTCCTCGCGCCCAAAGGCATCGACGATCACACGGCATGCATCGGGCGTAAAACGGTCGTCGGAATCCAAAAACGCGACGATAGGAGCCCAGGACGCAGCGATACCCGCGTTACGGGCGCTCGACAAACCACCGTTGGGTTTATCAATCAGCGTAAAGCGCGCGTCCTTTTCGCAATAGGCAGCCGCAATATCGCGCGAACCGTCCGGCGAGCCATCGTTGACCAGCACGCCTTCCCAATCGGGCGTGTCCTGCGCAAGCAGGGAGTCCAGGCACCAGGCCAGGCACTCCTCCACTTTATAGATGGGAACGACAACGGAAATCTTGGGAGTAGCCATAGTCACTCACTCCTACTGTGCGGCCGGAACGTCATCGGGATGCGGGTTGTCGCCGTAGGTGCGCTGATACGTCAGCACGCGCCAGACCAGCGGCAGGCCGCCAATCTTAAAGTAATGCTTAAACGTATTGAGCTTGCCCGGCTTCTTAAAGTCAAAGCGCGAATCGATATAGGCGCGGGGCGACTTGACCATCAGGCGCAAGTCGGTCTCGCCACGCGGATCGAACAGCGACAGGTCAAAGCGACCGGCATCCCAATCGGCCTTGAGCTCGGGAGATGCCTTCTTCCAAAACTGCTCACGCAGTTCATCGACCAGACGCTCGTCATTCCAGCGGTACGTATCGACCTTCATGCGCATTAAAATGCCCTGGAGCTGAGCCTTGAGCTCGGGACGCTCGGTCAAAAATCGCTGCATCTCGGCATATTCGTCGCACACGCAAAACACCTTGTTGGGCGAATTAACGGAGCTCTTCTCGTTATCCTGGCGATAGCACAAAATGGGGTCCGCAATAAACGCGGCACGCTCGGCGCAAGCCCAAACCTTAAAGTTAAAGCCTGCGTCCTGATACGAGGCACCCGGTGTGGGAAGGAACCGAATCTGATTGTCGTTGAGGAACTCGCGCCGATAGATAGCCGACCAAATGGAAGGTTTGCGGTAGAAGATGCCCGGGCGATCGACGGGGCAATACGCGGCGCCCGTCATATGCTCGTCGATGATCCCAAACAGCTCACGGCGCTCGCTGGGCGTGGACCAATACAGATAGAAATCGCCTTTAACCACATCAGCGTGCTCGGTGTCTGCCTTGGCAACCAACTTTTGGAGCGAATCCTCGAACATAAAGTCATCAGACTCCAAAATGCCCACGTACTCGCCACGCGCCATCTCCAGGCCGCGGTTCATCGAGTCGCCGTAGCCGCTATTGGCCTTGTCAATCATCTTGACGCGCTCATCGCGTGCCATGTACTCGCGAATGATATCCGGTGAGCTATCGGTGGAGCCATCGTTGATGCAGATGATTTCGATGTCCTTGAGCGACTGTGTCACAGCGGAATCGAGGCACTCGCGCAGGTAGCGCTCAACATTGCAAATGGGAATAAGCAACGAAACTTTAGGGGTATCAGAGTTCTGCAAGAGAACCTCCTGTTGAATAGCGTGTAACAGGGTTATTTTAGCAGCCGAGTTGCGGCGGGCGGCAGCGCTTGGAATTAGATAAAGCGCTCCAGGCAGGCTTTGAGACCGCGAGTCGAAAGATAGAACAGCGTGGCGTTTGCCATCGAAACGCCCGAGGTCGCCGCAACGAGCTTGTGGGCAACACGGCGAACGGCGCCCTTAGCAGGCATATCCGCCCACTCCGTTCCCAAAATCGTCGTGAGGTCCATGTTGACGCGAGCCGCCACGCGATGGAAGTCATCGGAATCCAAGCGCGCCAAATCAAACACGATAAGGTCCAAGAACCAGGTGATCAGCTCGCCGGGACACAGGTCCATAAGACCGTAGGCCGCCCAGTCCTCCAAGACCTCCTCGAGCATCCTCATATGGGCGTCAAGCTTTTTGGCGCGAGCCTCGGCACTGTTGAACTCGTGCGTCGCCGATTCGCTCTCCATCACGTAGTGGTAGAACTTGTCCGGCATGACGACGGTCTTGTGGGCAAGCGCATAAGCCGCAAATTGGAAGACGACGTCCTCGCCCAAAGCCAGACCGGGGGCGAAGCGAATGCCTTCGCGATTGAGCAGCTCGCGCGAAAAAGCCGCACGGCAGGCATAGGGCTGCGCATTCGAATGGAACAGCAGTTGGGGATCACGGGCGCCGAAGGTACCGGCTTTGGGGCTCATGAGTTGCTGGACGCGTTTGGGGGCAGCATCGGCAGGTTCACAGACGCCGCCAAAAACGGCGGCCTCGGCATCTGCAGACACAATGGCATGCAGCACGCGCTCGACCGTCTGAGCATCGATGTAATCGTCGGCGTCCACAAAAAAGACGGTCTCGCCCTCGGCGGTATCGATACCGGCATTTCGAGCGCACGAGACGCCCGCGTTTTCCTGGTCAATCACCAGTACGCGGTCGTCGGCCTGCGCGATCTGGCGCAACACGTTCAACGAATCATCGGTCGAACCGTCGTTGACGCAGACAACCTGAATCGAGCGCTCGGACTGGGCCAACAGCGAATCGACGCATCGTTGAATGGAGCGCGCAGAGTTGTAAACGGGGACGACAATGGTAGCTTTAGGACACGAGGCCTCTCCCATGCCGACCTACCCCCTCAGCGATTCGATGAGGAAGGCGGCGACCACGCCTGGGCCTCCAACCGAGGCGTAATACTTAGCACGCCCCAATGCACCATCCGTCGCAAAACTCGGATGCTCGTCAACCCAGCCCTCAGGATCTTTGAGGATGGCAGCGAGATTCGCGCGCTTCCACGGCTTGAGGTCGTCAAGCGAAAAGTCCCCGGCGTCCAAGGCCGCTTGGAACTCCTTGGCCATCTGAACCAGGAACTCCTTATAGAACTTGGGCGCCAGGCGCACGTAGTTCCACATGTACGAATCGTACTTAATGAGCTGATTGAACTTGAGCATGCGCGCGACATCGCCGCTTGCGTGGCCGCGGGCATAATCCTCTCGAATCCAACGCTCAATCTCGGCATACTCGGTATTGACGCAAAAGACCTTAGCCGAAGAATTGACCGAGGAATTCTCGTTGTCCTGGCGATACGACAACACGGCATCGTGCAGGTAAATAGCCTTATCGGCGCACGCGATCACCTTAAAGGCGAATGACGTGTCCTGAAAGGATGCCCCCGGAGTCGGCAGGAACTTAATGCCGTTGCGCTCAAGAAAATCGCGACGGTACACTGCCGACCAAATCGACGGCTTTTGCTTAAAGAACTGCGTCGTATCGCTCGGGTGCACTGGCTTGCCGCAGTCCTTGGCCTTAAACATCTCGTGCAGCGAACGGCGCTCCTCGGGCTTAGACCAGTAGAAATCAAAGTTAGCCTTCGCAAAGTCGGCATTATTGCTATCGGCGGCCGAGACAAGCTTTTCGAGTGCGTCGGGCGCCATAAAGTCATCGGACTCCAAGATGCCAACGTACTTGCCACGCGCCATCTCCAGACCGTGGTTCATTGAGTCGCCGTAGCCGCTGTTGACTTTGTCGATCATCTTGACGCGTCCATCGCGCTCCATATACTCGCGGATAATCGCCGGCGAGTTGTCGGTCGACCCGTCGTTAATGCAGATGATCTCAATATCCTTGAGCGTCTGCGTCAGGGCGGAATCGAGACACTCGCGCAGGTAGCGCTGAACATTGTAAATGGGAATAAGCAGCGACAGAACAGGGCTGCCAGAGGCGTTAGTAGACAAATGTGCTCCTTAGGAAATACCTGTCGTTTCATGGTATCAAAGGGTCAGCGCGCCAGCGGGCGTTTATATAATCTATGGAGCCTCTTGCGGGCAAAGCAGCCCCACGTCATGCGGCGGGCCCATGGCAGGTTCCTGCGTTTTATTCAAAGCTTGCCGTCAAGGCGCGCCGAGCCTTTACAATAGGACAGTCCCAAGGACGTATTCAATAGCTTCCGTGCGGCGCATGCGCGCCGCGCGTGAAAGGATATATTGCCCCATGCCTTCAACCCTTCCCGCTCCCATCGATAAGCTCGCCATCGTCGTCGTTACGTACAAGCGTCAGGAACTCCTGGCCAACTTGTTCGATTCCATGACCGAGCTCACGGCAACGCCCTGGCGCATCGTGATTGTCGATAACGAGAATTCGCGCGAGACCGAGGCCATGTGCACCGCATTCAACGAGCGCGTGGCCAACCTGTGGGGCATCGACACCGAGCAGCCCGACGCGCAGTGCGGCACCGACCGTGTCATCTACGCCCCGCAGCTCGAAAACGGCGGCGGTGCAGGCGGCTTCTCCGCCGGCACTAAATGCGCCTACGACCTGGGCGCCCAGTGGTTCTGGGTGATGGACGACGACGTGCTCGTCATCCCCGAAGGCATCGAGCGCTTGGCCAAATGGACTGACCGCTACGATGTTATCCAGGGTTCGCGCCTGGACTTCGACGGCGGCGCCTTCTTTTGGCAATACCAACTCATCCTTTCGCTCGGCATTCCCAACCCTGTCGCCAAGTGGGACTTGGGCCCCGAGGGCTACCGCGCCATGAACCAGCTGTGCTTTGAGGGCGGCATGTTCTCGCGCCGCGTGGTCGACAAGATCGGCCTGCCCGACGCGCGCTTCTTTATCTACGGCGACGATGCCTGCTACGGCTACGTGGCCAGCCAGCACTTCCCCGCCGCCGTTGTTGCCGACGTGGTGCTCAAGCGCGCCCGCGCCGTCTCTAACTGGGACATCGCCGGCAAACGACAGCTCAACTCCACGAGCGACACCAACCGCTACTACATCATGCGCAACCGAGGCTTCCTCGCTCGCTATATGCAGATCTACGGTGACTACCACCCCATGCTGTTCCGCCTGGGCAATGCCGCGACCTTCTGCAAGGAATTCATTCGCCTGGCCGCCGTTGACAAGTGCTTTAAGACCGGCATTCCGGCGCTGCGCCGAGGCATGAAGGACGCCCGCAAGATCGTCAAGGATCCCAACTGGAAGCCCATGCCGCCCATGAAGGACGCGGAGCAGTAAAGGGCTTTCGCCATCCCCTACAACCGTTGGCACACCACGGACACACGCTGCCCGTCAAAGCCAAAGCCCCAGCGCATCCGCCCGACGGCGGGGCGTGGCACGCGAATATCATCGATGCCGTTGCGCTCGATTTCGAGCAGCGCCTGAACCGCTAACAGTTCTAGGCCCAGGGCATCGACGCCAGGGTCGTACATCATGTTGATCGTTATCAGCGGGCGCTCGTCGAGTATGCCGAGCGTGTCGGCCACGTCAAACACCCGACCGGTGGGAATCACCTGGATATCCCAGCGATCCGAAACGCCACTTCGCTTGGAGCTGGGATTGCAATAGCCGGGCAGTCCAAAGCAGAGCCCCTGCAGCGCCAGATGATAGGCTGTCGGCATATCTGATTGGCCCACATCGATGCCCAGATCGCCGATAGCACAGCTCAAAGCTTGCTTTACAGCGTCCTCGTCTCCACGACACAGCCCGTCATGGAACGAGTCGATAACTCGAACGTCCTCAACGGCGCACTCAAACCATTCCAGAATTACAAGACGGAGCGCCTGACGTACTTCGTTGTTAGGCAGACGCAGGGAACGAAGGCGCACGCCGTCCTCCGAATGCCCCGTCATGTCCGTGGTAAGGAATCCAGACAGATACAGCGCAGTCCAGATATCTTCGGGCTTGGCGGCATCGGCCTCCTCGGCATGCACATGCACCGACGCCTCAATAAACCCATGCGGCTCAAGCAAATCGAACAATGCGGACAGGCGCATGAGATTCCAGTCACCGACGTATGCGCTCAGACGATCGGCGCAACCATACAGATCTGTCCGAACGGGCGCGACGCAACCGCGATGTGCGTAGTCCACCACACGCTCCGGGATCGAACAATAAAAACCACCAAACAGATAACCCTCGAGCCACTCACGCGCGTCATCCAGACAGCCGTTGCGACCGATGCGATCCAACAGTACCTGGACTTCGTCGTCCGAAAAACCGAACCATCGATCACACCAACTCGACAGCGGCGTCGCCGACCGATAGGAAACCCCACGTTGGGACAACGCAAACTCGGCAGGACCGGGGCGCTCGCCCATAAGGCACGTCAATCGCAACAAATCGCCGGCGTCGGCAATGGTGTCGAACAACATCCGGCTGAGCGACTCTAGGGAATCCATGCTACCGTAGTCCTTAGCGTCCAAACGCTTTGGACATACCGCGTCGTAGTCGTCTATCAGAAGAACAACCTGCTCATCGAAAGCTGTCTGGAGCAGCTTAATAAGCACGCCTAGCGCCGCATCGATCTCTCTATCGCTGGCCACCCCACGCGCCGCCCTCTCGATAAGACGAACCTCACGTCTTGACAGATCAGGCGCGGCAAGCAGCGGCAGCAATCGGGCGCACTCGTGCGCGACGGCGCTGCGAATAGCCGCCGCAGCATCAGCGTCGCGCCTCACAGCGACAGCTGAAAAGTCGAGCATGATGACCGGATAACACGCGTACTCATCACGATAGCGACCGCCACCCGCCTGCCAAATCTGGGTGCAGACGAACGGGCTTCGATCCGGCCGCCGGTGATCAGGTCGTTCCAAATAGCATTTGAGCATCGACAAGTTCATGCTCTTGCCAAAACCCTTGGGTCGGCAGCAAAACGCGACGGATGCCTCACAATCCAACATATCGGCAATAAACATGGTCTTATCGACGAGTAAATACCGATTGATTGCATCGGAAAAGTCGTGAACATCAACCGGTAGAGCTGCGTTATCCGCATGATTGAGCAACCGCGCACAAAACGCATGAGTAAAACCACAATTCACCTGTTCAGACACCGTAAACTCTCCCTCTAACGCAGCACGATGCCTATTGTAACGAGCAGGCGGAGCGCAACAATATCGACCTGCAAAGGTTTCGGGCAACGGTAGCAACTGACGCCCCGGGGGGGCATAACAAATCGTTGCACAACAAAAACGAGGCCCGATGCCGCCGCACCGGACCCCGTCCTTAACTCTTATAGAAAACGATCTGAAAGATTACTCCTCCGAGCCATCCTCCCCAGAATTCTTCTTCTGCTGATCGAGCTTATGCTTACCGCTCACGATGGACGTAGCGCCCAGCGTAGCCAAGCTCGCACTGGCAAGGCTCGCCATCACGATCAAGTCGCCCGTCTTTGGCATATTGCCGCCAGATGACTTGGTCGTTGTAGTCGTCGTGGTTGTAGTGGTCACCGTCTTGGAGTCATTTTGATCCTGATTCTGGTTATCAGCGCCGCTCTTGTCGTCGTCTTCGGACTGTTTCTTTTCGCCCTCGGTCTTGCTCTCGTCCTTCTTCTCAGATTCAGACTTCTTATCCTCGTCCTTCTTCTGAGCGGACTTCTCGTTCTTCTCCTCAGAGCTAGAACCCTTATCGAATTCGGTCACCTCGGAAGCCTTGTCCTTGGAGTCGTCCCTTGCGGCCTCGGTCTTTTCCGTGGAACCCTGATCAGAGTTGTCCTTGTTCTGGGCCGAGCCGTTATTGACGCCAGCCATCAGCGAAGAACCCAGCGTAGAGCCAAGCTGCTCGGAGAAAGAAGGCTTCTTGTCCGGCGAAGCAACGGGAGCGTCCGGCGCCTTATTCGAGTCGTCCTTGGAAGCATCGGAATCAGGGGTCGTGTCAGAGCCGGAGCCGTTGTTAGAGCCGGTGTCAACGGACGAATCGCTCGAGCCGGTAGATGAGTTAGAGGTGTCAGCGCCGGTCGAACCAGAAGCGTCGCTGTCCGTATTGCCGGCAGAGCTTGAAGGCGAATCGCCCGCAGCAGAGCCGTTCGAATTGGAGCCGTTCGAGGTAGAGCCGTTCGAGGTAGAGCCGTCGTTGGTAGTGCCACCAGCAGAGCCATTACCGTCAGCATCGGTCGAGGGCGCATCCATCCTGTCATCGTTGGCATCGTCACTCGAGTCGTCATTCGAATCAGGTGTCGGCGAGGGCGCCGGTGTGGGCTCGGGCTGCACGGGCGTCGCGGCGGCAGCCTCGTCCTCAGCGATATAAACCAAGCAGTCCTTTAGCTCGTTGCGGTAGCGGTTCTTCCAGCCCTCATGATACTGGGGTTGGCTCGAATACTTGGTCGCCACGTTATTGACCACGCTGTAGGAAAGCGCCGTCACAAACTCACGATCGGACATATCGTTGGAAAGATTCGCCCAGCGGAAAAAGTCCCTGCAGCCACCAGTGCCGCACATGTTGGTAATGCTCCACACCATGCCCTTGACGCAGTCGGCGCGGCCCGAAATATCAATACCCAGGCCGCTCTTGAGCCACGCCTCGGTCACCGCATAGTACGAGTTGTACGCATAAGCATCTTGAAGTGCTGAGAACTCAACAGGATCGGTGTTGTACGCACCTTGGAAGGCCTCCTGCGCAATACGGCCCAACTCGGTGAGCTGACCGTTCTCGTACATGGCATTGCTCGCGTTGGAAATCTCGCTGCCGCGATCAATCGCATCCTTGAGCATGCTGTATTTTTCGGGGCTGTAGTTGTAGACCTGCTTCATAAACGGAATGAGCGACCAGCGGCGGTCGAACTGGTAATAGCCCAACGCGTTATAGCCGTCACCGTACGAAAAGCCCTGGTTGTAGTTACCATGGCTCTCGTACTTGGTAAAGTACTTCATCTCGGGAGTCACGTTGACAAACGAAACGCCCTGGACCGACCTCAGCACGCCCGAGAAGGACTGCTGGGTGTAAAGGCCCTTATCGATATCGGTGGCATCCGAGGCAACGCCCGGCGTGGGCTCCTCGGCGGCGGCGGGTGCCGGCGCGGAAACGGCACCAAACGAAAGCGCCAGCGTCAGGCCCGCAACAATCGCGGAATGCTTGGGCTGCATAAGATCCTCCCTGCATTGGTATAGTTAAAGTTCAGTTTGCAAAGATAAAAATAAGTATTGCAGCTCGCCCGTTGTTGCACAACAACCCCTCGGTAAACGGCAACAACCCTCCGCGAAATCTTAAGGAATTGCGCTCAACCTACAGCTTAATGTCAAAGTTGATCTCGGGAACGGCGGCCAAGTCGGCCAACGTCACGCCGTCGACGTACTTTTCGATCACGTCGTCCAAACCGCGCCAGAACTTGACGGTGGAACACAGGTCGCTGCGGGCGCAGCTGTTGTCGATGCCATCGCACGCCACCGGAGCCGTGCTGCCTTCGACGGCACGCAGGATGTCGCCGGCACGCACCTCGGCGGGGTCCTTGGCCATCATGTAGCCACCGCCCTTGCCGCGCACGCTCTTAAGCAGGCCCGCCTTCATAAGCGGACGAACCAGCTGCTCCAAATACTTTTGTGAGATATGCTCGCGGTCGGCAACCTCGCGCAGGGCAATCTTGCCCTCGGCGTCACCGAGCGCCGCGATATAGATCATCAGTCGGAGGGCATAGCGGCCCTTGGAAGAAATGAGCATACCTACCCTCCCATCGCATCTGGGACAATATAACCAGCTTTGTTTGTCCCAAATCTTATGCACGCGGGGCAAACAAGCCTGATTATTATGTCCCACATCTAAAAAGTCGAGTGGGTTAGTCGGGTTTTCCCTTGACTAACGCCGAACCCATAGTAACTTTATTCCGAGAAGATTCCTAGGGTTTAGTACACCTATGAGTACACCATATACAGAGAGGGACAGCATGAGCGCAAATCCGCTGCTTTCCATCGAAGGTCTGACCGCCTCCGTGGACGAGAAGACCATCCTCCACAACGTCAACCTCAACGTCGCCGCCGGCGAGACCCACGTGCTGATGGGCCCCAACGGCGCCGGCAAGTCCACCCTCGGCCACCTGGTCATGGGCGACCCCGTCTATACCGTCAACGACGGCCGCATCGTCTTTGACGGCCAGGACATCACCGAGCTCACCACCGACAAGCGTTCACGCGCCGGCCTGTTCCTGAGCTTCCAGGCTCCGGTCGAAATTCCGGGCGTGCCGCTGTCGAGCTTTTTGCGCGCCAGCATCGCCGGCCGCCCCGGCCTGGAGATGAAGGGCAAGGAGTTCCGCCGCCGCGTGAAGGAGCTCGCGGCCGAGCTCAACATGGATACCGCCTATCTCAACCGCGAGCTGGGCGTGGGCTTCTCGGGCGGCGAGAAGAAGAAGGTCGAAATGCTCCAGCTTCTGCTGCTGCAGCCCAAGCTCGCCATCCTCGACGAGACCGACTCTGGTCTGGACGTCGACGCGCTTTCCACCGTCAGCCACGGCATGGACGCCTACCGCAAGAGCTGCGACGGCTCCATGCTCATCATCACGCACAACACGCGCATCCTGGAGCACCTGGATGTCGACCGCGTCCACGTTATGGTCAAGGGCCACATCGTACGCGAGGACGACGCCTCGCTCATTCCCTGGATCGACAAGAACGGTTTTGAGACCTTCGAGCGCGAGGCCGCCGAGCAGCGCGCCCAGGCCGAAGCCGCCGCTGCCGAGCAGCAGGCGTAAAGGGGCGACGCAATGACCAAGAACCGCACCGAGGTCGCGGACATCGACCGCAGCCTCTACGACTTCACCTATGGCGAGGAGGGATTCGAGCGCCTCGACGCCGGCATCACGCCCGACATCGTGCGCGAGATCAGCGCCAAGAAGGACGAGCCGCAGTGGATGCTCGACCTGCGCCTCAAGTCCCTCGAGATTTTCAACCGCTTCCCGGATCCGACGTGGGGCCCCTCCATCGAGGGCTTGGACATGGACAACATCGTCACCTACGTCAAGCCCAACACCGACCAAAAACACGACTGGGAGTCGGTGCCCGACGACATCAAGAACACATTTGAGCGCCTGGGCATCCCCGAGGCCGAGCGCAGCTACCTAGCGGGTGTCGGCGCGCAGTACGACTCCGAGCTGGTCTACCACAACATGCAGGACACGGCGTCCAAGATGGGCATCGTCTACTCCGGCATCGAGGAGGCCCTGCACGACCCGCAGTGGGAGCCGCTCATCCAAGAGAAGTTCATGACGCTCATCCCGCCCACCGACCACAAGTTTGCGGCGCTGCACGGTGCCGTGTGGTCGGGCGGCTCGTTTGTCTACGTGCCCAAGGGCGCCAAGCTCGACTTCCCGCTGCAGAGCTACTTCCGCCTCAACGCCAAGGGCGCTGGCCAGTTTGAGCACACGCTCATCATCGTCGAGGACGATGCCGACCTGCACTTCATTGAGGGTTGCTCCGCGCCTAAGTACAACGTGGCAAACCTCCACGCCGGTGCTGTGGAGCTCTTTGTGGGCAAACGCGCACACCTGCGCTACTCGACCATCGAGAACTGGTCCAAGAACATGTACAACCTCAACACCAAGCGTGCGCGCGTGGACGAGGACGGCGACATCGAGTGGATCAGCGGCTCCTTCGGCAGCCACGTGGGCTACCTCTACCCCATGAGCGTGCTCAACGGCCGCCGCGCCCGCTCGAGCTTTACCGGCATCACCTTTGCCGGCGCCGGGCAGAACCTCGACACCGGCTGCAAGGTCGTGCTCAACGCGCCCGAGACCTCGGCGACCGTCGAGACCAAGGGCATCTCCAAGAGCGGCGGCATCCAGACGTTCCGCAGCTCTATTGTGGCGACGCCCAAGGCCGAGGGCTCCAAGGCAACCGTGAGCTGCCAGTCGCTGATGCTCGACGACCAGAGCCGCTCCGACACTATTCCGGCCATGGACATCCGCGCCAAGAACGTCGACATCGGCCACGAGGCCACCATCGGCCGCATCGGCGACGACAAAGTGTTCTACCTCATGAGCCGCGGTATCTCGGAGGAAGAGGCCCGCACCATGATCGTCAACGGCTTTGCGAACCCGGTCTCCAAGGAGCTGCCGCTGGAGTACGCCGTCGAGATGAACAACCTGATCAAGCTCGAGATGGAAGGAGCGATCGGATAATGAAACAGACCACCAACACCGCTGCTACCACGCTCGAGCAGGTTAATGCGATGCCGGCCGCCACTTGGGGTTGGCTCAAGATGAACCAGACCAAGCTTGAGCTTTCGGACGAACTTGCCGCCGCTCCCGCCGAAACCATTGAGGTCGAGGGGCTGGACGAGCAGTTCCGCGGTTCTGCCGACGCCTTTGACGCCGCCATGGACGCCATGGCCGAGCACTTCCCCGAGCGCCGCGCCTCCGCCCCGGGTGATGCCGCCGACCGCGCCCGCATCACGCCCGAGACCGAGCTCGACGTGCCCGCCACCTCCGTCTACCAGGCCGGTGCCATTAAGCTAGAGGAGGAGCTCTCCCCCGCCGAGGCCTTCGAGACTGGCATGGGCGAGGCTGCCTACACCTACTTGGCCGACCACGCCACCAAGCGCATCGTCATCGATGTGCCCGCATACCAGCACGCCACGGTTACCGTGCGCGTGAGTGGCGTCGACGCAGCGGCTGCGATTGCCGCCATTGACGTCGTCGTCCGTCCCCAGTCGACGCTCGATCTGCATATTGCCCTAGACTCCCCCGTTGCCGGCCAAGGCGTCGTGGGCTCCGTGCTACGCGTGTGCGCCCACGAGTACGCCACCGTCAACGTGACCTGCACGCAGACGCTCGACGATAGCTGGATCGCGCTCGACGACACCGGCCTGTTCCTGGACGAGGGCGCCCGTGTCAACGTACAGCACACCGTCCTGGGTGCCGGCGCCAGCGCCACCGGCCTTGCCGGCGACCTGCTGGGCGATACCGCCAAGGTCACCATCGATACTGACTACCTGGGCGCCCGCGAGCAGGTGCGCGACTTTAACTACGAGCTGCGCCACCGCGGTCGCAAGACCGAGTGCGAGATCGACGCCAACGGCGTACTGACCGGCACGTCCAAGAAGGTCTACCGCGGCACCATCGACCTCGTGCACGGCTGCAAGGGTGCAACCGGCACCGAGCGCGAGACGGTGCTTTTGGCCAACAAGGGCGTCGACAACAAGACCGTTCCCGTCATACTGTGCGACGAGGACGACGTCGCCGGCAACCACGGCGCCACCATCGGTCACGTCCGCGACGAGCAGCTGTTCTACCTCGCCTGCCGCGGCCTTGACCAAAACGCCGCCGAGGACCTGTTCATCCGCGCCAAGCTGGAGGACGCCGCGCTTTCCGCCACCGACGAGCGCACCCGCGCAGCCGTCGTCCGCTTGGGCAACAACCTGATCGACAACTTTGAAGAGGAGCTCGCATGATCGACACCGAGCACGTTAAATGCGACACCTGTACTGCCCCCGAGCCCATGGAGCTCGACGCCAGCGACGAGGCTTCGCGCGGCTGGCCCACTGTGGACATCGAGACCAACCCCTACAAGGCGCAGTTCCCGCTGTTTCAGCAGCACCCCGAGATCGCCTTCCTCGATAGTGCCGCCACCGCGCAGCGCCCTGCCTGCGTGCTCGACGCCGAGCGCGACTTCTACCAGCGTATGAACGCCAACCCCCTGCGCGGCCTGTACTCGCTGTCCGTCGAGGCCACCGAGGCCATCGCGAAGGTCCGCCAGCAGATCGCCGACCTCATCGGCGCCTCACAGGCCAACGAGGTCGTCTTCACCCGCAACACGAGCGAGTCGCTCAACCTGGTCGCCAAGAGCTTTGCGCCAACGGTGCTCGAGCCCGGTGACGAGGTCGTCATTACCATCATGGAGCACCACTCCAACCTGATTCCGTGGCAGCAGGTCTGCCGCGAGACCGGCGCCAAGCTCGTCTACCTCTACCCCACCAAAACCGGCCAGCTCACCACCGAGGAAGTTCTTGCCAAGGTTGGTCCCAAGACCAAGATCCTGGCCGTGGGCCAGGTCTCCAACGTGCTGGGCGTCGAGAACCCGGTCAAGAACCTCGGCAAACTCGTGCACAAGTACGGCGGCTACCTGGTCGTCGACGGTGCGCAGTCGCTGCCGCACATGCCGGTCAACGTGGCCGACCTGGGCGCCGACTTCTTTGCCTTTAGCGCGCACAAGGCCATGGGCCCCATGGGCATCGGCGTGCTGTGGGGCAAGATGGACCTGCTCAACGCCATGCCGCCCATGCTCACCGGCGGCGAGATGATCGATTCGGTCACCGAGCAGGACGCCGTCTGGGCGCCCGTCCCCGAGAAGTTCGAGGCCGGCACGCAGGACGCCGCCGGCATCTTCGCCACGGGTGCGGCACTCGACTACCTCGTCAACACGGTTGGCTACGAAAACATCCAGGCACGCGAGCAGGCACTCGTCCACTACCTGATGGGCGAACTCATGCAGCTCGACTTTGTCCAGATCATCGGCTCCATCTACTGGGACAACCATCACGGCGTCGTCAGCTTTAACGTCAAGGGTATCCACCCGCACGACGTCGCGAGCATCATGGACATGGACGGCGTGTGCATCCGTGCCGGTCACCACTGCGCGCAGCCGCTGCTTACCTGGCTGGGCGTCGAGAACCTCGCCTGCTGCCGCGCCAGCGTGGCCTTCTACAACGACAAGGCCGACATCGATAAGTTCATCGCCGGCCTGCATCACGTTTGGAGCACGTTCAATGGGTAATCTGTACACCTCCACCACGTTTATGGAGCACAACTCGCACCCCGACTACAAGTACGAGATGGATGCCCCCACGCACGAGCACGACGGCATCAACCCCAGCTGCGGCGACGAGCTCACCTTGCAGCTGCGCGTCGAGAACGGCGTGATCGAGGAGGCCTCCTTTACCGGCCACGGCTGCGCCATCAGTCAGGCCAGCGCCGACATCATGGCCGACCTCATCACCGGCGAGACCGTCGAGGAAGCTCGCCGCCTAGCAGAGCTCTTCCTCGCCATGATCCGCGGCGAGAAGCTCTCCGAGGAGGACCTGGAAGACCTGGACGAAGCCGCCCAGCTCCAGGACATCTCGCACATGCCCGCCCGCGTCAAATGCGCCGAGCTCGCCTGGCGCACCCTCGACGGCATGCTCGAGGGGCGAAATAATCAGTAGTACTTGTCCCAAATCTTAAGATTTTTGTTGGCCGAATCGCTTGACAAGAGTGGTTCGGCCATTTTCTATTCCGAGAGCTCAGTCTGTGCCTTCACCCGCGCATAAGCGCGCACGATACGAGAGACGGTACTTTTGCCAATCCCGGTATACCGCTCAATCTGGCGCACCGTAAAACCGGCATCGTGCAATCCAAAAATAACGGTATCGCGCTGCGCAGGCGGTGCGTCTTTAACCCCATGGAGCGGAGCCCCGAGGCTCTTCGCCAACTTGTCGGCAAAGGCGTGGCGTTCCCACTCTGTCTCTTTCATATCGCGCAGCGCCGGTTCGCCGCCGTCGGGCGTCGAAAGCGAATAGGCAATAAAGCCCTCGGCAGAACCAAAAAGCTCAAGCACGCAAGAAGGATCAGAAAATCCCCTCGCGACATCGGCCGCGTCACCGTCGTAAGCGCACAAATGCTCCGGAAAGCTGCTCCAGGGATAACGCTCAATGAGACTGATGCCCGCCTCCTGCGGATCGGCGTGAACGGAGCGAATAGCCTCCATCACCTGCCAGTCGGTATCGAGCGAGCGCCGCTCAAAACGGTTCTGGAACAGATGCCCTGTGCGCCCCGTGCGTTTATTGAACCGCCGCGCGTACGTCAAAAGCAGCCGGTGCATCGCCGCGCTCATCGCGTCCTCGTAATCTGCAAGCACCAGACGCACGTGATTGCCCATAAGGCACCAGGCGATAACCGTCACGCCCGCCTTGCGGCAGCACTCACGCATCAGCTCCAAGAACTCCCACCGGTCTTCATCGCCCTCAAAGATGAGCTGCTTGCCCGTACCGCGGGCACAGACACGGTAAAAGCCGGTAACCGTTCTCCAAACGCGCTGCATGGCGCTCCCTTCGCCGGGATCTGCTTGCCATCCAATACAGCACGATTGAAGCGTGCCATCAAAACATTCACGCAAAACAATTCGCTCGCGCGGCCAAAGGCAGTAAACAGGCGGCGAACGGCACCGTTGCAACAGGTCAACCCCTGCAACGCTTACAAAAGCTGACCAAAAGCTTGCCCAAGACGGACCCCCTCTACGGAAGTGCACGACCACAGAATATAGAGTTAAACCGTTTCAATTGAAAGTTCCGCGCATCTCGCTACGAAAACTGAGCCGTTCGCCGAATATTCCGTGCATTTCGCGGTATTATAGGGGCTGCATGTCATGTCCCTTTCGAAGGGTCGCCCGGCAATCGCCAGCCACGACCCCCAGACGGGACGCCAACACGATAGAGAGGAGAGGCATGCAGTACTCACAGGAAGTGGAGAACATGTGCCCCGTTGCCAAGGGTGCATACCACGGCCCCGCACCCATCCCCGAGGAGGGCAAGTGGGTCCAGGCTAAGGAGATTTCCGACATCTCCGGTCTTACGCACGGTGTGGGTTGGTGCGCACCTCAGCAGGGCGCCTGCAAGCTCACGCTGAACGTCAAGGACGGCATCATCGAGGAGGCCCTCGTTGAGACCATCGGCTGCTCGGGCATGACCCACTCTGCCGCCATGGCTTCCGAGATCCTTCCCGGTAAGACCATCCTCGAGGCCCTCAACACCGACCTCGTCTGCGACGCCATCAACGTTGCTATGCGCGAGATCTTCCTGCAGATCGTTTACGGCCGCAGCCAGACCGCGTTCTCCGAGGGCGGCCTGCCCGTGGGCGCCTCCCTCGACGACCTCGGCAAGGGCCTTCGCTCTCAGGTCGGCACCATGTTCGGCACCAAGGCCAAGGGCGCTCGTTACCTCGAGCTCGCTCAGGGCTACGTCACCCGCATGGCTCTCAACGACAAGAACGAGATCATCGCATTCGAGTTCCTGAACCTCGGCAAGTTCACCGACGCCGTCAAGGCCGGCAAGACCCCCGAGGAGGCCATCGCTGGCGCTATGGGCCACTATGGTCAGTGGGAGAACGCTGCCAAGTACATCGACCCGCGCACCGACGAGGAGACTCACTCCGTCGCCAGCGTGTTCCCGGTTCACGAGTAGAAAGGGAGGGAAATAACTATGACTGTTACGTTCGAAGGTTACGAGCGCCGCGCTGACAAGATCAACAAGTGCCTCGCCGACAACGGCATCGCCTCCCTCGAGGAAGCTCTGCAGATCTGCACCGACAAGGGCTTCAACCCGCGTGAGATCGTCAACAACACCCAGTCCATCGCCTTCCAGAACGCCGAGTGGGCCTACACCCTCGGTTGCGCTCTCGCTGTCAAGCGTGGCGCCAAGTCCGCTTCTGAGGCTGCCGCCATCATCGGCGAGGGCATCCAGGCCTTCACCGTTCCCGGCTCCGTCGCCGAGGACCGCAAGGTCGGTCTGGGCCACGGCAACCTGGGCGCTATGCTGCTCTCCGACGACACCGAGTGCTTCGCCTTCCTGGCCGGTCACGAGTCCTTCGCTGCCGCTGAGGGTGCTATCGGCCTGGCTCTAAACGCCAACAAGGCTCGCAAGAAGCCGCTGCGCGTCATCCTCAACGGTCTGGGCAAGGACGCTGCTCAGATCATCGCCCGCATCAACGGCTTCACCTACGTGAAGACCCAGTTCGACTACTTCACGGGCGAGCTCAAGGTCGTCGAGACCATCCCCTACTCCGATGGTCCCCGCGCCGCCGTCAACTGCTACGGCGCCGACGACGTCCGCGAGGGCGTTGCCATCATGTGGCACGAGAACGTCGACATCTCGATCACCGGTAACTCCACCAACCCCACGCGCTTCCAGCACCCCGTCGCTGGCACCTACAAGAAGGAGCGCCTCGAGGCTGGCAAGAAGTACTTCTCCGTCGCTTCTGGTGGCGGCACTGGTCGTACCCTGCACCCGGACAACATGGGCGCCGGCCCTGCCTCTTACGGCATGACCGACACCATGGGCCGTATGCACTCCGACGCCCAGTTCGCCGGTTCTTCCTCCGTGCCTGCGCACGTCGACATGATGGGTCTCATCGGCATGGGCAACAACCCCATGGTCGGTGCCACCGTCGCCTGCGCTGTCGCCGTCGAGGAGGCCCTCAAGGCCTAATCGCGCCCGCGCGATGCTCATATAGTTGAGCTTTGGAGCCGCTACCCACCCGGGTAGCGGCTCTTTTTGTTTGCGCTGTCGCAGGGTAGCTAATGCCGATATATCAGTTGGGGCGAAATACAAGATGTGATGAGATGGAGCGTCAGAGCGTCCATGACGCCCACCTGCCATATTTGCCCTTTACCGATTTGCCGAGTCTTTGCGGCCCCATTGCCGATCACCCGTGCGACAATGCGCCGGACGAGAAAGGAATCCGATGGAATCGACTGATGTACTGGTAATTGGATCTGGCATTGCGGGCCTTTGTGCCGCCATCGAAGCGGCACGCACGGGTGCAACCGTCACTGTGGCAAGCGCCGGCAAGACCATGAGTGGATCGAGCTTCTTCCCGGGTACCTGGGGCCTCGGCCTCATCGGTCCCGTCGACGAAGACGACGAGCAGGACCTCATCGACACCATCCTGGCCGTCGGCGGCGGCGTTGCCGACCCCGAACTCGTCCAAACGTTCGTCCACGGCATTCCCCAAGCGATTGACTGGCTCGAGCAAGACCTGGGCGTTGAGCTCCAGCGTCCGCAAAGCGCCAAGAGTGCTCAACAAAAGCAATTTATCCCCTGCTTTGACCACAAGACGCGCATGTGGCGCGGCCTCACCCGCAAGCCCCTTGAGGACGCTCTGACGACCTGGATCGAGTCGCTCGGCATTCGCCTGCTCCCCCGCCATGAGCTTATCGACCTTGTTGAGGACACGAACGGCAGAATAACCGGAACCGTACTCTACGACCTTACCGAAAATCGAATCGTGCCCTTTGCTGCCAAGGCCACGATCATCGCAGCCGGTGGCACAGGCGGCCTGTTCGAGCGCAGCCTTACGTCGGCTGATGTGCTCAGCTCCTCGCAGGCCATCGCACTGGCGCACGGCGCAACACTTACTAATATAGAGTTCATGCAGATGATGCCTGGCTTCATCGAGCCCAGGCGTAACTTGGTCTTCAACGAGAAAACCTGGCGCTACGTGCATGTAGACCAGCCGGTAGATATTGCCGACGACAAGCTGGACGACCTGCTCGAGCAGCGCTCTGGATATGGTCCCTTCACGTCACGCTTGGCCTCCCGCGCTATCGATCTCGTCATCGAACAGGCAGGTGCCGAAGGCCTGGCACTCCACTACGACTTCCCCCGCGAGGATGTCCCAGAGTTTGTGCAGACCTTTGCCACCTGGCTGCAAGACGAGCACGGCATCGCGCCGACCGACGAGATGCGCGTTGCGATGTATGCCCACGCCGCTAACGGCGGCATCAAGATCGATAAGACCGCGCACACGGGCGTTGAGGGCCTCTACGCTTGCGGCGAGGCGACAGGCGGCATGCACGGCGCCGACCGCATTGGTGGCTTGTCAAGCGCCAACGGCATCGTGTTCGGGCGCGTCGCGGGCGCATCGGCAGCCCTTGCAGCGCAGAAGGAGCCTGAGGCAGCCCTGAAGGCGGATATCACCCTCCCCCAGTACGGCATTGCCACAACAGATGCCGAACGCCTGACACACAGCCTTAGGCACACGATGAGCACCTATTGCATGATCAACAGGACCGAAACAGGCCTATCCGAGGCCCTGCAACAGCTTGAAAGCCTGCAAGACGAAGCCACGGCTCTAAATAAGCCACATGCCAACGACAGCGAAATCGCTGCCCTCGCCCGCCTGCAATCGCAGATTCGACTAGCACAGGAAATGGTCAAAGCCATGCGCAAGCGAACTGAAAGCTTAGGTTCGCACTATCGAGCAGACTAAATCGATTCTCACTTTGAGTTTGATCACAACTTCTCAACATGCATCGAGCCCCGTAAGCATGATTCCCCTAAGGAGAACACGCCTACGGGGCTTTAGCCGTGTTTCCCTAAGGGAATCACGGTGCAGATTACTCAGCTCCGCGCCCTTTCGGGTTCGACCCCATGCGTGGTCAACAAAAAAGCGACCAGCCTGAGCCAGTCGCTTTAACGATCTTTGGGTGGGCCGTCAGGGGGTCGAACCCTGGACCTTGGGATTAAGAGTCCCCTGCTCTACCAACTGAGCTAACGACCCGATAACAACACGAAGCAAGAACTGGGGTGGGTAAAGGGACTCGAACCCTCGACCTACGGGACCACAACCCGTCGCTCTAGCCAACTGAGCTACACCCACCGTGTCCTGTGCGCTTCGCGCTCGACTATTATTGCAAGGAACGCCACGCGATGCAAGCCCCAATTTTCAAGAATTTTGAAAAGAGTTTTTCGAGCGCGTTTCGAGCAATTCCCACCGGTTCCATAGGAGTAAACTTGCCCCACTGCAAATCCTCGAAAGGACCGGCATGAAAGAACTCTCCAACCGCACGGCAACATTTACCGATTCGGTCATCCGCCGCATGACACGCATCTCCAATAAGTACGATGCCGTCAATCTCTCGCAGGGCTTCCCCGACTTCGATCCTCCGGCGCAGCTGCTCAACAGCCTGAGCACCATCGCCGCCGACCCCAAGCCGCTCTACCACCAGTACTCCATTACCTGGGGCTCCCAGGCCATGCGCGAGGCGCTCGCCGCCAAACAGGAGCACTTTATGGGCATGCCGATCGACCCCAACCAGAATATCGTGGTCACCTGCGGCTCCACCGAGGCCATGATGGCCGCCATGATGACGGTTACGAACCCCGGAGACAAGGTCGTCATCTTCTCGCCGTTCTACGAGAACTACGGCGCTGACACCATTCTCTCGGGTGCCGAGCCCATCTATGTGCCGCTCAACCCGCCCACATTCGACTTTGACCGCGAGGCGCTCGAGGCTGCCTTCCGCGACAACGACCCCAAGGCCATCGTCCTGTGCAACCCTTCCAACCCCTGCGGCAAGGTCTTTACGCGCGAAGAGCTCACCTTTATCGCCGACCTGTGCAAAAAGTACGACGCGTACTGCATCACCGACGAAGTCTACGAGCACATCGTCTACGCGCCCCATGAGCACGTCTACATGGCCACGCTGCCCGGCATGTTCGAGCGAACCATCAGCTGCAGCTCGCTGTCTAAGACGTACTCCATCACCGGCTGGCGTCTGGGCTACACCATCGCCCCAGCCCAGATCACCGAGCGCATCAAGAAGGTCCACGACTTTCTCACCGTGGGTGCCGCCGCTCCCCTGCAGGAAGCCGTTGTCACCGCCCTCAACTTCGACGACAGCTATTACGATGAGGTCCTCGACCTCTACACCGCCAAACGCGACCTGTTCTGCCAGGGGCTCGATAGCATCGGTCTTGAGCATAACGTGCCGCAGGGCGCCTACTACGTCATGATGGACATCTCTGAGTTTGGCTATGACAGCGACCTCGAATTCTGCGAGGACCTCGCATCCAAGGTGGGCGTGGGCGCCGTGCCCGGCTCGAGCTTCTTCCGCGAGCCCGTCAACCATCTGATTCGTTTCCACTTTGCCAAGCGGGACGAGACGCTTAACGCGGCACTGGAGAACCTCAAGTCGCTACGTGATAAAATCAAGCCGCGCGGGTAAGGACGGCCCGGCAACTAAAGCAACCAAAGAAGCCCCGCACCGCCCGCCACGTTGCGAGGCTTCTTTTTATAGCGCTTTCTTAAATGGTTTAGAGCCCTATACTTTAGTCACGGAGCAACTCGTCCCAGAGAGAGGAATACTATGGCAGAACAGCAGCTTATCGGAGCGCTCGAGGCCGGCGGCACCAAGATGGTCTGCGCCACGGGCTATGCAGACGGTACGGTCCTGGAGCGTGAGCAGATCGCGACCACGACCCCGCAGGAGACCGTTGAGGCCGTCAATGCATGGTTTGCCGACAAGGGCATCGCCGCGCTGGGCATCGGCGCCTTTGGCCCCACCGCAGTCAACCCTGCCTCGCCCCAATACGGCAAGATCCTGGAGACGCCCAAAACGGCATGGCGCTACTTTGACCTGCTGGGCACTATCCAAAACGAGCTCAATATCCCCTGCGGCTACGACACCGACGTCAACGTCGCCTGCCTGGGCGAGGTCACCTTTGGTTGCGCCCAGGGCCTCACTGACGTTGTGTATCTGACCATCGGCACCGGCGTGGGCGCCGGCGTGCTCTCGGGCGGCCAGCTTGTGCACGGCATGATGCATCCCGAGGCCGGCCACATCCTGGTCACGCGCGACCCGCGCGACACCATCGGCGAGCATAGCGCCTGCCCCTTCCACGACAACTGCCTCGAGGGCCTCATCGCCGGCCCCGGCGTTAAAAAGCGCTGGGATGGCAAGAGCGCCGGAGACATGGCCGATGACCCGGAGGCCATGGACCTGCTCGCCGGCTATCTGGCACAGGCGCTCATGACCTACACGCTGTGCTACGCGCCGCAAAAGATCATCATCGGTGGCGGCGTGGCCGACCACACCCCCATCGTGCCGCTCGCGCGCAAGAAGTGTGCCGAGATGCTCAACGGCTATATCGTCACGCCCGAGGTCAACGACATCGATAACTACATCGTCAACAACAGCCTCGAGGGCAAGCAGGGCATCATGGGCTGCCTGGCCCTGGGCGCACAGGCGCTTCAGTAGCAGACGCACCCACAGGGCGTGGCGCGTCCGGCAAATCCGATCTACGGAACGACGCCACCACGCCTCATATAAGCCCTCAAATAAAAAGGCCGCCTAGGAACAAACAATACGTCCTAGGCGGCCTTTTTGGTGCACATCAGCGACCGTAAGAGATATCGGAGCACAACGCCCGTTGCAGCTCCACAGCAGTCGATCATCACATCGGTGATCATGCCGGCGCGTCCCGGCACAAAGAGCTGAATCGTTTCGTCGATCGAGGGAATCAGCAGCAGGAACACCGCCGTGGGCAGCAGCACGTCAAAGGTGCGCCGGCCCTCAAAATCAAAGGCGTGCGTTGCCAAGATGCCGAGCACCATATACTCGGTAAAATGCGCGCACTTGCGAACAACAAAGTTGGTCACCCATTCATATGGAAGTCCCACGCCGTGCAGGAAACCGCGGAAAGCTTCCATGACCGTCAGGCTCAGCGAGCCCGACCCCGAGCCGGGAACCAGCGAATTGCCCCAGATCAAGAGCGCCATCAGGCAGGTTACAACCGCCCATTTTCGATTGATCTTAACCATGCAGAAGTTATGCCTCCGCGCGGAGCGGCGCGAAGCTGGCGGTACCGCCCTCGATAACGCTCAAATAGGCACGGCCCGTACGCTTGGCGGTAGAGGACTGCAGGCGCTCGATCTCTTCCTCGAGGATCTGATTGACGCGCTCGTGACGACGATTTTCCATAATGCCGGCGGCAATAGCCTCGGCCCGCTCGATGCTCTCGCGCGAGATGCGGGCAGTATCCTCAGGGAACACAGCGCTGTGACGGCCGACATAGGCGGGGGCAGCAGGCTGAGGGGCAGCGACGGGAGCGGGGGCTGCAACAGAAGCAGGCTCGTCAATCTCATCCAGAATCGCGGTAGCGGCGGCCCACATGTCCTCGTGGCCCGAGTAATCGGCCATGGGAACATCAACCTCGAGCGAGGCGTCCGGAAGGTCGCCGGTGTCGATGCGATCTTGGGCATCAATCGATGCGGTGATGGCTGCAGGCTCATCGAGGTCATCAAGATCGATGTCCGCGGCACCGGAGATGATAGGCATGCTGGCGAGGTTTGCATTGTACGGCGCAGCCTCAGCCGCCTGCTGCTGGGCAGGAGCGCCCCAAAGCGAGCTTTCGGCGGCACGGCGGGCGGCAACGGCCTCCTCGTCCGCGGCCATGGCTTCATCAACGTACGAATTGTCGGCAGAAGCGTTCGCGTCCGCCGAGGTAGCGCTGTAGGCGTTATTGGCTGCCGCGTTGGCGACGAGTGCCACGAAAGCCGCCGTGCTGCCCGCAGGGGCGGCCTGGGAGCCAGACACGGCGCGTGCCGCGGCGGCGATGTCGTCGCGATTGAAGGAGCCGGTCTGCCCGCCGTTGGTGAGCTCGTCGATGGCGACTTGATAGACGTCGCGCGAGTGTGCAGGGTCGCAGCTCACCGGCGAATCGTCGTCGAGCATACCGTCGATCATGGACCAAGCCTCGTCCTCGTCCATAGCATCTGCGGCTCGAGCGATGGTAGGGACACCATCATCGGCATGACGGCGCTGGAACGCACCAGTCAGGCCGGAAAGGAATGCCGAGGTAGACTGCTCCGCCTGAGCCTGAGAAGCAGAAGCCACAGCGTAAGGAATCGCATCCTGCTGCTGAGCTGGAATCGAGGCGGTCTTGAACTCGCTTTGATGCTGATTGAGATTGGCGGCACCGCCCATGGCATCGGGCTGGAACAGACGCTCTTCACGCTGCGCACGGTACTCGGAGATACCCAGCGAGGCGGCATAGATACCCACGCCCGCCACCGCGCCCACGGCGAAGGGAACCGCACCCGCCACGACCGTCTCGTTCACCGACGAAAACGGCAGCGTCGCGGCATACATAACCACGGGAGCGGCAAGGCCGATCCCGCACGAAAGTCCGGCAAGGACTGCTCGTTGTGTTGCATCAGAAGAAGCCATGAGCTCTCCCCATCTTCCAGCACCCAAATCGCATCATTCAGTTGGCTGCGCGAGAGAAGATGAAGCGGGGCTATGCCCCAAAGCAACGGTATATGGTTCGTTTCATCTGCGTTTTCCGTCGCGAAGCTTGAAAACTATTATGCGAAACCGCCCTGTCGATTGCAAGCGACGATGTCGGATTGAAACGGAAACCTGCTGCTCATCGGTCTTATGGTCGATAACTGGCGCCGAGTGGCGATATAAAAAGGGCCGAGGCGCAAGCCCCGACCCTTCATCGCGCCGGCAATAACGCCGCGTGCGGTTGACGACTTAGAACGTCTGCTCGTAATCGCTATGCTTTTTGGCCGAACGCACCAGGAACTCCTGGTTGGTGTTGGTGCCCTTAAGACCCTTGATAAACGACGCGGCTGCGCGCTCGGTGTTGTTCATGCCGGCAAGAATGCGACGCAGGCCAAAGACAAACGGACGCATCTGCTCGTCGACCAACAGGTCCTCGTTACGCGTACCGGAGGCAACGGGGTCGATAGCCGGGAAGATACGGCGGTCGGCCAGGTCGCGGTCGAGCTTAAGCTCCATGTTGCCGGTGCCCTTGAACTCCTCAAAGATGACCTCGTCCATCTTGGAACCGGTATCGATGAGTGCGGAGGCCAGGATGGTGAGCGAGCCGCCGTTCTCGATATTGCGGGCTGCGCCCAGGAAACGCTTGGGCGGATACAGTGCCGCCGAATCAACGCCGCCCGAAAGGATGCGGCCCGAGGCGGGCGCCGCCAAGTTGTAGGCGCGGGCAAGACGCGTGATGGAGTCGAGCACCACCACAACATCGCCGCCCAGCTCCACGATGCGCTTGGCGCGCTCGATGACGAGCTCTGCCACGCGAGTGTGGTTGTCGGCGGGCATATCGAAGGTCGACGCCACGACCTCGCCCTTGATGGAACGCTGCATATCGGTGACCTCTTCGGGGCGCTCGTCGACGAGCAGACAGATGAGGTGCACCTCGGGATTGTTAATCGAGATAGATTGGCAAATCTTCTTGAGGATCGTGGTCTTGCCGGCCTTGGGCGGGGACACGATCAGGCCACGCTGACCCTTGCCGATCGGCGACACGATGTCGATGGCGCGACCGGTAATGGAGTCCTTGCCGTGCTCCATGCGCAGCGGCTCATTGGGATAGACCGGGGTGAGGTCGCCGAACTTGGGACGGTTGCGAATCTGCTCGGGGTCCAGACCGTTGACGGTCGTGATTTTGGCGAGGCCGGCGCGCTTGTCGCCGCCGCGCGAAGGACGCAGCGAGCCCTCGATGACGTCGCCCGTGCGCAGGCGCGCGGAGCGGATGAGGTAGGCGGGCACGAAGGCGTCGTCGTTGGACTTCATGTAGCCGTGGGCATGGATGATGCCGGAGCTATCCGGGCGAATCTGCAGGATGCCCTTGATGTCGCGGAAGCCCTCGGCCTTCGCGGCGGTGGTGTAGATCTCCTCGACGAGCTCGGCCTTCTTCTTGCCGGTCGTCTCAATCTCGAACTCCTTGGCCTTCTCGCGCAACTCGGCGACCTTCATGGCCGCGAGCTCCTCGCGCGAAAGCGTGGGCTCAGTCGGAGCGACATTGCGCTCCTTATTGCGCTGCTTGCGGTCGCGCTGACGGTTGCGGCGATCGTTGTTGCGCTCGTCCTTGCGCTCGTTGCGCTCCTCGTTGCGCTTGTGCTGGCGACGGTTGGAACGAGTGCCGTCTTCGGCCTCGGCGGGCGCGGCACCATCGGTTGTGGCGGCGCCGGCATTGGCCGCAGCGGCGTCATTGGCCTCGGCGCCGGAATCAATCTGCGCTTCGGCATCAGCCTGCTGCTCGGACGCCTTGGCCTTAGCGGACTTCTTGCGACCGCGCTTGGGCTTCTCGGACGCAGACTGTTCGACGTCTTGGGGCTCGGCGGCATCAGTCGATGCATCGGCGGTCGTCTCGGCGGAAACCTCGGACGCACCCTTCTTGGCAGCCTTGGCCTTGGACGTGCGCTTAGCAGCAGTACGATGGCTGCGACCAGGACGGACGTCGACGGGCTCGACATCGGCAGAAACGGCCTCGGAAGTCGTGGCATCCTGGACGGGCGCGTCGGCAGCGGTTGCAGGCTCGGCGGTCGCCGCAGCATCCCGCGCGGCGGCGGCTGCGGCTGCGGCCTTCTCGGCCTCGACGAAAGCCTTGGGCTTGCGACCGCGACGGTGCGGGCGCAAAGCCGGATCGACAACGGGAACTTCGCTGGCCTCGACAGGCGCAGCGGGCTCAACAGGCGATGTGCCCTCCCCTGCCGCGGAACGGACCGAAGCCTCAGCGAGCTCGGGGGTTACCTGATCGGCAACCTGCTCGGCCTTAGCAGCCGTGCGACGACGTGTGCGCGGTACCGGCTTCTCGGTCGGCTGGTCGGCGACAGGGGTCTCGGTGGCGGCAGGCGTCTCGGGCACAGACGGAGCTGCGAGCTCGGTCAGAGCCGCGGCCTCGCGCTCGGCAGCACGACGGCGGGCGCGCACCACCTGAGCCTCGCTAATCTGCGCCAACGCACGTGCCTGCGCGACCTCATCGGAAATCGGCGCCGAGGAGTCAGCTGCAACGGTGCGCTTGGCGCGCGTCGTGCGCGTGGTACGGCGCTTGGGCTTGGTGACCTCCTCGCCGTCAGCAGCAGGCTTGGCCGTGCGGCGCGTACGCTTGGGCTTTGCCGGAGCAGCCTCCTCACCAGTTGCAGGCACGGCCTTCTCAGCCGTTGCAGGCGTAGGCGTCGAAGCAGCCTTAGGCGTCTCAGGAGCCGAGGCTTGCGCGGGCGCCGTGGCCTGGTCCGACGCAACCGGTGCAGCGGGAGCGGCTTGCGTCGTCGTTATTTCGTTTTCTTGCTGTTGATCAGACACAGTGTTTGCTCAACTTTCTTTTCAAGCCCTGTGATCACATGCTCCCTGCATAAACCTTCAGGGCGGCTAAACAGTCTAGCTCCGTCAAATACCGACGGACATCATTGATCTGTATCGAGATATTTGCGTCATATACGCAGCGTTAGTGTAACACAACCGCCGCCACCTGCAACTTAGTCATTGGGGACGTTCTTAAACGACTATTCAAAAGGGACACTCTTTGGTTTACCGCCCACAAATCTGACTGCCTCCGCCAAAACTATGGCGGTTTACTACGATGAATCGCTCAACCGTGACCACTCCGAAACTTGTTGAACTAAAACCGCAGGTAGATGCCTTGCACTTTTTAGCGAAAAGCCGGCGTGGTTGGAGTATCTCAATTCATCGTAGTAAACCAGCATAGTTTCGTATTTCCAGCAGCCCCAAATTCGCCAACACGCCGGCGTTTATGCAAAAAGCCCGACCTCCGCATGGAGATCGGGCTTATAGGGCTCAGCAAAGCCGAACCTACACGGTCAAATGACTCGCAGATTACATCTGCTCGGGTGCGGAAACGCCAACGAGGGTGAGCACCAGGGCGAGCGTCACGCGGACGGCATCGCAAGCGGCCAGACGGGCACGCGAAAGCTCGGGGTCGACGGGACGGCCCTCGCTCGGCAGCACCTGGCAGGCAGCGTAGAAGCTGTGGAAGTCGCCGGCGAGCTCCTCGGCAAAGTGCGTCAGACGGAACGGGGCGCGGTCGCGAGCGCAGCTGGCAATCAGGTCGGTGAGCTCGTTGAGCTTACGCGAAAGGGCGAGCTCGGTCGGATCGGTCAGCAGCGAGTAATCGACGTTCTCACCGATGGCCTTGGCGGCGACGGCCTTCATGCCCATCTCGTCAGCCTGCTCGGGCGTAACGTCAGCGGCACGGCGCAGGATGGAGCACACGCGGGCGTGAGCGTACTGCACGTAGTACACCGGGTTGGAGTTGTCGCGCTTCTTAACGGCCTCGATGTCGAAGTCGACCATCTGGTTGGAGCTCTTGGAGATGAGCGTGTAGCGAGCGGCATCGGAGCCGACCTCGTCGACGAGCTCCTGCAGGGTCACCATGGTGCCCTTGCGCTTGGACATACGGACGGGCTTGCCGTTGCGCAGCAGGTTGACGAGCTGGCCCAGCAGAACCTCAAACTTGCCGGGGTAACCCAGAGCGTCGCAGACGCAGCGGACGCGCTCGATGTAGCCGTGGTGGTCGGCGCCCCAGATGTCGATGACGTGGTCGACGCGCTGGAACTTATCCCAGTGATAGGCAACGTCGGAGGCGAAGTAGGTGTACTCGCCGTCGGACTTGATCAGGACGCGGTCCTTGTCATCGCCCAGGTCGGTGGAGCGGAACCACAGGGCGCCGTCCTTGGTGTAGAGGTAGCCCATCTTGTCGAGCTTCTCAAAAGCGCGGTCGACGGCGGAGGTGCCGGCGGTCTCGCCCTCGGTGTCCTTCACGTACAGGGAGCGCTCGGAGAACCAACGATCGAAGTCGCAGTTAACGGCGTGGCAAAGGTCGCGCATGTTGTCGACCATCTTTACGTAGCCGCGCTCGCGGAAGCTCTCCATGCGCTCCTGCGGATCGGCGTTGACCCACTTATCGCCGTCGGTGCGCCAGAACTCGGCAGCCTCGTCGATGATGTAGTCGCCGCCGTAGGAGTCCTTGCCCAGGGTCTCGGCAAAGTTGTCCTGATACGGATGGGTCTCGGGATGCTCGTCCTTCTCGTCGGCAACGAAGGCGTCGCGGTCGGCGATCAGCAGCTTGTGAGCCTCATCGATATCCACGCCCTGCTTGGCAATGATGTCGGCAAGCTGCATATAGCGCGTGCTGATGGAGTTGCCGAAGGTGTTCATCTGAGAGCCGTGGTCGTTGATGTAGAACTCACGCTGGATGTCGTAACCGGCGTGGTCCATGACGCGGCAGAGCGAGTCGCCCAGCGCGGCCCAGCGGCCGTGGCCGATATGCATGGGGCCGACGGGGTTGGCGGAAACGAACTCAACCTGGGTCTTCAGGCCACCACCGACGTTGGACTTAGCGAAGTCCATGCCCTTCTCGCGAGCCTCGCCAAAGATGGCATTCTTGACGGCAACGGAGAGGTAGAAGTTGATGAAGCCGGGGCCTGCGATCTCGACCTTCTCGATCGCGGGGTCCTCGGGCATATGGGCAACGATGGCCTCGGCGATCTTGCGCGGGGCGCAGTGGGCCAGCTTGGCGGACTTCAGGGCCATGGTAGAGGTCCACTCGCCATGAGAAGTGTCAGCCGGTCGCTCGATAGCGCAATCGTCAAGTTCAAATGCGGAAAGGTCGCCGGCCTCCTGGGCCGCAGCAAGCGCAGCGCGTACCAGCTCTTCAATCTTCTCGGGCATAGATCCTCCTTGTGTTAAAGCCCCCGAGCTCTTGGTCACTCGTAGGGCAAAAGCCAGAGTTTGTAGCACTCTATCACAAGCGACGGGCACTGTCGCAGGGTAAAGCTAATAGATATTGCATATGCACAAAAATGACTACAGCTTGTATGGAGTCACTCAAAGATGCCAGTCTGCCTGCAGATTATGCAGGCGTTGAAAATGCATAAAGGTGTGAATGAGCTGCGTCTGTTATCGAATACTCTTACCTATCAGAGTTGTGTGCTTTTCCTGCATAAAGTAAGGGTTTGCGCACGTCAGCGTGTTATTCTAGACATACGTAAATTCGTATAAGTTGGAGGTAGCATGTTCTCAATCGGTCAACACGTCATTCATCCGGGCCAGGGAGTCTGCACCGTCGTCGGTTTTAGGGACGACACACCGCAGCCCATGCTGCTGCTCGAGACCAAGCAGGGACATGCGCAGACGATCCTCATGTACCCCGTGGCGCAGGCCGACCGTTTGCACGCCGCTATCTCGCAGCAAGATGCCGAGCACCTGCTGAGCCACTATGACGAGCTGGAGTGCGACACCTTTACCGAGCGCAACAGCTCACTTGAGGAGACGCACTTTAAGCAGCAGCTCAAGCTTGGCGCGCCCGAGACGGTCCGCGTGGCAAAGACCATGATGCACCGCATTCGCCAGGCCGAGGAAGCTGATAAAAAGCCCAGCTCCTACTACATGCGCGTACTCAAGGAGGCCAAGCGCCGCTCCATCGAGGAGTTCGCCGTGGCCCTTGGCGTCACCGAGGAGGCCGCCGAAGCTCGCCTAGCCCAAGCTGCCCTCAACTAACCCATCCGCGCCAAAAACCACCACAAAGGGGACAGGCACCTTTGTGGTGGTTTTCTTGTTCTAGTAGTATTCATTCTTATCGATACCCACGAGCACAAGGAGTCTCCTATGGCAGAGCCGCTTACCGCCGGAATCACCCGCGACCGCGCGTTCGAACTGCTCAATGAGCACAACAAGGACCCGTTCCATATCACCCATGGCGAGACGGTCGAGGGCACTATGCGCTACTTTGCGCGCGAGTTCGACCCCGAGAACGAGGAGTTTTGGGGCATCGTCGGTCTGCTGCACGACCTGGATTGGGAGGAGCATGAGGACGACCCCATGAACCACACCATCTATGCTGCCGAGATTCTTGAGGGTGAAGGTGCGTCTCCCGAGCTCATTCGCGCCATCCAGACGCACACGTCGGACTTCAACACCTCGCTGCCCAAACCCGAGCTGCAGATGGAAAAGATCCTGTTTGCCTGCGATGAGCTCACCGGCCTGATCGGCGCTGCAGTCATCATGCGCCCGAGCAAGAGCGTTATGGACTTTACGACCAAGTCGCTCAAGAAGAAGTTCAAGGACAAGCGCTTTGCCGCCGGCTGCTCGCGCGACGTGATTTCGCAGGGCGCCGAGATGTTGGGCTGGGAGCTCCCCGAGCTCTTTGACCGCACCATCGCGGCCATGCAGTCCTTCGCCCCCGACCGCGATACCTTCCAGGCCTAACCGCCCACGCCACCTAAATCCACCACAAAGGGGACAGACACCTTTGTGGTGGTTTTCGTTT
Source organism: Collinsella sp. (assembly GCA_048205395.1). GTDB lineage: Bacteria > Actinomycetota > Coriobacteriia > Coriobacteriales > Coriobacteriaceae > Collinsella. The sequence continues at coordinate 41,000 of DBEWUK010000050.1, forward strand.
ACGAGGGGTTTAGGGGCGGACCTGGCCGGTGCCGCGGAGCTTGTATTTGTAGGTGGTGAGGGCCTCGGCGGCGAAGGGGCCGCGGGCGTGGAGCTTTTGGGTCGAGATGCCGATCTCGGCACCCAGGCCAAACTCGCCGCCGTCGGTGAAGCGCGTGCTGGCGTTGGCGTACACGGCCGAGGCATCGACCGCATCCAGGAAGCGCTCGCAAGCATCCGTGTCCTCGGCAACGATGGCCTCGGAGTGCATCGTGCCGTAGCGGTTGATGTGTGCGATGGCCTCGTCCTCGTTTGCCACGACCTTCACGCTCATCTCGAGAGCCAGGTACTCGCGACCCCAGTCCTCCTCAGTCGCGGCGACGTAGTCATCACCCTCGGCAAGCCCGGCATCGGCGCATGCGGCGCAGGTTGCCTCGTCGCCGTGAATGAACACGCCGTGGTCATGCAGCACGGCCACGACCGCAGGCAAAAACGCATCGGCCACAGCACGGTCGACCAGCAGCGACTCGGCGGCATTGCACACGCCTACGCGCTGGGTCTTGGCATTAACGATAATGTTGAGTGCCTTATCAAAGTCGGCGGATTCATGCACGTAGATGTGGCAGTTGCCCGTGCCCGTCTCGATCACCGGCACGAGCGACTCGCGCACGCAGCGCTGGATCAGGCCTGCACCGCCACGTGGAATGAGTACGTCGACGATGCCGCGGAGCTTCATGAGCTCGCCAGTGGCCTCGCGGTCGGTGGACTCGATCATCGACACGGCCTCGCGCGGGAAGCCCTTGGCCTCGAGCGCATCGGCCAGCAGCTCGGCGATCATGGCACACGAGTGATAGGCCAGCGAGCCGCCGCGCAGAATGCAGGCATTGCCGGTGCGGATGCAGATGCCCGCGGCGTCGGCCGTCACGTTGGGGCGCGCCTCGTAGACCATGGCGACCAGGCCCAGCGGCACACTCACACGGGTCAGGTCCACGCCGCTTGCAAGCACGCGGTGGTCGAGCACGCGGCCCACGGGATCGGGCAGCTCGGCGAGCTTTTCCAGGCCGGCGGCCATGCCCTCGACGCGCTCGGGCGTCAGCAGCAGACGATCGAGCAGTCCGGCCGAGGTACCCGCATCGCGCGCGGCGGACATATCGAGCTCGTTGGCGGCAACGATGGAGTCGACACCGTTGCGCAGTGCTGCGGCCATGGCGCGCACGGCCTCCTGACGCTGCTCATCGCTCGCCGTGGCAAGCGAGGCCGACGCTGCCTTGGCGGCAACGGCAAGATCGTGGACATACGTGGCTATATCGACCGACATGGGCGGCCCTTTCTCCTAGAAGTTTGCAACCATGGTAGCCGATTTGCGCATGGCCTCGCCCACGGCGGTAGAATTGGTCAACCCGAAACACCGCAACGAACGGAAGACTCACATGGCCCTCATCACTTCGTACCACGTCCCCGGCCTTTATGTCGAGGACCACAGCATCGACGTCCCCCTTGACTGGCGCGGCCTGGAGCCGATGCTCCTGGCCGTCGGCAGCACCATGCGCCGCGGCGCTATGCCGGCACCCATCGCCGGCGCGCCCGAGAGCATCAAGCTCTTCTACCGCGTGGTTTGCGCGCCCGACCGCATCAACGACGATCTGCCACTACTCCTGTTTTTGCAGGGCGGCCCCGGCGGCGAGAGCCCGCGTCCGCTGTCGCCCACAAGCGACGGCTGGATCGAGGAGGCCGTCAAGCACTTCCGCGTGGTCCTTCCCGACCAGCGCGGCACCGGACGCAGTAGCTGCGTGGACGGACGCACGATCAAGGCACTGGGTGATCGCGCAACGGCCGCCGGCGCCGATACAGCACGCTCGCAGGCGGACTTCCTCAAGCGCCACCTCGCCAGCTCCATCGTGCGCGATTTTGAGTACCTGCGCCTCGTGGGCTTTGGCGGCAAGCCGTGGGTCACGCTCGGCCAGAGCTACGGCGGCTTTTTGACGCTGAGCTATCTATCGCTCTTCCCCGAGGGCGTGGCGGCGAGCTTTACCTGCGGCGGCATCCCCCACGTGCCGGCGAGCGCCAGCGAGGTCTACGCGCACACCTTCCCGCGCATGGCAGCCAAGACGCAGCAGTACTACAACCGCTACCCCGCTGACGTCGAGCGCGTGGCAGCCCTGGCCGATGCGCTCGAGGCCCAGAAGCCCGTGCTGCCCGACGGCTCGCTGATGACGGTCGAGCGTCTACAGCTCATGGGCAGCGACTTTGGCATGAAGCCGAGCTTTGAGCGCATGCATTGGATTATCGATCACGCGTTTGTTGACGGCGACGGCACGCTGACCTGCGGCGCCTCGGTATCTGACAGCTTTTTGATGCGCGCCTTCGAGCGCACCAACACGCGCACGAATCCGCTGTACTGGACGCTGCAGGAGTTCATATACGCCGACGGCGACACTATGCCCATTCGCTGGGCCGCGGCAGAAGAGAAGGCTCATCGTGCCGAGTTCGACACACTCGCGCGCCCGCTCATGTTTACCGGCGAGGCCATGTTCCCGTGGATGTTTGAGCAGATGCCCGAGCTCAAACCCTTCAAGCCCGCGATGGATCTGCTGATGGAAGACACGAGCTGGGACAAGATCTACGACCCGCAGCGCCTGGCTTGCAACGAGGTGCCGCTCCAGGCCGCGGTGTACTTCGATGACATGTACGTGGACTCGGGCATGCAGCTCGACACGCTCGACCGCGTGGGCAACTCGCACGCCTGGGTGACCAACGAGTTCGAGCACGACGGCCTGCACGGCAGCGTGGTATTCAAGCACCTCTTCGACGAGGCCCTCAACCGCGGAGACCTGCGCCGAATCTTCTAGCAAAGGAGTATCCCCACCTGCCGGCACAAAGGGAACGTACCCAAGTGCCGAACAAGTGCCGGCAACGACAATGCCGCAGGTAGAGAACGGAAAGCGAAAACGCCCCTAAGCGAGCAAGGTGACGTGAAAGAGGAGGGCATTGACCTTTTGGTCATGCCCGACGATTGAACGTCAGATTGCCGCTTAGGGGCGTTTGCAGCGTCAATTGGTTATGCGAAGACGATTAAATTATCCCTGTGTATCGCGGGCTTCTCGGCCAGGTCTGCCAGCAGGCGGTTGCTGGCGATCTGGTCCTGGCGGCGTCCGGCTGCAAGCTCCAGCACGTCCGAATCGGCCTCAGCGATACCGCGGGCGACAACCATGCCGCTCGGGTCGCACACGTCGAGCACATCGCCCTCGGCAAACTCGCCATCGACCTCGCGAATACCCACCGCAAGCAGGGAAGAGCCGCGGCTGACCAGCGCCTTCGCAGCACCATCATCGACCGTCACCGAGCCATGCGCCTTGTCGCCCAGTGCGATCCACAGCTTGCGGGGTGCGATGTCCAGACGCTCCGCCGGCGGATCGAACAGCGTGCCCACGCTCTCGCCGCGGGCGAGGCGCACGAGAGCATCGGGCTCCTCGCCCGAGCAAATCACGCTCTGAATACCCGCCGTCATCAGGATGCGGCTCGCGCGAATCTTGGTGATCATGCCGCCCGTGCCCACCGATGTGGAAGAATCGCCCGCCGAGGCGATAATCTTGGCATCAATCTTATGCACGACCGGGACGAACTCGGCCGTGAGGTCCTCATGCGGATTGGCAGTATAGAGACCATCGATGTCCGAGAGCGTCACGCACAGATCGGCAGAAACCAGGCAGCTCACAAGCGCCGCCAGCGTGTCGTTGTCACCGAACTTGATCTCATCAACGGTAACGGTATCGTTCTCGTTGACGACCGGCACCACGCCAAGCTCCACGAGGCGCAGCAGGGCGTCGCGCGCGTGCAGGTAAGACGTGCGGCGGGCCGTATCGTGGCGCGTGAGCAGCACGAGCGAGGTGAGCAGGTCGCGCGCATGGAACTCCTCGTCGTAGGCCGACGAGATGATGCACTGACCGGCCGAGGCGCAAGCCTGCAAGCTCGGAAGGTCGCCGACCGGCTTGCGGTCGAAGCCCAGCACGGGATAGCCGCACGCAATGGCGCCCGAGCTCACCACGACCAGACGCCAGCCGAGCTTGCGCAGCGCTGCGGCCTGATCGGCAAGCCCGCCGATAAAGGCGCGGTTGACCTTGCCATCGGCGCCCACCACCGTGGACGAACCAATCTTTACCACCATCGTTTTATAAGAAGTCGTCATACGTCAAACCAATCAACTGTTCAGCGAGCGGCCGAGCTGGCGGCCAAGGGAGCGTGACTCGCCCCTACCGCCCAAGGAATTAGTGAGCCCAGGGAAAGGCAGAGGCCGCGGCCATGTTCTTGCGCACGAGCTCGTCGCGCACCTGAGCCAGGCCCTGCTCCATGCCCACCACATAGGTCTGCGGGTACAGGAAGCGCTTGAAAGCTGCATCCAGATGATCGAGCGCCCAAGCACAGCGCTCGCGCGCGTCCTGGATGCTCTCACGCGGAGCCACCGCACTGCCATCGCGCACGATCGGCACCAGCAGCTCGCGATACTCAAGTTCGGACACGTCGGTCACCAGGGCGGCATCGTTCACGGCCACGAGGGTATTGCCGCGCGCGGCGCCCTCCCCCGCCAGATGGTCCTCGTCGTAGATCATGTCGCAGACCGGGCCGCCAAAGCCGTCGTAATAACGGCGCACGCGTTGCACACCCGGGATCGTGCGCTTGTAGGGCTGCTCGGAGAGCTTGACCACCGGCGTCCATGGATCTGCCTCGCTCGCACGGCGGGCGGAAAGCTTGTACACGCCGCCCAGCGCCGGCTGGTCGTAGCAGGTCGCGAGCTTGGTGCCCACACCAAAGCTATCGATGGGCGCGCCCTGGTCGATCAGTGACTGAATCGTATACTCGTCAAGATCGTTGGAAACCGAGATCCCCACATAGGGCAGGCCCTCGGCATCAAAACGGCCGCGCACATACTTGGAGAGCTTGGCGAGATCGCCGGAGTCAATGCGAATGGCCGACAGGCGCTCGCCCACCGCTTCCATCTCCTTGGCAACCGTAATGGCATGTTCGCAGCCCTCGCGCACGTCATAGGTATCGATGAGCAGCGTGCAGTTCTTGGGGCTCGATTTGGCAAAGGCACGGAAGGCCTCGAGCTCGGAATCGAAGCTCATCACCCAGCTGTGCGCATGCGTGCCAAAGACGGGAATACCGTAGCGGCGGCCGGCGAGCACATTGGACGTAGAGGAGCAGCCGGCAACGTAGCTCGCGCGCGCGACGGCCAGGCCACCATCGGGACCCTGGGCTCGGCGCAGGCCAAACTCCGCCACGGGGCGACCGTCGGCGGCGAGCACCACGCGCGCCGTCTTGGTGGCGACGAGCGTCTGGAACCCGACGATGTTGAGCAGCGCTGTCTCGAGCAGCTGGCACTCCAGCGCGGGGCCGGTGACGCGCACCATGGGCTCGCGCGGAAAGACGAGCTCGCCCTCGGGCACGGCGTCGATGTTTACATGCGCACGAAAATCGCGCAGGTAGTCGAGGAATCCAGGCTTGAACATCGCGCCGCCGGCAGGGGCCTGGAGCGAGGCGAGGTAGTCGATATCCTCGGCCGTAAAGCGAAGGTTCTCGACCAGCTCGGGCAGTTCGGCGGTGCCGCACATGACGGCATAGGCGCTGCCAAAGGGATGGTCGCGGTAAAACGCGGTAAAACAACCCTGTTCATTGGCCTTGCCGCTCTCCCACAGGCCCTGGGCCATAGTGAGCTCGTACAGATCGGTGAGCATTGCAATGTCGGTGGGATGAGAGATGTCGGTCAAAGCCATGGGGCGACCTTTCGAATGTGTGGTGCAGAATTTGAAGGTTGGACGAGAGCAGAGCATGCGGACATGACGCCCGATGCAAATCGGTTAGAGCAGGCCCATGCTGGTCAGGATCGTGTAGCCCATAAAGATGACAAACGCGATGAGGGCAAGGACAATGATGATTTTTTGAGCCGGCGCCATGCCAGGGATCTCGTTCTCGCCCGTAGGCTCCTTGGAGGTAACCATGCGCTGGGCAAAGGTCATCTCGTCACGGCTCGGCTTGGGCTCGACGGACTTGGGACGAGCGGCCTTTTTAGGCTGAGGTTTGGGCGCGGCAGGTGCAGGCTTCGCAGCAGCGGGCTTGGGTGCGGGCGCGGGCGCCGATGCGGATGCGGCGTTCGTGGCGGCCTCCTCGGCCTTCGTGCGCTCGGCACGCAGGGCAGCCAGCTCCTCACGCTCGCGACGGGCCTCTTCCCGAGCCTCGCGGCGGGCCTTCTCAGCGCGGAGCTCTTCCAACTCGGCGCGCTCCTCGTCGGACAATGGTTGGGACTCAAGCTCGGCCATGGTATAGCCCTTTCTTTTAAAAAAAGCCGCCGACACAATGTCAGCGGCTTATCAAATCCAAGGGTGGAGACGAAGGGAGTCGAACCCTCGGCCTCTGCCATGCGACGGCAGCGCTCTCCCAACTGAGCTACGTCCCCAAGACAAGTCGATATTTTACCTACGGCTCGCCAACTGTCAACGCCCAATAACCAGTCTTTTTGGAGCGCGGCTATTTTGACAACTTTTCGAACAGGCGATCCTCTCGATGATTATTTAATCCCCGTCCCAGAAAAATCATCGACGAACGTACTACTTTGCGCTGGTGAGGACGCCGGTGGTGTCGAATGCTGGGGTGAAGCTCTCGTCCACCGCACCGCCCTCTTGCCAGAACATCGTCGTAAAGCCCAGGTCGTCGGCATGGTCGAGCACCCGCTCGTACTCCTCGCGCGTCACGGCACGCGCCAGGTCGCCGCCCTGCTCGCGCATGAGGGCATTGGGCGTGTACTGGTTCATGACCGAGATCGGCACGTCGCCCACCGTCTGCCACACCAGGTCTAACACGCGGCACGAGTCATCCGCATGCCCCGGCAGTACCAAGTGGCGCACGATGATGCCGCGCTTCATGAGCCCGTCGTCGTCCACCAGCTCTCCCCCGCGGCGCTCAATCTCTCGCGCCATCTGCGCCAGGCCCGAAACGGCCACGCGCGGGTAGTCCTTAATATGTGAGAGCGACTGCGCAAGCCCTGCGTCGGCATATTTAAAGTCGGTAAGCCATACGTCGACCAAATCGCCCAGCGCCGCCACGGCACTCGCGCGCTCGTAACCGCTCGTGTTGTAGACGATCGGGATGACCAGCCCGCGCGTCCGTGCCGCGGCAATCGCGGCAGGCAACAGGTGTGCATAGTGCGTCGCCGTCACCAAATTGATGTTGTTGGCACCCTGGTCCTGCAGTTCCAGCATAATCTCGACCAGGCGCTCAGGCGAAATCTCAAGGCCAAAATTGCCGGTCGAGATCTCGTGGTTCTGGCAGTAGATACATTTAAGCGAGCAACCGCTAAAGAAGATCGTGCCCGAACCGGCCTCGCCCGAGATAGGCGGCTCCTCCCACATATGAAGCGCCGCGCGGGCCACCCTGATCGTATCGTTAGCACCGCATACGCCGCGCGCGCCCTCATCGCGCGCCGCACCGCAACGGCGCGGACACAAATGGCAGGCGGGCGAAAAAAGTTCGGTCAACGACGTCGGCATAAAAACATGCTCCAAAACAACGATTCAGCAGCTCAAACGTAAAGGGCCAGACCGCGTAGACGGCTCCGTCCCTAAGGCGCCGTAATCGTCCGACACGATTTTTGTAATGTCAAGACTGGAATCGATAAAGTGCCGCTTTATGATGTAGGTATTCCGCCCCCCGCGGAGCAACTGGGTGAACCGTCGCGTTTATTTAGGGAGCCCACACAGTCGTGCCTAGTACAGGTATCCTTCGTTGTTAAGGACGCTGGAACAGTCGATGAGGGCACCCACCTGTTTTAGGTGGGTTCATTTTCGTAACGTGGGGGGTGGTTTTCTTTTGCCGAAAATCGCCATTACAGTCCATATGGATCCCCGCCGGCATCCCGACAAGCCATCGACAACATCCCAATATCTGGTAAGCGCGTGATTATCGCTGCGTGCAATTACATGCACCCCCCTTGGTCGAGTATTATGGTTCGGCTATGCCCTTTGCGCATGGCGTTCTTCTGACCTTTTCCTTCGACGCTTGGCGGTTTTTAGATTCATGGCTTCATCCCCGAGCTACATACCGTACCTATGCGTGGCAGCGGCGGCCTTTATCACGACCTTCCTCGCGGTGCCCCTGGTCAAGCGCTTGGCAATTAAACTCGATGCCGTCGACTATCCTTCTAAGCGCCGCATCAACACCAAGCCCATCCCGCGTTTGGGCGGAACGGCGGTGTTTTTGGGCCTGGTAGTTGCCTGCATTGTGCAAATCCTAGGCACCTGGCACCTAGGCTGGCCACCCGTCCTGGTGCCGCACCCGCGCCTTCACATTAGCTATCCCATGCTGGCGCTCTCCTTTACCGTCATCTTTGCGACCGGCGCTATCGACGACGTCTTCCAGCTCAAGCCCAAGCAAAAGCTGGCCGGACAGGTCCTCGCCGCGCTCATCGCCTGTATCGGCGGCCTGCGGATCGGCGTCATCGTCAACCCGTTTGCCCCCGGCGAAATCATGCTCGGGTGGCTCGCCTACCCCATCACCGTAATCTATCTGGTGGCATTCACCAACATCATTAACCTCATCGACGGCCTCGACGGCTTGGCCACGGGCATCTGCGGCATCGCCTCGTTCACCATGTTTTCGATGGCCGTTCTCTCGGGCCGCATCGACGCCGCCGCGCTCTCCATTGCGCTCTTTGGCGCCTGTCTGGCCTTTTTGCGCTACAACTTCAACCCCGCAAGCATCTTCTTGGGCGACTCGGGGTCACTGCTTCTGGGCTTTGCACTGGGCTCCATCTCGCTGCTCAACGTGAGCCGCACCGCCGCGCTCACCTCGCTTATCATCCCGCTCATCGTTGCCGGCGTGCCCATCATCGACACGTTTAGCGCCATCGTGCGCCGCAGGCGCGCCCACATTAGCATTGGGCAGGCCGACAAGGGCCACATCCACCACCGCCTGATCCAAGAAGGCTACAACCAAAAACAGGCCGTGCTGCTCATCTATGCCTGGTGCATCATGCTTTCGGCCGGCGCCGCCGCGATTAACCAGGTCGAGGTGCCCATGCGTGTGCTCATCTTTACCGTGCTCGCCATTGGCTCGGCGGCCTTTGCCAAGCATCTACATCTGTTTGAGCCCGTGCTGCGCCACCATTACAACAAGCGCACGCACGAGGACGAGCTCGTCACCCCCGACGACCCCGCCTTTAAGCAGGAGGAGCAGGCAGCCGAGGAGCGCAAAGAAGAGCGCCGCCACAAGCTCTAGGGCAAGCTGCCGAGGATGTGCCCAGGCGCCGCTGGCCAAGCTCAGCCGCGCCGCACCCATCGCACATGCCGCACCACGCGCGTCCCTCTCCCGCCCCTCGCCTACTTACGCACCACCCCTCCAATAAACGCGTTATCATCTTGACCCATGAACATACGTTAGGAGCAATCATGCCAAACGAGAACAGCTACGAAGTCGCGCTGCAAAAGAGCAACGCCATTCGCGAGGGCCTGGCCAAGACGCCCGAGAAGTTCACCATGCTCACCGGCGACCGCCCCACCGGCCGTCTGCACCTGGGCCACTACTTCGGCACCCTCAAGGGCCGTGTTGAGCTGCAGAACATGGGCGCAAAGACCAACGTGCTCATCGCCGACTATCAGGTCATCACCGACCGCGACACCACCGAGCACATCCAGGACAACGTGTACAACATGGTCATGGACTACCTTGCCTGCGGCATTGACCCCGACAAGACCATGATCTACGCGCACTCCGCCGTGCCCGCCGCCAACCAGCTCATGCTGCCGTTCCTGTCGCTGGTGTCCGAGGCCGAACTGGCGCGCAACCCCACGGTAAAGGCCGAGATGGAGGCCTCGGGCCACGAGCTCACCGGTCTTCTGCTCACCTACCCGGTACATCAGGCCTGCGACATCCTGTTCTGCAAGGGCAACGTGGTGCCCGTCGGTCGCGACCAGCTGCCGCACATCGAGCTTACCCGCACCATCGCTCGCCGCTTTAACAATCGCTACGGCAAGGTGTTCCCCGAGGTCGACGCGTTGCTGTCCGAGACCCCGCTGCTGCCGGGCCTGGACGGTCGCAAGATGAGCAAGAGCTACGGCAACGCCATCAACATCTCGATGACCGCCGAGGAGACGGCCAAGCGCATCAAGAAGAGCCAGACTGACTCCGAGCGCATGATCACGTTCGATCCCGAGAACCGCCCCGGCGTGTCTGGCCTGCTTTCGACAGCCGCCATCTGCACCGGCCGATCCGAGGTCGAGATTGCCGAGGAGATTGGCATGGGCGGCTCCGGCCAGCTCAAGAAGTACGTGACCGAGGCCGTCAACGAGTACTTCGCACCTATCCGCGAGCGTCGCCAGCGCTACGAGAACGATCTGGATTACGTGAAGGACGTGCTGCACGAGGGCAACCGTCGCGCCAACGAGATCGCCGAGCAGACCCTGGCAGAGGTTCAGGACGCCATGGGTATGGTGTACTAGACCGATCTGCTGGCTTGAGCTTTCGATTGCTATAGGGCGGGCGCTACGGCGTCCGCCTTTTTTGGAGCCGGACCGCTTCGGCTCCGTCCATCGCACTCCCCCGACAAACAGGAACAGGCCCGCTGGCAGATAGTTGCCAGCGGGCCTGTTCCCGAAGTACACCGTTGAATCGCACAGAGGGGAGGGATGCGAATCAAACTCAACAGGGCAGGCTTTTTCATCGCCTATTGCCTGCTCCGTTGCTGAATATAATATAGTTCACCGTGGTTTACTTTGTAGCAACAATATGCGCCGCCACACCTTCTCCATAAGTTAGCTCCGGTAAACTAAAACCACCACGAAGGGGACAGGCACCTTTGTGGTGGTTTTGACGAAGCCCGCCACTACAGCCCGGCCGGCCAACGACAGGCGGCCAGATCAACATGCATGGGATCGGCAAACGTCACGCCCTCCCCCATTAAGAGCTCGCGCTGAGCATCGGGGCCACCAAAGGCAAAGCCCTCACAGATACGGCCGTCGGCAAACACCACGCGATGGCAGGGAATCTGGCCGGGGCGCGGATTGCTGTGCAGCGCGTAGCCCACATACCGCGCACTTCGTGGACGACCGGCAAGCAGTGCCACCTGACCGTAAGTGGCGACCATCCCCTCGGGGATCTGCTCGACCACCTCGTACACCCGTTCAAAAAAGCCCTCAGACGCCATTGCTCGCTCCCTTCCACCCGGAAAGCATAAACCACCACAAAGGTGTCTGTCCCCTATGTGGTGGTTTATGGCAGGTCGGTTAGTTGGCGGGCTGGAAGAAGGCTACTGCTACGGCGCCGGGGCCTACGTGGGTGCCGATGGTGGCGCCAATGGTGTGAACGGGCAGTTCGCCCTCGGTGTGACCAGCCCACAGTGCCGCGCTGTCCTCGATATACTTCTTGAGCACCGCATCCGAAAGACCCGTATAGCCGAGCGCCAGCGGCATGGAAAAGTCGATGCCGCCCGCCTTTTCGACCTTTTGGTTCAGCAGGTTGCGGCCGTTCTTGGAACCGCGCGCCTTGCCCAGCTGCACGATCAGACCGTCCTCGACAGCCACCACAGGCTTTACGTTGAGCAGCGTGCCCACGGCGCCGGCCGCAGCAGACAGACGACCGCCGCGCACCAGGTACTCCAGCGTCTCGAGCAGGCCGATGACGACCACGCGGTCACGGACGGCCTCGACGGCCGCCGCGATCTGGGCCGCACTACGGCCCTCGTCCACCAGGCGCAGGGCATATTCGACCAGGACACGCTCGCCCAGAGTGACGTTGTTGCTATCCACCACGTACACGTCGCCGCCCGGCGCCTCGGCAAGTGCGGTACGGGCACTCTGATTGGTGCCCGAAAGCTTAGCGCCCACGGTAATAATCACAGCCTCATCGCCGGCCTCACGCGCCTCGGCAATAGCCTGCGAAAACGCGTACGGGTTGACCTGGCCGGTCTTGGGCAGCTCATCGCGCTCCACGAGCATCTCGTAAAAGCGCTGGTGATTGATATCGACGCCATCCATGTACACATCGGTGCCAAAGGTGACGGACAGCGGCAGAACACGCAGAGCGGGGTGCTCAGCCGGCGACATATCGCTCGCGGAATCGGTAATAATACGAATGGACATAGCGAATCCTTTCTTGCGCAGGTCCCGTGCAGGGAATTTTGACAGCAATGCCCCGGCACGGCATACGCGCTCAAACGGGACTATGCAGTTGTTAATTGGAAACAAATGCCTTGGCGGCCTTAGATCTCGCGCAGGGTATTGAGAATCGTGCGCAGCGACGCATACATCTGCTCGCGCTGCTCCACACCCATAGCCTTACCGGTGGTATCGAGCACCTCGCGAATGATGCGGTCCGCCTCGCTCATGCTCTCGCCGCCCAGAGCGGTCAGGCGCACCGGAGCACGATACTTAACGGCGGCATCGCCCGAATCATCGACCTCGACGTAGCCACCCTCCTCCAGATGCGCGAGCGTACGCGAGACGGCGGCGCGGGTCACGCCTGCCATGCGAGCCAGGTCGGCGCCAGTCAGGCCATCCTTGCTGCGCTCAAGATAGTACAGGCACATAACGTCGGAGCCCTTGAGACCCAGCCTAGCGCCCTCAGACGTCTTAATGCGCTGGATCTCCTTGTAGAGACCGCTGATCAGTCCGACAAAGTCCTCGAAACGTGTCTCGTCGCTCTGCTGCATGGGAGACGACCGCCTTTCGCTTGCATAATGCTAACGGGTAAACATCTTAGTCGCATAAGGCGACACCCGTACCCAAATACCCCATTTGTTAACCCATCAACATAAAAACCACCACAAAGGGGACAGGCACCTTTGTGGTGGTTTGGGGCATCAATAGGTTCTAGGCGCCGCTACAGCTCCACGCAAGGATTGTCGCGGGTCACAAGCGTCTTAATGACAACCGTCGCTCCCAGATAGCGCTCAAGCAGCTCGGCTAAGCGATCGATCGCAGCCTGGCAATCCCCCATCCGCTCGGGCTCAACACATTCAATCGCCAAAAACGCGTCGGCCGAATCGTCGGACAGAGCCGTTCGAACGCCGTCGCGCCAGTTCCAGCAGCGGCACACGGCGCCCGCATCGTCGATGTAGGCCAGCTCGCCGGGCAGCGTCGGGTCATCCGCTTCCTCGCCAAGCGGCAAGAACGCATCGCCACCATCGGTCACCTTCAAGCGAAGATCTCCCTCAATCGCATGCAGGTCCTCGCCGCCAACGGGCAGCGCATAAGTCAACGAAATCGTGTTGTAGATATCCACCGCCGGTGTGATGTGGCCGACCGGCTTGCCTTTGAGCACGCGCTTGAGCAGGTTCTCAACTGAGCAACGCGCGCCCTTCTTGGTCTTGAACAGGCGATACGCCTCGCGCCATGCCTTAACCGGCGCGTTCTCGCTGATAGTGTCGCTGGTCAGATGACGCTCCGCATCGATATTGGCGCGGTCGAGCAACGCCGCAATCGCATCCACGTCCTCTTGAGGAATCTGAGCCGTGGGCTTCATGCCCTCCACGACCACAACACCGACCGCTGCCTGCGGAAACAGCTCCCAGAATGAATCCTCGGCAATAAAGCTCTTCATACGCTCTCCCTTCATTATGCGCGCCCGAGTGAGGGCGCCTAAACAAAAAGCGCCCTCACGACGGCCACCTTCAAAGTCCTACGGTGCCGTCACAAGAACGCTTGCGCTGTCCCCATCCGGAGAAGGGGACGATATGTCAGGCGTATTGTAACCCGAGTCATCCACGCGAGCAAAACCACCACAAAGGCGCCTGTCCCCTTTGTGGTGGATATGGACTCACGGCGAAGCTAGTGGCGAAGTCCCAGCAACCCGCGGCCGCGATGACGGGCGTCGGCGTGTACTTGAGCGTGCGGGCCGGCGGCTTTGACGGACTCGGGCAGGTGCGAGTACTTCTTCTCGAAGTTCTCCTCGAACATCACTGCCAGGTTGTGCGCGGCCTCGTCATAGCGCGCGGTGCTCTGCCAGTATTGGCGCGGCACCAGGATGCCATCGGGCACGCCGTGGCACGTCGTGGGAATGTCGACGTTAAAGATGTCGTCGTGCACGAACTCGCTGTCCTCGATGGTGCCGTCGAGGGCGCGCGCGACCAGCGAGCGCGTGTAGGCAAGCTCGATGCGATGGCCCACGCCGTAGCCGCCGCCAATCCAGCCGGTGTTGACCAGGTACACGCGCGTGCGGCCGTCGGCAATGCGCTCGCCAAGCATCTTGGCGTAAACCATTGGGTCGAGCGGCATAAACGGCTCGCCGAACAGCGAAGAGAACGTGGGCGTGGGCTCGGTGACGCCGACCTCGGTGCCGGGAATCTTAGCCGTAAAGCCCGTCACAAAGTGGTACATAGCGGCATCGGCCGTCAGGCGTGAGATGGGCGGCAGCACGCCAAAAGCGTCGCAAGTCAGGAACAGCACGACACTCGGAGTGGTGCCCATGCCCTTAGTCCACGCGTTAGGAATGTGCTCCACGGGATAGGCCACGCGCGTGTTGTGCGTGATCGAGATGTCGTCGTAGTTGGGTTTGCGGTTCTCATCGAGCACCACGTTTTCGCAAATGGCGCCAAAGCGGACAGCGTTGAAGATCTCGGGCTCGTGGAAGGCGTCCAGGCCCTCGCATTTTGCGTAGCAGCCACCCTCGATGTTGAAGATACCCATGTCGGACCAACCGTGCTCGTCGTCGCCGATCAGCAGGCGCGTGGGATTGGCCGAAAGCGTGGTCTTGCCCGTGCCGGACAGGCCAAAGAACACGGCAGTCTCGTGCGTGACGGGATCCATGCTGGCCGAGCAATGCATGGGCAGCACGTCGTCCTCGACGGGCAGCAAGTAATTCATAACGCTGAAGATGGACTTTTTGATCTCGCCGGAGTAGCCGGTACCCGCGACCAAAATCACGCGCTCCTGGAAGTTGATGACCACGGCGGCGCTGGAGTTGAGGCCCTTGATGGCAGGGTCGCATTGGTAGCCCGGCGCGGCGAGCACGCAGAAGTCCGGCTCGCCGGTGCGCGCGATTTCGCGGGCGAGCGGGCGGGCGAGCATCTGCTTAATGAAGAGCGCCTGGCTGGCACGCTCGCAGGCGACGAGCAGGCGGCGCGTATGGTTGCGGTCGGCGCCGGCCATGCCGCGGGTGACGAACACATCGCGCTCGTTGAGATAGTCGACGATGCCGGCTTTGATGACCTCGTAGCTTTCGACGGACAGCGGGCGGTTGACGGCGCCCCAGGCAATCTTGTCGTGGACATCGGGGGTGTCAACGATAAAGCGGTCGTTGGGCGAACGTCCGGTACGCTCCCCCGTCTCGATCACCAGCGCGCCGTTGGATGCCATGCGGCCTTCGTTGCGGCGGATGGCATGCTCGACGAGCTCGGCTGCCGGCAGGTCAACCAGCAGGCGGGGCTGGTTCTCAGCGGGGTCTTCGACCAGCGTAATGCCAAAATTGGACAGAACTTCTGCAGGGGTAACACCAGGCATGGGGCCTCCTTTAAAAACGCGGCACGTGGACGCGGCGCGCACTTTACTCACGTAAAGCCCGTTGTACCCGATATGCAAAAACGTTTTTGCGGCAAGGGCGGCAAGCCCGCCCAACGGTCAAAAATCGCAGGCAAGCGGCCCAGTCATTGGGAACGTTCTTAAACGACTAGTCATTGGGGACACTCTTGAACAGGCAACATTCAAGGAGCGTCCCCGGATGCCGGCACTTAGGGACGTTCCCAAAGTGCCGGCACATAAGGAACGTCCCTAAGTGCCGACTACTGAATGGCGCCGCCGAAATTATTGAACAACCTGTTCAAAAACACGAATGGATACCACCGCGACTATACTAGAGCGCAGCAATAGAAAGGACCCCGCTTTGAGCATCACGCCCCTCGATAGCATTCGCCGCGCCATCGCCCGCCGCAACGGCATCTCCAACCCCGCTGCATTGAAAGACGGCGCCGCGAAGGCCCAGGGCGGCCGCATCGAGAACGGCCTCTTCCCTGCCTCCCACACGGCCGAAGAGCTCGCACGCATCCAGGAGCTGAGTCAGCGCAACGCCGGCGGACCCGATAGCAGCCAAGCCACACGTCGCCGGCGCGAACGCGATCAGGAGCCCGGCCCCGTCCGCCGCATGGTCAACGCTTGGTGGAACCGCCTGCTCGGCGCCATCTACGGCGGCGGCTTCTCCATGCAGGAAGCGGAATACGAGGAGCACGCCACCCGCCGCGACTATCTCTGGAATACCCTGGGCACCGCCGTGTGGGGCATGGCGTTTCCTCTGCTCACCATCGTGTCCACACAGCTCGTGGGCGCCGAAGAAGCAGGCAAATTCTCCATCGCCTTCGTCACCGGCACGCTCATCATGATCGCGTGCAACTACGGCGTGCGCAATTTCCAGGTCTCAGACATCGACGAAAAGACGTCCTTTGCCTCCTACCAGCTCAACCGCTGGCTTTGCGGAGCGCTCGCCCTAGGCTGCGGCCTCATGTACAGCAGCGCCCGCGGCTATGACGCGCATATGGCGACGATCGGCCTGGGCGTCTACCTCTACAAGGTGATCGACGGCGTCGCCGACGTGTACGAAGGCCGCCTGCAGCAGGCCGACAAGCTCTACTTGGCTGGCATGAGTCAAACGCTACGCTCCGTCGGCGTCATCGCGGTCTTCAGCGTGGCGCTGTTCCTCACGCGTAGCATGCCCATCGCGGCCATGGCCATGGGCATCGCCGCGATCGCCTCGCTCGTGCTGGTCACCGCGCCGCTCGCCCTGCTCGAGACCGAAAAATCGCGCCGCGTAAGCCTGCGCGAGGTCGGCCACCTGTTTGTCCAGTGCGCCCCACTCTTTGGCGCGCTATTCCTGTTCAACCTAATTGAGAGCATGCCCAAGTTTGTGATGGAAGGCAAGCTGGCATACAAATATCAGCTGTACTTTAATGCCCTGTTCTTTCCGGCGCAGGCTATTCTGTTGAGCATTGGATTTATCTATAAACCGCAGCTCCTGCGCTTGTCGAGCATTTGGGCTAATCCTCGCAAGCGTCGTCGCTTTGACCTGATTATTGTTGCCGTTATGGCGCTGATCGTGGCCATCACCGGCGTGTGCGCCGCATTTATGGCAGGTCCCGGTATTCCCCTCATGAGCTTTATGTACGGCCTCAGCTTTGAGCACTACCGTACGCTGGCGTTGCTGATGGTCGTCGCCGGCGGCGTCACCGCGGCCATCGACTTTATCTACGCCATCATCACGGTGCTACGCCACGCTGGAGACGTCACCAAGATCTACCTGATCTGCTTCGCCGTAAGCGTGGTGCTGCCGGTGATCTTGATTAAGCTGCTGGGTCTGATGGGCGCTGTGGTGAGCTACCTAGCCATCATGGCCCTACTCCTGGTGCTACTGATAATCGAGTACGCCCACATCCGCCAGCGCATAGAACGCGACCGCAACCCATACGGCGCCTAATTAGCTGCCCGGTCACCGGAATTTGCGATGGAATCACCCCGTCTGGGGTCTCGTTGCGGACAATATTCATCACGCAAAACTAAGTGAGTAGACTTTTACCGAATCTCCGACCACACCAACAGAGCACAAGTCTGTGACCTGCGGTTTTATTGAGGCAAATATGTTGGGTGCTCGGCATTTCCAAAAAAGTCTACTCACTTAGCCAGCGGGCAGCCAAATGATTATTTAATCCCCGTCCCAGAGAAATCAATTAGCGGGCAGAAGGGCAAAAGTAGTCAAAAAAGCCCCGTCCCAAATTAGCTACCCCTTGCACCGATTATTCGCCCGGGTTGATGTTCGCGTAGAACTCCGCCCCGTCGTCCAGGCGCAGGATGCCCACGCGACCGAACTCGGAGCCGGTGGCGGCAGCGCAGTCGATGTCGATGCGATCGGGCACACCGGCGGCATCCTCGCCGCCCAGGCGCACGATCTGCCCGCGGCCCGACTCCTCATCGAGCCCCGCAAGACCACCGACCTCGCAATAACGCCCGAGCGACACCGTTGGCGTGTGACCGCTCACCACGACCGGACCCTTGCCCTCGGCAGAAAGCAGCCCGGTCGGCACATCCCAATAGCCGTGACGAATCCACAGCAGGTCATCGGACGACTGCACTGCGAGCATCTGCTGCAGCAGCTCGCGATCAGCACCCACCGCTCCGACGCCATCGGCACAATCGACACCATGCTCAAGCAAAAACGCACGCGCCGCCTCGGTCTGAATGCCGGCGTGCACCAGCAGGTACGGCCGCTCGGCAGTCTCGACCACCGCGTAGAGCGGCAGCGCGGCCATCCATCGCACGAGCTCCTCGTATGCCTCAAATTCCATGTCGTTGAGCTGCTCGCGCGTCGTCCAGCCACCGTTGATATCCCAGGTCTCGGCATCGAGCGGATCCTGGCCAATGATGGCATCGAGCATGATCTGCTCGTGATTGCCCTTGAGCACGCGGGCGTTGGGCAGCGAGCGCACGAGCTTAATAACACCGACCGGATCGGGCCCGCGATCGATCATGTCGCCCAGCACGTACAGTGTGTCGTCGGACGTCAACGAGATCTTAGACAGGGCCTCGTCAAGCGCACGCACGTGCCCGTGAGCGTCAGATGTCACATAGATCGCCATGGTACGCCTCTCCTTGCATTGCGGCCGAAGCCCGGTGCCGCAACTAAAACTTCAAGTTGAACTTAAACGTTACCCATTGTACTCCGTTGCAATAAAGCTGGAAAGGGTTTCCGAGCAGAGGCAAAGACGGCAGCCGTCTATGACGATATCGCGCACGCCCGCAATCCAACCCCATAAACCCACCATCTTTGGGTACAAATAACCGCAGACAACTGACCGTGCCACGCCAACCACCCAGGAGCGGACACCATCTATGAACCAGATCCTTCTCTTTATCGGCCTCGTCATCATTTTGTGCCTGACCATCAAACCCGTCGGCAAAAAACTCCCCTTCCCCACCCTGCTCATCTTTATCGCGCTCGGCATGCTGTTGGGCGTCAACGGCCCGGCGCATATCGACTTTAGCGACTACGCGCTCACCGAAACCGTCTGCAGCACGGCGCTGCTGTTCATCATGTTCTACGGCGGCTTTAACACCAACATCGACCGCGCCAAGCCCGTCGCCGTGCCCGCGGTGCTGCTGAGCACGCTCGGCGTCGTCATCACCGCAGGCATCACCGGCGTGTTCGCCCACTTCGTGCTGGGCTTCGACTGGATCGGCGGCCTGCTGCTGGGATCAGTCGTGGCATCCACCGACGCGGCCAGCGTCTTTAGCGTTCTGCGCGAGCACAGCCTGTCGCTGAAGGGCGGCACCGACTCGCTGCTCGAGGTCGAATCGGGCTCCAACGATCCCGTCGCCTATATGCTCACCGCCGTGCTCGCCACACTCGCGGCCGGCGGCGACATCAACATTCCCGCACTGCTGGCCAAGCAGATTATCTTGGGCGTGGGCCTGGGCCTCGCCATCGGCTGGGCGGCGGGCCGCCTGATTGAACGCGCGCACGCAACGGCCGAGGGCGCGCAGACCATCTTTTTGTTCGCCGTGGCCATCGTCGCCTACGCGCTGCCGAGCTACCTGGGCGGCAACGGATTTTTGGCCGTGTACCTGGCCGGCATTGTGCTGGGTGCGAGCGACATCACCGGCAAGGTCGAGATGGCGCACTTCTTCGATACCCTCACCGAGATGGCCGAGATGACGATCTTCTTCTTGCTCGGCCTGCTCGTAACGCCCGCACGCCTGCCGCAGATGCTGCTGCCGAGCCTGGCACTCATGGCGTTTATGCTCTTTGTGAGCCGCCCCATCGCCGTCGGCGTGCTCCTAGCGCCCTTTAAGACGAACCCTCGCCAGGTTGCGCTCGTAAGCTGGGCGGGTCTGCGCGGAGTAGCTTCGGTCGTCTTTGGTCTCTTTGCCGTGGTTGCCGGCGTTCCTGGCGGACACGACCTATTTGACCTGGTGTTTGTGATTGCCGTGTCGAGCATTGTGGTGCAAGGCTCGCTGCTGCCGGCGGTGGCGAAGAAGCTCGATATGATCGATGAGACCGGCGACGTGCGCCGCACCTTTAACGACTACCGCGACGAGGACGGCATGTCGTTTGTAAAGCTCAAGGTGGGCGCTGGACATCCGTTTGCCGGACGCTCGCTCGCGGACATTGGCAGCGCTACAGATATGCTCGTGGTCCTGGTACTGCGCGACGGGGCGCACCCGGTGCTGCCCAACGGCGATACCGTGATCCAGGAAGGCGATCTACTGGTGATGGCCGCCCCAACATTCGAAGAGCGTGCCGAGGTTACACTGCGCGAGGTCACCGTGACCCCCCACGGTCGCCTGGCCGGTCAGCGCCTGCGCGACGTGCCGCAAGGCAAGCATCCGTTTATTGTGGTGATGCTCAAGCGCGAAGGCCAGACGATCATCCCCGATGGCGACACCCTCATATACGCCGGCGACGAAGCCGTCATCGCCACACTGGCGTCGTAGTGACCAGGAGGTAGCTAATTTGCGGCGAAGAGATCAAGCGCCTAGAGAACCTCATGCCTTCGCTCGCAGATTCGGATTTGCCCGAGGAGTAAAGCACCCCTCCCCCATGTAACCATCCTGTAAATCATAGCAGCGCACTCGAGTTTTACCGTGATGCGGTCGCACCTGGCGCTCCACTGTGCTAAAGTATCCCGAACGTTCAAACGACTACGAGGGGGACTAGAAGATGGCACGTGTGCACAACTTCTCAGCTGGCCCGGCCGCACTGCCTACAAGCGTGCTCGCCGAGATCGCCGACGAGATGATGGACTACCGCGGTTGCGGCATGTCCGTGCTCGAGATGAGCCATCGATCTAGCATGTACCAGCAGATCATCGACGACGCCGAGGCAACCCTGCGTCGCCTGCTGAGCATCCCCGACAATTACCGCGTCCTGTTTTTGCAGGGCGGCGCCACGCTGCAGTTTGCGGGCATCCCCATGAACCTCATGCGCCGCGGCCGCGCCGGCTACATCGTGACCGGCAACTTTGCCAACAAGGCATACAAAGAAGCCGCCAAGTACGGCGAGGCCGTGCTGCTCGCGAGCTCCGAGGACACCAACTTCGACCGCATTCCCAACATGGCCGACATCAACGCGCGCATTGCCGACGAGGCTGCGGGCGACGGGCTCGACTACGTCTACATCTGCCAGAACAACACCATCTTTGGCACCATGTACCACGAGCTGCCCAACTGCGGCGACGTGCCGCTGGTCGCCGATGTCTCGAGCTGTTTTCTGTCGCAGCCGCTCGACGTCGAGCGCTACGGCCTCATCTACGCCGGCGCGCAGAAAAACGCTGGTGCCGCGGGCGTGACCGTGGTCATCGTGCGCGACGACCTCATCGCCGACGGCCCCGCCTTTGCGCAGACGCCGCAGTACATGGACCTTAAGACCCAGGCCGCCAAGGGCTCCATGCTCAACACGCCTAACACCTTTGGCATCTACGTGTGCGGCAAGGTGTTCCATTGGGTCGAGGAGACCGGCGGACTTGCCGCCATGGCCGAGCGCAACTGGGCCAAGGCCAACCTGCTCTATGAGCTGCTCGAGCACAGCGAGCTGTTCCATAGCACTACGCAGGCCGACAGCCGCTCCATCGCCAACGTCACCTTCCGCACCGGCGACGCCGAACTCGACGCGGCCTTTGTCGCAGGCGCGGCCAAGCACCAGATTCAAAACGTCAAGGGCCATCGCCTGGTGGGCGGTATGCGCGCCAGCGTCTACAACGCCGTAACCATGGAAGACGTGCAGGCACTGGCCTCGTACATGAAGGACTTCGAAGCGCAGCATAGTTTGAGTCCGCGATCTAACTAGCCCGCAACGCGCGGGCCGACCAGCCACTTCAAACCACCTGTTTAAACCAAACCTGCTAAGGAGTTTTTCCATGCGTAAGATTAAGACCATCGACGACATCACCAAGGACGGCAAAGTCGAGTTTGGCGAGGGCTACGAATTTGTGAGCACCGCCGAAGAGGCCGACGCCATCCTGATGCGCTCGACCGACCTGCACGGCTACGAGCTGCCCGAGGGCATCCGCGCCATCGCCCGCTGCGGCGCCGGCGTCAACAACATCCCCGTCGAGGAGTACGCCAAGAAGGGCGTCGTCGTCTTTAACTCCCCCGGCGCTAACAGCAACGCCGTTAAGGAGCTCGTCCTAGGCATGCTGGTGCTCTCGAGCCGCGGCGTGGTGCAATCGATGAACTGGGTGCGCGACAACGCCGACGACCCCGAGATTCAGGTCGATGCCGAAAAGGCCAAGAAGGCCTTTGTGGGCCGCGAGCTTAAAGGCAAGCGCATCGGCGTCATCGGCCTGGGCAACGTAGGTTCCAAGGTCGCCAACGCCTGCGTCGACCTGGGCATGGACGTTTACGGCTACGACCCGTTCATTTCCGTCGAGCACGCGTGGGTGCTGAGCCGCGAGGTGCAGCGCGTGGGCACGCTCGAAGATCTCTGCCGCGGCTGTGATTACCTCACGGTGCACGTGCCCAGCAAGGCCGACACCATCGGCATGATCAGCACCGAGCAGATCAACCTGCTGGCCCCGGACGCCGTGCTGATCAACTACGCACGCGAGACCATCATTGACGAGGACGCCGTCGACGCCGCCCTGCGTGCAGGCAAGCTCAGCTGGTTTAGCTGCGACTTTGCCACGCCCAAAACCGTCAAGATGCCCAATACGTTTATCACCACGCACTCGGGCGCAGGCACCGGCGAGGCCGAGGCCAACTGCGCCGACATGGCCATCAGCGAGCTCAAGGATTACCTGGAGAACGGCAACATCGCACACAGCGTCAACTACCCCGCCTGCAGCATGGGCAAGGCGCGCGCCGCAAGCCGCATCGCCTGCCTGCACGCCAACGTGCCCAACATGATCGGCCAGATCACGGCAATCCTTGCCAAGGACAACGCCAACGTGCAGCGCATGACCAACGAGTCCGCCGGCGAGAACGCCTACACCATGTTCGACACCGACGAGCACCTTGACACCAGTACCATCGAAGCACTCAAGCAGATTCCCTCGATGTATCGCGTGCGCGTGATCAAATAGCGCCGGGTGATCTGACGGGCAGTTCCCCATGTGGCCCGCCCGTCGCTGACATTGAATGCCCGCGGGGGCGCCTTTCGCACGAGAGGCGCCCCCATTTTGTGAGCGCTCCATTAAATGCACCGAGCCGCTTCTTGGCATACAATCTGTATGTTGACCTAACTATCTGTGAGGTGCCTATGGTTGATACAGATTGTGCTTGGCGGCTTACGCAAGGGCTCGTGCGGATCGACAGTTCCGACCCAGGTGTATGAGGGCGAGATTGAACGCCATATCAAAGCGTTGGTTGAGGAACGGTTGGCGCAGCTGAGCCATCCGGTACTCGATGCCGTGCAGATTGCAGAGCTCGAAGTACTCCCTGGGCGCCGCGATCTTATGGTCACCGTGCCCGGTTTGAACGACGAGCCACGGCTGGTCTATATCTGCCATATGGACACCGTCACCTTGGGTGATGGCTGGGACGCGGACATTGCGCCGCTCGGGGCGGTCGTGCGCGACGGCAAGCTCTACGGCCGCGGTGCCTGCGATATGAAGAGTGGCCTGGCCTGCGCCATTGCCGCACTGGTCCATACGCTCGAGCGCGTGGCGGCGGATGGCGCGCTGCCCCGCCGCGGCTTTTCACTCATCTGCTCGGTCGACGAGGAAGACTTTATGCGCGGCTCAGAGGCCGCGATCGATGCTGGCTGGGTCGGCTCGCGCGAATGGGTGCTGGACACCGAGCCCACCGACGGACAGATCCAGGTGGCGCACAAGGGGCGTACGTGGTTCGAGATTGAAATGGCTGGCGTGACGGCGCATGCGAGCCAGCCCTGGAAGGGCGCGGATGCCGTCGCCGCCATGGCCGAGGTCGTGTGTTCGCTCCGTCGCGCGTTTGTGGCGCTGCCCGTGCACGATGAGCTGGGGCCTTCGACCATCACGTTTGGCCAAATCGAGGGCGGATATCGCCCCTATGTCGTGCCCGACCATGCCAAGGTCTGGGTCGATATGCGCCTGACCCCGCCGACCGATACAGCCGCCGCGACGCGCATGGTAGAGCAGGCCATCGCCGGCGCCGAAGCCGCGGTCCCCGGCTGCCATGGAAGCTATACCGTGACAGGCGACCGCCCCGCTATCGAGCGCGACCCGAACTCTCCCCTTCTAGCTGCACTCAAGTGCGCAGCAGACGATGTGACGGGCGCGGACACGACCGTCGGCTTCTTTACCGGCTACACCGACACTGCCGTCATTGCCGGCAAGACGGGTAACCGCAATTGCATGAGCTACGGTCCCGGGTCGCTCGCGCTCGCCCACAAGCCCAACGAATATGTGCCCCACGCCGATATCGTTCGCTGCCAGCAGGTGCTGATCGCGCTCGCCGACAACACGCTCTGGGGCGCGGATAGCCAAGTTGGGGCATAATAAGCCGCGAACAAACCGACTCGCGCGTTAGGACCGTCCATGAAAGCTCTTCCGTTTCCCTGCATCCGCCCGGCTCAGGACCGCGTGCTCGAAGCGCTGCCTGCAATGGGCAGCATTCTGAGCGGCAACGATGCCCTGCGCGGAGCCATTGCCGATGGCCTGATGCTTAAGGACCCAGGTGCGGCGTATTACGTGTACGAATGCTCGGGCGAGCCGGGACGCGTGACGGGTGTCGTGGCGATTTGCCCGATCGGTGTGCTGGCGGGCGACGACGTAGCCTTCGCAGATGCGGCCACAGCCGCCCGCGCGATCGCCGAGCTCAAGGTGCAGCCGCGGCCCGTGTCGCTCGCCTACGAGGCGTCGCCCGTCATGGACATCATCCTGAGCGCTGCCAAAGAGGGCGCCTCGCTCTACGCCGTCACCGATCCTGCGGGCATTACGCACCGCGTGTGGGAGGTCAAGCGCGAGGACGCCGTCGGCGCCATCCGTGCCATGCTCGACCAGGCGCCGGAACCGACGCCGGCTGATGCCGCCTACGCCGCCGCGCTGGCAGGTGCGGCACAGCTCCTGGCCGACGATGCCCGCGCAGCCGGCACCTACACGGGCAAAGAGCCGTTCAACTTCGCCATTGCCGCGCTATTCCCCGCCGCGCAGGTCGCAGGCGCCGCACCGCAGGTTCCAACGGGCCTGCTCACCCACCAGATTGCACGGTGGTTCTAGCCAGGCTTAAACGCTCGGCACAAATACTCGGCTGCTCAACAAGCAAGGGGCGGGGATGCAATGCCTACGCATGCATCCCCGCCCCTTGCTTGTTGAGCAATTATGTCGGCGATCCGCATCGCTGCGTCCGCGCTATCCGCGCTGCGGACCCGCGGCAGCCACGAGCGGCTCTAGCCCCAGCTCGCGTGCGTAATCCTCCTGCGTAAAAATCTCAATCAGCTCAAACGTACCGGCATCGTCGTCAAACGCAAAATGCAGCACTGAGCAGTTGCCCGGCACGCGATCGCGCTCGTCGGCCGCCGCACCCCTCACGTGGTCCATGAACTCCTTGATGGCCGAGCCATGGCTTACCGCGAGCACGCACGTATGGTCCGGACGCTGCATAAGCTCGGTCAGCGTCGCCACCATGCGGTCGCGCACCTGCATCTGGCCCTCGCCGCCAAACTGGCGATAGAAGTCGCGCCACGGGCGCTCGGGCATGAGCATCACGCGCTCGGCCTCAAAGTCACCAAAGAACCACTCACGCAGGCCGTCCAGGCGCTCGTACGCCAAGCCCGGCCACAAGTTGGCGATAGTCTGCTCGGTGCGATGAAGTGTGGAGGTGTAGGCATGATCGGGCTCAATGCCGCGCGCACGTAAAAACATGCCGGCGCGCGCCGCCTGGTCGCAGCCCAACTGCGTAAGCGGCGAGTCACTCCACCCCTGAATGATACGCTTGAGGTTGAATATCGTCTGTCCATGACGGACCAGATACAGATCTTTATTCATAGGGGTCCTTTCGTTCGTCACCAATCAAGGAGCGAAAACGCCCCGTCGCAATAGCCAAAATGAAGCACGGCGCCGTTGTCGGGTAGCTCCCCCTCGCCAGTCACATACTCAAGAAACTCCTGGCAGGCTGAGCCGTGGGAAACCGCCAGCACGCAGTCGTGCTGCGGCCTGGCCATGATGCGGGACAGCGCCGCGACCATACGCGCCCGGAGCTGCGCTTCCGACTCACCGCCAAAGGCCACCGGATAATCGCCCCAGGGCTGCGGCGGCATCTCGCGATTTGATGTGCCCTCCAACGAGCCAAAATGCCACTCACGCAGGTCATCGACCAGCTCAATAGAACGGCCCTCGCCAACGATAAGCTCGGCCGTATGCCGCGCCCGGCCCAACGGGGAGGAATACACTTGATCAAAGGCCACGCCGCGCGCCTCAAACG
>DBEWUK010000002.1:0-94475 GCA_048205395.1 Collinsella sp.
TTGTGGAATAGTGCTTGAAGGTTCGGCTGCCTCTTATGCGATGATTGGACTGATGATTCTGTTCTGTGCGTTTGAGATTGTGTCACAGGTAAGGGATAGCCGGTCCTTATGAGTTGAATTACGCGCGTGCGGATATAAAGGTTGGCATGTTAAGCTGGTCGTTTTCTCGTTCTGGGACATTTGCAGTAGGATGAGTGGGACTAGGCGCGCTGCGGTGTGACGGTGGCGGTTGAGACTTGTATCGCTGCAAATCCGCTGATGCACATTTTGCTATTGGGCTTGAAGGTGGGACCGACAGGCCTTTGTTTGGGATGTTCTGGTCGTCCAACGCGTGTTGCACGGCTTTATATTGTTACGCTCGTTCGGCGCTCCGTTGGAGCATTTCCGGGTTTGTCGGCATCATGACTTGGCCAAGTGACACGCTTGCCGGGACGGTTGTAACGCCGCGCCGGTTCCGTGTGCTCCTTCGTTGTTGGCCTGTCCAGCCGGGGGCGGATTCGGCCTCATGTTGTGGCGCACGGCCTTCAGGGGCTTCCCTTGGTGAGTTATGTTCGTCCGTATGGGTAAGGGTTGGGTTGAGCTGACAATCCCGTGTCGGAAGGGGCTTGCACCATGCGCGCGATGACAGAGATTGAGTGGCTGGACGGCCGTGTGACGAAGGTGCCGGAGCTCGCCCGGGGCGATGCGTTCGGCGAGAGCGTCCAGGCGGAGCTCGATTTCGGGTTCGACGATGTGTTGGAGGGCCTTTGGGTCGAGGTGCGCCATCATGAGCAGGATAAGGGCGCACTACGGGCGCCCGGGATTTTACGGCGCAACTCGGCGTGCCGAGTTCGTTGCCGCTGGTAGCGTGGCCGGTTAACCCGGAAGGCGGTCACGGCCCGCCGTCATACGCGCCTCGCGTGCCGTATGACGGCGGGCAGTTTTTGCAGGCAGGGCCGTATGACGCATCAGAACCCGTCGGGCGCGGCGGACACCTTGCGCTTCCTGCCGCCGGGCGGCGACCCCTTGGGCTTTTTCGGCTTCTCCGGGATGCGCCATACCGGTGCCGGGGAGGTGTTGCGGGTCTCCCCCTCGAGCGCCCGCGCGAGCAGCGCGCCCTCGGCCTCCGGCGACGTCAGGCCCAGCAGCGGCCCCAGGAACGTCTCGGTGATGTCGCGGCTGGCGAGCGCCATCGGTCCCCCCGCGTCGATCACGAGCGCGCCATTCTCGCGCGCGCTCCAGGCCATGAGCTCCGACGGGGTGATCAGCGGGCGGCGCGCCACGGAGAACGACTTGCCGGACGAGGAGCTCTGCGTCCCCTTGGTGGAGCTCTCCCCGGTCGTCCTCACGCTGTAGTCGCCGAGGAGGCGGGGGATCTTGGGGATCCCGGACCCCTCGTCGATGGCGAGCAGGGTTTCCGCCGGCAGCCTGCCGCCGGACAGGCGCGCGGTCTCGCGCAGCGCCGACAGCGCCTGCGAGAAGATGCACGAGACGAGCGCGCCGCGGTCGCCGCGGTCCGTCGCGCTGGCGATGTAGAGGATGGTCGGCTTGCGCCCGACCGATGCGAGGTCGACCTCGCCGCCCCAGAGCATGCGGCTGACGTCGTCGTCGCAGAAGGACATGAGGTAGTTGCGCGCGGTGGAGACGAGGGCCTCCCCTCCGCCACCGTTCGACGAGGCGACGAGGAGGAACTGGCGCGCCGGGTTTCCCGCCGGCAGGTCCGCGGCGAGCTCCTCCAGCGACTTCACGGCGCTCTTCCCGTCACGGGGCTCCAGGAGCGCGAGCACGGTCGAGAGGTTCCGCGCGCCGTCGGGGATTCGATCGTCCGTAATCGCGAGCAGGCAGAGGCCGGTCAGCAGGTTGCGGCTGGCGTCCGTGAAGAACCTCTGGCCTGAGGAGAAGGCGTCGGGCACGATGGCGGACGACAGCTCGCGGAGCTCGGCCACGGCGCCGGCGGTGCCCTCGGTCCCGAGTGCCGCGATGGCGCGGTCGAGGGGGTTGAACCTCGCCGACTTGACGGGCTCGTCGAGCCGGATGGCGACGACCTCCATCCCGGTCCTCCTGGCGAGCGGCTCGGTCCATGCGCGGATCTCGGACTTCGGGTCGTGGACGATGACGGACGTCGGGATCCCGTGGGCGTTGCGGTCGATCGCCGCCGCAATTGATGGCGCCAGCGCGCGTCTGCTTTTGCCGGCTCCACTGCCCGCCCTTATGAGGCAGTGGACGGCGGGGACCATCGCGATCCCGCCGCCGATGCAGCCGGCCGCCACGAGCCCCTCCGCGGCGGCCTTCCCGTCCCAAGGAGGGCAGCGCCTCGCGACCCTGGAGGGCCTCGACTCGAGCCAGGCGTCCCCGTGCGTGCGCGTGGGCGCGCGGTCGCCGGCGAACGTCCCGTCGTGGAGCCTCGCCCATGAGCGGGCCCAAGAAACGAATCCGAGCGCGAGGACGGAGGCCGCGACGAGGGCGAGCGCCGCGAGCAGCTCGCCCGCCTGGCCCGACGCCGCCGCGTCGGCGGCCGCCTCGAGGGGGCCGCGGAAGACGTAGGTGGGCTCGGGGCCCGGGTCGGCCGTGGGCAGCCGCAGCAGGACGGAGAGGCCCGAGATGAGGGATAGAGTCCACCACCTGGCGTAGTCCCAGGCACCGGCGGCCGCGGCGCAGGCTATGACGGCGGCGACGCCGTGGGCCGCGAGCGTGCCGGCGAGCTCCCTTTTCATGTCGCGGTTGAAGGATTTCGGTTTCATCTCGTGATCGTCCTCTCTATCCTGTTCGCTATCTTCAGCGCGGGGACGCTCGACGGCCCGGTGCCGCCGGAGGCGAGGATCCTCAGGGTCGCGGCGATGAGCCGCAGCGCCCTCTCGCCGGCCTCGTCCCCCATGTCGCGTCCTCTGGCGTCCCGTGTGGCTTCCCTGGCGACCAGGGTCGCCATCGCGGCGGCGCGCCCGAGGGCCGGACCGGGCGACGGCGCATGCCTGAAGGCCCGGTCTGCCGTGGGACACCCCCTGAGGTCTGCCGGCTCGAGGGTCCGGCCGCGCGCGGCCTTTCGCGCGAGCTTTTCGAGGCGCGTCTTCGGGATGCAGGCCCGGGCCTCGGTGGTGAGTCCGGCTTCCCGCCGCCTCTCCGTCGCGGGGCCGGTTTGGGGCGCGGCGCGTCGTGTCGGCACCTCCTCGCGAACCGGCGTTCTGTCTGGGACTATGACCCGCAGCGCCGCGTTCTCGCACCGGAGGCCGAGGTCGGCGGCTGCCTTGCGGACGTAGACATCCCGCGCCTCACCGGTCAGGCACTTGAGGCCGGCGCACCTCTCGACCGCTTTCCTGTGGCGCTCCAGTGCGCCGGCGAGTGCGGGGGAGTCGGACGCCGCCCGGCCGAGGGCCTCCCTCAACGCGGCGGAGGCCTCCGGGTGGAAACGCCTGAGGTGGGCGGCCTCGATCCTTCCGTCCGGCGGCAGCTCGATGTCGAAACGGTTCCGGTCGATGCGGGCGACGGCGTCCAGCGCCGCCTTCCTCGCGAGGTCGCGCTCGATGTACGCTTCCCGCAGCAGCGGTGCCATGGCCTTCGAGGAGATCTCGAGTCTGGCCGCCTCCATCTTCCCCTTTGGCAGCAGGGAGTCCCAGTCGCCCTCGCGGTCGATCGTGAGGATGTGGACGTGGTGGCTCGTGCCGTTGATGTGCATCGCCGCGTAGAACTCCACGCGGCTCTCGGGCACGCCGGTCATCTCGGAGAAGAGCCTCGGCCACTCGGACCGCACCAGCGCCTGCCAGGCGTCCAGGCGATCGAGGCCGGCGCCTGGGGCGATGTCGTTCGGGACCGTGACGACGGTGGTGAGCACTGCGCCGCCGTTTTGGGCGATGGCGCGCCTGGCCTCCGCCACGGGGACCGGGCCGTCCGCGCCCCAGAGGCCGCCGGTCGAGCCGGTCCTGTTCGCGGCGTAGGCGGCCAGGCCGTCCACGCCGAGCCTCCTGCCGTCCGCCTCGCTGACCTCGATGACGACGCCGCGGCGGGTGCCGGCGTATGCCGCCAGGCCCGCGGCGGACGCCCTCGCTGACGCCCCCGCGCGGACGACGGAGTGGTTGACGATGACGGGCGGGCTAGCCATCGGCGCGCTCGCGCGCGTGGAGCTTCACCTCGTCGATTCGGCCGAGCCCGGCGCGGCTGAGCTCGCCGGCCTGCGCGAGGTAGTTCTTCCAGATGTCCGCGACGGGGACCTCGTCGAGCGAGGCGTAGGAGGCCTTGAGGACGTCGGCCGACATGAGGCCGGCCATGATGGCGGCGGTCATGGGCCGCGAGAGGACCGCGGCGATGCGGTCCTCGGCGGCGTCGAGCTTGCGCTCGATGTCGAGTGCGGCGACGTCCATCCGCGCGTCGACGACGCCGCGGATGAAATCTGCGACCTCGTTGCCGTAGAGGTCGAGCCCCTCCGTGGCGAGCGCCGAGCGCAGGAGCGAGCGGATTTCGTCGCTGACGTTGGAACCGTTGAGCTCTGCCCGCGTCTTGAGGGCGGTGTAGAGCTTTGAGTCGAGCTTCACGCTGACGTTCTTTGTTGCTGCTGTCATTCGATCCTCTCTTCGATGCGCGGTGATCGTCGGCCCGAAAGCAGGGGCGGACCGACCGTTGTCGATCCGCCCCGCTTGAGGCCTACTCGTCTTCGAGAAGGACGTTGGGATAGCCCTCGGGCGCCTGGTCTGCCGGGAGGGGAGGATAGGCGACAAGCTTGTTCACGACTCCCAACGTATCGAGGTCCAGGATGCAGTCGATACCGCGGAGGACGCTGTCCGGGGTGTAAGAGCGATCGCCGCTGCGGGCGACCCCGACGATGACCCTGGCGAGCTCGCGGGGGTCGATGCCGGACCAGCGCCTGGCGATTTCCGCGACGATGGCGGGCGCGACGTAAGGGATATTGGGGACGGAGGAGTGGGACGCGATGACGAAGGCGCCGGGGATGCCCTCGATCTTCTCTGCGGGCTCGATAACGATGGGCTGGACGCCGAAGGTGCTCCAGCCGTCGAGCAGGCATTCGGCGTCCGAGGGGATGCGGAAGGAGTGGCCGTTGAGGGTGAGGGGCTTGTGGTTCTTATCGACACTTTTCTTGGGCATGGTTTTCCTTTCGATGTGAGATGGCCGCCGCCCGCTCGGGCGGCGGCGTACGATGGGCTAGTCGTCGATGTCTTCGACGGTGAAGATAGGCCAAGGGGCGCGATCGGCGAGTTCAATGGGGACTGCGCCGAAGACACCGAGTTCCTGAGTAATATTCTCGAGTCGAGCTGCGAAGCGTTTG
The DNA here is from genome assembly GCA_048205395.1 of Collinsella sp. Classification (GTDB taxonomy): domain Bacteria; phylum Actinomycetota; class Coriobacteriia; order Coriobacteriales; family Coriobacteriaceae; genus Collinsella. The sequence goes on from DBEWUK010000002.1 coordinate 5,252, forward strand.
ACGAACGCGTCGTGCGTCGCGCCAGTGCCGTTGACGACATAGGCGCGAGCTGCGATCTTGACGAGCTCGTGGTCGGGGATGCCATAGCACTCGTCGATGGCAGCGAGACAATCCACCGCGTCGGGGGCCTCGTCGGTGGGGCTAAACGCCATGAGGGTGCGGGGAACGTTCGCAATCGCGTGCTTGAACTGCAGGATCCAGGCGCTCTGGGCGTTTTCGGTGTGCTCGAGGTTGAGGACGGGGGTGTCCTGGCCGCCATGGTAGACATAGCGCTTCTTAGCGATGTCGAAGACGAGGGCCGGACCGCTGTCCGTCTGGACTACGACAGTCTGATGCCGCATAAGTACCTCCTAGATGTTGGGATGTATAGAAAAGTTGCCAATGGCGAATGCCGCTGAAAGGCGGAGCCCTCGCCCTCGCGCCGGTCACGACCTCCTCCCCTCGCGCACTCCGGCGCTAATCAGTTCGATGAGCTTGCGCACCTGATCGGAGTTCGATCCGGCCGCCTCCAGCGCCCTGGCGATGCTCTTGCCGGTAAAGGTCGACGCGAACAATGTCGAGCGCTTGTGGCGCCGACGATCTCCGAGCAACTCGATCAGCGCGAGTGCCTCCTCGCGCATACCGCTCGCGCCAAGATCCGCGATGACGAGCACGGGCAGATCGCGATAGCGATCGACGGTGTGGGCCTTCGAGTTGGGGCCGTAAAGTTCGCCGCCGTTCCATGCCGTTGCAAGCTCACATGCCGAGATGAATACAGCGCGCTCGTGGGAGGCCATGGCGGCCGCCGTAGCCACCGCTGCCGCTTCGTCGGCATCGTCGTGCGCGTACCAGATCCATGCGCCGATAGAGAGGCGAGCAGCCTCCTTCTCTTTAGCGTTTCCGGTCTTTGCCGCGAAGATGGCCGAGGCGCGCTCGGCGATGAGCCTGGGAGTGTGCTCGGGAACGCGATGAGCGCGGTTGCCGGGCCCGCGCAACGCCCGCCACGCCTCGGGCGTGATGACGGTGCCGATGGCGCCGTAGTACTCCTTCGAGGCGGGCAGGCCGTCGTAGTCAATCATCCTATTCGCCGCCTTTGCCGCGCAGAGCGCTGAGGTAGACGTCGAGATCGCGCTCATAGATGTACGTGCGGCGACAGAGGTAGATGCCCTTGCCGGTGCGGGCAATCAGCTGGCCGGCGGTGTCGGCGGTGAGGTGAAGCTTGTCAGCGACCTCGTCGCGAGTGAGAAGCGGGCCCGTCTGGATGCCAGGCGTGTCGTTGTCGTCCATGTGTATGCCTCCTTCGGTGTATGTGTTACGGGGCGGGAGCTGCTCCGTGACTACACAATGCCGTCGGCGGGCATAAATCGAGGTATTACATCACCTATTACGGGGGTTTACCTGCGATGATGCTTATCGATAAATTGATAAATAAGATTGAATTGCTGTTGACCGATGCCAAGGGCGGTGAATCGGACTCAAAGGTTATCGATGTTGTGGAGGAGGGGGAGCCGTCTTTGCCGCCTGAAGATGAACGTCGATATTGGCCGATCATGCCGCTTGATCCCGCGACCGGTCAGGTTCAGGTCGGCTATAAGACGAAGGACGGGCTTGAATTTCACGAGAACGGTCGTCTCGTTCCGGACGTAGCGGGCGAGAGTGCAGGCGACCACATGAACTTCACTTATCGCGAAGAATCAATCGGTATGCCGAACAGGCCGTCAAGCGTTGAAACAGACGCACCGGGGGCGGACAAGGACCTTGCTTTCGGCCTGATTCGCTCCGTGGCCCTTGACGGTCTTCTGGAAGGCGTTCTGCCGTCTTGTAAATTGGAAGATTACGGAAGCGTTGATGCGATGCTGCTCGCCCTGTCAGAAGTGCCGGCACCGGCTTGTCGCGTCGACGACGCGCCGCATCCCGGTGACAAGGCCTCCGGCGTCGACCCTCGGGAGAGGTTCGCTGCCGCGGCGCGCGTAACCGGTCCTTTGTTTGGCTTTGTGGGGAGAGTCGGCCCCTATGAAATCGACGAACCGCTTGACGCCTGGCTTTCGGTCGCCGGGGCAATGAAGATCTCTTCCCTGGCTTCATCGGTCGAGATGGGTTCTCCGTCTTCGCTGGGGGTTTTGGATCCCTATTGGCGCGTGTATTGCTTCGGCAACGTTGAGGCAAATAAAACCGCGTACGTGGTTCTCACCAACCTGCAAATCCCTAGCGATCATGAGTTTAGGGATAGCTTCGTGGGCGGGCTTGAGCGCGGTGGCAAGTGGGCGGTGATCAATGAAAGGATTGAGCCCGGGACTGCCATGGTCGAGCGTTCGTTTGTCAGGTGGTGCAAGAACGATACATTGTCCTTTATGGAGACAGTTGGAGAAGCTGACTTTCCAGGTCCGTCTTTTGTTACAAGGGTGCCTGGTGATACTCTCAGGGGGCTCGACGAGTCTTCCGAGCGCGTTCTCAAGACCGAGGAATCCCTTGCCTCGCATCTGGTGCAGGACATGACGGAGTGGTTCTCGCGCTGCGCGGGTTATGGGTGGAGGAGAATCCTCGAGCCCAAGCGGCAGACTCCGACGCAGATGGCTAATGGCGTCATCGATTATGGCCGCGGCTCTTCTTTCGACCTTTGCGTTCCCGATGCTGCTACGCGCCTTTGGGTCGCGCTTGCAAAGAGTTATTCGGTTGATGTCGTCAAAATATGCGAGCACTGCGGCCGGCCGTTCGCCGACACCGCAAACGGCAAATCGCGATGCTGTTCAGAGGAATGCACGAGAGCGAAGAACGCCAGGAACAGTAGGAAGAGGGCGAACGCGAGGCGAAGCGCATCGAAAGCGAAGAGCTGATTTAATTTGAAAGCAAGTTGCCGATCGTGTTGGCGGCTGCCTGGTCCTTGGCGGCAATTGCGTGTGCATAGGTGTCTAGCGTGAGCTTGACGGTGCTGTGCCCGAGGCGGCTGCTGACGGTTTTGATGTCGACGTTCTCTCCGATCAGCAACGTCGCCTGCGTGTGCCTGAGCATATGCGGGGTCAGGCCGGAGTACTTTGTACCTCGAGCGTACATCTTTCCGTCTCGCTCGATGTAGTGCGTGATTTCTCTGAACTGCCCAAAGCCATAGTCCGAGCACCATTCGCGGAACCATCGCGAAAAGCAGTTTGGGTCCATGTGCGCGATGGCGATTGGCCCCCTCTTTCCTTTTTCGTCATCTTTAGTTTTTGCCCTCGTGTTTCTTTGGGGATCGACTAATGTGTGCACAATCGGGGTGCTGGAAGCCTGTTCGAGGTCGACTTCGGCGAGAAGCGTGCGCTGAAGCTCGCGCCAGGCGGCGAGCCTCTCGAGTGCAAGCGGGCTCAAAGAGACGGACCTTTTCCCCGTTGAGCTCTTTGGGTCTCTGACCAGCTTGTCGGCGGCATACTGTCCGTCGATGCGGACATAGCCGTCGCCAAAATGGACGTCGCCCCATCTGAGTCCGAGCATCTCTCCGCGGCGCATGCCGGTATCGAGCAACAAGAGGGTGCCTATTCTGTGAGAGTCCATCTCCTGTGAAAGGAGGAGGGAGAGAAGCCTCCGGGCTTCATCGAGGGAAAGAGCCTGCCTCTCTTTTCCTTTGGGCCGCGGGATGACGGTGCCGGCGCAGGGGTTCTTGACAATCAGGTCGTCAAGCATGGCGGCCTTCATAATCTGATTCAGTTTTACACTGATTTTATGCAGCTCAGATTCGGAGAATCTTCCACTTTTGCGGGCTTCAGCATAGCCGGCGTTTATTATGTGGGGCCTCAGGTCTTTTACGGGATAATTGCCGAAAAGCTCCTGTATTTCCTTAACTTCAAGCTCTTCGCGGTCAAGGGCAAGCGGGCTGATGGTCTCGGCGTCCACGCGATCTTTGTGGAACTCTTTGGTGTACTGATAAACGGTCTTATCGGGGTCTTTGATGGTGAGTCCGCTATTGAGCTCAGCCTTATATGCTTCGAGCTCGGCTCTCAATTCCGACTTGTTCTTTGCGTAGACCTTTCGGCGAGGTGAGTACCTATATTTGCCGGTAATGGGGTCTTTGCCCATGTTGTGCCTGATATAGTACACGTTTTTCTGCGTCTTGCTTTTAAGGGCGCTTCCCTTACCAACGACAAGAGGCCTGCTCATGCGCCGATCCTTTGGTCAAATGAATACGAATGCGACTCCATGGCTGCGTGGCATACGCTCGGAGCAGCACGCCCGTGCGGCCCGTGAAGCGGGCGCTTCGGGTGCGCTGCTCCGAGCGTATGCCACGCAGTGGCGAAAGTCAAGATTTCAGTGGTCGAATTTTGGTCGAAATCGAACAGAACCGCTATTTGGTGTTTTTGAAAGAAATATATATCTACCTGTCTATATAGCGGTGTCAAACAGTCTCAAAGAGTGTCAACAAGTTTAGAAACTACGGGCTCATAACCCGGAGGTCGTAGGTTCAAATCCTGCCCCCGCGACCAAGAACTTGCAGCTCGTCGGCCTAGCCGGCGAGCTTTTTTGTTATTTCGGGACCGTGCTTTCGGTCCAATTCTCAACCTCTCAAACAAGATCTCGATCTGTAACATCTAGACCCGATTTGGACGGCTAGGTGTTACAGATTGAGATGTTGAGTTCCCGCCCGGACGGTTTGTCTAAATCTGTAACACGAGAGACGGATTTTGCCGAGTTGTTGTTACAGATTGAGATTTTCCGGCAGGCGGGTTTGGTTTGTCTCAATCTGTAACAGGTAGGGGTCAAAAGTGGGCCTAGCTGTTACAGATCTAGATTGTTGAGGATGGGTCGAGAGGAATATCTCGATCTGTAACAGTAAGACCCGGTTTTGCTGAGTAACTGTTACAGATTGAGACAAACCGACGGGCTGCCCTGCCCCATCCACCTGCCGCTGCCCGCTGTCCGCCGATTTCAGTTGTGCCACTGTGCCCCCATGCCATATCCTCTAGACAACTACGCGGCATCATCGCCGCCGCACCTATAAGAGAGGAATATCCATGACCGCACCTGCATCCAAGCTGCTCCAGCCCATTACGGTTGGCCCCCTTGAGCTCAAGAACCGCATTATGTTCCCGCCGCTGACCACCGGCTACGAGGAGCGCGACGGCTCCATTGGCGAGCGCAGCCTGGCTTTTTACGAGCGACTGGCCCGTGGCGGCGTGAGCTACATCGTCATCGGCGACGTCGCTCCCGTTATGACCGCGAGCCCCACGCCCAAGCTGGCGACCGACGCCCAGATCCCCACGTTTAAGGCGCTGGCCGACGCCGTCCACAAGCACGGTGCCAAGGTTGCGCTGCAGCTGTTCCACCCCGAGTACGACGTGCCCGGTGTCGGCCGCATGGTCATGGGCTCCATGGCTGCCGCCAAGGCCGCGCAGGAGGCCAAGGCCGCCGGCGACGAGGAGACCTTTGCCGCCAAGATGGCCGAGTCCAACGAGATCCGCAACCAGGCATACGCCAAGCTGCACCACGACATGCAGCACTTTGTGAACGAGGCCACCGTGGAGCAGCTCACCCAGATCAAGGAGGCCATCGCCGCCTCGGCCGCTCGCGCGCAGCAGGCTGGGATCGATGCCATCGAGGTCCACGGCGACCGCCTGGTGGGTTCGCTGTGCTCGGCCATCCTCAACCAGCGCACCGACGAGTACGGTGGCTCGTTCGAGAACCGCGTCCGCTATGCGCTCGAGGTCGTCGCTGCCATTAAGGAGGCCGCGCCGCAGCTGATGGTGGAGTACAAGCTCCCCGTGATCATGGAGAACCCCGACGGCACGCCGCGCGGCAAGGGCGGCCTGCAGCCCGACGAGGCCTGCGAGCTTGCCAAGCTGCTCGAGGGTGCGGGCATCGACATGATCCAGGTTGCACAGGCCAACCATACCGGCAACATGGGCGACACCATTCCGCCCATGGGCGCCATGCCCTACAACTGGACGCTGCCCGTGGCCGAGCGTGTCAAGGCCCTGGTCTCCGTGCCGGTGGCAACCGTCGGCCGCGTTGTCTCGGTTGAGGCCGGCGAGAAGATTCTGGAAGACGGCTCCGCCGATATCATCGCTTATGGCCGCTCGCTCATGTGCGACCCCGACATTGCGCTGAAGGCCGCCACGGGCGAGCCCATTCGCGAGTGCCTCAACTGCAATAAGGGCTGTGTCGACGCGATTCAAAACCGCAAGTACATCTCGTGCGTGCTTAATGCCGAGAACGGCGACGAGGCGACCATCGCCATCAAGCCGGGCGAGGGCGACAAGAAGATCGCCGTGGTGGGCGGCGGTATTGCCGGCCTGGAGGCCGCGCGCGTGGCGGCCAAGCGCGGTTACGACGTGACCGTCTACGAGGCGAGCGATCATCTGGGCGGCCAGATTGTGCTGGCGGCCGCGCCTCCGCGCAAGGACGAGATTATGCGCTCGGTCGAGTACTACGAGAAGATTCTGCCTGGCCTGGGCGTGAAGGTTGAGCTCAACCATGCCGCTACCGCTGAGGACCTCAACGCCGCCGACGCCGCGATTGTGGCCGTGGGCGCGCACGACGTGGTCATCCCCGTTCCGGGTGCCGACTCGGAGAAGGTCGTCTCGAGCTGGGACGTGCTGGCCGGCAAGGTGGAGCTTACGGGCCGCGTCGCCGTCATTGGCGGCGGCCTGGTGGGCACCGAGACTGCCGAGTACCTGCTGCAGCACGGCTGCGAGGTGGCGATCGTGGAGATGCTCGACAAGATTGCCGCGGGCGAGTCCGAGACCATTCTGCCGCTGATTATGAGCGACTTTGCCGAGCACAACGTGGAGCAGCACGTGAAGACCCGCCTGACCGCCATTACCGACGAGGGCGTGGAGGCTGTTCGCACCACCGAGGACGGCGCCGAGGAGCCGGTGAAGATCGCCTGCGATTACGTGGTGATGGCCGTGGGCTCCAAGGCCAACGCGTTTGACCTGGATGGCGTGACGGTGCCCGTGACCTGCGTGGGCGACTGCTCGGGTGAGCGCACCGCCGACATTGCGAGCGCCATTCGCACGGCGTATCACGCGGCCAACGAGCTGTAGTTGAACATCGCGGCCAGGCGGGACGGTGGCACGGATCCGTCTCGCCCGGCTGTGTCCCGTCGGGTGTCAATCGGTGCGGGGCCTGCAAGCGCAGCAGGTCCCGCCCTTTTTGTTTTGCTCCGGTGGATGGCAATGCGCGGTAATCATGAGGAGTGAGGACGTCTACTGTCTCGCAGATCACTCAAAATTATTGGGGGAGGGGTTAATAACTATATCCTCTATACCAAAGGACATAAAGAGATGCCAATTTTGTTGACAAGCGAATGACGATTAGCTGCGAGTTAGCTACCAGCGTAAATAATCGATAAAGAAATGTCGTAATTTGGTGCCAAATGCCCAGATAACGCCGCGTCTATTTTAATTAACTGCTTTGAGCAAACAGTAAAATGCTACTATCTAACTTGCACGTAAGAAAGCAGATTAACGGTTAAGGCTAAGAAGTGGCAGGTATGTCGGAAGCAACTAGGACTCGCACGCATGCGCCTGAGGTTAGGCAGCGCGCCGTCGAGATCCTCCAAGAGGGGGTCGGTCATCGCGCCCTCGCTGCGGAGCTTGGCATTCCCCAGGCCACGGCTCGTCAGTGGGCCCGCGCGTATGCCGTGGGCGGTGCCGACGCCGTTCTCAACGCCGGTTCGCATCATCACACCTATTCGTACGACGTAAAGCTCGCTGTGGTTAAGGACCGTCTGGAAAACGGCTTGACGGTTCGCGAGGCCATGATCAAGCACAAGATTCCCAGCGAGTCTTCGGTCAAGGCTTGGTGCCGTCAGTACCGCGAGAGCGGTGAGTCCGCACTGGTCGATAAGCCGCGCGGTCGCAAGCCGCGCGTTAAAAAGGCGGAATAGCAAACGGGATGGTGCGCCCACAGGGGCGCATTTTTCTTGCCGCGCCAACTTTTTGGACCGGCGCGAGCCTATTGGGACATCCTCCAAAGTGCCCAATAAACCGCGCGCAGTGGCCCGCGCGTCCGTCGCTGCGGTAAAGGGACGTCACCCCTCTACTCCAATGCGGACAGACTCCTTGCCCCGTACGCCTAAAACTCCCCAGTTGACCGAAAACCTGCCACCGCAACCCCGTAATTGAGCTATAACGTTAAACAATTGCAGCGTTTTTGCATGGGGGAGTGATGGTATGACGCTACTGTATTTCCTTACCCTGTTTCCGCTGGTACCGGCGCTGGGCATGCTGCTCGCGCGCGGTGACCGCACCCGCGATGCGGTGGGGCTCATAGGCTCCGGCATTATTATGGCGGTGACAGTTGTAGTCGCCGTCATGTTTTTTGGCACGGGTCCGCAGAGCTTTGAGGTTGCCCCCGGCACCTCGCATGTGCTCTCGATCATCAGTTCCGTTATCGACGTCATCCTGTGCGCCGTCATCCTGTACAACGCGTACAAATATAGGAACGCGCTCACCACGGTGCTCGGCGTAGTCCAGCTGGTGGGCTCGCTCGCCTTTGCAGCCATGACGCTGCCCGCGACCGAAGCCGTCACCGCAACCCCGCTCTACCTGGACTACATGAGCGTGATCATGGTCCTCGCCGTCGGCATCGTCGGCAGCCTTATCTGCGTGTATGCCCTGGGCTACATGAAGGACTTCCAGGCCCACGACGAGCACGAGGCTGCGCTGCGCGGGCAGACCGCGCCCGACCGTCGCCCGCAGTTCCTGGCGCTTATGTTCCTGTTCCTCTCAGCCATGTTCGTCATCGTGACGAGCGACAACCTTGAGTGGCTGTTCTGCGGCTGGGAAATCACCACCGTGTGCTCGTTCCTTATGATTGGCTACACGCGCACGCCCGAGGCCATCAAGAACGCCTTCACCCAGATCATCCTCAACATGCTGGGCGGTATCGCGTTTTTGGCCGGACTCATGTACCTGCACGTTAACAGCATGCCGCTGACCATCTCGGGCATGATCGAGCTTTCCGGCGCCGGAACCGCGCAATCTGCGCTGCTGGTGATGCCGGTCATTCTGTTGTCGCTCGCCGCGCTCACCAAGGCCGCACAGATGCCGTTCCACACGTGGCTGTTGGGTGCCATGGTTGCCCCCACGCCCACGAGCGCCCTGCTGCACTCGTCAACCATGGTCAAAGCCGGCGTGTTCCTGATGGTCAAGCTGAGCCCACTCTATGCCATCTATCCCGTGACCGGCTTTATGGTCACGAGTGTGGGTGCCATCACGTTTTTGCTCGCTGCCCTCATGGCCATCTCGCAGAGCAACGCCAAACGTGTGCTCGCGTACTCCACCATTTCCAACTTGGGCCTTATCAGCGCCTGCTTGGGTGTCGGCGCGCCCGAGGCCGTATGGGCCGCCATCTTCCTAATCCTGTTCCACACGGTGGCAAAGTCGCTGCTGTTCCTGTGCGTGGGCACGGCCGAGCATCATATCGGCAGCCGCAATATCGAGGACATGGACGGTATGTTCAGCCGCATGCCGCACCTGACGCGCCTTATGATGCTGGGCATCATGGGCATGTTTGTGGCGCCGTTTGGCATGCTCGTGTCCAAGTGGGGCGCCCTGGTGGCGTTTGCGCAGACCGGCAACGTGCTCATGATCATGGTGCTGGCCTTTGGCTCGGCCGCGACGTTCTATTTTTGGGGCAAGTGGCTTGCCAAGCTTTCGGGCGTCGACCCCACGGCTCAAAACGTCGAGGTCAATGTCCATAAGACCGAATGGATGGCGCTCAACACCATCGCCGCGCTGCTGATTCTGTGCTGCGTGGCGTTTCCGGTTATCTCGAGCGGTCTGGTATCGCCCTATCTCGCCATGGTGTTTGGACGCGTGCCGTACGTTATTGGCAAGGACGCCATGTATCTGATGGTGGTTATCGTAGCGTTTATCGCCGTGGTGCTGCTGACGTCGTTCCGCGTGAGCAATAAGCCGCACGTCAACGTGTACCTTTCGGGCGTGGGAACCGACAAATATCGCCATTTCCGCGGCTCGATGGGACGCGAGGTGAAGGCCGAAAAGCGCAATTGGTACTCGGAGGACGCCCTTGGCGAGAAGCGTATTGGCCCCGCGGGTAGCGTCGTGTGCTGCAGCATTATCTTGTTTGCGCTGCTGTGTTGCGCGTGGATTGGGCCCGAGCGGCTTGCCATGAGCGCGCCCTCGGTGTTGCGCGGCAAGTATTTTGAAGGTTCGGGCGTCGTGGGCATCTTTATTGGCACCGTGGCGTTTGCCTTGATTGCGCCTTTGGTTGGTGGCCTGATCGACGGCGTTGACCGTAAGCTTTCGGCTCGCATGCAGGGCCGCGTGGGCCCGCGCCTGCTACAACCCTTCTACGATGTGGCCAAGCTCCTGCGCAAGGCCCCCGCCAGCGTAAACACCATGGACGACACCTACATGGCGTGCGCGCTCATCTTTACCGTGGTGGGCGGCGGCATCTTTGTGTCGGGCTCCAACACGCTGCTGTGCGCGTTTATGGTTACCCTCGCCGCGATCTTTGTGGTGTTGGCGTCCGCCTCGACGCAAAGCCCGTTTGCTCAGGTCGGCGCCGACCGCGAGCTGCTGCAGGTCATGAGTTACGAGCCCGCCGTTCTGCTGATGAGTGTGGGCCTGTACCTTGCCACCGACAGCTTCGATTCCATTGCTGTGACGGGGCAGTCGGCCCCTATCATCGTGTACAGCGCGCCCATTTTCCTCGCGTTGCTCGCGGTGCTTACCATCAAGCTGCGCAAGTCGCCGTTTGACCTTTCGTACTCGCATCATGCGCATCAGGAGATCGTCCAGGGCGTCGCCACCGAGATGAGCGGCGGCACGCTGGCCAAGATGACCCTTATGCACTGGTGCGAGACCGTGCTGTTTTTGATGTGGGTGGGCATGTTCTTTGTTTGGGACAACCCCGTGAGCTGGGTTGTAGCCCTGGTCGTGATGGCCGCGACGTATTTTGTCGAGGTCCTGATCGACAACACCTTCGCACGCAGCACCTGGCGCAGCTGCTTTAGGCTCGGATGGGGCGTGGCGCTGGTGTTTGGCCTGCTCAACCTTATGCCCATCCTCGTCGACGTATTTATTTAGGAGGCGGCATCCATGGATCATAAAATGTCGCGCTCGCCGTGGGTTATTCATTACGACGGCTCGAGCTGCAACGGATGCGATATCGAGGTGTTGGCCTCGCTCACGCCGCTGTTCGATGCGGAACGCTTTGGCGTGGTCAACACCGGCAACCCCAAGCATGCGGACATCTTTTTGGTGACGGGGTCGGTCAATGTCCAGAACCTGCCTGTCGTGCGCCAGATTTACAACCAGATGCTCGAGCCCAAGTGCGTGGTGGCCTGCGGCATCTGCGCGTGTTCGGGCGGCGTGTTCCGCGATGCCTATAACGTGACCGGCGGCGTGGACCGCGCAATTCCCGTGGATGTGTACGCGCCTGGGTGCGCCATTCGCCCCGAGACCGTGATCGATGCCATCGTGGAGGCGTGCGGCATCCTGGACCAGAAAGAGGCCGTGATGCGCGCCGGCGGCGATCCGCTTACCGTGGGCGGCGCCGCTACTTGGGACGGTGGCGTTGAGCTGGGCGAGGACGGGTTTGTGGCTGCGGGGGCCGGGGCTGACGGTGCCGGCGACGGCGTCGAGGCCGATTTGTCCGCCGGGAAGTCCGCCGCACCCGCCGCTGCAAAGGAGGCCGAGTAATGCAAAAGGCTATCTATACCACCGTCGGGATCGAGGAGCTCCTGTCGCATGTCCAGGCGCTTAAGGGCGTCGGCGCGCGCTTTGTGCAAATGCACGCTGAACGCAACGTCGACGACGGCTCGTATCGCTTGGTCTATACGTTTATCAACGTTCGTGCTGCTCAGGAGCAGATTGCGCAGGACGGCAGCTATGCGATCGAGAACCTGGTGGTTGAGGGCATCGACCAGTACCAGGAGATTCCGTCCATCAGCTCGTATTACCCCGCGGTGTTCCCGTTTGAAAATGAGGCCCACGACCTGTTTGGCCTTGCCATCACCGACATGCAGATCGACTTTAAGGGCTTTTTCTACCAGGTTTCGACTGCCGAGCCCATGAGCGTTATCACGCCCGAGGTGAAGGCCGCGCGTGAGAAGGCCATGAAGGTCCGTGCCGCCGCCGAAGCCAAGGCGCGCAAGGCCGCTGCCGAAAAGGCCGCCGCGGCTGCGGCTGCTGCAGGGGAGGGCGCTGCGAGCGCCGGCGATGCCGCGGGCGCCGCTGCTCAGCCCGCTGCGGCTGCCGGCTCCGATGCTCAGCACGATGAGGATGCTGCGAAGGCCGCGCTCAAGGCTGCCGAGATGGAGGCAAAGCTCGCTGCCATGGATCCCGAGAAAGCAGCCAAGGTCCGCGCGGCGCTTGCCGCCAAGGCCGCCCGCGACAAGCAGAAAAAGGAGGCGTAAGGCCCATGGCACATCGCTCCGTCATTCCGTTTGGCCCGCAGCACCCGGTGCTGCCCGAGCCGCTTCATCTAGACCTGGTAATCGAGGACGACCGCGTCATCGAGGCAATTCCGCAGATCGGTTTTGTGCACCGCGGGCTCGAGAAGCTCACCGAAAAGCGTGACATGCATCAGTTTGGCTACATCGCCGAGCGCATCTGCGGGATTTGCGCCGTGGGTCACAGCTGCGGCTATGCCAGCGCCTGCGAGCGCATGCTCGACATCGAGGCGCCCGGCCGCGTGCAGTATATCCGCACCATTTTGCACGAGCTTTCGCGCATTCACTCGCACCTGCTGTGGCTGGGCCTGCTTGCCGACGCCTTTGGTTTCGAGGCGTTGTTCTATCGTTCGTGGACCCTGCGCGAGCAGATTCTCAAGATCTTTGAGAGCACTTGCGGCGGGCGCGTGATTCTGTCGATTAACGAGATCGGCGGCCTTAAACACGACATTGAGGACTCCGAGCTGGCGGGCATTGTCCAGACGCTCGATGCCATGCGTCCCGACTACGAGGCCCTGTTGCATACGTTTTTGGACGACAATAGCTGCGGCGAGCGCCTGCACGGTGTAGGCGTGATCAGCAAGAAGGACGCGCTGGAGCTTTCGATGGTCGGCCCGTTCGGTCGCGCCTCGGGCGTGGACTACGACGTGCGCATGTTCGGTGACGGCGCCTATGCGGATCTGGCTGCGTTTGAGCCGATCGTGGCTACCGACGGCGACTGCTATGCCCGCTGCCAGGTGCGTTGTGCCGAGGTCACGCAGGCCATGGACATCATTAAGGAGCTTGTGGGCAAGATTCCGCACGACGGAATCGGCGGGCGCACCAAGCTCACGCCGGCCGACGGCGCGCGCGGCGAGGTTGTGATTGAGCAGCCGCGCGGCGAGGCGTATTACTATGTGCGCGGCAACGGCACCAAGAACCTGGACCGTTTCCGTGTGCGCACGCCGACGTCGCAAAATCTGGCGGGTCTGACGCATGCGCTGCAGGGCGTGCTTATTGCCAACGTGCCCATGATTATCCTGACCATCGACCCTTGCATTAGCTGCACGGAAAGGTAGGCGCGGCATGAGTTTGCTGACATTTGCCAAGACGGCCTTGGGTTCTATGGTCAAGCAGCCGGTAACGGTGTGCTATCCGCAGGAGAAGCTCGCGGCACCCGAGCGCCTGCGCGGGCATATCGTCAACGACATGGACGTGTGCATTTGCTGCGGCATGTGCGCTCGTCGCTGCCCGGCGGGCGCGCTCGTAGTCGATCGCAAGGGCGGAACGTGGTCGATCGACCCGTATGCCTGTGTGGTGTGCGGCGAGTGCATCGAAAGCTGTCCTAAACACTGTCTGACTATGGACACCGCCCGCACCCCAGTCGCAGCGGACAAGACTCCCACGGTAGAAACCAAACCGGAGTAGCGCGAAGACGGGGCCGGCGGGGCAAAAATGCCCCACCTGCCCCGCGCTTAAACGCGCGGTTGTGCCGTCGCGAACAAAACTATGCCGGATTACGGGGCTGGATAGCGAATCTCCGACCATACAGAAAATCGCAAAAACAAAACCGCAGGTAGACTGCTTGCCGTTTTTCAAAAAAGGCTGTATGGATGAGGACTCCGACTTTAGCCCCGTAATCCGGCATAGTTTTGAAATAGCACCATATCCGTAGCAGCCCTTGATCTCCCGTGGACAGAGGGAAACGGATCATTTTTGCCTTGTGAGGGCTGCCGCGTGACCCGTCTGCCACGAAATAGGCCCATCTACTACGTTTGGGTGGCTACCCTCAACCACGGCGAAAAACGCGAAAAGAAAACCGCAGGTAGAACGCCTGCGATTTTGCATGAAACGCGATTGTGGTCGGGGGTACCGGACTAAACGTAGTAGATAGGCTCATTTCGTGGCGAGCGCCGTCGACTGCTCCCTCGGGGATGGAGGAAAACGGGCCCTTTTGCCCCGTCCATCTTGAGTCGCACCCGTTTTCCTGCGAAAACGCCGTGTCTCAACTTTGGTGAGACATTTGTCTCACGCCAAAAACCGAATCTGGAACATGTGTCACCTGCCCAAATTGTGTCTCATTTCGTAACTTTAGGCTGTTGCAAGGTCTGAGACCGCGAGAAGGGAGACGCGATGAGTAAGTACACGAGGGGTCTCTTGGCGGTGATACTGGCCGTGGTGCTGGTGTTGCCGGCTGCAGCATTTGCCATGCTGCCCGAGGCCAACGCCAGGTCCAGCACCGGAATGGACGGACCGACGGTGAGCGGAAAGATAGTCGACCCTGACACCACCGGCCGCTGGCAGTACTGGGCGTCGGGCGGCGAGCAGGACCTGACGACACGTTATGTAGGCCGAATCTGGACGGACAAGACGGTCGAGCCAGCGCAGGACGAAAAGTCCGACTTTGTGACGACGCTCTCCACGATGTCTTCGACTTCTGACACAACGTCGCTGGTCACTAAACCGCTCGATATCGTGATGGTGCTTGATGCCTCCGGGTCGATGGATAATGACATGGGTGACAGCGATTCGACCAAACGCATCGACGCACTCAAGGCAGCTGCCAGTTCCTTTATCGACACCATCGCCGAGCAAAACAAGAGCATTAAAGATACGAATAAGCGGCAACAGTTGCCATCGTTAAGTTTTCGGGTGCAAAGAAAAACGAGATCGGCAACGATACGTATCGCGATCGTCAGGGATACACGCACAACTACTCGCAGACCATGAAGAGCCTGACGCCGTGTGTTGATAGCGCTGCGACGGAACTTAAGAATACGGTCGGCTACATCGAACCTGCCGGTGCCACGCGGGCTGATTACGGCCTTGAACTTGCTCGCGACATGTCGGGCCGCGAGGATGCCCAGAAGGTAGTTGTGTTCTTTACGGACGGCACGCCCACAGACGTCAGGAACTTTAACCCTACGGTTGCCAATAATGCCATAGTCGCCGCCAAGAAAATGAAGGGGAAAGGCGCTACGGTCTACACCATCGGCATCTTTGATGATGCGAATCCCGCTGACGAGCCTACGAACTACTGGACGAGCGACGAAAACAAGTTCATGCACGCCGTGTCGAGCAACTATCCAAACGCCACGTCCTACACAACCAATGAGCTTGGTAAGCGCACCGAGAATTCCGATTTCTACAAGGCTGCGTCGAATGCCGATGAGCTCAAGAAGGTGTTTGATGATATCTCGAGCTCTATCACCTCGGGCAAGGGCTCTCCCACTCAGATCGAGGATGGTTACGACGAGAGCAAGTCCGGCTACATCACCTTCAGTGATGAGCTGGGCGACTTTATGCAGGTCGATACGTTTGTCAGCGCTCAGATTAATGGCGTCCCCTTTGATGAAGTGACCAAGACAACCAAGGGCAATACGGACACGTACGAGTTTTCGGGCGTGGCCAAGGACCTGGTCATCACCGTCGAGCGCTCTGCCAATGCGCAGCAGGGCGATATCGTGACGGTTAAGATCCCCGCATCGCTGATTCCGCTGATCCGCTATCACGTGGACATGGAAAACGGGATCTTTGAGCGCACGTCGCTCAATGACATCAAGCCTATTCAGATTAAATACACCTCGAGCGTCAAGGACGAAGCACGCAACAACCTGTTTACGCCCGATAAGGTGCTCAAGAAGTATATCGATGACCACAAGGACGCCGACAACCAGACGGTCTACTTCCTGGCCAACAAGTGGTCGGGCGGCGAGCTGGGCGATGTTGTCGCCGAGTTTGAGCCCGCCGATACCAACAGCTACTATTACTTCCAAAAAATCACGCCTATCTACACGGACAAGGAATGCACCCAGCGCGCGACGGTAAAGCCGCAGGGCAACGACGTCTATTACTACAAGGACGAGTTTGTGGCGATGGGCGCAAACGGCAAGCCGAAGGACGACTATGCCGTTGTGGAGTTTGAGGGGCACGAGATCGCCAGCTACGACGGCGCTCTGGTCAAAGATGACGGCTATTGGTCCTTTAATAAGGGAGCCGCGCGCTTGGCCTATATCGACCACCTGCATACCACCAAGGACGATGTGGAGGTGAATGGTAACAAGACCGAGACCGCGCGCGACGTGCTTAACCCCAGGTGGAATGACCTTTCCTCCGTTGCGACTTCCACGCACGTGCATTCGCACCTGGGCAACAACGGCAAGATTATCTTTAGCCTTGCAACCAAGCCGACAACGGTGGATACCAAGACTGACTTTGGTCTGACCAAGGTGCTCGAGGGCCGCAAGTGGGCGGATACGGATGCGTTTGAGTTTGAGCTCTCCGCGACGTCCGACAACAATGCCCCGATGCCCGACCCCGCGACCGTAACTGTGACCAATGCCGATCTCGACAAGGGCAAGGCAGCCATTAACTTTGGCAAGATTACTTATGCCGAGCCGGGCGAGTACACCTATGAGGTCCGCGAGGTCAAGGGCGACGCCGGTGGCATCACCTACAGCGATAACGTTGCCACGTTCAAAGTGACCGTGACGGTTGAGGCCACGGGTGGGCTTAAGGCTGACGTTGAAAAGATCTCGGGCGAGCGCGAGTTCAAGAACACTTATAGCGCCAAGACGGAAACCCCGCTGACTCTTGAGGCAACCAAGACGCTCACGGGGCGCCCGATGGCCGATGACGAATTTAAGTTTGCGCTGAGCTATGCGGGGCACGACGAGGTTCTGCTGGATGCAACCAACAAGGGTGGCAAGGTTGAGTTCGGTCCGCTGACGTACACGACCGAGTCGCTTGCCAAGCTGGTCAAGGAAGACAAGGCGTCGGTTGACGCTAGCTCAGACAAGCCCACGTGGACCATTCGCTACATTGCTGCCGAGCAGACCGACAAGCTGCCTGCGGGCGTGAGCGCCACCGTGTCGGCAATTGACGCATATGTAACCGTTGTCGACAACGGCGATGGTACCCTGACGGCGACGGCTGTCTACGGCGATGCCGGCAACGAGTTTGTGAACACCTACACTGCCGCGCCTGCCGAGGCATCGCTTGTGGGCAAGAAGAATCTGCAGGTTCCTGATGGCCTGACCCCGGCTGACATTGCCGGCAAGTTCACCTTTACCGTGACCGGTGAAGAGGGCGCACCCATGCCCACGAACGCGAGCGCGACCAATGATGCCAAGGGCAAGGTCGACTTTGGCAAGATTACCTTTACGCTCGACGACCTTAACAAGGCTCTGGGCGAGAAGCCCGAGAAGCGCGAGCACACCTTTACCTACACCGTGACTGAGTCCGGCGAGGTCGCTGGCGTGACCAACGACGCCAACGCCACGCGCAAGGTTTCCTACACCGTGACCGATGACGGCAAGGGTAATTTGAGCGTATCCCACAAGCCAGACGGCGATGTGGCATTTACGTTCACCAATGCCTATAACGTGAAGCCTGTCGAGGATCGGATTACCGCGACCAAGGTCCTGACCGGCCGCGACATGGCTGAGGGCGAGTTCTCCTTCGAGCTCGTCGAGGGCGAGGGCAAGGACGTCAAGGTCGTTGCCACCGGCAAGAACGCCGCCGATGGCAAGATCACGATGAGCCCCATCGAGTACACCAAGGCCGGAACGCACGCCTATACGCTGCGCGAGGTCAAGGGCGGAACCACCAGCAAGGGCATCACCTACAGTGACGCCAAGTACACCATCGAGACCACCATCACGGACAACGGCGACGGTACGCTCAGCGCCACGCATGTTCTGAAGGACGTCAAGGTTGCCGAGTTCAAGAACTCCTACAACGTGACCCCCAAGAGCTCCAGCGTCACCGACCTGATCACCGCGGACAAGGTCCTGGACGGGCGCGACCTCAAGGCTGGCGATTTCCGTTTCGAGCTCGTCGAGGGCAATAACGTGGTCGCCACCGGTACCAACAATGCCGACGGCAAGATCGTAATGGATCCCGTCACCTACACTGCGGCTGGCGAGCACACCTACATACTGCGCGAGACCAAGGCCGGCACCACCGAAAACGGCATTACTTACAGCACCGCTGAGTACACTATTGTGACCACCGTCAAGGATAACAACGATGGCACCCTCAGCGTGGAGCACAAGCTGCAGAATGTTGACAAGGCGACCTTCGAGAACGCCTACACCGTAACCCCCAAGAGCTTCAGTGTTACTGATCAGATCACGGCGACCAAGGTCCTGACCGGGCGCGATCTCAAGGAAGGCGAGTTCTCCTTCGAGCTCGTCGAGGGCAACGATGTTGTCGCCACCGGCAAGAATGACGACCGCGGCAAGATCAAGATGAGCCCCATCGAGTACACCGCTGCCGGCAAGCATACCTACACGCTGTGCGAGGTCCCGGGCGACGCCAACAACGGCATCACCTACGACGGCAAGACCTACACCATTGAGACGACCATCACCGACAAGGGCGACGGCACGCTCGAGGCGAAGCATGTCCTGAATGGAGCCGACGAGGCGAAGTTCAACAACAGCTACAAGCCGAATCCTGACGAGTTCAGCGTCACCGACCAGATCACCGCGAATAAGGTCCTGACCGGACGCGAGCTTGCTGCCGGCGAGTTCTCCTTCGAGCTCGTCGAGGGCGACAAGGTCGTCGCCACCGGCACCAACGACGCCAGCGGCAACATCACGATGGGCGCCGTGAAGTACGCCAAGCCCGGCAAGTACCCCTACACGCTGCGCGAGGTCAACGGCGGAACCACCAGCAAGGGCATCACGTACAGCGACGCCAAGTACACCATCGAGACCACCATTACCGACAACGGTGACGGTACCCTCAGCGCTACGCACGAGCTGAAGAGCGCCACGCCTGCGACCTTCAAGAACACCTACAGCGTGACCCCGCTCGATGCAGAGCTCGACTTTGGCCTGAGCAAGGCCATTGACGGCCGCGAGTGGACGGATGGGGACGAGTTCAGCTTTTCCATTACCGCCCCCGATGGCGCCCCGCTACCCGATCCTGCAACCGTAACCGTGAACAAGCACGATGCGAAGGACGGCATTGCCGCCATCAAGTTCGGCAAGATTCGCTACACGGCTGCCGGAACCTACAAGTACGAGATCCGCGAGAACGCGGGTAATACGGTCGGCATGACGTATGACTCCCACGTCGCGACCGCCGAAGTAACCGTGACCGAGGACGGCGATGGCAACCTGACCGCCAACGTTACCAAGAAGGAAAACGGACGCTTTACCAACACGTACCGCACTGAGCTTAACTACACCGCGGCCGGCGGTCTGTGGCTCAGCAAGTATCTGGACGGCCGCCCCATGACCGAGGGCCAGTTCACCTTTACCGTGACACCTGCTGACGACGCTTCGGCTCGCGCGCTCGGTCTGCTGCCCGGGGCCAACAGCTTCAAGTCCCCCGAAGCAGCAGAGGCAACGGTCGGACTGATCGACATTCTGGCTGGTCATGAGGTTAAATTTACGCAGGCTGACGCCGGCAAGACCTTCAAGTACACCGTGGCCGAAAAGAACGACGGCCAGCCCGGTTACACCTACGATGACGCCGTACGCACGGTGACGATCGCCATCGCCGACGACACCGCCGGTACGCTCACTGCTACGACGACCGTTTCCGGTGGTCCCGAGGGCACGCATGAGACGGTCCACAAGAGTGGCGAGAACAAGGTCGAGAAGGCCCTGGTGCCGTTCCACAACAGTTACAGCGCTACGACCAACACGCCTGGTGGCACCGCTGCTCAGGTCGTTGCCACCAAGACTCTGACCGGTCGCCCGATGGCCGACGGCGAGTTCTGGTTCGGCATCGCCTATCAGGGTGAGCTTGTGGCATACGAAAACCTCAAGCCCAATATCGGCGGGCACGTGAGCTTTGATACGCTGCACTACGACACCAAGATGCTTGCTAATCTTGAGGCTGCTGGGCTTGCTTATCGTACCGATAAGGACGGCAAGCTTGCCTGGACCATTAACTACACGGCCTACGAAGATTTATTCGGGCTGCCGAATGGCGTTTCCGCTACAACGTGGAGCTTTGGCTTTAAGGTTATCGTCGTCGACAACGGTGACGGTACCCTGACGGCGACGGTCGACTACGGCGGCGTCGAGCCCTTGTTCGAGAACGTCTACGGCGCCGACGCCGTGGATGCCGCGCTCACCGGTACTAAGAAGCTCCAGGTTGTCGAGGGCCTGACCCCGGCCGACATCACGGGTAAGTTCACCTTTACCGTGACCGCCGACGAGGCGGGTGCCCCGATGCCCGAGCGCACGACCGTAACCAACGACGCAGCCGGTAACGTGGACTTTGGCAAGATCCACTTTACGCTCGAGGACCTCAACCGCGCTCTGGGCGTGACGGACGATGCGACCGATAAGGCCGAGGCAAACGAAGCTGACGAAGCCGAGGCCGACGAGGCAGAGGCCGACGAGGCAGAGGCTGAAGAGGCCGACACCGATGCCAACGCCGACGAGCCCAGCGACGAGCCCGAGCCCGCAGCCCCCACCGCTCCGCGCTCGCACACCTTTACTTACACGGTGACCGAGTCCGGTAGTGCCCCTGGCGTGACCAATGACACCAACGCCACGCGCAAGGTTTCCTACACCGTGTCTGACGACGGTGCCGGGCATCTGAGCGTCAAGCGCGAAGGCGACGACGGTGCGGCCTTCACGTTTACCAACACCTACGGCGTAGCGCCCACCGATTCTTCCGTGACCGATCAGGTCAAGACGGTCAAGCGTCTGACCGGACGCAACCTTGCAGCTGGCGAGTTCACGTTTGAGCTGCTCGAGGACGGCGTGGTTGTCGCCACCGGCACCAACGACGCCAACGGCAACGTTACGCTGAGCCCGATCCGCTACGAGGCGCCCGGTACGCACACGTACACGCTGCGCGAGGCTTGCCCCAACGCGCTCGGCCAGTACAGGGGCGTCACCTATGACGGCACGACCTACACCGTCGTGACCACCGTCTCCGACAATGGTGACGGCACGCTGACCGCGACGCACAAGCTCGGGGGAACCACCGAGTCGGCTGGCTTTACTAATAAGTATCACGCCATGCCTACCCAGGTCTCCATCGGCGCCATCAAGGTACTCGAGGGACGCGAGCTTAAGAAGGACGAGTTTAGCTTTAAGCTCGTTGGCGAGGACGTCGAGTCCACCGTCACCAACGATGTCGACGGCAAGATCAGCTTCGACAAGTTCGAGTACAACGAGCCTGGTACGTACGTCTACACCATCAGCGAGGTCAAGGGCGACGAGGTCGGTATGACCTACGACAAGTCCGTCTTTACCGTGACCGTCAACGTGGTCGATGACGGCGAGGGCAACCTCAAGGCGAACGTCGCCTTTACCAAGGGCGACAAGAGCGTCGAGGGTATCGTGTTCAACAACACGTACAAGAAGCCCGAGACGCCCGTGCCGACGCCCGATCCCGGCACGCCTAAGACCGTGACGAACATCGTCAAGACGGTCAAGGGTTTCCTGCCCACCACAGGCGACCAGCAGGCTGCCGCTCTACTTATGGCATTTGTCATCGCCATGGCCGGCGTCGGAGCCCTGGTCTGGGGTATCCGTAAGCGCTAGGCACGTCGACAGCGCCCGGGGCCAAAAGGCCCCGGACGGCCGGCAGGGTTAAATCCCGACCTACTCCTACCCCCAGCCGCCACGGAGGCATCTCCCTCCTCCGTGGCGGCGCTTTTGTGTGCCGGGGGCGCCACGAAACCGGCCCATCTACTACGTTTAGTCCCTTACCCCCAACCATGCCAAAAAGCGCGAAAACAAAACCGCAGGTAGAACGCCTACGGTTTTGTTCAAAACGAAGGTATGGTCAGGGGTGTCGAGTCAAACGTAGTAGATGGGCCGATTTCGTGGCGGGCGGTTCCGGCTGATCCCTTGGGGACGGAGGAAAACGGATCATTTTGGTCCCGCGAGGCTGGCGGAGACACTCGTGCAGGGCCGCCCGAACAAAACTATGCCGGTTTACTACGATGAATCCGAGATTCCTGACCACACCCGCATTTTTGCAAATATCGCAAGTGTTCTACCTGCGGTTTTGTAAGTGCGCAATTTGCCGTGGTCGGAGATATGCGGTTCATCGTAGTAAACCGGCATAGTTTTGAAATGGCATCAAATTGGCGGCAGCCAGCGGCTAGCCTCGCAGATAGGCGATGGCGATTTGGGTGCGGTTGCGTAGCCCCATTTTGGCTAGGATTGAGCTGATGTGGTTGCGCACCGTGCCTTCTCCCATATAAGCCGTGGCGGCAATCTCCTTGTTGTCGAGGCCGCGGGCGATGAGCTCGGCGACTTCGAACTCGCGGTCGGTCAGACCGGCAAAGGCCGCGGGCCGGCGGGTCGCACCGGCTTCAGCGTCCGCCCCATCAAAGTCGACATCCTCGATCGCCTTGCCCTCGAGCACGCGCTTGCCAGCCATGACCTGCGCCAACGCTGGCGGAATGGCGGCGACATCGGTCTTGATCAGGTAACCGCGGGCGCCCAGCTTGAGCGCCGACACAATGTACTCGTCATCCGAGAACGTCGTCAGAAACACCACGCGCGCCGCAGGGTCGTGCTCAAGGATCTCGCGCGCGGCTGAAAGTCCGTCGCGCCCCGGCATCTGAATGTCGAGCAGCGCGATATCGGGTGCGTGTTCGGCATAGAGAGCCACTGCGTCGTCGCCGTTGGCGCCGGTGCCCACCACCTCGATCTGCGGCTGGGCGCCCAGGATAATCTTGAGCGAATCGAC
Organism: Collinsella sp.; assembly: GCA_048205395.1. Classification (GTDB taxonomy): domain Bacteria; phylum Actinomycetota; class Coriobacteriia; order Coriobacteriales; family Coriobacteriaceae; genus Collinsella. The sequence goes on from DBEWUK010000002.1 coordinate 28,281, forward strand.
CACCAAGCGGTCGTCGTCGACAACTATGAGCCTCATCGACTCTCATCTCCTTGCCGTTTGGGAACGGTGGCAAACACGCGCCAGCCGCCGGCGCTGGCACGCGGGCCGGCGGTGAAGGTGCCGCCAAGCGCTTCGATGCGCTCGCGCATGGAGGCGAGCCCCATGCCCTCTGCAGCGCCGCGGCCGCTTGCTTGGACCCCGCCCGCGCCATCGTCGGTAACGACAAGCTGGTAAAACGACGGATGTTCCATGCATCGTACGGTGACGGTCTGGGCGCAAGCGTGGCGCATGGTATTGGAGAGCGCCTCGCGCAGGACCGCTGCAAAGCAGTTGGCGACATTTGCGGGCGCATGCTCGGCCAAAACTTCAAGCTCAATCTGCGGGCCGCCGTCCGAGCGCGCGCCTTCAACAATGCGTTCGAGCTGCACGGAAAGGTCGACGGCGTTGTCGTTGAGCGCGTGGACGCTGGTGCGCACGAGCTGGAGCGCCTCGTCAACCGTGCGTTTGACGTCGGCGAAATCGGCGGCGACGCCAGGCTCGTCGGCGTGGACCACGCGTAGGGCTTCGGCCTGCAGTGAGGCGCGCGTGAGCTGGTGCCCGACGTTATCGTGGATCTCGCGCGCGATGCGGGCGCGTTCGGCGAGCGTCGCGAGCTCGACTTCGTAGTCCTGGCGGTCGGCAAGGTCACGGTTGCGCGCTTCGAGCGCGAGGGCTCGTTCTTGCAACTCGTCACGGGTGCGACGCATGCGTTTCTGCTCGCGCTCCAGCTGGGCGGTGCGCAGCGACAGCAAGGTGGCGGCGACTGAAAGGATGGCGGTCAACAGCAGCGCACGGGTGGGAAGCGCGCCGGCGTGGGCATATGCGACGAGCGCGCAGACAAAGATGGCGCCGGCGCCCAGCGCGACCCAGGCGTGCTCACGGCGCACGTATCGCGCGATGCCATAGAAGGCGAGGGGCACAAACGGCACAAACGACGGCGCAAAGACGGCCACCATAATGTAGACGTAGCTCGCGGCCTCGCTGGCGCGGCGGGCACGTTCGCCTTGCGCAATTTCCGTAAGCGAGGCGACTACGACGCCAAGACAAAACGCCGCGACCAAGCGAGCGTCCACAGCAAGGCCCAGAGCGGCCGCGATGCAGCACGCCAGCACGATCGATTTGTCGAATAGCCTGTTCATACGGGTATTGTACGCGATGGCGCGCGCGACGATTGCTCAGGTACCGCAACCGTGACATTCCTCCCGCCCGCCCCCGCCGCACTCGTGACAAAGCTCACTGGCGCGCGCCGGCGGCTCCTGCGATGATGCAATCGTACCGGGCCGCAACCAACAGAAGGGCCGCCTCATGACAGATATCGTCCGCGTCGAAAACCTCGTCAAGCGCTACGACGACCTTATCGCGCTCGACCACTTTAACCTCAGCATCGCCCCCGGCGAGATCTTTGGCCTGCTGGGCCCCAACGGCTCGGGCAAGACCACGTCCATCAACTGCATTCTGCAGCTGCTCGCCTACGACAAAGGCACCATCGAGCTGTTCGGCGAGCCCATGACGCCCGCCCGCTACGACCTCAAGCGCCGCATCGGTGTGGTGCCGCAGCAGGTGGCGGTGTTTGACGAGCTTACGGTGCGCGAGAACATCGACTATTTCTGCAGCCTTTACGTCAACGACCGCAAGCGCCGCCGCGCGCTGGTGGACGAGGCGATCGACTTTGTCGGGCTGGGCGACTTTACCAAGTTCCGCCCCGGCAAGCTCTCGGGCGGCCTGGCGCGTCGCCTCAACATCGCCTGCGGCATCGCGCACAAGCCCGAGCTCATCTTCTTTGACGAGCCCACGGTGGCAGTCGACCCGCAGAGTCGCAACGCCATCCTGGAGGGCATCTGCCGCCTGCGCGACGAAGGCGCCACGGTGGTGTATACCAGCCATTATATGGAGGAAGTCGAGCAGATTTGCAGCCGCATCATGATCATGGACGGCGGACGTGTGCTGGCGCAGGGCACCAATGACGAGCTCAAACGTATGATTCAAATGGGCGAGCGCGTGACTGTCGAGGTCGGCGCCGTAGAGACCGCCACGGTCGAGCGGCTGCGCGCCCTCGAGCACGTGCTTTCGGTTGAGCTGTCCGGCGGCGAGCTCGTCTGCACCTGCGAAGCGAGCCCGCACAATCTGGTTGACGTTCTCGACACGCTGCGCGCTGCCGACGTTGCGCTCGGCCGCGTGTGGAGCGAGCCACCGACCCTCAACGACGTGTTCCTCGAGATCACCGGCCGCGAGCTGCGCGACTAGGGGGCGGCCATGTTCAACACTGTTATCATCACGGTCAAGACGCTGCTGCGTCGGCCGAGCACGTGGGTCTGGGGCGCTCTCTTTCCCGTCGCGCTTTCCACGATGTTCATGTTTATGTTCGCGAACCTCAGCTCCGACGGCACGGTCGACCCGGTGCCGGTTGCCGTCGTGGCGGACGAGGCTTGGGACGCTTCGACCTTTAAGGGCGTGGCGACGTCGCTTGCCGAGGAAGGCGACGATCAGCTGCTCGAGATCCACGAGCTCGACGACGCAGCCGATGCGAACCGTGCGCTTAAGGCCGGCGAGGTCGCGGGTATCTATACGGTCGACGCTGCGGGCACGCCCAAGCTCACGCTGCTCTCGAGCTACGACAGCTCGCGCGCCTCGTCGGTGCTCACCGACCGCAGCATCTTGGAGACGGTGGCAAGCTCGTATACACAAAATGCCGAGCTCATGTCCCAAATTGCCCAGAACAACCCGGCGGCGCTCGCCGACCCGGAGGCGGTTGCGCGCGCCCTGTCGCTCGAGGGCGGCACCCGCCGCGTAAGCCTGACACGCACCACGCCCGATGGCACGGTCATCTACTACTACGCGCTCTTTGGCCTGGTCGCGATGATGTCTGCCGAGTTTGCCGCCTTGAGTGTCGTCGACCTGCAGCCCAACCTGTCTGGCCTTGGCGCACGTCGCTGCGTGGGCGGTCTTTCCAAGACGGCGTCGCTGGCCGGCATCTTTGTCGGCTCGTGGCTGGTTTCCTTCGCCTCGATGGCAATTGCGATCGGCTACGTGCGCCTAGTCGTGGGCGTCGACTTTGGCGGGCGCGAGGGGCTGTGTCTGGTGGGCGGCGCCGCTTCCGCGCTTGCCGCCACGGGCCTGGGCCTTTTTGTGGGCACGCTTCCCGTTAAGGGCGGCAAGGCGTCCAAGTCCGGCATCCTCACGGGCTTTGTCACCACGTGCGCCCTGTTCGCCGGCCTCTACGGCGAGCCGGCGATGGCGCTTGCCGACGACGTCGCCCGCGCCTGCCCGGCCGAGTGCTGGCTCAACCCCGTCAAGCTCATCTGCGACATGTTCAACCGCCTGTATTTCTTTGAGGACCTGGGCCCCTTTGTCGTTCGCACTGGCGCGCTGGTCCTTATGGCGCTGCTGTTCGTTGCCGCCGCCACGCTGATCTTTGGAAGGAGCCGCTATGAGCACCTTTAAGACTGCGCTTCGCATGGCGCTCGCGCACCCGCTCTATCTGCTCATCTACACGGTGTTCATCTCGCTCATGGGCGTATTCATCGCGGCATCGGTGAGCTGGAACTCGTCGCAGCTCACCGAGTACAAGCCCTACGATGCCAACGTGATCGTGGTCGACCGCGACGACAGCGACCTTTCGCGTGCGCTTACCAAGCATTTGGGTTCGCGTTTTGAGCTGGTCACGGGCATCGGCGACGATACGTACGACCTTGCGGACGCGCTCTCCAAGAGCAACAGCGCCAAGGGCAGCGCCGACTGCGTGTTCTTTATCCCGGAGGAGTTTGAGGACGACCTCGTTGCGGCTGCCCGCGCGGGGGAGGCCCTGCCCAAGCTCGACGTGACCTACGGTTCCGGCACCATGGCGGCGGCGCTTTCGTCTGCCGAGGCCTCGCGCTGGATCTCGCTCGCGGGCGCTGCGGCGGCGCTTGAGCCCGCTGCTTCTAACGGCGACGTTGCCAAGGCCGCCGAGCATGCCGCTGCAAAGCGCGCGGAGGTCCAGATCGAGCAGGTCAAGGTCGACTCGACGGCTGCCGCCACGCTCGAGTCGTATTTCAACTTTGGCGCGTACGCGATCATCTCGTCGGTCATCGTGTCGGTGGGACTGGTGTTCTCGGGCATGAACGAGCCCGAGCGTGTGCGCCGCATGGAGGCCGGCCCGGTCTCCGAGCGCCAGCGCTCGCTTGTCGTGTTTGCGGCCGCCGCCGTGCTCACCGTCTGCATCTGGTTTGTGTCGAGCATGATGGGCGTCGTGGGCTTTGCCGGCGCGGTTGCCGAGGTCGGCGTGGGTCGTGTGTGCCTGGCGCTGGCGGCGACGTTTGCCCTGGCGTGCACGCCGCTGGCCGTTGGCTTTGCGCTGTCGAGCCTAGGTGCGCGCGAGGAGCTGCTTAACGGTGTGGGCAACCTGCTTGGCATGCTCATGACGTTTTTGGGCGGCGCTTGGATGCCGCTGTCGCTGATGGGCTCGGCCGTGCAAACGGTGGCGCACTTTGTGCCGACGTATTGGGTGAACGACGCGATTGGCAAGGCGCTCGCTTCGGATCTGACGTCCACCGTGTTGGGTGACATCGCCTGCGACCTGGGCGTCACCGTGCTCTTCGCCGTCGCCATTGCCGCCGTAGGCCTGGCCCTCTCACGCGCCAAATCCCGCGCCTAGTCTGAAATAAATCCTAGGCCTCGCCCCAAAATAGTTCGCCAAGGTTTACTATTACGTTCATAAAGTAGTACGAGGCTAACAATGGGGGATACCATGGCAACGCAGGAAGCCTACGTCCAGGTTAAGGATCTCAAAAAGCACTACGGCGACGGTGATGCGCGCCTGACGGTACTCGATGGCATCGACGCGTCCATCAACCGCGGCGAGATCTGCGTCATGCTGGGGCCCTCGGGCTCGGGCAAGTCGACCTTTCTCAACCTGATCGGCGGCCTGGAGGATGCTGACGGCGGCTCCATCATGGTGGACAGCTGCGACCTCACGGTGCTCAAGCCTGCCGACCTGGGCGAGTATCGCCGCCGTGAGCTGGGATTTGTCTTCCAGTTCTACAACCTGGTGCCCGATCTCACCATCAAGGAGAACATCGAGGTTACGGCACACCTGTCCAAAAACCCGCTCAATGTCGACGATCTCCTGCGCTCGCTGGGCCTCTACGAACATCGCAACAAGTTCCCGCGTCAGGTCTCGGGCGGCCAGCAGCAGCGCTGCGCCATCGGCCGTGCGCTCGTCAAAAACCCGGGCCTGCTGCTGTGCGACGAGCCCACGGGCGCGCTTGACTACAAGACGTCCAAGGAAATCTTGCAGCTCATGGAGGATGTAAACCGCACCTACGGCTGCACCATCATCATTGTCACCCACAATGCCGCCATCGCGCGCATGGCCAATCGCGTGCTGCGCCTGCGCGACGGGCGCATCGTCGAGGATGAGCTCAACGAGTCGCCCGTTGCGGCCGCCGAGCTCGATTGGTAGGCGGCGCCATGACACCTCTCGCAAAACGTCTCCCGCGCGAGCTGCGCCGCAATATCGGCAAGTACCTGGGCATCTTTTTGCTTATGTGCGGAAGCATCGCTCTCACCTCGGGTTTTTTGCTCGCAGCGCATTCCATCGGCTGCCTTATCGACGACATGCGCGATGCGCACACGATTGAGGACGGCCGCGTGACCACCTCCTTCGAGGCCACCAAAGACCAGCTCAAGGCGGCCGAGGATGCAGCCGGCGACGTCGGCGGCGTCACGCTCTACAAGAATTTCTCCATCGACGCCATCATCAAAAAGACCGCCGGCGACGATGGCACCAAGCGCACGCTGCGCACCTATGCGCACCGCACCAAGGTCGATATCGCGTCCTACTGCGAAGGTAGGCAGCCTAAGGCGGACGACGAGGTGGCCATCGACCGTGTCTTTGCCACCAACAACGACCTCGCCGTGGGCGATAAGGTCGAGCTCGAGGGCCGAACCTACACCATCTGCGGCATCATGACCCAGCCCGATAGCCAGGCGCTGTTCCTCAACAATTCGGACTTTACGGTGAATACCATCACCTATGGTGTGGCCGAGGTCACCGACGCCGGCTTTGCCGCGCTCGAGGATGCCGGCGGCGCGCCCGCCTATACGTACTCCTTTACCTTTACCGATCGCGATCTCTCCACCGCAGACCGCACCGACGCTGAGCAGGATATGGCAGAAGCGCTCACCGATGCCGATGCACGCGTGGATGACCTCATCGACACCGATTCCAACCAGGGCATTGGCTATGCGCGCGACGACGTGGACGGCGACTCCATGATGTGGATGACGTTGCTCGACATCATCATCGTGATCATGGCATTTGTCTTTGTGGTCCTTACCGACGCCACCATCGAGGAGGAGAGCGCCATCATCGGCACGCTGCTCGCCAGCGGCTATCGTCGTCGCGAGATCGTGCTTCACTACCTGGCGCTTCCCGCCATCGTAGGCGTGGTCGCGGCGCTACTGGGCACCGCTCTCGGCATTGCGTTCTTTACCGAGCCCATGCGAGGCCTCTATTACGGTTCGTACAGCCTGCCGCCCTTCCAGGTGTACTGGAGCTGGGAGATCTTTGTGAAGTGCGCCGTGGTTCCCGCCGCCGCGCTCATCCTCATCACGCTGGTGGGTCTGCTTCGCAAAATGGGCAAGACGCCGTTGCAGTTCCTTCGTCACGAGGCGAGCGGCAAATCGGGCACCAAGCGCGGCTTGCAGCTGCCGGAGCGCATGGGTTTTGTTTCCCGCTTCCGCCTGCGTATCTTCCTGCGCAACCTGGGTAACTTCGCCACGCTCTTCGTGGGCATTGCGTTTGCCTCGCTGCTGCTGCTCTTTGGCCTGGCGATTCTGCCCACGATGACGCACTACGCGGACAACCTCGAGACGAGCCTGGTCGCCGAGCACCAGTACACGCTCAAGGCTCCGCTGGAGCTCGAGGGCACCGCCGAGGAGCGCGAGCAGTGGTTAGCACTCGAGCGCTTGCAGTCGGTTGACGGCGCGCTGCTTTCCGCCGCCCAGGATGCCGATGACGAGCTTGACGACGCGGCCGATGCGACGCGGGCAGCAGCCGATGCCGCGACCGCATCTCCGTCTGCCGAGAGCCTGGCCGCGGCGCAGGACGCGCTTGCCAAGGTCCAGGACAAGAAGGATGCGCTTTATGCGCGCCTCGATGACCTTGCCGATGCCCTCGGCTGCAACCGCGACGAGGCTATCGACCTGATTGACAAGGCCTCTAAGATCGACACTGACAACGATGATATCCACCCGGTCAACACGACCGACAACGGCGCGGGCGCAATCGCACAGGCCGAGAAATATGCCGTTTACCAGCTGCAATACGACCGCGGCGATGGTAATGGCGAGGAGACGATTTCCGTCTACGGCATCTCGCCCGATTCGCGCTATTGGAAAGACCTCAACGTCGGCGATGGGCGCGTTGTCTTTGGCGGCGGTCTGCTCGATAAGTTCGGCTGGAGCGAGGGTCAGAAGGTCACGCTCGGCGACAAGTACGAGGGCGAGCATTATTCCCTTGAGTACACGGGCAAGGACTGTGCCTGGGGCTCCAAGTCGGACATGAATATCTATATGAGTATCGACGACTTTAACGAGCTGTTCGGCAACGACGCCGCCTACTTTAACGGCTATGTGAGCGACGAGAAGCTCGACCTCGATGCTCGTTACTTTGCCGGCGACACCACGCCCGACGACATGCGGGCCGTGGGCGACCAGTTCATCGGCATGATGAGCAAAATGATCGGCATGATGATCGGGCCCGCGGTGTTTATCTTCCTGCTGTTTATGTACCTGCTGACCAAGGCTGTGATCGACCACAGCGCCCGTTCGATCAGCTACATGAAAGTCTTTGGCTATCGCGATAGCGAGATCTCGCATCTGTACATCCGCTCGATCACGCTGTGCGTGGTGGCGTCGCTCATGCTGAGCCTGCCGGTCATTATTGGCTCGCTCACGGCCATCTTCCGCTCGATGCTGCTCGCCTACAACGGCAATATCGAGATCTACGTGCCCGCTTGGTCCATGGCGGCGTGCGTGGGCATTGGCTTTGTGACCTACCTGGTCGTGGCGCTGCTACACACGCGTTCCATCAAGCGTGTGGGCCTGGCCGAAGCTCTCAAGGTGCAGGAGTAGCCATCGGGGACAGTCTTTGCCGATTCGCCGGTTCGCCGGCCGTGCTGGCAAGGACTGTCCCCAGCTGCCGGCAGGAAAGGAACGTCCCTGGCTGTCAGGTGGCGAGGCACTCATTTAAGTCCGTCCCCAATGAGTGGTTTCAGTCATTTAAGTCTGTCCCCAATGACTAGGTGCCGTACTTGACTTTAACTCTGCTTTAACTGGTACCATCCTCTATGTCTGTAACGCCATATAGACCGAGGGGATATATCTATGACCGCAACTGCACCCGCTAAGGTGTACTTCACCAACCTGCGCACGCATGCTCGCGAGAGTCAGCTCGACAAACTCAAGCGCCTCATCCGTCACGCCGGTATCGAGCAGATCGACTTTGAGAACAAGTTCGTCGCCATCAAGATTCACTTTGGCGAGTTGGGCAACCTGAGCTTTTTGCGCCCCAACTACGCCCGCGCCGTCGCGGACGTGGTGAAGGAGCTGGGCGGCAAGCCCTTCCTCACCGACTGCAATACGCTCTATGTGGGTAGCCGCAAAAACGCGCTCGAGCACATCGATACCGCCTACCAGAACGGCTTTACCCCGTATGCCACGGGCTGCCAGATCATCATCGCCGACGGCCTCAAGGGTACCGACGAGGCACTTGTCCCGGTCGAGGGCGGCGAGTACGTGCACGAGGCCAAGATCGGTCAGGCACTCATGGACGCCGATATCGTGATCAGCCTCACCCACTTTAAGGGCCATGAGCAGGCCGGTTTTGGCGGCGCCATGAAGAACCTGGGCATGGGAGGCGGCAGCCGTGCCGGCAAGATGGAGCAGCATGCCGCCGGCAAGCCGAACGTCGCGACCGAGCACTGCATTGGCTGCCATGCCTGCGAAAAGATCTGCGCGCACAACGCCATCTCGTTTGACGACATCCGCGAGCGCGAGCTTGCCAACGGTAACACCCGCACGGTTCACGTCGCCGCTATCGACCACGATCGCTGCGTGGGCTGCGGCCGCTGCATTGCGGCATGCAACCAGGACTGTATCAAGCCCGGCTATGACGCTGCGGCCGACGTGCTCAACTGCAAGATCGCCGAGTACACCAAGGCCGTCGTCGACGGCCGCCCGAGCTTCCATATCTCGCTTGCCATGGATATCAGCCCCAACTGCGATTGCCATCCCGAAAACGACACGCCTATCGTCAACGACATCGGCATGTTTGCGAGCTTCGACCCGGTCGCCATCGACCAGGCCTGCGCCGATGCCGTCATGGCATCCGAGCCGCTGCCCAACACCGAGCTTACCGATAGTGCTGCCAAGATGGAGCACAATCACGAGCATCTGGAGGGCGAGCAGGCCAAGGACCCCTTCTGCATCACGCATCCCGACACCGATTGGCGCGCGTGCATCGCGCATGCCGAGAAGATCGGCCTGGGCACGAGCGAGTATGAGCTCATTGAGGTCAAGTAGCGCCTAGCTATTGGACAAAATAAGCGCCTTTGTAGCACAACGTTAGTAAAAGCCGCCCGTGAGCACAGTGCCCACGGGCGGCTTTTTGGAAGTGCTAGGGGGTCAGATAGACCAGTAAACCGTCCTATTTCCTAAAAATACTCGTCGAGGAAGTCGTCGACCGTATTCCAGTAGAGCTCGGGGTCAACTTGCGCACTCTTGGCGTGGGTGGCGCCATGGATAGTGAGCTTTTGCTTGACCTTGCTGGCGCACGCGTCGTAGTTTTGGTCGAGCATGCTGTACGGTACAAAGGTGTCCTGGTCGCCGTGGATAAACAGCATGGGAACCGTCGCGTGTTTGAGTTGCTCCACACTGCTTGCCGTATGAAAGTCGTAGCCTGCGCGCACGTTGCACACTAAGTTTGCTACATCGAGCAAGGGAAAGCTGGGCAGGCCGAACACGTCCTTGAGCTGCAGGGAAAACTCGTCCCAAACACTCGTATAACCGCAGTCCTCGATAATGCATTTCACGTTTGCGGGCAGAGATTCCCCCGCGACGTTCATGGCGGTTGCCGCGCCCATCGACTCGCCAAAGACCAGGATGCGCGCCTCGGGGTCAGCCTGAACGATTTGCTCGATCCATGCGACGATGTCGAGGCGCTCGGGCCAGCCCATGCCGATATAGTCGCCGCCGGAGCGCTCGTGGGCGCGGGCGGCGGGTGCGAGTACGTTCATGCCGCGGTCGTGGAATCGCTTGACGTATCGGGCCATACCGATAGGCTCGTTGGTATATCCATGCAGGCAGACGGCGTAGTCGTGTGTGCTCTCCGACGCAGCAAAATACCAGGCGGCGAGCTCAGTCCCGTCGTCCGCGGTGAGGCTGCTGCTCTCGCGGTTCTCTTTAAACCACGCCCGTGCCTCGCCCTCCTCGGCATCCATCTGCTCGCCCTTTTCGGCGTCCTTGCCGTCCTGCATCATCTTCATGGTGTATGGCGCGCGGGGATTCAGCGCGAAGTCAAACAGAAAGTTGCCGGCAAACCCCAGCAGCGCGACAACGAGCACCAGCGCAACGACGCCGGCTATCTTGAGCTTTCGATGGGAACGTGCGTTTTGAGACATAAGAAGCTTTCCTATAAGATGTTAATACATCAACATTTAATGCAAGCGCATTATGGACGTTCGCCGTTGATGCGTCAACAGGCAAAGAATGGGTAAACAAAGGGTCACGTATGGTGCAAATTTCGCACGTACCTAGACGCTTTGATATAGTGTTGAGAACTCTTTACGTTGGAGGATGTAACCGGCATGTCCGATTCGAGCGACAGTTCTAAGCCGCGGCCCAAGACCGCGGCCGTTCCACACTACACGGTGGGCGAGGAGATCATGAACTCCGTCACCCATGGTGTCGGCTGCCTGCTGGGTATCGCGGGCCTGGTGCTCCTGATCGTATTCGCTGCCCTGCGCGGCGGAGGCCCGGCCCACATGGCCGCGGCAATTGTCTATGGCGTCAGCATTATCCTCGAATACCTAGCCTCCACGCTCTACCACGCGATTCAGCCCGCGCGCGCCAAGCGCGTGTTTCGCATCATCGACCACAGCTGCATCTACCTGCTCATAGCCGGCAGCTATACGCCGTTTTGCCTCATCACGCTCGCAAACGACGGCGGCGCTGTGCTGTTCTTTGCCGTATGGGCCATCGCCATCATCGGCATCGCCCTCGAGTGCTTTATGCGCGAGCGCCAGCCGCACTGGGTAAGCGGCCTGGTCTACCTGCTGATGGGCTGGCTTGTTGTCTTTAAGCTGCCCGAACTTGTGGCGCTGCTCAACCCCGTGGCACTTGCCCTGCTCGCCGTCGGCGGCGTGTGCTACACCGCGGGCGTGCCGTTCTATATCGCCAAAAACGTGCGCTATCTTCACAGCGTGTTTCACCTGTGGGTACTCGCCGGCAGCATCTTCCAGTTCATGGCGGTGATCCTCTTCGTAATCTAGCGATCGCGCCTGTGTCCGCGGGCCCATCCAAGCGGCCGCCGGGTGCAACTGCCCTATCCGCCATCAACGTTTTGACCTGACGTCCCGAATCTTGGAGGTTCGAGAAACTCCCGATGGACATAACCATCTCCCTTATCACCACTCTCGTTTTGACCCTCATCAACGGCTACTTCTCTATGTCCGAGATGGCGCTCACCACGGCCAAGCGCGCCGTGCTGGAGCACGAGGCCGAGGAAGGCGACAAGCGCGCCGAGCGTGCCATTAAGCTGGCTGCCGACTCCGACCAGCTGCTCGCCACCATCCAGGTCGCCATCACGCTCGTGGGCTTCGCCTCGTCCGCCGTCGCCTCGACGAGTCTGTCCGACCCGCTCGCCACGTGGCTCATGAGTTTTGGCATCGCGCCGCTCTCCGCCATCGCGCGTGGCCTGGCGCCGGTCATCATCACCGTCGCGGTCGCCTTCGTATCCATCGTGATCGGCGAGCTCGTCCCCAAGCGCATTGGCCTGGCCAATGCCGAGGGCGTGTCCAAGCAAGTCGTGGGGCCGTTGTCGTTTTTCCAAAAGATTGCCCGTCCGCTCGTGTGGCTGACCGGCGCTTGTTCCGATGGCCTGGCCCGCATTCTGCGCATCAAGAGCGCCGACGACCGCCAAAACGTCTCGGAGGAAGAGATCAAGTACATGGTCTCGGAGCAGGACGACCTGCTCGACGAGGAAAAGCGCATGATCCACGAGATCTTCGACCTGGGCGACACCGTTGCCCGCGAGGTCATGGTGCCGCGCGTGGACACCACCATGTGCGAGGACGACGAGACGGTCGCCGACGTGCTGTCCACCATGCGCCAGACCGGCTTTAGCCGCATCCCCGTCTATCACGAGGATCCCGACAACGTCGCCGGCATTGCGCACATCAAGGACCTGATCCAGCCCGCGCTCGACGGCAAGGGCGACCAGCCCATCGCCGGTTTTTTGCGCGACGCCACCTTTGTGCCCGACACCAAGGACATCCTGCCTCTGCTGTCCGAGATGCAGACCTCTCACGACCAGATCGTGGTGGTCGTGGACGAGTACGGCGGTACGGCCGGCATTATCACCATCGAGGACATCGTCGAGGAGATCGTCGGCGAGATCGAGGACGAGTTCGACCCCGACAACAAGTATCTCACGCGCCTTTCGCGCCGCGAGTGGCTCGTTGATGGGCGTTTTTCGTGCGATGACGCGATTGAGCTTGGTTGGCCGCTCGAGGAAAGCGATGATTATGAGACCATCGCCGGCTGGATTTTGGAGCTTTGCGACTCGGTGCCCGACATCGGAGAGGTGTTTGAGGTTGCAGGGTACAAGTTCAAGGTGCAGTCGATGCGTGGCCAGCGCATCTCGCTCATTCGCGTGATCGCTCCGGCCGAAACCGATAAGAAGGATTCCGAGTCTTCGTCAGAGAAGCCGACGACGTCGGGTGCGGGCTCTGTGGATCCGCACGATGGCGACGAGTAGGGCAAGGAAGAGTAGGGGAGAGTTATGGCAGGCCTGTTCAACATCCTTAAGGTCACCGTCAGCGAGGACAAGATCTGCGCGCATGTGCTGGTGAACCCCGGCATGCCGCTCATGACCTCGGAGGATATCGAGGCCACGGCGCGCGTGTATTACCTGGTGCCGGCGATTGCCAAGCACCTGTGCCTGGGTGATTCCGGTCGCGAGTTCCAGGACTGCATGGGCCAGACCGAGCTCTGCCACCTGCTGGAGCACGTGACGGTTGAGCTCATGAACGAGACCGGGCTTGCCAGCAGCATCTCGTGCGGCCGCACGCGCGTAAGCGAGCACGACGAGCGCGTTTTTGAGGTTGAGCTTTCGTGCCCCGACGACGCGCTGGCCATCGGCGCGCTGTCTTCGGCCACCTTTATGATGGACTGGGCGTACCTGCACGCCGACCAGCCTGCCCCTGACGTGGAAGGCACGGTCGCGGGCCTGCGCAACCTGGTGCTGGGCATGCGCGCCGAGGCCGAGGGCAAGGATCCTCACGAGGCCGTCGCCGCTGCGAACGGCGAAGATGCTGCCGAGGCCGAGGGCGCCGACGAGGGCGATGTGCCGGTCGACGCCGAGCCCGTTGCCGATGCGACCGCCGAGCCCGTTCCCACCGAGCCCCAGGGCGTCCCCAACTTTGACGACGAGCCCCAGGTGGCGATTGATACCGAGGGCGCGGTTGCCGAGAACCACGAGGCCTCCGCTGCCGTCTTTGGCGGTGCGGCGACGGTTCCGGCAGGACCTGCGCATGAGGGCGGCCTGCCGCTCGTGGACGGCGCCGGCGAGGACCCGGGTGCCACGGTGGCCATGCCGGCTATGCCTCAGGAGTAGGCCTACGCGTTTATCACCATCACGTACCTGCGCCTTTGCCGTACGCAGATGAGCGGAGCGGCAAGTGATGCGCTGCGGGTATAATGGACAGCATTCAAACGGTGGGCACTGACGTGCCCGCAGGAGAGGAATGATCATGGGTAAGACTTTCAGCTTTGTCTCCGGCGCACTTTTTGGTGCCGCTGCCGGCGCTATTGTCGGCGTTGCTCTGGCCCCGCGCTCGGGCGCCGAGACCCGCGCCATGGCTGCCGATATCGCCAACGACGCCTGGGACAATATGCGCGACACCTACGAGCACAGCGCCGAGGAGGCCCGTGCTGCGGTGAATGACTTTGGCCCGATGGTCGACGCCAAGACCGACGACCTGCGCGCCAAGGTCGACCTTGCCCGCGAGCGCATGGACCAGCTGCGCGAGCAGCTCAACGACGCCATTTCGGGCGGCAACGTGACGCCTGCCGCCGACGTCGTGGTCGAGAACGCCGTCGAGGCTGATACCGAGGCTGCGGAGCCCTCGACCGAGGCATAATGCGCGCCGGGGATTTTGTCGGCGCCAAGATCTATCGCAAGCCTACCGAGGACAAGCGCACCAAAAAGGACGGCACACCGCGCAGCCCTAAAAAGCTCGGAAAGATTCACTTTCCGGTCTTTACCCCGGGCGGTACGCGCGTGGTCGGCTTTATGGTCCGCCAGTCCGATATCGCGGGCATGATCGAGCGTCCCGACCGATTCGTAGCGCTCGACGCCATTGGTGTCTACGAGGGCGCCATCGCGGTCGATGACGTCAAGGACACGTACGATGCTGCCGCCGCCAAGCGCCTCGACATCAACCTGGACGATTGCATCATCTGGGTCGGTATGGACGTGCGCACGGAATCGGGCGACGTCGTGGGCTATTGCTCGGACGTTGAGTTCAAGCCACGCTCGGGCATCGTGCAGGTATTCTATGTGACTGCCGGTGCTGCTTCGAGTGTTTTGGTTGGTGACACGCAGGTGCCGCCGACGATGCTGCGCGGCTACGAGAACGGCGCGATGGTCGTCTCGGACGAGGTCAAGTCGCTTGGGTATTCGGGCGGTGCGGCTGCCAAGGCCGCCGAGGCCAGCGTCGTGGTGGGCGACAAGGTCAAAAAGGGTGCCAAGGTGCTCGACGACAAGGGATCAGTTGCCGTGGACAAAGGCAGTCGCGCACTGGGCAAGCAGCTCGGCAAGACGCGCGGCATGTTCAAGGCCTTTAAGGACGAATACCAAAAGGCGAGCGGAGGCTCGTCAAAAGCTACAAAATAGCGACGTACCAAATGATGGGAGGCAAGCCGGAGACCTGTTGCTCCGGCTTGCTGTGTTTATGGGGGAGGGCACATGCGCCAAAACGGATCCAACTTAAACGGGCGTTCGGGTGCGCGTCCGACGGCGCGCCGCGACCTGGGGCAGCTGCCCAGCGGTCAGCGCAAGCGTCACCGTAAGCCCGGCGCGATGTATCTCAACCATAGCCGCGGCTTTAGCGACCGCAGCGCTCGCATCGGCAACAGCCGTACACCCCGTCGTTCGTCTCGCTTGCCATACGCGCTCATTGCCGTGGGCTGTGCGCTCGTGCTGTTTATCGCTGCCGTCGTGGGCTACGTCAACCGCAGCGTGGACGTGGAGCTCAACGGCCAGAAGACCGCGGTGCGAGTGGGCTCTACGCTGCAGAATCTCATCGACGACCAGGAGTTGACTGACACCTACGACGCAGGCGACCTGCTGGCCGTCGATGACAGCGTGCTCAAGCGCCATGGGGGCGAAAAGCTGTCGGTGAAGGTCGACGGCAAGCGCGTGAAGCAAGGCAAATGGGATAGCCGCGAACTTGAGGGCGGCGAGAAGGTGACGGTCAAGGATGGCCGTAACACCTACGAGAAGCACGAGGTTCAGGCTACGGTTATCGAGCCCAAGCTCAAGGTCGAGGGTACGGGCGCTATCGAGTATGTGCAGACATGGGGTGTCCAGGGCCGATCCGAGGTGTGGGTTGGTGAGCAGTCGGGCAAGACGCAGGACCGCGGCGAGGTTGTGCCCGCCACCGATTGCGTTGTTGCGTGCGCCAGCGTGGCGCCCAAGGGCAACAAAAAGTATGTGGCGCTGACGTTTGACGAGGGTCCGAGCGGCGCTACCAAGCAGATCTTGCAGGTGCTCAAGGAAAAGGGCGTCACCGCGACGTTCTTCCTTTCGGGCGATGCGGCCGAGGCCTCGCCTGCCACGGCCAAGGCGATTGTCGATGCCGGGTGCGAGATCGGATCCAACAGCTACAGCGACGATTCGCTCAAGGGTCAGGACCGTGAGGCGGTACGCGAACAGATCACGAAAGGCACCGATGCGATTAAGTCGGCGACCGGCGTGAAGACGATGCTGCTGCGTGCTCCCTACGCTGCCTTTGACGAGCAAAACTGGATTGATGCGATGGACCTGGTCTCCGCCGTGGTCTCGTGGAATATTGACTCGGGCGACTGGCTGCTCAACGGTGCCGACGAGCAGGTCTCGACGGTGCTCGATTCGGTGACGCCGGGCAATATCGTGCTGCTCACCGATAGAGACGAATGCGCCGAGCAGACGCTCGAGGCGCTGCCGCAAATTATCGACGGCCTCATTGCCGACGGCTACAAGATCGTGACGCTCAGCGACCTGGTCAAGACGGACACGTCGCTGAGCAAAAAGCTCACCTCGCTGACGAAGGTCGCCATGCCCAAGGACGCCGTGTTTCCCCAACTTGCCGAGGACGACGACACCACAGAGTAGTCATTGGGTAGTCGTTTAAGAACGTCCCCAACAGCTATGTCACGGATGCGTCAGCGTTTGGTATGCCTGCAATGTGCAGCGCATAAATTCGATGCCGCAGGGCGATGCTGATGCTATAGTTACTGCGGTTAATGAGGGTCAAGAGAAAGGTTACAGGTGAAATCCAAACCTCGACCATACAGTCGATGACCCCATGCAGGTGCTTTTTGCGCATGCACGGGGTGTAAGCGTCGAGCGGCGTGCCGCCCGCGCATGCGTATACATATCCAGAAGCCCCCGGACGCCGCACGCGCGGTCGCGTCCGGAGGAATAATGATGGGGAGCACCATTGAATTATCTGAGTGAGATGCTCAAATTGCCGGTCTTGGACGTCGACGGCGAAAAGCTCGGCGTGGTCAACGATTTTGGTATTGCTACCGGCGAAGTCTTTCCGCACGTGACGTCGCTCGCGTTCCGCGGACCCGGCAAGACGCCGTTTATGATCAGCTGGCGCAAATGGGTCGACCGTATCGACGAGACGGGTGTACACCTTAAGACGTCGGCCACCGAAATCCGTTTTTCGTATCTGCAGCCGACCGAACTCCTGCTCGCCCGCGACGTGCTCAACAAGCAGATCGTCGACACGCAGGGCATGAAGGTCGTGCGCGTAAACGACATCAAGTTTTCCATGTCGGGCGAAAACCAGCTGCGCCTGCTGGGCGCCGAGGTCGGTGCCCGCGGTCTGCTACGCGCCATCAGCCCCGCGCTCGAGCATATCGTCGAAGGCTTTATGAAGCACCTGGGCAAGCCGCTCAGCGAGGACATCATCGCTTGGTCCTACATGGACCTGCTCGACCGCTCGACCAAGAACATTCAACTCTCGGTGTCGCACAAGACGCTCGGCGAGCTGCACCCTGCCGACATCGCCGACATCATCGAGCAGCTCGATCCGCGCCTGCGCGCGCAGGTGTTCGCGCAGCTCGATACGGCACAGGCCGCCGAGGCCATCTCGGAGTTCGATGACGACGAGCTTATGACCGAGATGCTCGAGGGCCTGTCCGATACCGACGCATCGTCGATGCTGGCCATGATGGACCCGGACGACGCTGCCGACCTGATCGACGAGCTCGATTACGAGAAGGCCGAGAAGCTCCTGCGCCTGATGGGCGTCAAGGAGGAGAAGGCGATTCGTAATCTGCTGGGCTATGAGGACAACACCGCCGGCCGCATCATGACCTCGGAGTTTGTCTCGCTGCCCGCCACGGCGACGGTCGGCGATGCCATCGAGGCAATCCGCAAGCTCGACGAGGACTTTGAGAGCGTCTACTACGTCTATACCGAGGATCCGGGCGGCATGCTGACGGGCGTGCTTTCGCTGCGCACGCTGATCGTGGCCGACCGCGACGCCACGCTGGGCCAGCTCGCCTATCGCGATCTGGTCTACGTGTCGCCCGACGAGGACCAGGAAGACGTGACGGACGAGATGACCAAGTACGACCTGGTTGCCATCCCCGTCTGCGACGAGAACCGTCATATCCTGGGTATCGTAACTTTCGACGACGCCATGGACGTTATCGCCGAGGAGCACCAGGAGGACCTGCAGATCGCAGGCGTCGGCTCGGGCGACAGCGCGTCGGACGACTCGACGAACGTGCTCAGCTGGTTCGTGCATCGTCAGTACTGGGTCGTCGTGTGGGGCATTGCCTCGTGCCTTATGGCGACGGTGCTGGGGACGGCGCTGGGCTCCGCGCATCTGGTGGTGTTCCCCATGTGCGCCATGCCGCTCGTGCTGCTGGCTGCCTCGCGCATGGTGTCGTTCGTCAAGAACTACTTCCTCGAGTACGACGGTCACGACGACGAGCCCAAGCCGTACCTGGGATTCTTCTTCCAGAGCACGGGCATGGGCCTGATTCTGTCGCTCGTGACCTACCTGTGCGCGCAGCTGGTGCGCACCGCCGCGTTCCCCGATGCCACCATGTTTGAGGAGCAGCTCTTTACCGGCTGCTTTAACATCGCGGCCATCATTTGTCTGATCGGCAACATGAGCGCCGTGATTTACCTGATGGTGCTGTTCTGGCGCGATGAGCACGACCTCAATACGTCGGGTACTGCCATGAACGTCATCGCCGTCATGATCTCGTGTGTGGCGTACTGCATCGCCGCGGTGCTGCTCACCATGTCGGTCATGGGGTAGGTGGTCGCGTGCAAAATACGAAGCAAAAGCCGATCACCAAGCAAAAGCTGACCATCGCGGCCATCTTTGGCGCCATGGGCCCCGGTCTTCTGGCGGCGCTTTCGGGCAATGACGCCGGCGGCATCGCCACGTATTCCAGCGCGGGCGCCAGCTATGGCTATAAGATGCTCTGGATGCTTCCCGTCATGACCGTGCTGCTTATCGTGACGCAGGAGACCGCGGCGCGCTGCGGATGTGTCACGGGCAAGGGCCTGGCGTCGCTCATTCGCGAGCGCTTTGGCGTGCGCAAGAGCGTGCTGGCCATGGCGGCGCTGTTAATCGCCAACACGGCGGTGACCATCTCGGAGTTCGCGGGTATCGCGAGTGGCCTTGCCCTCTTTGGCGTTCCGGCGAGCATCTCGGTGCCGCTCGTGGCGCTGCTGGTGTGGATGCTTACCATGTCGGGCAGTTTCCAGCGCATCGAGAAGATTTTGCTGCTGGTAAGCTGCGTTTTCGTGACCTACATCGTCGCCGCGTTTATGGCCGGCCCCAACTGGGGCGAGGTCGCGGTCGACTTGGTCGTCCCCAATATTCAGAACGATCCCAGCTACGTGTCGCTCGTGGTCGCAACGATCGGTACCACCATCGCACCGTGGATGATCTTCTTGGCTCAGAACAACGTGGTCGATAAGAATGCGGGCGAGGACGATATCGTGCTGCAGCGTATTGATACCGTGAGCGGCTCGATCGCTGCTGATATCATTGCGGGCTTCATTATCATCACGACCGGTACGGTGCTGTTCCCGGCGGGTATTCAGATTAGCGATGCCGCCGATGCCGCCCGCGCGCTGGAGCCCATCGCGGGCCAGTGGTCCACGGTGTTGTTTGCCTCGGGCCTGGTCGCAGCGAGCTTTTTGGCTGCCTGCGTGCTGCCGGGCGTTACGTCGAGTGCCATCTGCGAGGCTTTTGGTTGGGAGCGCGGCGCCGACCGCAGCTGGGACGAGGCTCCGGTCTATCGCGGCATCATTACGGCTATCATCGGCATTTCTGCCGTGTTGGTGCTCATGCCTGGCGTCGATTTGTTCCAGATTATGATGACCTCGCAGGTCATCAACGGCGTGCTGCTGCCCGTAGTCCTGGTATTTCAGGTGGTTATCGCGGCGGATCGCCACATTATGGGCGCCAACCGCAACGGCCGCGTATGGAACGTGCTCACTTGGGCGACTATCGGCGTGATTACGGTGCTGACGGTCGTCATGTTTGTGCTGCAAGCGATGGGCTACGGCGCGTAGCGCCCACTTTTGCTTCCGAACAGGCCGCAGCGATGGGCTGCGGCCTGTTTTTTGTCTGCTATAGGGCGTTAGTTATATGGCGGTGGACAAAAAATGCCAAATATGAGTACTGTTGCTAAGTGAATAGCATTTACATCCAAAAAGATAATGAACATAACCTATAGTATGTTCATTAAAATTGGCTTCAATACGCCTTAAACCAGTCGGGTTGGCTGCTTTAGGGGGTTATAGGGGTCGCCCGAACGTCAATTTGGGTGGTTTTGCCTGCTACTAAAATGGTTTCAGTACTCATATTTGCCCTTTTTTGCCCACAGACCTTTGAGGTCGCGGCGAAAAGGGCTTGTTTTGATTGTTTGGGGCAGGCGCGAGGCACGGAAACGATGTCTGGAGCGGCGGAGCGGCTTGGAATTCATCCGTAGAGGTCTTCATTGGCTGGCGCCCCCTGCGGGTGTACGCAGATTTTGCTGCGCGTTACTTGTCGTCACCGAGCTTGTGTGGCTTGTAGGCGAGGGCATTGACGAGCGCGTCGACAGCGGACTTGACGGCTGCCGGCTGCGGATCGTTGACGTGGTCCTCGGGGTGCACGGGCAGGTCTTTCTTGACTGCATCGTGGATCAGGTTGAGGTACTCGGTCACGCCGGTAGTCGACAGATGCGTGCCGTCGCCATCGAACAGGTCGTTGCGGTTGGCGCTGTGCCCGTACCAGTCGATAACGCGTACATTCTTGTAGCGCGTGGCGGCGTTGGCGATGGCTTGGTTCGTGGACTCGACCCACGGCTGCGGGCTACGCGTGTTTACAAACACGACGATACGCTGCTCGCCGGCGTCGGCCATAATCGCGTCGACCTGGGCGTCCGTTACCAAACCGTTGGTGCCCAGGGCAAAGACCACGATCTTGCCGGCAAGGTTCTGCTGGATATAGCCCTCAAATGTCGCGCGGCCCGCATCAAACTGGCGGCCCTTTTCGGCATCGATATGGCTGTGTGGGAACACGTCGTCAAAGGAATCAACGGCGCGCAGCGACACGGAGTCACCGATCATCAACAGGTCGTAGGAGCCATCGGGGAAGCCGTCGTTGTCCTTGTCGGTGTCGTCGGCCGCCTGCTGGTCGGTGGGCGCGGTGTTTTTGGCTTCCTTGTTCAGAACTTCGGCGCCCTCGCCGCTCAGCGCAGACGTCTCGGGCACAAAGATCAGACCGCCCAGTGCAACGACCAACACGACAGCGCAGGCTGCGCAGACGGGGACGTGCGCGCGTGCCCAGTTGGCGGGCGTGGTGGTGCCATCGCGGAATTCGGCGACGGTGCGGCCGAAGGCGCCCTTTCTAAACGGAGTCTCGATAAAGCGATATGAGCATTCGGCCACGGCGACCACCAGCAGCACCTGCAAAATGTATTGCCACCAGGGCGTATCGTTGATGTTGGCGACCGGGTTCATGAGCAACAGCAGCGGATAGTGCCACAGGTAGATGCTGTACGAGCGCTTGCCAATCCACACGAGCGGCTCGGCGGACAGCGCGCGGGCAACCATTCCCTGGGGCTGCATGCAGGCGGCAATAACCATGAGCGTGAGGATTGAGCACAGCAGCGTGCCTCCGCGATACTGGAAGGCGGTGTAGCCGTTGGTGAGCGCGACCATGGCGGCAAGGCCAACCAGACCCACGACGCCCAACACATCGATGGATGCGGGCGAGGACCAAAAACGCACGAGGGCGCTCGGCTGTGCCGGGGCGGTCTCGGCTGCTTCGTCGGCCTTCTCGCCAGGCTTGCCCTCGGCGTTCTTGCCGTGCTTGGCGGCGCCAGCTAGGCGATTGAGCCCCAAACGACGAGCGAGACGCACCGGCGCCAGGTCGCGATCGGGGATAAAGGCCATCCAGGCACCCAGCAGCAGCGAGAACACACGGGTGTCGGTGCCATAGTACACGCGGCTGGGGTCGGCGGCAGGGTTGTAAAGCACCATCATGGCTAGGGCAGATACCACGGCAAGGCCCAGAACCACGCGGCGCGTGTTGGGCTTGCTCACATGCATGGATACCATGGCAAACAGCAGTGGCGGCCAAATCAGGTAGAACTGTTCCTCGATGGCAAGCGACCAAAAGTGCGTGAGCGGCGAGGGATCGCCCAGAGCATTGAAGTACGAGACGTTTTGGGCAATCTGCCACCAGTTGTTGAAGAACAGCAGCGACGGCAGGATGTCGGGGCGCATCTTGGTGAGCATCACGTGGTTAAAGATAGTGCACAGCGCGCAGGTTACAAACACTACCGTTACCACGGCGGGGACCAGGCGACGGATGCGGCGAATCCAGAAGCTCTTGAGGTCGATGCGTCCGGTCTTAGCGACTTCGTTGAGCAGCAAGCGCGTGATCAGATAGCCCGAAAGCACAAAGAAGATCGTGACGCCAAGCAGGCCGCCCTGAGCCCACGTGAGGTTAAGGTGATAGAGCACCACCGCGACGACGGCGAGCGTACGCAGGCCGTCGAGTGCAGGGATGTAGCGGGACTTGGGGCGAGCAGGCGTCTGCTCCGCGGCGGGAGTGTTGGCGCGGCCTGCGTTGTTGGCAGAAGCGCGATGGGGGCTCGCGGCGCGTCGCGGTTCGTTGGCGCGGCGTTCGCCCTTCACGCGTTCGTGCGGCGCCGGCTCGTTGCCCGTGCGGCGTCGACCGCGCGAGCCCGATTGCGAGAGTTGTTCCATAAAACATCATCCAATGACGAGAATAATCAGCACGCCTTCATTGTAGCTGCCTGCTCCTGTGAATGCTTGCTGCTGGCGCAAGCTCAAGCGCGCGTCCACATCAAAGTGGACTAAAGTTATAGGGGGTGCGAGAGCGCACAATCGTTGGTCGACGGTGGGCGCAAAGCCTGAAGACGAGGAGGTTTCCATGGCAGATCGCGGCATCGTTGCGGTGTTCGGCAGCATGAACATGGACCTTTCGGTGGCGTGCGAGCGCATGCCGCGCGCGGGCGAGACAGTCGGTGGCAGCGGTTTTATCGCCAATGCCGGTGGCAAGGGCGCCAACCAGGCCGTCGCCGCCGCGCGCATGGGTGTGCGCACGTGCATGATCGGCGCTGTTGGGCGCGATGCCTTTGGCGATGCACTTGTGGCAGGGCTCCAGGATGCCGGCGTGGGCGTTGAGCTTGTGACACGTCTCGATGACGTGGAGACCGGTACCGCGACTATCATTCGCTGTGAGAGTGACAACCGCATCGTGCTGTCGCCGGGCGCCAACCACGCGCTTACGGGTGAGGATGTGGCCTGCGCGCTGAGGCACCTGGTGGCCGATGGGCTCGACGGCGACGCCAGCGAGATTGCCCCGGCTGCCGGAAGCGTCTTTATCGCCCAGGGCGAATGTGACCTTGCGGCGACGGCCGAGGCGCTTGTTTGCGCTCACGAGCTGGGGTTCTATACGATCTTTAACCCGGCGCCGGCATGCGACCTGCCGGCAAGAGCGTGGCCTGCGGTCGACCTGGTCTGCCCCAACGAGACCGAGTGCCAGGTGCTGACGGGCATTCTGCCCACGGATGACGCGAGCTGCGTCACCGCGCTCAATGCGCTGCTCGACAAGGGCGCCGGGGCTGCGGTCATCACGCTGGGCGGCGCCGGCTCGGTTACGCTCGGCGATGACGGTGAGCTGCTGCGCATGCCGGCACTTTCGAGCACGGTAGTCGATACCACGGCCGCCGGCGATACGTTTATCGGCGCGTTGGCGGCGGCTCGCCTAGAGGGCTTGCCGCTCTTTGAGTGCATGGCCGCGGGTGCTCGCGCCTCGGCAGTGACGGTGTCGCGCCTGGGCGCTCAGCAATCGATTCCCACGCGCGCCGAAGTTGAACATTGGTTTGGTTAAACGATAAAGACGGAGAAGCGGAGTAGAACAATGGCAACCAAGAAGCTGATCCTTGATCTGGATATGGGTGTGGACGATGCGATGGCGCTCGCCTATGCCATCGCGAGCCCCGAGGTGGAGCTCGTGGGCATCACCACGTGCTTTGGCAACGTGCGCGTCGAGCAATCGGCGCACAATTGCCTGGCGGTGCTCGATCTGCTGGGTCGCCCCGAGGTTCCGGTGTACCTGGGTGCCGACCGTCCTCTGCAGGCGACTGAGCCCTATACGCCGCCGGCGTCCACCGCGCTCATTCACGGCAAGAACGGCATCGGCGGCGCGAGCGTGCCCGCGTCGCCCTACGAGCCGGTGGGGGCGACCTCGGCCGACGGCAACGCTGCGGTCGATTATCTGATCGATGCCGCGCGCACCTATGGTCCTGATCTGGTCTACGTAGCGACTGGCCCGCTCTCCAACCTGGCGCTCGCCCTGGAGCGCGATGCGGCGGCGATGATGTCCATCGGCCGCGTGGTCGTGATGGGCGGCGCCCTTACCGTGCCCGGTAACGTGAGCGCGGGCGCCGAGGCCAACATGGCGAGCGACCCCGAGGCAGCCGATGCGGTGCTGCGCTCGGGCCGTAAGCTCACCATGGTGGGTCTGGACGTGACGCATCGCGTGGTGCTCACGCGCCGCGATATTGCCGGCTGGACGGGCTCGGGCACCATGGCGGGCTGCGCATTTGCGAGCATGGTCGAGCACTACATTGGCTCGTACGAGATGAACGCACCCTACCTGGGTGGTTGTGCGCTGCACGATCCGCTGGCCGTTGCCGTGGCGATCGACCCCACGCTCGTAGGTGCGCTCGGCTGCAACCTGCGTGTTGACTTGCTGGGCGAGTATCGCGGCCGCACCATCTGCGATGAGCGCCGCCTGTCCGACCCCGACAAGAGCGCACTCGTGGCGCTGACCGTCGACGCCCCGCGTTTCCTCGCGGAGTTTAAGGCACGCATGGCCCGCGTCTTGGGCTAAGTTGTCTTTTTGGGACGGGGCTTTTTTGACTGGTATGATTGGTGCGACCATTCGAACCAGCTAAAAGAGCCCCGTCCCAATTTGACTATCGAGAGGATCTGCCATGGAGCGCATCGCGAGTTTTTCCGTTGACCATCTGCTGCTTGAGCCTGGCGTGTATGTGAGCCGTATCGACCGCGATCCGGCGACCGGTGCTGCCGTCACCACGTTTGACCTGCGCCTGACCACGCCCAATAAGGAGCCGGTCATGAACACGGCCGAGTGCCACACCATCGAGCACCTGGGCGCGACGTTCCTTCGCAATCATGCCGAGTGGTCGGGCCGCATTGTCTACTTTGGTCCCATGGGCTGCCGCACGGGCTTTTATCTCGTCGTTTTTGGTGAGCTGACGAGCGAGGAAATCTTGCCGCACGTGCGCGAACTGTTCGAGTTTGTCGCCGGTTTTGAGGGCGATGTTCCCGGTGCCGCTCCCGAGGAGTGCGGTAACTACCTGGACCAGAACCTTCCTATGGCAAACTGGCTCGCGCGCCGCTACCTCGACCGCGACCTGGCCGATATCGATGAGAAGCACCTGCACTATCAGCAGGCATAAGGGCTTTATCGCCCAAAACGCGCGCATTGGGCGCCTTCGCTTATGCGGGGGCGCCTTTTTGCTGATTGGTCGGGGTGAGCGTTCAAAATCGCTCATGTTTGTTCTAGAATGTTCGTATAGTCACATTTACGAACAGGAGTGAACATGCATATCTACTCTGTCAACGATCCCGAGTTCAAGTCCTATGGCAACGTTTGGGATAACGTTCCGTCCGAGCTCATGTCGCCCGTACTCGAGGCGCTTTCTGCCACGCCCATTCCCGAGGGCAGCAAGTACGTTGCAAGCGCGCCGGAGCTCGAGGGCGTCAAGGATGCCGATAAACTGGGCTTTCTCATGTTTGGCGGCCGACCCTTCCAGCTGGGCTGGTGCAATGGCCACAACACGCGTCTCAACTGCCTGGAGTATCACCGCGCCAGCGAGTTTAACCTGGGTGCCCGCGACTTTATCCTGCTCGTGGCGCATCGCTGGGAGATCGAGGACGGCAAGCTCGACACCGCGTGCGTCAAGGCGTTCCGCGTGCCGGCCGGCAAGGTTGTCGAGGTTTTCAACACCACGCTTCACTACACGCCGTGCATGGTCGACGACGGCGGCTTCCAGGTGATGGTGGCACTGCCCGCTGGCACCAACGGTCCGCGCCCCGAGGCCGCGGCCGACATGCCTGCCGCCAGCGACAGCTACTGCTACTGGAAGGCCGACAAGTGGGTCCTCTGCCACGCCGACAGCCCCAAGGCTGCCGAGGGCGGCTACGTAGGCCTCATCGGCAAGAACCTCGACATCACCGTGGACTAGAATCTTCCGTCTCAATCTGTAACATCTAGCGGGCTAAATCGTTTCTACCTGTTACAGATTGAGACAAACTGCAGGGGCCCGCCCGAAAATCTCGATTTGTAACACCAGGTCCGGTTTTGGCTGCCTAACTGTTACAGATCGAGACAAGCCGGGCCCAGGCCACCACAAAGGTGCCTGTCCCCTTTGTGGTGGTTGGGGGCGGCGGTATCAAAAAGTGTCAGACGGGGCGGCTGTCGGGCACCTGCGCGCGAAAAGAAGTATCGGCCTGCGTCGTTGCCGTTGAGCGACGCGTTGTTTGTAGGGATACTGAGCCTATGACAACAGCGTGCGAAAGGATTGATGCATGGCTTTCCGTAATGACTTCCTGTGGGGCGGCGCGACGGCTGCCAACCAGTGCGAGGGCGCCTACGACGTGGACGGCCGCGGCCGGCCAACGTGGACGTGGCTCCGCACGGCCCCGAGCGCTATGCGGTGGTCTCCGGCCAGCGCAAGATGCTCGACTTCGAGGACGGCTATTACTATCCCGCGCAGACCGGTATCGATTTCTATCACCACTACAAAGAGGACATCGCTCTCTTTGCCGAGATGGGCTTTAAGACCTTCCGTATGAGCCTGGCTTGGACCCGTATCTTCCCCAACGGCGACGAGACCGAGCCCAACGAGGCTGGCCTGGCCTTCTACGAGGACGTATTCCGCGAGTGTCAGGCGCACGGCATCGAGCCGCTCGTGACCATCACGCACTTCGACTGCCCGATTCACCTCATCAAGGAGTACGGCGGCTGGCGCAACCGCAAGCTCATCGACTTCTACAAGAACCTCGCGACCACGATCTTCACCCGCTACAAGGGCCTGGTGAAGTACTGGCTTACCTTCAACGAGATCAATATGATTCTGCACCTGCCGTTTATGGGTGCCGGTCTGGTCTTTGAGGAGGGCGAGAACAAGGAGGCCGTCGAGTACCTGGCCGCCCACAACGAGCTCGTCGCCAGCGCTTGGGCAACCAAGATCGCTCACGAGATTGACCCCGAGATTAAGATCGGCTGCATGCTCGCCGCAGGTAGCTACTACCCCTACAGCTGCCGCCCGGGCGATGTGCGCCAGGCGCAGCTCGACAATCAGGACAACTACTTCTTCGTCGACGTCCAGAGCCGCGGTTATTACCCGGCCTATGCCGTCAAGAAGCTCGAGCGCCTGGGCATTGATGTGGGCATGACCGACGAGGACCGCGAGGTCCTGGCTGCCAACACCGTCGACTTCATCAGCTTTAGTTACTACAGCACCCGTTGCTCTGCCGGTGCCGACAACCCCGATGTCAAGCGCACCCAGGGCAACGCCTTCGTCGGCGCCAAGAACCCCTACCTGCAGGAGAGCCAGTGGGGCTGGGCCATCGATCCGCTGGGCTTCCGCATCACCCTTAATGACCTGTACGACCGTTATCAGAAGCCGCTGTTTGTGGTTGAGAACGGCCTGGGTGCCAGGGATGTTGTCGAGGAGGATGGTTCCATCAACGACGACTATCGTATCGACTTCCTGCGTCAGCACATCCAGACCATGCGCGACGCGGTGACCGAGGACGGCGTTGACCTGCTGGG
The DNA here is from genome assembly GCA_048205395.1 of Collinsella sp. Classification (GTDB taxonomy): domain Bacteria; phylum Actinomycetota; class Coriobacteriia; order Coriobacteriales; family Coriobacteriaceae; genus Collinsella. Next base: position 56,216 of record DBEWUK010000002.1, read on the forward strand.
CTACACCACCTGGGGCCCGATCGACTTGGTGTCTGCCGGCACGGGCGAGATGTCCAAGCGCTACGGCTTTATCTATGTGGACCGCGATGATGCGGGCAACGGCACCCTCAAGCGCTCCAAGAAGAAGAGCTTCGACTGGTACAAGAAGGTTATTGCTTCTAATGGTGAGGACCTTTCCTAAGGAAGCTGAGACACTCGACTTCATAGCCTCCTAACCAAGGCGCCCGGCGAGCAGTTAATGCTCGCCGGGCGCCTTGCCGTCTGCGGATTTTGGGACATGCGGCCCGCTTTTTCGGCCCATCTGTCGGTACACTAAAAGCACTATGGGTACCCGCGAGCGACATATCGGCCACGCGGCCGCCCGATCCGCTCCCGTGGCGGATCCCAGGGGCGGCAGGCTCTTCGCCATGCCGCGATTCCTTGTTGGCATAACACATCAGGTGTACCGCCACCGCGTCTTTGCTATCGCCGGTGTCATCACCGCGCTGTTCCTCATGCTTTTGGCAGTCTTGCCGGCGCTGTTCGCCTTCGACCCCAAACTTTCTAACGCCGTGCCCGCCCATAGCGAGGTGTCCGAAGAGGTCGTGGATGCGCTCGTCCATTCGAGCTCTCTCCCGCTGCTTGTCGCCGCAATAGTATTTTCAATTTGGGGCGTATCGGTCTATCTGCGCTGTTTGGACTATGTGTTGCGCCGCCGCCTTGTTGCCATCGCCACCATCTGCGCCCTGTGGATGATCGAAGTCATTCTCAAGTACAAGTCGTTCACGCCGTTCTATGCCACCGTGCTGTGGTACCTGTACTACGTGCCCATGACGCTCATTCCGCTGCTCTACCAGTTGTGTGGTCTGCGCCTTGCGGGCCTGGAGCAACACCGCCTGGGTCGCCGCTACTGCGTTGCGCTGTGGATTGCGGCCATCCTGCTTATCGGATTTGTGCTCACCAACGATTTTCACCAGCAGGTCTTCCGCTTTGACCGTACAAGCGACACCTGGAGCAACGATTACACGTACGGCTGGGGTTATTTCGCCGTTCTCGTGTGGACGGCCTTTAACTTCGTGGCCTTTTTTATCCTGGTGGGCCGGTCCTCGTCCTTTCGCATCCAGCGTTTCTCGGGTACGGCGGCGCTCGTACTGCTGGGTGGCGCATTCTTTGCCATCTCGTATGCGTTGCGCGTGCCCTGGGCATGGAGGCTCAACTTTTCGCTCGTCTATTGCGTTCTGTGCGTGGTGGCGATGGAAATCTGTCTCGATTGCGGTGTCATTCCGTCATATCACGACATCGCCGGCATCTTCGACACCTTGCCGCTCGACCTCAAAGTTCTAACGCGCGACCTGCAGGAAGTCTATGCCACGCCAGTGTCGAAGCCAATGCCGGCGGGCGTGTGCGAAGAGCTGCGAGCCCAGGAACACGGGCATGCCCATGCCTTTGCAGTGGAGTCCAATCCCGATGTAATGTACCGAGCCTTTCCACTGCTGGGCGGATCGGCCCTGCTTGCCCAAGACGTGTCGGATCTCAACGAGCTTAACCGTGAACTGGCACACCGTCGCATGGAGCTGCAGCGTCAAAACGAGCTGCTCGCTGCCGACTACGACCTTAAGACGCACCTGGCAGATCAAGAGGCCGAGACCTTGCTGGTCCAAGACGTGGACCAGGCGCTTGCCCGCGCGCTCGAAGGGATGTACGACCTGCTGAGCTCGCTGCCGCCGTTGACCGACGAAGCGTCTTCGCACGAGCGTTACCGCATGTTGCAGCGCGCCAAGATGCTTGTCGCCTATTGCAAGCGCAAGGGGTCGCTCACGTTGGCGCAGCACGGGGAGAGCGGTTTTGATCGCGACCGCATTCAGCTCATCGCCAACGAGCTCGCAAGCGACCTGCGCACCATCGATATCGATTGTGCCTCGATTATCGCCATACGGCGCCCGTTGCACGCCAGTACGGTAAGCGCCCTGTACGACTGCGTGTATGACTTTGCGTTTTTTGCCTACACCACCGACCATCCGGCGCTTATGTATCACTTGGGCGACCATGACCGATGCAGTGTCGAGCTGCGCGCCACGCTTTTTTCCAACGATGATGCAGATCTTTCGCAGACGCCCGCCGCGCAAGAGCTCGAAAGCGCTCTGCAAGGGCGCAACGTGGCATACCGCCTTGAGGGCGAGCCCGGCCAGCTGCGCATGATCGTCTTGATGCCGAGGGCGGGTGAGTGACGATGCAGATTTCGCTCATTCTTCCCCAAATCGTTGCGCTCGATGTTGTCTTTGCCCTGGCTGCGTGTCTGCAGACGATCCACGTCCCGCTCATCGTATCGCGCCGCTCGTCCTATAACCGTAAGGTGATTTGTGCCTACGAGGCGAGCCTCGTGCTTCACCTGATGATTTCGGCGCTCATCTTATTCGCGTCGTCTGGCTCGTATCTGGTGGCGCCGCTTGACGTTTGCGCCAGGGCAATGGGCGGAGTGCTGTGGCTCAGTGTCGCGATCTTTGCCTATGGCGTGGTGCTTATGGTGCACTATCGTCGCCCCGTCATGCTGCCCGAACTGTTGCTCGTTGCCGCCGTGACACCGCCGGTGGTTTTTGCCATGGGCTCGGCGTGGACCGTTGTCCTTATCGCAGAGGGAGCGTTCTTCCTGTTCCGCTCCATCGCGGCGCTCTTGATGGATATCCGCAACCGCCAGGAGGATATCACCGCGTTTTCGACGATCGAAACCATCAACGTGATTCCCGTGGGTATCCTGTATCTGGACTCGAGGGGCCGTCCACTGCTCATGAACCGCTGCATGCGAAAAAACCTGGTGGAGCTTCATATGCCCACCGACCTAGGCGATATGAGCGGAACATGGAACGACCTGCGCAAACTCAGCATGCAAATGCCCGAAAGCAGCCAGAACCGCGTGCGAATTAATCTGGACCGCTTTGGTGAGGCGCGCGTTGTGATCGAGGTTTCTCCCGCCGAGATTCGCTTGTTTGTGCGCGATGACGTTATGGTTTCGGGCCGCCTCTTTGAGCGCATTATCGGCCTGGATGTAACAGAGTATGCGCATGCTCATGATCGCCTGGCGCAAGCCAACCGCCTGCTTGAGCTTGCGGGCCAAGAGCTCCAAGCCCAGATCGAAGAAGTCAAAAAAGTTGCTGACAATGCGGCATATCTACGTATGCGCGCCCGCGTGCACGACGTAATCGGGCAGCGCCTGTCCATCTTCCATCGTTATCTGGAGGAGGGGCGCCTGGATGACGAGTCACTCGAGCAGATCGACCCGCTGCTGCGCTCAATCGCTGCCGATCTGCGCAGCGGGGGCGACACCGAACCGGCAGAGCAACTGGGCGATATCGTCCATGCCTTTGGCCTGGTGAGCGTGCAGATCGATGTTGAGGGCGAGCTGCCAAGCGACGCGCGTGTCGCTGCAGCCTTTCTGCAGATTATCCGCGAAGCCTCGACCAATGCTACCAAGCATGCACAGGCCCATCAGGTCCATGTGCGCCTGCGGCAGGAGACGTCGGAAGACGGCGCTGTTGCGCGGATGACCGTTTCTAACGACGGCGCGCCTGCACCCGTATCGTATCGCGAGGGAACGGGTATCCCTGGTATGAGGCATGTCGCACAGAATCTGGGCGGCAGCCTGGAAGTCCACACCGCCCCGCCCTTTACACTTGCGGTGTCCATCCCGCTCGCCTCTAACGCCACGGTCCAAAGGAGAAGCTCATGATCCGCGTGTTAATCGTCGAAGACCAGGCTATCTTGCGCGAGAGCCTGGCGCGCTCCGTTGGCGACCAGCCCGATATGACCGTTGTTTCCGCCATTGCCGATGCTTCCGAGGCCTTGGGTGTCGCGCTCAAGGAGCGCCCGGACATGATACTGATGGACGTATGCACCGAGCATGATTCCAACGGCATCGTGGCGGCGGCGCGCATCAAAGAACAACTGCCCGAGTGCCGCGTCATTATCATGACCGGCATGCCCGAGATCACCTTTGTCGATCAGGCCCGCGAGGCGGGCGTCGATAGCTTTGTGTACAAGAACGTCGGTATCGACGAGCTGTTCGCCGTGATGCGCTCCACGCTGGCGGGTTACTGCACGTTTCCCAAACCTCCCGAGAGCATCTTCTCGGGTACGGCGGCCCTCGACGATGTCGAGCTGTCGATTTTGCGCCTTGCCTGCGAGGGCAAGAGCCGCCGCGAGATCGCGGCCGAGCTGTTTATGAGCGAGGGCACCATCAAGCGCCGCATTTCGGAGATCCTCAACAAGACCGGCTACGACAACATCATGCGTCTTGCCGTGCATGCGGTGACCGAAGGCAGCATCGTCTCCAACATGGAGCGCCCGTAGTCGGTGTGCCGCCCGTGCTCCAACGCCGAAGATAGGTCGCCCGCCGTTTTGCATCTAAAAACGGCGGGCGACCTGCTTGTATGGGCAGTACTGTCGGCATAAAGCGGCGGGGCCGCAGGATCATTTCCTGCGGCCCCGCCTGGCATGTGCGCGGATGTGTCCGCCAATCCGCGGCTATCGGTGTCTGTCGCTACGCGATGGTTGCGCTGTAGGAGGCGACGTCCTCGTAGGAATCGGTCAGGTAGGCGTCGATGCCGATGGTCGTATTGACCAGGTCGTCAAGGCTGTCAAGTTCGCCGCTCGAGAACGTGAATTCCTCGGTGGCGCTGGTGCCGGGCATCAGGTTAGCCGAGAACCAGGGTTCCTTCATAGTGCCGTTGACGTTGGTCTTGCCGGAGGGAGCGTAGAAGGTCAGGTCCTTGTCGCTCTTGTTGGTGATGTTGACGACAAAGCCGATGTCGCCCCAGTCGTCCTTGAATTTCTCGGTGATGGTGATGGTGCACAGATCGTCATCGGCGACGGTGACGGCGGGGGAGATTTCGACACTCTGGACGTCGTCGTCTTCGACGGCCTCATCGACCTCTTCTTCCTTCTCGGCCGCCTCGCGATCCTTCTTCACCGTGCCGGACAGATCCTTGTCGGACTTGGTGAAGATAAGCTTGTCGCCTTCCACCTCAAGGACGAGCTTGTCGTCCTTGAGCTTCAGGTCGTGCGACTCATCTTCGGCGGTGATCGTTACGGTGGTGGCGTCCTTGGCTTCCCATTTCAGGTCGGCGACCTCAAGGAACATATCGAGGACGCCTGTGCCGTCCTCGTCGAGGATTAGGACGCAGTTGAGGCCCCACTCCTTGAGCATATCCATGTACTCATCGGTGAGCTCTTCGCCATCCAAGGTTCCACCCGAGTACTGCCAGCTGCCGACGAAGTTGGCCTTGGGGTCCTTGCCGCCGCCGCTGCAGCCCGTCAGGGCAAAGGCGAGCGCCAGGACGCATGTCAGGAATGCGAGTACGGACTTTTTGAACGTTGTCTTCATGGTGTCCTCCTTTATCGAATGAAACCCATAGAAACAAATGCGGGGGTGGCGGATCCCCCGCCAATTACCAGATAGAGGGGCTAGGGCCGGGGCGTTCCGCAGTTGCTGCAGAACTTGCCGCCGTTTTCGCTGCCGCAGTTGGGGCAGAACCACTTGGCCGGTGCCGGGGCGGGTGCGGGACTGCCGCACTCGGAGCAGAACTTGCCGGTGTTGGTGGCGCCGCAGCTGCAGGTCCATGCGCCGGCCGCAGGTGCGGCGGTGGGAGCCGGTGCGGGGGCGGGAGCCGGAGCCGGCTGCGGAGCGGCCTGTTGCTGTGCCTGGCCGGCGGCGAACAGCTGGCTGGCGTTCATGCCGCCCATGCCACCTGCCATACCCATGCCCATAAAGCCTGCCATCGCGCCGTTGGGGTTGGCGGCTGCCGCGCGCATTGCGTCGCTCTGGGCGCTGGCAATGTTGGCTGCCGCCATGGTGGGATCGCGCATGACCGCGGCCTTCTGCAGGTCCTTGATCATCTGCTCGTCTTCTTGCGAGGCGGCGATGGAGTTGACGCCAAAGCTCACGATCTCGACGCCGCGCAGGTCACGCCAGTCGGCAGAGAGGACCTCGTTGAGCGCGCGGGCGAGCTCGGTGGTGTGGCCGGGGATGGCGCTGTAGCGGATGCCCATCTCCGAGATCTTGGCAAAGGCGGGCTGCAGGGCGGTGAGCAGCTCGGACTTAAGCTGGCTGTCGATCTTGTCGCGCGTATAGCTATCGGTCACGTTGCCGCACACGTTGGTGTAGAACAGCAGCGGGTTGGTGATGCGGTACGAATACTCGCCGTTGCAGCGAACGGAGATGTCGACGTCCAGGCCAATGTTGTTATCGACCACGCGGAAGGGCACGGGCGAGGCGGTGCCGTACTTGTTGCCGATGATCTCCTTGGTGTTGATGAAGTAGACGCGCTGGTCCTTGGCCGCGTCGCCGCCAAAGGTAAAGCGGCTGCCGATATTGGCGAAGGTCTCCTTGATGGAATCGCCCAGGTTGCCGCTAAAGACGCTCGGCTCGCTGCCGGTGTCAAAGACAAACTCGCCAGGCTCCAGCGCAACCTCGATGATCTTGCCGTTTTGCACCACGAGCATGCCCTGTCCGTCGTTGACGGCGATGACGGAGCCGTTGGAGATGACGTTGTCCTCGCCGCGCGTGTTGGAGCTACGGCCACCGGTGCGTTTGCTGCCCTTGCAGGCCAAGACGTCAGCAGGCATCGATTCGCAGTAGATAAATTCCTTCCACTGGTCGGCCATGACGCCGCCGGCAGCTCCCAATCCAGCTTTCAAGAGTCCCATGGTGATCTTCCTTTCTCGTCAAAGGCCGGGTGGTATTGGTTGGATTGCTTAGTCGTCCTTGTCGTCTTTCATGACAACGGTGGTCTCGGTGTGGCTGAAGGTGTCGTGTTTCTCGGTCAGGTCGAGCTCGCCACAATACTCATCGGCACAGGTTGCTTCGTTGGCCGTCTTGAGCTGGCCTACCAGTAGCACGTCTCCGATAATCACGATGATTAGCGGCGCGATGATATTGATGAGGATGCCCTCGATATCAAAGGTGAGGTAATCCGGATCGAAGGCGTATTCCCCCATAAAGAGAATCTGGGAGAGGATAAATCCGATCACGAAGAACAGCACCGAGGCGATGGCGAGCTTGGACTTGGAGCAGGGGAGCTCGCCGACCAAGCGGCCGGTCTGGCCGTTCATGGCAAACAGGTAGCTCTTGCCGTTCCACGAGGCGGAGAGCATCCAGACGGGGAACAGGGCGTAGTCGCTGTCTTCCCAGGTGTAGTCGAGCTGCTTGCTTTCGACCGTGGCATCGTCGTATTCGTCGACGACGGTCTCGCGCAGGGCCGAGATCGTGCTTTCTTCCATACGGCGCTCGGCGCGCGCCTTGCAGGTCTCGCAGTCCTCGTCGTAACGGTTGGCGATGTAGCCGGGCATATAGGCGACCGAGAACGGACGCAGCGCGTCATAGTCAAACGGCTCGATGGCATCCATGTGGCCGTCGGGCATCTTGGACGATCCGTCGACGGGCACGCGCTTAAACGAGATATTGCCCTTGCGATAGGCATCGTAGTGGTCGGTGGTCGTGACGGTGCGGTCGGATTCCTCGGTCACGGTCTCGTTGGTCGCGTCAAAGTACACTTCGCCGTCAACGCGGGCGCCGTAGAGCCAAAACGGCACGTAGACACCTTGGACCTCGTCGATGTGGTTGCCGGTGACAAAGCTCTTGGGCAGCAAGATCTTGCCCTTGTAGTGTTCCTTGAGTGCGGCCGTGACGTCGTCGCGCCCGAGCTTAAACGGAATCACCAGGTCGGGCGAGAAGTCGCCAGAGAGCTGGCCGGGCGCCACGGCGGAGTTGCCGCAGTACGGGCAGGTGGTGACGGCGACGGTGCCGTCGGACACGAGCTCGGCGCCGCACGACGAGCAGATGTAGCCGGCGTTTTGGGCAAGCTCCTGCACCGCGTCGTCGGCGACGGGCTTGGGCGTTGCGGCTGCCGCATCGGCTTTGGCATCTGCCTTGTCCTGGCGCTCGCGATAGAGGGCCTCGACTTCTTCGACTTCAAAGCGCGAGTCGCAGTAGTCACAGACGAGCTTTTGCTCGGCGCTGGCAAAATGCAAGGGGCCACCGCAGGCAGGGCACTGATAGTTAACGCTCTCGAAGGCCATGATCGGTCCTTTCCGTGCCGGGGGCTATGCACCGATGGCGCCACCGCAGTATTCGCAGCGCCCACTGGCATCGGGAATGGTGGTGGCTCCGCAGAAGGGGCAGGTCACCGCGGTCTTGGGGGCCTTGGCGGCCACGACGCTGTCGCGCGTCTCCTGGCGCAGCTGCACCAGCGCATCGCGGACTTCGGTTGCCTGGCGCTTGGCCTCGCGGTATTCGATGGAACCGCGCTGATCGATGGTGGAGTCGTTCACGCGCAGGTTTATCTCGGTAAAGTACGGCGTATTGACGTGGATGGTCAGGTTAAAGTCGTAATCCAGGTCATAGCGCGGCGGATTGTAGCTCTCGCGTTCGCCGTCGTTGGTCTCGCGATAGATCTCGGTGCGCTGCTCGTCGATATCCATATCGCAGCCGAGTACCTGCGAGAACTCGATGATGTCGGGATTGGCGTCGCGCCAGCGGCTCTGCGAAGTGATGATCAGCAGGCCCGCGTCTTCATCGAGCATAATATTGGTGCGCCCGGCAGAAAGCGTGCGCGTGGGGTTGAACGAAGACAGGCGCTCGGCATTGGCCTCGCGATAGGCGAGCTGCTCGCGGATATCGTCTGCAGTGCTGGAGCGATAGCCGCCAAAGAAGGGGGAGAGCTTGCCGACGCACTCTTTGCATAGGTAACCTTCGTTGATCTTGGTTTTCCCCAAAAGTCCCAGCTCAGTACCGCAGATCGCGCACTCTTTCTTCTCGAACATCTTGTCAAAGAAGCCCATGGCTGCCTCCCATCAACAGGTAGCGTGTGTCACTTTTGATGATGGGGGAGTGCGCGATCCTTCGCGATACCCAGACGGCTCAAGGAGTCTCCACAACTGGGACACATGGCCCATTTTTGACTAGTCATTGGGGACGTTCTTAAACGACTGGTCGCGGGGGACACTCTTCGGCCACTCATTGGGGACGTACTTAAATGAGTGGTGGTTGGAGACACTCCTGGCCGAGCTAGAGATCGCGCGCGTCCCTTCTGGTCCATGCGGCTCAAAATCGCGGCGTGATGTGGACGGCTGGGGTCGAATTGGCAGCATTTCGAGCCTGGCTTCGATATTGAGACTGGTTCTTTATTAAAATAGATTTCCAGACAATTGAGCGGCTGGGGGTTAACCATGAGGGGCATGGGAGACATAACCGCATATTTGCGTCGGGGCATTCGGGAGATTATATGCCTGGCGCTGTTCTTCTTCACGTTTTTGGCGTGCGAGTATCTTCTTGATGTGCGCATGGCCGAGTTCGTGTCTCCGAACGAGGTCGTTATTTATGAGAGCCTTGTCATCGGCGCGAGCGTGATTGGCTTTTTTGTGCGTCCCATTCTGTACTATCGCCGTCCCCATGCTATCGACGCAACGAGTGACGTCACGGGCGTTTTGCTGGTGGCGGCATTGCTGCTGTTGATTATGGCGGTTCAGGTTGAGGTGGTAATTGCCGGCGGTTTGGTGGCGTGCTGCGCGCTGGGCTACTGCGGATCGACTGCCCATGCAAATTTTGCGAGGCGCTTTGCGCGAACGCCCTGCTTGGCGCGCGCCGCCGCACTTTCTTACGCCATGGGCGTTCTGGTGCAGGTTCTCAACCACATGGTGATGCCTGTCGGCATTCCTCAGCAGGCTGTTCTGGTCGTCTGTGCGATCGCGCAGGTGGCGTTGCTCCACGGTGCCCGACGCGCCAAGCTGCGCGACGAGTCCGATCCCAACTTTGAACCCAGTGCTGCCGGGCTTTCGGTAGATGCTCTGGAATATGGCGCCAAGTGGCATGACGATCCCGAGGCAAAGGCGGCATTCCGTCGCGCCGTAGTTCGCCTGACCGTGGCGACGGCGTATCTTTCCAGCGTATTCGCCGCTCTCAACGCGGGCTTCACGACCCTGCATGCTGTCGGAGCCGTCGATTTGGGCGATTGGCCGCGCCTGCTGCTTGTCGTGAGCTCGTTGGTCGCTGGCGCACTATTTGACCTGCACGGCCGCTCGTATATGAATATCGGCATGACATGTGCCGCCATACTGTCCACGCTTTCGTTCTTTGTGCTCATCGTCGATGGCAATGGCGGCAACGAGCTTGCTGCCACGATCATCTTTTATCTGGGCTCGGGCTTTTTCGTGGTGTTCTTTACCACAAAATATGCCGCCGTCTCGCTCTATGCGCGCTGGTCATATTTTTGGCCGTGCATGGGTCGCGTCGTCAACAACGTGTGCTCGATGCTCGTGACGGCGCCGGCGGTGGCGATCATCTCGAGTCAAAACGTGCTGGCTGCGCTCGGTGCGGCGCTCGTGATGTTTGTGGGCATTGCGATTACGCTGCTGGGGCAGTTGGGGCAACGAGCCGATGATGCCGTGATGCAGGATGGCCTGCCGCTTGCCACCGACGATCTTGGTGGGGATCTTGCGCCCACATGCTCCGACTCCGAGCCCGTGGAAGCAGCGGAGCTCACGTCCGATGAACGCCTTGATGCCTTCGTCGCCACCTTTGGGCTTACAGAGCGCGAGCGCGATATTCTTGAGGTCTTGGTCGTTTCGGACCAGAGCGTTCAGGACATCGCCACAACGCTCTTTCTTTCGCGCTCCACGCTCTACCGCCACATTTCCTCGATCAACAAAAAGGCCGGTACCGCCTCGCGTGTGGCCCTTATCAACTTCTTCTGGTCCTGGACGCCCAAGGACTAGCTAATTTCCCAATAAGTTGCGGTGGAATAGTCCCTAAATTAAAGTCACGCGGCTTTAAACAGGAACTATTTCACCGCAATTGCTAAGGGGATAGATTGCGGCAGCGGCAGAGGCAACGGCAGCGGCGTCGGCAGCCGTGGTAGTGGCAACGGCAACTGGCAGGGTGTTTTCCGTCTGCTTGCTACAGCAGCTCGCCGTGGCGTGCAATGTAGCGGCGCTTTGCCAGCTGAGTGAGCGCGATGTAGGCGGCAACAATGCCGATGAGCAGCGCGAAGAAGCTCGGCGGCAGCGGCATGAGGCCCAGCGCATCGGCGATGGGGCTTGCCGGCAGCCAAGTGACAAGCGCCAAGCCCAGGACGGTGAGCACGCACAGCGCGGGGGCGGCGTGGTCGCACGGGTTCGGCAGGCGCGGCGAGCGCAGCATGTGGATCACGAGCGTCTGCGACCACATGGACTCGACAAACCAGCCGCTCTGGAAGATCGCGGCGAAGGTCGCCATACCCGTGACGTTGCCCGCGGCGGCAAGCTCGGCCCAGCTCGCGCCCACGGCGGCGGGGCACACCACAAAGAAGAGCGCAGCGAAGGTCACGATGTCAAACAGCGAGCTCACGGGGCCCAGCTCGAGCATAAAGCCCTTGATGGACGCGGCGTCCCAGGCGCGCGGGCGGGCAGTCCAGGCGTCATCGACGGTGTCCCACGGCAGCGCGATGCACACGATCTCGTAGACGAGCGACAGCAGCACCAGCTGCAGGGCGCTCATGGGCAAAAACGGCAAGAACAGGCTCGCGACGGTCACGGACAGCACGTTGCCAAAGTTGGAGCTCACCGTGGTCTTGAGGTACTTGAGTAGGTTGCCGTAGGTGCGGCGGCCTTCGATGATGCCGCGCTCGAGCACACCCAGGTCCTTCTGAAGCAAGATGATATCGGCGGATTCCTTGGCAATGTCGACGGCCGAATCGACCGAGATGCCGCAGTCGCTCGCACGCATGGCGGCGGCGTCGTTAATGCCGTCGCCCATAAAGCCCACGGTGTGGCCGAGCAACTCGCGCATGACGCGCACTAGGCGCGCCTTCTGCAGCGGCGAGAGCTTGGCGAAGAGGTGGGTTTTCTCGGCACGCTCGGCAAGCTCTGCGTCGTCGAGCGCATCGATCTCAGAGCCGAGCAAAACGCTGCTCGCGTCGATGCCGATCTGCTCGCAGACGGTGGCGGCGACGCGGTCGTTGTCGCCGGTCAGGACCTTGACCGCCACGCCCTTGGCCGCAAGGGTGGCGACGGCGCCCGCGGCACTTGCTTTAGGCGGATCGAGGAAGGCCAAAAAGCCCATCAGCACCATGTCGCACTCATCGGCAATGCCAAACTCGCCCACGCAGCGCGGATTGGTCTTCTGCGCCACGGCAATCACGCGCAGGCCCTCGGCGTTAAGTCCGGCGACCTGCTTGCGAATCTGGGCGAGCTTCTCGTCGGTGAGCGGCTGAGCGATGCCATCGATCTCGACAAAGGAGCAGATCTCGAGCATTTCCTCGGCAGCGCCCTTGGTAACCATCTGGGTTTTGCCTTGGGCGTCGGCGACAACTACGCTCAGGCGACGGCGCGAGAAATCGAAGGGAACCTCGTCGACCTTGGTATAGCGGTCGCGCAGACTCTGGCCCAGCATAGAATCGGGCACGACGGTCGAGGGCGTCACATCGGCACGGTCGATTACGGCCAGATCGATAAGGTTTTTGAGGCCGGTTTGGAAGAAACTATTCAAAAATGCATGGCGCAGCACGCGTGCGTCTTCGTTGCCGTCGGTGCTGAGATAGCGCTCGAGCACGATGCGGTCTTCGGTGAGGGTGCCGGTCTTGTCGCAGCACAGGACGTCCATCGCGCCGAGGTTTTGAATCGCCGGCAGCTCCTTGACGATAACCTGGCGACGGGCGAGGTCTTTGGCGCCCTGCGATAGGCTCGTGGTCACGATAACGGGAAGCATCTGCGGCGTGATGCCCACGGCCACGCTCGTGGCGAACAGCAGCGCGTCGATGACGTTGCCCTTGGTGGTGGCGTTGATGGCAAAGACGGCCGGCGCCATAACGAGCATGAGGCGTACGAGCAACATGGAGACGCTCGAGACGCCGCGGTCAAACGCGCTCTTTTCGCCGCGCCCGTTGAGCATCTTGGCGATGCCGCCCAGGTAGGTGTCCGAGCCAGTGGCAACGACAAGCGCCATGGCGGCGCCGTTTTGCACGGAGGTGCCGGTAAAGACGATGTTCTTGCAGGCGGAGAGGGGCAGCGCCATGCCGTCGGCGCCCTCGACGACGGTGACGGCGGCGGTCTTCTCGACGGCCTCGCTCTCGCCGGTGAGTGCGGACTCGATCACAAACAGGTCGCGCGCGGTGATGATGCGGGCATCGGCTGGAACCATATCGCCGGCAGAGAGGCGGATCACATCGCCGGGGACGAGCTCGTCGAGGGGGATCTCGATGCGCTCGCCGTCGCGCAGGGTGGTGCAAGTGTTGGAGACCAGGTCCTTGAGGGCTTCTGCCGCATTGCCGCTGCGGGCTTCCTGGATAAACTTCATGCCGCCCGATACCAGCAGCATGATGCCGATGACGATGACCGTGGAGGGGTCGCGCTGCGGTTCGGGCGCGGCGAGCACGTCGATGTAGAGCGAGACCAGCGCGAGCGCGGCGAGGATGCCGGCGAAGGGATCGATGAACGCGTCGGCGATGCGGCGGGCGAGCGTTTTGGTCGTTGCCTCGATGGTGTTGGGGCCGACGGCGTTCAGGCGCTCAGTTGCCTGCTCGACGGTGAGGCCGTTTGCCGTGGCGTCAAGCAGTACGAGGGCGTCCTCGGCACTATGGGTGGCGGCGAATATGGTGTTCTTGGACAGGCCGGTATGAGCGGCAGGGCGCGTCGTGCGGCGGCGCTTGGAGATGGCTTCGAGTACCGTGACGGTTTTGAGCATCAGCATAGGGTCCTCCTTGTTGAAGGGAGTTAGCGTACGTGTCGTATTTGCTTCAAAAAACCTAGATGTCGCTCACGTCAAGCTCTTGAGCCCACAAAGGGTGCAGCGCGCCTTTGTGGTGGTTTTGGCGATCTACCGGTGGCGTTTATGCGTGTGCGGAGTCCTCGCGGCGTGCCGAGGGCGACATGCAGGTTTTTCGACTAGGACTGCCTTCCATGGCACACCTCCTAAAGGCTGAGCGCAGCGCGCTTTGGGTATCTCGTACCCCTTTTTAATCCGCCCGTATTCTTGATGAGGGGGTTTGCCATGTCAACCCCATTGTTCGGAAAACCATTCCCCCTGACAAAGCCTTTACAGAATGCCGTGGCTCCAAAGCGCGCCCACATCGACGCCTCGCCTGCGCTAAACTGAAGAGCACGTACGCAATTACGAGAGGAGCCCGCATGGAGGCTTACAAGCAAGAGTTCATCAAGTTTATGGTTGAGTCCGACGTTCTTAAGTTCGGCAGCTTTACGCTCAAGAGCGGCCGCCAGTCCCCGTTCTTTATGAACGCCGGCGCTTACGTGACGGGCTATCAGCTCAAGAAGCTGGGCGAGTATTACGCCCAGGCCATCCACGATAACTTTGGCGACGACTTTGACGTCCTGTTTGGGCCGGCCTACAAGGGTATTCCGCTGGCTGTTGTTACCGCAATTGCCTACCACGAGCTGTACGGCAAGGAGGTCAAGTACTGCTGCGACCGCAAGGAGGCCAAGGACCACGGTGCCGATAAGGGCAACCTGCTGGGTTATGAGCCCAAGGACGGCGACCGTGTGGTCATGGTCGAGGACGTCACCACCAGTGGCAAGTCCATCGACGAGACCTATCCTAAGGTCAAGGCTGCTGCCGATGTCGAGATCAAGGGCCTGATCGTGTCCCTCAACCGCATGGAGGTCGGCAAGGGCGGTGTGACCACCGCTCAGAAGGAGATCGAGGCAAAGTACGGTTTCCCCGTCGCGAGCATCGTTTCCATGGCCGAGGTCGTCGAGACCCTCTACAACCACGAGATCGACGGCAAGGTTGTCATCGATGACGAGCTCAAGACCGCCATCGACGCCTACTACGAGCAGTACGGAGCACGTTAGTTACGGCGTTTTACCAAACGCCGTAACTGCTCGACGCTGCGCGGGCCGCATTTGGACAATCTGACGTTCAACTTCAAGGGCGCGACCAGAAGGTCAGCGCCCTTTCGTTTCACGTCACCTTGTCTCAAATGCGACCCGCTCGCTGTCCGTTCTCTACCTGCGGCGTCGTCTTGCTCCGAATGCGGCTCGCTCGCTGTCGTTGCCGAAACATCGGCGTTGCCGGACTAGTCATTGGGGACGTTCTTAAATGACTAGCCAGGAATGAACGTGGATAATCTCCCAGTTTTGGCCTGTGTGCGGGCTCAAAGTGGGAGATTATCCGCGCTCGCTTTAATTTGCCTGGGCTGCGATGCCTATCTAATCGGCTCGGCGTCTTCCCTGAGAATCGAAAGATACTCTTCATACCCGTACTGCCGGTATCTCTGTCTTGACTCGTCGAGAGGACGGAGGATACCCAATTCTTCAAATGATTTGACGAGCGAGCTCGCGGTACTCCTGCCGATATCGAGTTGGGCAGCGATGAATGCGGTGTCGACGATGGGGTGCTCTTCAAGAATGCCCAACAGCCTTTGCCCGTTTGCAGCAGTCCTTCCGAGATTTTCGGTAATGGTTGCTGTGGAACGGTTATGGAGGTCAACAAGGTTTTTTAAAGACCCTACCGAGTCCTTCGCACTCTCGAGAAGACTGTTGCAGAAAAACTCTATCCATTCCTCGTAAGTGCCTCTCTCCCTTACGGATGTGAGTTGCCGGTAGTACTCGCTTCGATTTTTCTTGAACTGGAACGATGGATAGAACAAGCAAGAATGAAGAACGCCATCATTGATGAACATAAGTGTAATGAGAAGCCTGCCCAAGCGACCGTTTCCGTCTAGGAATGGATGGGCAGTTTCAAATTGGTAATGGACGAGCGCCGCCCGCACAATCGGATCCATTTCGACTTGAGGCTCATTGATAAAGCGTTCGAGGTCCTGGAGCGTGTTACTCAAATCTTCAATGTTTGGAGGGACAAACGATGCGGTTGCAATGGTGCAGCCTGAGGGGCCAATCCAGTTTTGTGAGGAGCGTAGCTCGCCTGGATTCTTTTCCGTTCCGCGCACTCCGTCCAGCAGGACCGCATGAACCTGCCTGAGAAGCCTCGTACACAAGGGCATCTTTTTGAGCAGTTCTACGCCGCGGTCGACAGCACGGACATAATTCACGACATCTGCGACATCTTTATGATGGAGTTGGGTTTGCGATGGACTAAGTAGGTCGTCAAACGTGCACTGAGTTCCCTCAATTTGCGAAGAAAGGAGTGCTTCTTTGCGCACATACATTGTCAGATACATGTCGGCGTTGGGAACAAAGTAGAGCATGCCTTCAAGCTCTCCAAGCTTTCGTGAGCATGCGGAAAGCGTGCGATAGGTTTCCTCAGTGAGGTTTAGCTGCCTCAATGATTGCAAGGGCGTTGGCAAAAACGAATAGTAAGCTAATTTCCCCGATAGATTATTGCGGAGCGTTCCCTGGCCGTTCTCCTCGATTTGCATCGCGCCCTCCATATCTTTAGTGCCGGAAACTCGTTATTAGGCTAATCATATCAATTCTAATAACGAGTTTAAGGATTAAATAGTTATTAGAATTGATGTAAACAATCTAATGATAAGAAGTCGTTATTACTTGACCATGGAGCTCAGCTTGGTACAGGGGGTCATCCAAAATGAACGTGGATAATCTCCTGTTTTTGGCTCGGTGACGGCCTCAAAGTCAAAGTGGAAGATTATCCACGCTCGTTAGTTAAGCGTCCGAAAATTCACACTCGCCAAACCTACCAAAAAGGGACGGGTTTATTTTGGCACGTTTCGGTCGGTATCAGGAAGTGCCAGGGACGGGGCGGCGGCAGGACTCGAGAGCGAAAAGAAGTATCGGGTTTGGTGCGCCCGCTTCTGCCCGTCCCGTGCGCAGACGATACTCGGCTTATCGACCCGCGATGCAAAGGAGATGCTCGTCCCACGAGCACTGCCGGGAAGGGCTCGCGATTCGAGTCCCCACCTTAGCATTTGAACCATTTGGCACTATAATTACCGTAGGCATGCGCACAACGTTGCGCTTAATCAAGAGGAGAAAACGTATGGGTCTGTTTGACATGTTCAAGAAGAAGGCTGAGCCCGCGGCTGCCGCTGCTCCGGCCTCCATCTCTGCTTCTGCTGGCGCCGACGTGCTGTGCTCGCCCGTCAAGGGCAAGGTCATCAAGATGGCTGACGTGCCCGATCCCGTCTTTGGTGGCGAGGTTCTGGGCAAGGGCTGTGCTGTGTGGCCCGAGGATGATCTGGTCTACGCTCCCTGCGACGGTAAGGTGACCGTCACCATGGGTCACGCCGTGGGTCTGCAGTCCGATAGCGGCATCGAGGTTCTGGTGCACGTTGGCGTCGATACCGTCAACATGAACGGTGACGGCTTCGAGGGCTTCGTCAAGGCCGACGACGTCGTGAAGGCCGGCCAGCCCATCCTCAAGATCGACCGCGCCAAGATCGCTGCTGCCGGTTACAAGGACTGCGTCGTCGTGGCCGTGTCCAACACCGCCGAGTTTGCCGATGTCGAACTCGCCGTTGAGGCCGACTCCGCTGTCGCCGCCGGTGACGCCATCGTTAAGGTCGTCCGCAAGTAAACTGCGGCATCCAAAGGATGTGCAAGGGTGGTCGGGTTTTCCGGCCACCTTTTTTATTGCATCGCGGGGAAGCGTTTTATTGCACGTTGGGCGGGCTTGCAAACCGTTCGGACGCTAAAACGAACCGACCGCGCCTTCGCGTTGCCGAGGGTGTTCATAAGTTGATAGTATGGGCTTACTTATTACAACGTGCGCCGCGTCTGGGAAGCGCAGTGCCGCTCATTGGGAGGAACAACATGAAAAA
Source organism: Collinsella sp. (assembly GCA_048205395.1). GTDB lineage: Bacteria > Actinomycetota > Coriobacteriia > Coriobacteriales > Coriobacteriaceae > Collinsella. The sequence continues at coordinate 73,915 of DBEWUK010000002.1, forward strand.
GAAGCTGCTGCTTGCGCCCCTCATGGCCGTCTTGGTTGCATGTGTGGTCCTGCTTTCCGGTTGCGGAGGCCCTTCGATCGAGGAACTCATCACCGAGGATCTTACGACGCAGTTTGACGAGGTCAAGAACGGTGGCGACGACTTCCTCTCTGGTCTGGAGGAGGCTTCGGGCGACGAGTTCGAGCAGCTGGGTATCGATCCCAAGGAGTATGCCAAGACCTATCTCGAAGGCTTTGACTACAAAATCGGCGACGTGACGGTCGACGAGGACAAGGGTGTCGCGACCGCCGAGGTCTCCATCACCTGCAAGTCCATGAACAAGATTGTCGAGGACTTCTCCACCCAGTATCAGGAGAAGGTCGCCGCGCTTGATACGGTTCCTTCCGATGACGAGCTGTACAAGATGGCCGGTCAGGTTATGGTCGATGTGACCAAGGCCACCGAGCCCAGGAAGACCACGGTTATCTTCAAGTACACCTGCAACGACGACGGCGAGTGGTCTGCCGACGACTCCGTCAACTCCGAGATGATGGATGCAATGCTGAGCTAGTTCGTTGCGGCGTTTTACCAAACGCCGCAACTGCTCGACGCTGCAAACGCCCCTAAGCGGCAATCTGACGTTCAATTTCAAGGGCGCGACCAGAAGGTCAGCGCCCTTTCATTTCACGTCACCTTGCTCGCTTAGGGGCGTTTTCGCTGTCCGCCCTCTACCTGCGTCGTTGCCATGGTGGTCATTGGGGCGGCAGTTGGGGACACTCCTTGTGCCCGCGTTGCATCGAGTGCTTGGGAAACCGCGACCCGGTTTTTGGCCGAATAGTGGGTCGCATTTTCCGGATGGGGTGGGTTGCGGAAAGTGCGACCCGGAATATTGCTCTGAAACGGGATGCCGTTTCTCCGACGCGCCTCAAACGGAAAGCGCATCCCATTCCGGAGCTCCAAAACGGGATGCGCTTTCCGCGCGGAAGAATTGTCGCAGCTGCGTTAAGCAGTGTCGCTCGTTACTCGCCCAGAATCAGCGCCGCGAGCTCTGCCTGGGTGTCCACCACGTAGTCGGCGCCGGCGGACTCCAGCTCTGCGCGGCCGCGGAAGCCCCAGCTGACGCCCGCACTCTTAAGGCCGGCGTTGTGACCGGTCAGGATATCGACATTGGAATCGCCCACGTAGAGCGTGGTCGACGGATCGGCGCCTAGCTCTTCCATCACATGCAGTGTGACGGGCGCTTCGGGCTTGGGCGGAAACGCATCGACGCGGCCCTGTACCAGCGCAAAGCACTCGGAACCAAAATACTTCTCGATAAGCGGAGCCGCCGAGACGTGGTCCTTGTTGGTGAGCACGGCAAGCTGAACGCCCGCGGCGCGTAGGCGGTCGAGCATCTCGATTGTACCGGCATAGGGGGCGGTGTGGTCCTCCTTGTGCTCGCCGTAGTAAGCCCTAAACTCGGCAAGCGTCTGCTCAAACATGCGACCGTCGCCCGCATATTCGGCAGGCATAAAGCGTTCGACCAGCTTGAGCATGCCGTTTCCCACCTTGTAGCGGTACTCGTCTACGGCAAACGTGGGCCAGCCGTGCATCTCGCAGGTATGGTTGCCGGCGGCCGCCAGGTCCTCGAGCGTGTTGAGGATGGTGCCGTCCAGGTCAAAGATCACATGGGAAAAAGCTGCTGCCATGAAAGCTCCCGTCATTGGGTTTCAAAACGCACCCCATGATACTGGGCATGCGTGCCGGGCATGTTTGGAATCTGAATATCTTTAATAGCCCTGAGCCTTTGTCGCTAGCAAATTCTCGGTAGCTGCTCTCCTACGAGCATGTCGAGGATGCGGGTCGAACCCCAGCCGGTGCGCACGCGCACGGCGGGACGGGCGCCCTCGGCAAGCGACAGCACGCGACCGATGACGGCGGCATTCTCGCCGTAGCGGGCGGCGTGCATGGCGCCCAGCGCCGCATCGGCTTGTTCGGCCGGCACGACGGCAACCATCTTGCCCTCGTTTGCCACCTGCAGCACATCGTAGCCGAGCATCTCGCAGGCGGCCTGCACGTCGGGACGCACGGGCACGGCATCTTCGTCGACCTCCATGGCAACACCGCTGGCCTGGGCAAACTCGTTGAGTGTGGACGCCAGGCCACCGCGCGTGGGGTCGCGAAAGCAACGCGTGCCGGGCGCTGCGGCCAGAACGTCGGCAATCAGGTGGTTGAGCGGCGCGGCATCGCTTTCGATCGTGCTCGAAAACGCCAGGCCCTCGCGTTGGCTCATGATGGCGATCCCGTGGTCGCCCAGTGTGCCTGACACCAGGATAACGTCGCCGGGGCGGCAGTTGGCGCCGCTGAGCGCCACGCCCGTGGGAACCTCGCCCACGCCGGCGGTATTGATGTAGACGCCGTCGGCCCCGCCGCGCTCGACCACCTTGGTGTCGCCCGTGATTATGGACACGCCCGCCTCACGTGCTGTCTCGGCCATCGTCTGCACAATCTGGTGGAGCTTATCCATGGGATAGCCCTCTTCGAGGATAAAGCCACACGACAGGTAGCGCACGTTGGCGCCCGAGGTCGCGACGTCGTTAACGGTTCCGCACACGGCGAGGCGGCCGATGTTGCCACCGGGGAAGAACTGCGGCGAGACTACAAAGCTGTCAGTCGACATGGCTATGCGCCCGCTCGCGGGCAGCGCGGCGACGCCGGCGTCGTTGCCTTCGAGCAGCTCGGGCGACCCAAATGCATCCAGAAAGACCTCATCGATGATGCGTTTCATCATCTGACCGCCAGAGCCGTGGCCCAACAGGACGGTGCTATCGGTGGCAGTACGGGACATATCGAAAACTCCAATCGTGGGTGGTGCCGGTGTGCGGGTGCGTCCGGACTAGTCGCGGTAGCGGTAGTACGCCGCGCAGCTGCCCTCGGAGCTCACCATGCACGGGCCGACGGGGTGCTCGGGCGTGCAGGTACGGCCAAAGAGCGGACAGCTGCTCGGTGTAATGGCCCCGCGCAGCACGTCGCCGCAGCGGCACCCGCGCGGCTCGACCGTCTCCTCGACGGGCACGTCAAAGCGAGCGCGGGCATCAAAGCGCGAGAACTCGGGGCGGATAGAAAGGCCCGAGTTGGCAATCGGCCCCAGCCCGCGCCACGTGGTGTCGCATGGCTCAAACACCTGCTCGACCAGCTGGCGCGCCACGGGGTTGCCGTCTGCGTTGACGCCACGGCGGTAGGCGTTGTCGATCGCGGGCCTGCCCTCGACAACCATCTGGACCAGCATGCAGATGCCCTGCAGGATATCGACCGGCTCAAATCCCGTGACCACGCCCGGGGTACTGAATTCGTCGACCAAAAAGCTAAAGGGCGCCAAGCCCGTGATGGTGGCGACGTGGCCCGGCAGGATAAAGCCGTCGATGGCGGTCTCGGGATCGTTGGCGATGGCACGCAACGCCGGCGGCGTGGTCTTGTGGGCGCAATAGACCGAAAAGTTCAAAAGCCCGCGCGCCTCGGCCTCCAAGACGGCGGCGGCGATGGTGGGCGTCGTAGTCTCAAAGCCCACGCCCATAAAAATGACCGGACGACCGGGGTTTTGCTCGGCAATGTCGAGCGCGTCGAGCGGGGAGTAGACGATGCGAATATCGCGCCCCGCCGCTTTTTGCGCAGCGAGCGAGGTGGATGATCCAGGCACGCGCATCATGTCGCCAAAGGTAGTGATGATGGCGCCGTCTATGTTGGCGAGCGCGATTGCGTGGTCGATGTCGCGGTTGGCGGTGACGCAGACGGGGCAGCCCGGGCCGCTCAGCAGCTTGAGCCCGGCCGGCATAATGGAGCGAAAGCCATAGCGTCCGATGCTCACGGTATGCGTGCCGCAGACTTCCATAAGGTTGATGGTGCGGTCGCCGACAAGCCCGCGAATGCGATCGATAAGCTCGCGGGCCAGCTTGGAATCGCGAAATGCCGAAAAGTCGATACCGGAGCGCGCCGGCTGTCCGGCCGCCACTAGTATGCCTCGGCCGGGTTGCTGGCCAGTTGGTCTTCTTCGGCCAGTTCGGTCATGGTATTAACGAGCTCGAGCGTTTCTTGCGCTTCCTGCTCGTCGACGATCTGGATGCCAAAGCCGGCGTGTACGAGAATATAGTCGCCAACCTGCGCCGTCGGCACGAGTCGCAGCGAAACAGGGCGCTCGATGCCCATCATGTCGACGGTGGCCTTGAGGCCATCGTCGCGTTTGACTACTTTACCGGGAACGGCAAGGCACATAATGTTCCCCTTTTATACGCTTTGCGCTGGATAGGCGCTCAATAATCCATCAGTTGATGGTAGCGCTCGTGGGGTTCGCGGGCAAACGCGTTACGCCTGTGAGACGGCGGCTTGCGGGCTGGCCGAACAGCCTATTGCGGTGCGACCTGTGTGAGGCGAGTGCGTGCGACTGCCGCCTGACCGTAGGCGATGCAGCCGTCGTTAACGGGCACGGTTTGGGGAATCAAGACCGTAAGGCCTGCGTCTTTAAGCTTGCGGGTGAGGAGTTGAAGCAAAAGTCGGTTCATGAACACGCCGCCCGAGAGTGCGACGGTATCGATGCCTTCGCGCGCGCAGATTTCGCGTGCGATTCGTGCCGAAGAGCGCGCGATGGCGATATGGAAGTCGAGCGCGAGCCTGCCGGCGGGTACGCCGGTCCTGATTCCCTCCAAAAGCGCCTCAATAAGCGATCTGGAGTTTAGAACATGGCAGGCGTCCGGACGGGATGATTCGGTTACGGAAAAGCCCGCTATATTTCCGGTGGGGCAGGCACTTTCACTGCTGAGCGCGCGCCAGGCGGCGGCCTCAAGCTCGATGGCGGGTTCGCCCTCGTAGGTTGCCTTGTCGCAGATGCCCAGAATTGCTGCCGCGGCATCAAAGAGACGTCCCATGCTGCTGGTATGCGGGCTGTTGATGCCGCGCTCGATCATGGTGGCTGTCACGCTGCGCGTTTGCTCGTCGAGACTGTCCAAAAGCCGAGCGGCACCTGGGTGCTCGAGCAGGCCGAGCTCACTGAGCAGGGCAAAGGCGTTGCGGCGGGCATCGCGCACGGAGGCCGCCCCGCCGGGGAGCGCCCAGGTGCGCAAATGCGCGGCGCGCCCAAAGCTGCCAAGGCTGGCAACAAGAAACTCGCCGCCCCAAATGGTCCCATCGGTGCCGGCGCCGGTGCCGTCAAAGGCGATGCCAAGGACGCGCGCGTCGGTTGTAAGCTGGCCCGCGGCGATGGCCTCGGCCATTACGCTCGCGATATGCGCATGATGGTGCTGCACCTCGACGAGCGGCAGATTGCATTTTTGTGCCTGCTCGCGCGCCCACTGGCCCGATAGATAGCTGGGGTGTAAATCGCAGGCCAAGGCGGCGGGCGCCAAGTCAAAGAGATCTTCCAAGCGCGTGCGCGCGGCGTTCCAGGCATCGAAGGTCCCGCCGTTTTCAACATCGCCGATATGCTGCGACACAAAACAGGTTGCCTCGCCGTTCGTCCCTTCACGCGTAAGCGCAATCGTGGCCTTTTGTTGTGGCCCGCAGGCGAGCACGCAGGACGGAGCGCCGTCGAGCGCCGGCAACGGCAGCGGCTGGGGTGTATATCCGCGAGCGCGGCGCACGGGCATAACGGCGCCGTCGACCACGCGTACTACAGAGTCGTCGTAGCGCGAGAGGATTGCGCGGTCGTTACCGAGCAACGCGTCGGCGATGCCGGCGGCAACGAGGTGTTCCCAGGCAAGGTCGTCGTCGGTTTCGATGGGTTCTTCGCTCAGGTTTCCGCTGGTCATGACGAGCGCGTGCATACCGCAGGCTTCTGCCGCGGCAAGCAACAGATGTTGAAGCGGCGTATAGGGGAGCATGACGCCGAGCTCGGGCAAGTCGTGCGCGACAGATGGCGCGAGGGCGAGGATGTCGGGGGAACCGCCGTTGCCCTCGCCAACAGTGCGCTGGCGCAGCAGCACAATGGGGCGGATACTGCCAGCGAGCAGATCGCGTTCAGCATCGTCGATATGACACAGGCGCCCGGCATCGGCAAGACTGCGCACCATGACGGCAAGCGGCTTATTGCTGCGACGCTTGCGACGGCGCAGCTCGGCCACCGCCTGCTCGTTGGCAGCGTCACAGGATAGATGGAATCCGCCCAGGCCCTTGATGGCGGCGATACCACCGCTGGCCAGCAGCTCAACGCAGCGCTCGATGATAGCGTCGCTGGCCTCGCGTGTGGTGCCGACGGCCGGTGTCGCGGACGAATTCCCGCACGCATCGCCGTTCACAGCCTCGCGCCACGTAATATGCGGCCCGCAATCAAAGCAGGCATCGGGCTGTGCGTGAAAGCGACGGTCGAGTGGATCGGCATACTCTGCGGCGCAGGCGGGGCACATGGGGAAACGGTCCATCGATGTGGCCGCTCGGTCATAAGGCAGCGATCGGATGATGGTAAAGCGTGGGCCGCAGTTAGTGCAGTTGATAAAGGGGTAGTGATAGCGTCGGTCGGCGGGATCGAACAACTCGCGCAGGCAATCGTCGCAGGTGGCGATATCGGGCGAGACGAGCGTCGTGTGCGCGGTCTGGTCTTGCGATGCTACGATGCGAAAACCCTGTTCATTGGCGGTATCCCAACCGTTGACTGCCAGGTCCACAACCTCGATATACTCAACGCGAGCCGCCGCGGGCGCATGCTCAGAAAGCGCGGCAGCAAAAGCATCGAGCGCATCGGCCGGAGCGTGCGCCTCGATGTGCACGCCGTCGCCCGCGTTGAGCACCCATCCGCAAATGCCATGCACCATGGCCTCGCGATACACAAATGGTCGCATGCCAACGCCCTGCACAATGCCCGTCACATGAATATGCACATGCCGCATGCGACACTCCTCATCAAAACCGACCAAAAAGGGACAGGTTTATTTTGGTAGGTAAAACTTCTAAACCTGCCAAAATAAACCTGTCCCTTTTTGGCAGGTGCGCTGCGGGAAATCCCGCTACAGCCCCAGGCTCTGCTTGGTGGCGGCGCAGGTGAGCTCGCCGTGTTTGACGCCGCGCAGGCCCAGCAGGCGGTCGGCTAGTTCGTAGACGCGCTCGCCGCGACCCTTGAGCGCCAGAATCTCCAAACAGTTGTGGTGATCCAGATGCACGTGCATGGTCGATACGATCTCGTTGGTGTAGTCGTGCTGCACCTCGTCCAGGCGGCGCGTCAGATCGCCGGTGTGATGGTCGTAGATCATAGTGAGCGACCCGATAACGTGCTCATCGGGCGTGCGCATCTGCTCTTTGGCGATCGAGGCGCGAATCAGGTCGCGCACGGCCTCGGATCGGTTGGCCACGTCGCCGCGGCGTGCGATCTGCTCGTCAAAACGGCGTAGCAGGTCGTCGGGTGCGGTAACCGAAAAACGGACCAGCTCGGAGCCGGAGCCACTACAGTGGCAGCCCGCGTCACCGTCCGCCCCGTGCGGATGCTCGTGCTCGTACCCGCAGCCGTGCTCGTGCTCGGCCACGCTACACCAGCTTTACGGAGCCAACGGAGTTGTGGTCGGCCTCGATGGCCTCCTCGTAACCCTCGAGCGCGTCATGCGCCTCGTGCAGCGCGGCCATGGCGGCCTCGAGCTTGGCGCCGATGCGCTCCATGTCAAAATTCTCGGTCGCATGCAGCAGCTGATGGCTCCACTCATGAGCGAGCTCGATGGTGTCGTCGACCTGCTTGACGCTCATGGCAAGCTGGCTCATGTTCATTCCAACATCATGCATGGGAAATCTCCTTTTGTATGGGGCAGTTCAGTGGCTCAGATTTTACTACGCCCGCTCTGCGCGCGGCTGCATAAGAAAACGGGTACGAGTCTGTGCGACCCGCACCCGTTCACTGGGGGCTGTTTGTGACTACCATACTATCCGTGGTTGCACTCGGTGCATCCAGAAGTCCGGCGAGCGGTGCAAAAGCGCTCATAGACGGCGAGTAAGTAACAAGCGTATTACAGATGCTTCTCCAGCAGCGCCTGCAGCCTCGCCTTGGGCAGAGCGCCAACCGAGCGGTCAATCTCCTCGCCGTTCTTAAACACAATCAGCGTGGGGATGCTCATGACGCCATACTTCATGGCCAGGTCCTGGTTGTCGTCGACGTTGCATTTGGCAACGGCAAGCTTGCCCGCCAGCTCATCGGCAACCTCGTCAACGATGGGCGAGAGGGATCGACAGGGCCCGCACCACGGCGCCCAAAAATCGACCAGCACGGGCAGGCTGTCGTTAACGATGGAATCGAAGTTCTCGGGGGTAATCTGATTAATGTCAGCCATGGTGACCTCCATAATGCGACGCGGCTCGGCCGCGTAAAACTCAGTACGACCGTGCTTATACCCAGCCGCCCGCAAAGCAACCACTCGCGGGCAGCTCTTTTATATAATGGTGGGCACGCAAACGATTGGAGAGCGCATGTCCACGTCACAAAGCCAGAAAAAAGAAGCCATCGCCCAGGCGGCCGAGCAAGAGCTCACATCGCTTGCGGTCCGTGGCGTGCGTATCGCGGGCAACGCGTGCTCGCCGATCGTGCTGGTCAAAGGCGATTTGGACGAGCCCGAGCGTTCGGGTGGCGAGCTTGCTGCCGGCCCGGATGGCGCGGCGTTGCGCAAGGCGCTTGGGGCCATCGGCTACGCACCCGAGGATTTTTGCGTGCTGGCAAGCGTCGCCGGCGTGGGTGACGGAGCGGTCGCGGTGGGCGAGACTCTGCCGTGCGAGCTGTTCCGCGAGGCGCTTGAGGCCTTGGACCCCGAGGCGGTACTACTGCTCGACAACAACGCGGCTGACGCCATGCGCGAGACCTACGCCGACATGCTCGTGGCGATCGATGACTTCGACACTGCCATGCTCAAGCCCGGCCTGGTCGCCCATGTGCAGGGCCGCCGCGTGCTCGCGCTCGACGGCTTTGAGGCGGCACTCACCGACAAGGCCGCTAAGCAGCGCATGTGGGCCTACATCAAGCAGCTGACTCCGGCGGCCGCTCCACTGTAGCGAGCCCGCGTCGACAAACGATCCCGAGCGGGCGAGCCGTACCCGCGGAACTCAAATCCGTCGCGCTCGCGCCCTTACATCACAGCGCGCAGCTCAAACCGATCGCCGTTAATGCGGAACTGACAGTTGCCGTTCATGCGCTCCACGGCAAGTTTGATGCTCTTGGTGCCAAAGCCGTGGCCCGCATGCCGGGTCACGGGCATGCCGTCGACCATGCGCGGCGCGCGGTCAAACGTGTTGGAAACTAACAGCAGCAGCTGGCCGTCCTCTAATCGCAGGTCAAAGTCGACGAATCGCTTTCCTTGGGGCGCGGCGCTTGCAGCGGTGATAGCGTTTTCCAAGGCATTTGAGAGCACGCTAAACAGGTCGGCGTCACCTACGTGGATGGTTTCGGGTACGGCGGCGCGCAGGTTGGCGGTAATGCCGTTTCTATTGATATCCGAGTTAAATGACGAAAGCGCGATGTTTACGGTCTCGTTGGCGCAGAAGCGGCGTACGGCGGTGCGATCGCCGACTTCGCAGAGTTCATCGATGCGTTTGAGCGCCTCGTCGGTGTGCCCCTCCTCAATTAAAGCGGCCAGGCCGCGTGGGAAGTGGCGCATGTCGTGGCGAAGAATCGACAGCTCGCGCCCAGATTGACGCCAGGCCTCGAGCTCTTTAATGGCGGCGCTGTCGCGGGTTTCAAGCATCCAGCGCTCTCGCTCGGCGGTTTCCTTTTCTTCGTATTCGCGCAGGTAAACGTCAAGAAACATAAGATAGAAGGCACAGAGCGCAAATGCCAAAAACTCAACCGTCACCACCGAGCCCGAGTGGAACAGCGTGGTGTAGACGTTGGTGGCATAGTCAAAGACGTAATAGACGAGCGGCAGGATTAAAAGGATGCCCAGCTCGGTGGTGCTTTTAATCGCCAAGCGCGGACCGATGTCGCCGGCCCAATGCAACAGGACGGCAAAGACGGCGAGTGTGGTCGCGATACGCGCCAGATAGTACGCGATCTGCGAATCGGTTGCGGCAAAGGCGGCGATGCCCATCCAGTTGCTGAACTGACAGCTCAGATAGGCACTCGTAATGCCGAGCACGGCAAGCAGCGGGCTCAGGCGGTAGCGCGCGCACAAATAGATGACGAGCGGCAGATGCACGACGAGTGGATATACCTGGCGGGCGAAAAGCTCGCCGCCGACGGCATTGGCGAGGCCAAATGCGCATCCGGTTACGGCACCGACCAGCACCAGTTCAAGCGCATGGCGCCGGTTGATCTCGATACCGCACAGCGCCGCCGAGGCAAAGACGCCAAAGAGTAGCGTTGTGGCGTGGTGGATTGCCCAAAGGACCATTTCGACCGAGGAGACCATCAGCGCCTCCCACCCTCAAAGCGCACCGCAAAGTAGGCGTCTTGGAATCCCTGCTTGCAGCTGCGCGAAAGCGGGATGCACGCGCCGGAGCGCATGACGATGTCTGTGCGATTGAAGTGGTCGATGTTGCGCAAGTTGACCTGGTAACTACGGTGGCATTTAAAGAAGGCGGTATTTTGCGCCAAACGGTCCTCGACGCTGCGGAACGACTCGAGTGCCTCGATATCGCGTCCGTCGCGCAGGTGGAAGACCACGTGCTTGTTGCGCGCCTCGGCATATTCGATGTCGGACAGGCGCAGGGCGTGGTAGCCAAAGGACGTTTTGATCACGAGCTCGTCGGTTGCCGCCGGGCGAATGCTCGAAAGCTCGTCGAGTAACTGCGCCAGGCGTTCGTAAGTCACGGGCTTGAGCAGATAGTCGAAGGCGCGGACCTCGTAGGACTCCAGTGCAAACTCGGGCGACGAGGTGAGGAACACCAGGCGCACGGCGGTGTCGGCCTGGCGCAGTTCGCGTGCGGTGTCCATGCCGTTGACGAGCGGCATGATCATGTCGAGCAGAATGATGTCGGCGCGCAATGCGGCATGGCGGGCCAGCAGGTCCTCGCCGCACGTGACGAGCGCAACATCGACCGTCGTGCCCGTCTCGGTCGACCAACGGTCGATCATCCGGTGCAGTCTATCTAGAAAAGCGACATCATCGTCGCAGGCAATAATCTTGAGCATTCTGAGCCCCCTTAGTAGTTCGATTTTGCCACATTGGGTGCGGACCGCTCGCGGAGGCGTGTCCCATTTGCGCCCCGCGTCGCGCAACTCGCGCCGAGCGGTATTGCGGTGGCGAAAGATGCCTCCTGCGCTATTGAGAGCTCGGCTATCCTCAGCTTGTCAGTTCGAAAATGGACCTGCCACATGATTGAATCTTTATTTCAACTTTACACCTAGGTTTACAGCTGTCTTGTCAGCTGTAAACCTAGGTGTCATACTAAAGCCCCAAGATTCGCCAAAAGAGAGGGGCCTTGATGGCACAGAGCGCGAACATGGATGCGTCGGAGCTTGCACGCGATATCGCGGCCGGCCTAGCATCGGCAACGACGGCAACGGAGCGCGCAGCACTGGTGCCCGCAGAGCTCGTCGAGGCCATTCAGCAACTAAAAACCCAACGTGACGCGGTGATTCTGGCGCACTATTACGTGGCGCCCGAGGTGCAGGCCGTGGCTGATTACGTCGGCGATAGCTTCTACCTGGCCAAGCTCGCCAAGAGCCTGCCACAGCGGACCATCGTGCTGTGCGGCGTGGAGTTTATGGGCGAGAGCGCCAAGCTGCTCAACCCCACCAAGACCGTGCTGCTGCCCGAGCCGGGCGCGGATTGTCCCATGGCTCATATGGTCAAGCGCGAGACGGTCGACGCCGCCCGCGCCGAGTACGGCGACGACCTTGCCGTGGTGTGCTACGTCAACTCCACGGTTGAGATCAAGAGCTGGAGTGACGTGTGTGTCACCAGTTCCAACGCCGTCAAGATCGTGTCCGAGCTGCCGCAGCAGCACGTCCTGTTCATTCCCGACCAGAACCTGGGCCGCTTCGTAGCCGAGCAGGTGCCGCAAAAGCACGTCATCCTCAACAAGGGCTACTGCCCGCGCCACCACGTCATCACCGTCGAGCAGATCGTTGACGCGCAGGAAGCGCACCCCGAAGCACTCGTGCTGGCGCACCCCGAGTGCAAGGCCGACGTGCTGGCCGAGGCCGACTACATCGGCTCCACCGCCGGCATCATCAAGTATGCCGAGGAGTCGGACGCCAGCGAATTCATCATCGTGACGGTCCGCGGCGTGCTCTACGAGCTCGAGCGCCGCTGCCAGGGTACCGGCAAGAAGTTCTACTTCCCCGCGGTGCAGCCCACCTGCGTCAACATGGACCTCATCACGCTCGAAAAGCTCGTGCGCCGCCTGGAGACGGGCGAGGGCGAGGTGCAGATCGGCGTCTCGGACGAGGCCGCCGATCAGGCCAAGCTCACGCTCGACCGTATGCTCGAGTACGCAGCGCGCTAGAACAATGTGGCATGAGGGATGGTCCCTTATGCCACATTCAAGGGAGAGGATTCCTGTGGAAACCAAGCAATACCCCGATATGGAGTGCGACGTCGTCATTGCCGGCTGCGGCGTAGCGGGCCTGTACGCGGCTCTCAACCTGCCGACGAGTACGCGCGTGATCATGCTCTCCAAGGGCGCCGTCGATGAGTGCGATTCGATGCTCGCGCAGGGCGGCATCTGCGTACTGCCCGAAGGCTCTGACTACGATGCCTTCTTTGAGGACACCATGCACGCCGGCCACTACGAGAACCGCCGCGAGAGCGTCGACATCATGATTCGCTCGAGCCGTTCGGTCATCAACGACCTGCTAGCGATGGGCGTGGACTTTGAGCGCAAGGCCGACGGCAGCCTCAACTTTACCCGCGAGGGTGCGCACAGCCGCCCGCGCATTGCCTTCCATGCCGACATTACGGGCAAGGAGATTACGACCAAGCTGCTCCAGGCCGTTCGCAAGCTGGATAACGTGCAGATTTTGGAGCACGTGGCCATGATCGACATCCTGACGGGCGAGCGTGGCGGCGCCACGGTGTGTACCGGCGTCGTCGCCGTTCCCGTGGACGAGGGCAACTCGGTTCGCCCCGCCGACGAGCTGGTAAATGCCGCCGAGGGCGTGCATGCCGGCGAGCCGTTTAAGATCCATGCCCGCCACACGCTGTGGGCGACGGGCGGTATCGGCGGCGTGTACGATCACTCCACCAACTACCCGCAGCTCACCGGTGACGCCTGCTACATCGCTCAGGGGCATGGCATTAAGATGGAGCACCTGGACTACGTGCAGATCCACCCCACGGGCCTGTTTTCGCCGCAGCCGGGTCGTACGTTCCTGATCAGCGAGAGCTGCCGCGGCGAGGGCGCGATTTTGCTCAACGCCGCCGGCGAGCGCTTTACCGACGAGCTTCAGCCGCGTGATGTGGTCGCCGCCGCTATTCGCGAGCAGATGAAGCAGGACGGTACCGAGCACGAGTGGCTGAGCTTCGCCCCCGTCGAACGCGATGTGGTGACCGGGCATTTTGCCAACATTCGCGCGCGCTGCCTTGAGGACGGCCGCGACATCTTGGACGAGCCCATCCCCGTCACGCCCACGCAGCACTACTTTATGGGTGGCGTATGGGTCGATAAGGACGGCCGCACCTCGATGCCCGAGCTCTACGCCGCGGGCGAGACGGCCTGCAACGGCGTTCACGGCAAGAATCGCCTTGCATCAAACAGCCTGCTCGAAGCGCTGGTCTGGGGTCGTCGCGCCGCGTGGTATATGCGTACCGGCGAGTCACTGGCCGTGGAGCAGGCGGGCGAGCCCGCGCTCGATGGCCGTCATCGCGCCCTGAGCGCCGACACCCTGGCAATCGATGATTTGGCCCGTGCCGCCGGCACGCAGGCCGTGGAGGAGTAGACCATGAATCCCATTACCATGAAGCTCGTCGTCGATGATCTGATTCTGCAGGCTCTGCGCGAGGACATTACCTTTGAGGACGTGAGCACGGCGAGCGTGTGCCCCACGGCGCGTCCCGCCACGGTGGAGCTTATCGCCAAGGCCGATGGCATCATCGCGGGCCTGGATGTGTTCGCCCGCACCTTTGAGCTGCTGGATTCGCAGAGCTCGGTGCTGTTTGATGTCGTCGATGGCGATGAGGTGCACGCCGGCGACCACGTGGGCCAGGTGCGCGGCGACGCGCGCGTGCTGCTTTCGGGCGAGCGCGTGGCACTCAACTACCTGCAGCGCATGAGCGGCATCGCTACCTACACGCACAGCATGGCCGCGGCGCTCGAGGGCACCAAGACCGTGCTTGTCGACACACGTAAGACCACGCCGGGCATGCGTGTGTTTGAGAAGGCAGCAGTTGAGATCGGCGGCGGCAGCAACCACCGCTACAACCTGTCGACGGCCGTCATGCTCAAGGACAACCACATCGACGCTGCCGGTGGCGTGGCGCGCGCGATTGAGATGGCGCGCGCCCATGCGTCGTTTACCGCGACGGTCGAGATCGAGTGTGAGAACCTGGACATGGTACGCGAAGCCGTGGAGGCCGGTGCCGACATTATCATGCTCGACAACATGACCCATGACGACATGGCCGCCGCCATCGAGCTTATCGCCGGTCGCGCCAAGACCGAGTGCTCGGGCAACGTGGACGCCGACAACATTCGCGCCCTGGCCGATCTGGGTGTCGACTATATTAGCTCGGGCGCCCTGACGCACTCTGCGCCGATCCTCGACCTTTCGCTTAAGCACCTGCGTCTGCTGGACGGTAAATAATGGACGCCCGCGAGCGTCGCCGTGCCATCATGGGCGTGCTCGAGCGAGCCAAGGGGCCCGTATCGGGCAGCGCGCTTGCCCGCGAGGTGGGTGTGAGCCGCCAGGTCGTGGTGCAGGACATCGCCCTGCTGCGCGCCGATGGGCACGATATCGTGGCGACCAACCGCGGCTACGTGCTGCAGGAAGCCGCGAGTAGCCCCGCCGTGCCCACGCGTCTTGTTAAGGTGCGCCACGGTGTGGAGCAGGCAGGCGATGAGCTCACGAGTATCGTCGACGCCGGAGGCGCCGTGCTCAACGTAATCGTCAATCACCGCGTGTACGGTAAGATCACGGCCGACTTGGATATCCGCAATCGTCGCGATGTTGAGCGCTACCTGCACGATATCGAGAGCGGCAAGAGCTTTCCACTACTAACGGTGACGAGCGGCTATCACTTCCATCGCATCGCGGCGGAGGACGAGCAAACCCTCGACGAGATTGAGACCATGCTTAAGGAAAAAGGCTACTTGGCGGACCTAATGCCCTACGAAGACGACCTGTCCTAGTAACGACGAATGCAAAAGGAGGCCTCCGCGGCGATGCGGAAGCCTCCTTTTTTGTGCACGGTGTACTTTTGAGTGTGCAAGTGGGGAGTTGTTACTCCTCGACGATCTCAGTGATCGCGCCAGCGGGGCAAGCGTCCTGGCAAGCGCCACAGGCGACGCAGGAGTCCTCGTCAGCGACGGTAGCGACGTCCTGGAGCTCCAGAACGCCAGCGGGGCAGGAGTCGACGCAAACGCCACAAGCGATGCACTCGTCGGCATCAATTACGGGATGAGCCATGGTAGTTTCCTCTCTGTTGACCGACGCTACAGGCGATGTGCGCCGGTTTGATTCGGGCAAAAACATACCACGGGAGCGACCGTTTGCAATACCCTCTGACCGGCATCTTCATACCGTTCGCCGAGTATGCCAAGGTTTACTAAAAAACGCGCAGGTGGGGCCGTTGAGCTGCGCAAATGTTAGCTAAAGGTGACTTGAAATATTGAGCTATTGAGCGCGCCTGCGGAAAGGGCATCCCGTTATTTTGCCGAAAACCGGGTCGCAGTTTCCGGTTGGACCCGCTAGCGGAAACTGCGACCCGGAATCCACGCTCAAAACGGGACGAGCTTTCCGCAAGGCAGCCCCAGGCACCCTCGGACCCAAACCTCAGCCATCTCTACATAGATCTCGATAGATTTGCCGAGAACTCAAACAGTGCGTCTACCTGCGTATTTGCGAACCTAAACTCTCGGCAATAAGAAATCTTATATGAATTGACTTAGATTTTGTATATTCCGGCCCATAAGGGGATACACTACATCCTGAAAGACAAGCCGAAACACCGCTCGGCAGACCGCCGAGTCGGTGCAAACGCACAAGAGAGAGGGAATTTCTAATGGGCAAGATTCTTGGTATCGACCTTGGTACTACTAACTCCGCAATGGCCGTCCTCGAGGGCGGTTCTCCGACCATCATCGTGAACGCCGAGGGCGACCGCACCACCCCGTCCGTCGTGGGCTTCCGTGCCGACGGCGACCGCGTCGTGGGTAAGGCCGCTAAGAACCAGGCTGTCACCAACCCCAAGAACACCGTGTTCTCCATCAAGCGCTTCATGGGCCGCAAGTATTCCGAGTGCACCTCCGAGATCAAGACCGTGCCGTATGAGGTCAAGGAGGGCCAGGGTGGCCGTGCCGTCGTCGACATCGAGGGCAAGGATTACACCGCCGAGCAGGTGAGCGCCATGACGCTCGCCAAGATGAAGGCCGACGCCGAGAAGTATCTGGGCGAGACCGTCACCGACGCCGTCATCACCGTCCCGGCCTACTTCAACGACGCCCAGCGTCAGGCCACCAAGGACGCCGGTAAGATCGCCGGCCTCAACGTCAAGCGTATCGTCAACGAGCCGACCGCTGCTGCTCTGGCCTATGGCCTGGACAAGCAGGGCACCGACCAGCGCATCCTGGTCTTTGACCTGGGCGGCGGTACCTTCGACGTCTCCATCCTCGACCTCGCCGACGGCGTGTTTGAGGTTCTGTCTACCTCGGGCGACAACCACCTGGGCGGCGACGACTGGGATCAGCGCGTCATCGATTGGATGGCCGATAAGTTCCAGCAGGAGAACGGTGTCGACCTGCGTCAGGACCCCATGGCCCTGCAGCGTCTGAAGGAGGCCGCCGAGAACGCCAAGAAGGAGCTCTCCGCCGCCCAGCAGACCACCATCAACCTGCCGTTCATTACCATGAACCAGTCCGGCCCGCTGCACCTCAACTACACGCTGACCCGCGCCGAGTTCGAGAAGATCACCCGCGACCTGCTCGAGCGCTGCAAGCAGCCTGTCACCAACGCCCTGCGCGACGCCAAGCTTAAGCTCTCCGATCTGACCGAGGTCATCCTCGTCGGCGGCTCCACCCGTATGCCCGCCGTCCAGGAGCTCGTCAAGACTATGACCGGCAAGCAGCCCAACATGTCCGTGAACCCCGACGAGGTCGTTGCCGACGGCGCCGCCGTCCAGGGCGGCGTGCTCACCGGCGACGTCGAGGGCATCCTGCTGCTCGACGTTACCCCGCTGTCGCTGGGTGTCGAGACCATGGGCGGCATCATGACCAAGATGATCGACCGCAACACCACGATCCCGACCTCCAAGACCGAGGTCTACTCCACCGCTGCCGACAACCAGACCAGCGTCGAGATCAACGTGCTCCAGGGCGAGCGCGAGCTTGCCCGCGACAACAAGTCGCTCGGTAAGTTCCAGCTGACCGGTATCCCGGCTGCCCGCCGCGGCGTGCCGCAGATCGAGGTCACCTTCGACATCGACGCCAACGGCATCGTCAAGGTCTCTGCTAAGGACAAGGGCACCGGCAAGGAGCAGCAGATCACCATTTCCGGTTCCACCGCGCTTTCCGACGACGAAGTCGATCGTATGGTCAAGGACGCCGAGGCTCATGCCGAGGAGGACAAGAAGCAGAAGGAAGAGGTCGAGGTCCGCAACCAGACCGACAGCCTGTGCTACTCCACCGAGCAGACCCTCAACGAGCTGGGCGACAAGGTTTCCGCCGACGTGAAGTCCAAGGCCGAGGCCGCTATCGCCGACGCCAAGAAGGCGCTCGAGGGCTCTGACGTCGAGGCCATCAAGGCCGCCGGCGAGTCCCTGCAGTCCGTGGCCTACGAGCTGGCCCAGGTTGTCTACGCCGACGCTCAGCAGCAGACCGACGGTGCCGCCGGCGCCCAGCCTGCCGACGATGACGTTGTCGACGCCGACTACGAGGTTGTGGACGACGAGGACAAGTAATCATGTCCGCCCGTAAAGCTCGCACGGAGGCGGCCGCCGTTGGTGCCGCCCCCGTTGACTCTGAGGAGAAGGACGTGAAGATTCCCGTAGAGGCCGTCGACGATACCGAGGCCAACGAGGCCGCGGCCGCCGAGGCTGCCGAGAACCAGGTAGAGGATTCCAACAAGGAGGCGACGATGACCGAGGACGAGATGGTGGAAGCCGCTATCCGCGCCGGTGAGGAAGCCGCCGACAACGACTTTAAGCTCAAGTTCGAGCAGGCCCAAAAGGAGCTCGCCGACGTGCGCAATGAGCTCGATGCTGCGGCAGAGGCTCAGAAGGCCGCCGAGGACAAGGCAAAGGACGCCACTGAGCGTACCGCCCGTCTTCAGGCCGACTGGGAGAACTTCCGTCGCCGCACCGCCAATGAGCGTATCGCCGAGCGCGAGCGCGCGACCGAGAAGCTCGTCACCGCGCTGCTGCCGGTGGTCGACGATATCGAGCGTGCGATCGACCATGCCCGCAGCCAGGAGCTTGCCGACGACTTTAAGCAGTTCGTCGACGGCGTCGACGCGGTGCATGCCAAGCTGCTCGATGTGTTTGCGCACGAGGGCGTTGAGCCCATCGACCCCAAGGGCGAGGCGTTCGATCCGCTCGAGCACCAGGCCGTGGGTCGCGTCGAGGACGCGTCGCAGTACGACGAGACCGTCAACGACGTGTACCAGAAGGGCTACCGCATGGCGGACCGCATCCTGCGTTCCGCGATGGTGACGGTGACCTACGGTGGCGAGAAGCGCCCCGCACCGGAGCCCGAAGCGGCGCCCGAGGATGCTGCGGCCGATACGGCCGAGAGCACCGAGGAGTAATTGAGAAGGGCCCCGGGGCAACACCCGGGGCCCTTTCTGGCCTAGTGCCATATGAAAGCATGAGCCGTCGTCTGCATGGACGGCGGACGTAACAGGAGAGGAGCTACGATGGCTGCAGGCAAAACCTTCTATGACATCCTGGGCGTATCCAAGAGCGCCTCCGACAAAGAGATCAAGAGCGCGTTTCGCAAACTCGCGCAAAAATATCACCCCGATGCCGGCGGCGACGAGGCCAAGTTCAAGGAGATCAGCGAGGCCTACGAAACGCTTTCGGACGAGAAGAAGCGCAAAGAGTACGACCAGATGCTCATGTTTGGCGGCATGCCGGGCGCGGGCGGCGCGTATGGCGGCGGCTACGGTGCCGGCGCGGGCGCCAGCGGCTGGGGCGACATCTTCGACAGCATCTTTAGCGGCAACGGCGCCTGGGGCAGCGATTGGGGCTCGGGCTTTGCCGGGGCTGCGGGCGCTGCCGGTGCCGGCGCGGGTCGCAGCCGCGCTCGCAAGGGCGGCGACCTGTCGCTGACCGTCGATGTGACGGCCGAGGACGCGTTTCGCGGCGTGACGCACAAGGTCACCTACCGCATTCCCTCGACAGGCGAGCAGCAGACCATTACGGTCTCGGTGCCTGCGGGCGCGGTCGACGGCGGCAAGCTGCGCTACAAGCGTCGCGGCGAGTACGGCGTTGCCGGCGGCGAGCGCGGCGACCTGGTCGTGACCACGCACGTGGAGGAGCATCCGCTGTTTAAGCGTAAAGGTGCCGACGTGACCATGGAGGTACCGGTCTCGGTCTATGAGGCGGCGCTCGGCTGCACGGTGGACGTGCCCACGCCCGGCGGTGCGACGGTTCGTCTGAAGGTGCCCGCGGGTACCCAGACGGGCAAGAAGTTCCGCTTTAAGGAGATGGGCGCGCCCGACGTCAAGCACCGTGGCCGCACGGGTGCGCTGCTCGTCGAGATCAAGGTGCAGGTTCCCTCGAACCTGTCCGACGATGAGCGCGATGCCATGACCAGGCTGCGCGAGGCCGACACGCGCGATTATCGCGAGAAGGTCAACCGTTACAAGGCGACGTTCTAGGGCGGTCGCGGCACACGCCCACGCCCGCGGGCTTATGATGGACGATAACGAGACGGAAAGGGGTCAGGTAGTATGGCCGAGGACAATAGGAACAAACCGCTGTACATGATCAGCGTGGCGGCCGAGTTGACCGGCATGCACCCGCAGACTCTGCGCGTCTACGAATCCAAGGGCCTGGTGAACCCCCAGCGCTCGGGTGGCAACACGCGTCTGTATTCGCGTGCCGATATCGAGCGCCTGGAACTCATCAACCAACTGACCGACGAGGGTATCAACCTCGCCGGCGTGGTGCGCATCCTCGATATGAAGGAGCGTGCCGAGGAGCGCGACCGCGAGAACGAGAAGCTCCGCGCCCGCGTACGCCAGCTCGAGGACGAGCTGCACGAGTACAAGATGCAGAAGAAAATCACCGCCCTGGCCCCGCGCGACGGCTCAGTCAACCCCGAGCAAGTCATGCGCAAGCTTTTGGGCGCCGGCGGAGATCTGTAGGTTCCGCCGTTCTAACGAACGGCGGACCGGTCGACGCTGCGCGCCGTCCAGAGCGACAATTTGTCCTTCAAAAGGCAAGGCATGACCAGAAGGTCTAGGCCTTGCCTTTTTCATGCCAACTTGTTCGCTCTGGACGTCGCTCGCTGTCTGTGCCAAAACATCGGCGTTGTTATGAGTAGTCATTGGGGAC
>DBEWUK010000003.1:0-44633 GCA_048205395.1 Collinsella sp.
AAGCACCTACGTTCCTCAAAGAATTGTTAGATTAAAAGTAACAGACCGGATGAAGATACGTGCGACGGGGGCGAGGCGAATGGCTGAGCGGTATCGATATGCGGGTTCAACGGTATCACATTGGCCACATAGATTTTTAACTTGCATTTCTACCCGCCCTTTTCGTAGAGTCGCCGATACGTGCTTAGCGCACCCTCGGCGCGTCCGGCAGGCTTTGCGAAATGGGATCCAGGAGACTTCGGCGTAGCATCATCTTGCGGAATGCTTCTAATGAGCCTCCCATCCTTCAAAAACAGAATCTCATCGCACAGCCTATCGACCGAATCCAAGATGTGGGATGACATGATGATGCACGTACCAGAATCGGCCAGCTTCCCGAGAATCTCGGAATGCAAGTCCACCCTGCTGGGGTCGAGCGCGTTCATGGGCTCATCTAATAGAAGGTACCGCGCGCCCGTCGCATACGCAATCGCCAGGGTAAGCTGCTGCTTCATGCCCTGGCTCAGAGTGCGGATCCTCATCTTCGCGAACTCGCCTATCTGCGTTTGTTCCACTATCTCTTCGATATCGCGAGCATGCGGCCACATATCGCAAACCAGCTTGAGGTGATCTTCCGCACGCAATCCGGGATACAGCAGCGTCCCCTCACCAGGTGCATAGAAGATCATAGAACGGACCTCTCTCGCACCCGTACCCTGCACCTCATCCAGAACGATGCTCCCGTCCACGCGAGGACCCGGCAAACCTGCCATCGCACGCAGCAACGTCGTCTTTCCATGCCCGTTCGGAGCGACGAGACCGTAGACCGTACCCGGGGCAAACTCAGCGTTCACCGAATCTACGAGCACCTTCTTTCCATAAGAGATCGTCAGCGTTTGAAGGTCAATCATCGAGATCATCCCCTTTCGATCTTTGGAACACTCAGGCGCACCATCAACGGAGATACGGCGCCCAAGACCACCAGCAGAGCGCCCGATGCGCCGACGACCTCTCCAAAAGGCATCGCGTTCGTCCCTCGCCCAAGGAACCCAATCGTCCCCACCTGGGAAGCGGAATCAAACGAGGCGAATGGAGCCAGCAGCGCGACGCCCATGCCCACGCTTTCAACATGAGCGCTCAACGAACCCAACACCAAGAGAACCGCGCAAACCATTCCGGTGACAACGGGGTTGCGGCTAATCGCTGCTGTCAACGCAGCGACGACGGAAATCACGCCGTATGCCATGACCAGCAACGGAATACTGCACAACACCGCCTCCCCCACCGTGGACGTTGTCGAAGCTCCCGCCCGAATGAGAGCGACGGGATACTCCGATCCACCCGCACCGTTCTTAATCACGGACACAACGACAGCGGGAACCATCGACACCAAAAGCAGCACCAAGCCAAGCAGGAGAGCCAGCGCAACAGCCGTCAGAAAACGCACATGCGCTGTTGCGGGGATCTGGAGAACCAGAAGGGAACGACACTGCAGGTGGGTGCACGCGAGCGATGTGACAACCACGGGCAACAAAAAGTAACCTGAGTTTTTTAAATTCTTCGGAGGTTATTATGAGTTCCGACAATCGCACTCCCCGGCTTCATTCCTTCCGCATCGCATGTGCGATAGCCTCTGCGACCCTTTGCGCCACCGCCATCGCACAAGTGGCGTTCTCCTTAAAGCCAGCAATCGAAGTGCTCGACAACCCTGTAATTGCAGACTCCCCCGCGTATCCAGCCCTTGCGATCTCGACATTGGTCCCTGCCGTCATCGGTATCGCTACGACCATCCTCGGCGCCGTTCTCGTGTGGACGATCAAGAGCGCAGACCCCTTCAAGAAAGGGTCTGCGACATGCTTGAAGGTGCTCGGCATTCTCTTCGTTGTTCAAGCTGCCACCAGCCTCTACGCCGGCTCACTCAAAACCTCCGTTTCGATGTTTGGCGGCGAGGGGGCCGTCGGCGCCCAAGAGATCGCTTCATCATTCGATTGGACCTCTCTGGTTCTCGGCATCGTCCTGTTCATGCTTTCCCAGCTCTTCTTGTACGCCCGAGAGCTGTACCTCGACTCCGACGAGATTGCGTAAGGAAACGCCATGCCCGTAATTGTTCGCCTCGACAAGATCATGGCCGAGCGAAAGATTTCCTCGAACGAGCTTGCCGAAAGGATTGGAACCACGCCCGTGAACCTGTCCCGTATTAAAAAAGGGCATATTCGCGGCATTCGCTTCAACACACTCGAGCAGCTATGCCTCGCCCTTCGTTGCCAACCCGGAGACCTTCTCGAAGTCATGAGCGAAGAGGATGCCCGAAAGGAGTTCGGACTCGATTGGTCCGCCGAGGATTAGAGGGCGGTCGTACTCGCCCTGCACACGGGGATGCGAATCGGCGAGGTCGGCGGCCTTCGGTGGTGCGATGTGGATTTCGAGACGGGCCTGATCTCGATCAGGCACTCGGTGGCGTACGCGAAGGGAATGGGTTCGTTCATCAAGGACACCAAGACCCATGACGCCAGGGGTATCCCCATCGACCCGGTCGGCCTACTCCCCTTCCTGAAGGAGACCCACGAGATCGACTGCGGAAAGCTGCGCTTGCGCGGCCTTACCGGGGCGGTCGAGATCGGGGACTGCTACATCCTGTCGGAGCCGGGCGCGACCTTCGCGACGACAAGCTATATCCGCAGGGCGTTCAAGACGTTCTCGGAGACCAACGGCCTCATGGGCACCAACGACGAGCTGATCACGTTCCACGGCCTTCGCCACACGTTCGCAACGCAGTGGATCCGCCAAGGCGGCGATATCAAGGCGCTCCAATCGATCCTCGGCCACAAGGACGCCATGGCGACGCTCAACGTCTACGCCGACATCGAGCCCATCTCCAAAATCCATAACATGCTGCGCGCCACGCCGTGCCTTTGGCGCGGGCACCTCGGGCCGAGGGTCGATCCGGGTCCCATGTTCCAACAGAGGATCCAGGAGTCCATCGAGACGCTCCAGGCGTTCGGCTACGGCATCACCGAGCCGGACGACCGAAATATCGCCATACGCGACGTGAAGACGAACAGTTGGCTCTAGCTCACCGAGTACGCGGCAGTGCTGGGCCCATCCCAACTGAGGTCACGGTGGTCCGATAGGGGCGCCGCCCGCGGCATGCGCCGCGGAGCGGTATCCCCTACCGAAGGGCGGGGATGCCCTCCGCTTCCAGTTCGGAATCAGCCGTCGGAGGCGTTCGGCTGACTGCGGGAACGGCCTGTCCGCTCAATGTGTTCGGCTGAGATCGGAAATCAACCCAACACGAGCCGGACACGCGCCAGACGGCTCTTCCCCGTACGGCCTTCCCCCTTACGCTCATGTTGCAGGCATGTAACGCCGCAGCGAGCGCGCCTTTTTTGCGCCAGACAGGTACAATGATGAACACTGTACCGTAGCGGAGCGCCCCGCGCGCGCCGCAATCACGCGAAAGGGTTTCCCATGGCCGAGATCTCGTCCTCCCGTATCGTCATCACCGTCCTTGGCAAGAACCGCCCCGGCATCGTCGCCGGCGTCACCCGTGTCCTAGGCGAGGCCAACGTCGACATCCGCGACATCACGCAGTCCATTATCGAGGACATCTTCACCATGACCATGCTGGCCGATACCGCCGAGTCCAAGCTCGACTTCGCCGAGCTGCAGAAGGCGCTGGCCGAGGCCGGCGAGCTTTCGGGCGTCAACGTGTCCATCCAGCGCGAGGACGTCTTCAACTTTATGTACCGCCTGTAGCGAGCAAGCCGTACGGGAACAGGCCGGCGCATCTGCACCCAAGCACGCCGCCCCCACACGGCCCCGAGAGGAGCGCGCATGGCTTACGACGCCAAGAAAATCTACTACCGCTTCGATGACCATCTGAGCCGCCTGGTCTTGGATTATGAGGCGAGCCGCCAGATTTCGCCCGAGAGCGAAAACCTCTACCACGGCATGCCGACTGATCCGTATGACGAGGGTCTGTTCGTCGAGCATAACGTCAAGCGCGGCCTGCGCAACGCCGACGGCTCGGGTGTGGTTGCGGGCCTTACCCGCATCTCGGACGTGCACGGCTACAACAAGGTCGACGGCAAGGTCGTGCCCGACCAGGGCAAGCTCACGCTGCGCGGCTATAGCATCGAGGATCTGGTCAACAATGCCCAGGCCGAGAATCGCTATGGCTACGAAGAGGTCGCCTACCTGCTCATCACGGGCTCGCTGCCCACCAAAGAGGAACTCGACGGTTTTTGCGAACGCTTGGGTGCTTTTAGGCATCTGAGCGACGAATACGTCCGGGAGTTCCCCATGACCACGGTGTCGTCGAGCATCATGAATGTGCTTCAGCGCGCCGTGCTGCTGCTCTACGCCTTCGACGCCGAGCCCGACGCCATTACACCCGAGCACGAAATCGACGTCGCTATCTCCATGCTCGCCCGTCTCCCCCGCATCGCCGCCTTCGCGCATATGGCCTCGGTCGCCAAGCGCCGCGGCTCCGAGGTTCATGTACCGCACCCCACACCCGGCCTCTCCACCGCCGAGACCATCCTGCAGGTGCTGCGCGGCGGCATGGCATTCACCCGCGATGAGGCCATGCTGCTCGACGTGATGCTCATGCTGCATGCCGAGCACGGCGGCGGCAACAACTCCACGTTTGCCTGCCGCGTGCTGTCCTCCTCGGCCACCGACCCGTATTCCGCCTACGCCGCGGCTATCGGCTCGCTCAAGGGCCCGCGCCACGGCGGTGCCAACGCCAAGGTCGTGTCCATGCACGAGGACATCCGTGCGCATGTCTCCAACTGGGAGGACGAGGATGAGGTCGCAGCTTACCTGGGCAAGATCCTCGACAAACAGGCCTTCGACGGCACGGGTCTCATCTACGGTATGGGCCACGCCGTCTACACGCTGAGCGACCCGCGCGCCGAGGTGTGCCGCCGTTACGCGCGCACGCTTGCCGCCAAGAAGGACTTGGGCGAAGAGTTCGCACTCATCGAGCGCATCGAGCGCCTGGCCCCGCAAGTGATGCGCGATCACGGCATGACCAAGCCCATCTGCGCCAACATCGACCTGTACACGGGCTTTATCTACAAGATGCTCGGCGTGCCCGAGACGCTCTTTACGCCGCTGTTCGCCGTCGCCCGCATGGCCGGCTGGTCTGCGCACCGCATGGAAGAGCTCTTCTGCGCGCACCGCATCATCCGTCCCGCGTATCGCCCGGTTATCGAGCCGCTGGAGTACAAGCCGCTCGCCGATCGTTAGGACGCAGACCGTTATAGAACCCGAGCGTGGCCAGGGCATCACCGCCCTCGGCCACGCTTTTTATGCCAGTAGAAAGGATTGCAGCGAATGATTGTGTTTTCCGATATGGATGGAACGCTGCTGACGAGTGATAAGCAGATGAGCGACGCCACCTGGGCAATGCTCGACGAACTCGCTCGACGTGGGATTGAGTTTGTGCCCTGCACGGGGCGTCCTCTGTCGGGTATCTTTGAGCCCATCCTCGCCCACCCCGCCGTACACTACGCGGTCTGCGCCAACGGTGCCAGCGTCTGGCAGCTCGACGACGTTGTGCCCACCGATGCCTCGCGTGCCACGCGCATTTTGAGCCGACCGCTCGACCGCGCCATCGCCCACCGCGTCCATCGCATTGCAGCCGGTCACGATGTGACCTTCGATATCTTCGCGGACGGGCAGTGCTTCCTCCCCCGCTCGCTCTACACGCGCCTGGACGAATTCTGCGGCGGCGACCCCCACATCGCGGCTTCGCTCAAGCGCACACGAACACCGATCGACATGGATATCGACAGCAAGATCGACGAGGTCGAGACACTCGAACGCATCGCCATGTACTGGCACAACCCGGCCGATCGCGACGCCATCGCGGCGGCGCTCGACACGCTCGAAGGCATTGAGGTCACGCGTTCTTACACCATGAATATCGAGGTCATGGGCAAGGGCGCCACCAAGGGAACGGCCCTCACGTGGCTATGTGAGCATCTGGGCGAGCGTCTCGCCGACGCCTGGGCGTTCGGCGACAACATCAACGACATTCCCATGCTGCAGGCAGCGGGCCACGGCATGGCCATGATCAACGCCGAGCCCGAGGACCGCGACGCCGCCGACGCCATCACCGAGTTCGACAACGACCACGACGGCGTCGCCCGCACCATCATGGCCGCCCTCGCCTAGTCATTGGGGACGTTCTTAAACGACTAGTCGTTGGGGACACTCTTCGCGAAAAGCTGCAAGGACTGTCCCCCACCGCCGGCAGAACAAGAACGTCCCCATCTGTCGGATTAAGCGAGGCCCTCCAGCACGCGACGAAGCTCCTGCTGGACGGCGTGGTCGCGGTTACAACCCACCACGCGATCGGCCACCGCCTTGAGCGCGGGGCGCGCGTTTTCCATCGCGCAACCCGTGCCGACAAAGCGAATGATCTCGTAGTCGTTCATCGAGTCGCCAAACGCCATGACCTCGTCGCGACCAATGCCGTAATGCTCCGCGAGCTGCGCGATACCCGAGGCCTTCGACACACCAGGCTGCATGGCATCGATCCACGCGTTGCCCGAAGGCGCAAAAGTAAAGAGCTGACCAAGTTCGCGCTGTAGCACGTACGCGCTGTCCATAACCGCACTGTCGTCGCAAAAGATACTCGCTTTGATGATATTTACGCTGGGATCGGGCAGCTCCCAAATGCGCTCGGCATTGGGAAGGTCCTTATCGACCTCACGCACGAACTTGCACTCGTCATCGAGCAGGAAGGACTTGGTTCGGTCAAAGAGCGCAAGATGCAGATTGGGAAACGTCCTGACGGCTTGGGCGAGCCTTCGAATCGCCAGGTGGGAATACACCTCACGGTCTACCATCTTGCCGTCGGCGTAGACCTGGGCGCCGTTAGCGGCGACAAAGTCCATCTTGTCGCGAACGGGCGCAAAGAACTCGCACAGGCGATCGTAGCGACGACCTGACGATGCGGCGAAATGCACGCCATGCTCGTGTAGCGCCAGAATCAGTTCGTAGGTCTCGGGAGGCACCTGGCCGTTTTCGTCAAGCAGTGTGCCGTCCATATCGGATGCAATCAGTTTAAACATAGAAAAGCTCCCTTCGGGCTTGTTGGAATCGAACGTGTATCCGATTCCAACGTACCCAAAGGGAGCTCAAATAAGACTCCGCGGGCGTAAACGTTACAAGGACCTGGCAAATAGCTCACACATGCCAGAGGTCCTACGGTCGCGACGTCAGGCAGCCCGCCAAAGAGTGTCCCCAACGACTAGTCGTTTAAGAACGTCCCCGATGACTAGTCGGCGTAGGTGAAGGTCGTGACGTCGAACATACCCTCGGGGCGGATGCGGAGCGTCGGGATGACCGGCAGGGGCAGGAAGATGATGCCCATGATGGGGTCGAGCGGCGGCTCAATACCCATGGCGCGCGCTTTGACCATAAAGTCGTCGTGCTGCGCGGCAACGTCCTCAGCCGTGCCTTCGCTCATAAGGCCACCGAGCGCCAGCGGAATGCGCGCCACGACCTCGCCGTTGCGCACCAGCACGTGGCCGCCCTGGCCCACGGCCTCAACGGCGGCCATCATATCGGCGGCGTTGTCGCCCACTACGCACACGTTGTGCGAGTCGTGGCCGATCGTGGAGGCAATGGCGCCGCCCGTGATGGTAAAGCCGCGCACCCAACCACGGCCGATATGCTTGCCGACCAAGCCTAGACCCGCGGGGCCGTCGCCGTCGGCGCCCTCGGCCTGCAGCGACACGCCACGGCCATGGCGCTCAATCAGCATAATGCGGCGCAAGTCCTCGTCAGTCTCAGGACGAACCATGCCCGTGATGGCCTTGCCCGGCACCACGTCAATCACGGCCTCACCCGGCTTAAAGGCATAGTCGAACACGTCGAGCGATAGCTTCGGCAGCTTAACGGAAGCGCGCAGCTCGTCGGCAAGGGCCGCAACCTCGGCCATCTCGGGTGCAATCTCGCCCACAAAGGTGCCGTCCTGCGCCACCAGAGCACCGGCGGCATATACGCGATGCGGAGCCGTGGCAAACGTCAAGTCATTGAGCACCAGTAGGTCGGCACGCTTGCCCGGGGCGATGGCGCCACGCAGTTCGTGCGGGTCGCGGCAACCGTGGTCCAGGCCAAACGCCTCGGCCGTGGAGAGGGACGCCATGGAGATAGCGACCACGGGGTCGATACCGGCCTCAATCGCCACGCGGCAGGCATTGTCGATCATGCCGGTCGCAAGCGCATCGGAAGGGGCGCGGTCGTCGGTCGCAAAGCAGCAGCGGCGGGCGCGCGCGGGATTCTCCAGCAGCATCGGGGACAAATTGGCCAGGTCGTGGCTGCACGTGCCCTCACGCAGCATCACATACATGCCGCGGGATAGCTTGTCGAGCGCCTCCTCGGGAATCGTCGACTCGTGGTCGGCGATAATGCCCGCTGCGGCATAGGCGTTGAGGTCCTTACCGGCAACGAGCGGCGCATGGCCGTCAACCTGCTTGGACGGCGTCTGGTTGGCAGCATCGATGCGAGCACAGGTCTCGGAGTCGGCCATAAAGACGCCCGGCAGGTTCATCATTTCGCCCAGGCCAAAGACATCGCCCGGATGCTCGGCAAAAAACTCCTGCATATCGGCGGCGGTAATCACGGCACCGGCCTGCTCGTCGGGCAGCGCGGGCACGCACGAAGGCATCATGTACTTGATGGAGATGGGCGCGCGGCGGCCATCCTCGATCATAAAGCGCAAGCCGTCGAGACCGGCAACATTGGCAATCTCGTGGCTGTCGGCAATGGCGGTGGTGGTACCGCGCGTCGCCGCCATGCGCGCATACTCGGCGGGACGGATGTTCGAAGACTCGATATGCAGATGCCCGTCAATAAAACCGGGAGCGAGATAGCGACCCTGGCAGTCGATGACCTCAGTTGCCTCGTAGGTGTCAGCGGCATCGTCGCGACCATCGTAGAGCACGCCGACGATCACACCGTCCTTGACGGCAACGCTACCGGGCGCCACACGCTGGCCATACACGTCGATGATCTGCGCATTGGTAAACAGCGTGTCGACGGGCACGCGGCCCTCGGCAGCGTCGATCACAGTCCTCATGACCTCAACGGACATACATACTCCTTTAACCGTAGAAAACAGCTGCGGAGCGGACAAACCTTCACCGCAGCAAACCAATAGCCATTGTATGCCCAAAAGAAAGTCCCGCTAACACCCCTTCCGCTTAACGGCACACGCCACTTGGTGCAATGGGGACTGCCGCTGAGCACCAATACAAGGAGTGTCCCAAAGTGCCAACAACGGGAGCGCCGATGTTTTGGCAACGACAGCGAGCGGGCCGCATTTGAGACAAGGTGACGTGAAACGAAAGGGCGCTGACCTTCTGGTCGCGCCCTTGAAGTTGAACGTCAGATTGTCCAAATGCGGCCCGCGCAGCGTCGGCCGGTCCGCCGTTCGTTAGAACGGCGGAACTAAATCAACTTGAAGCCCTTGCGCTTGCCCACGGAGAGGGTGTCGCCCAGCTTGAGGGCGCTGGGATCGATGTTGTAGCTCTTGGGAGCCACGGCCTTGCCGTTGATCTTGACGCCGCCGCCGTCGATGTCGCGACGGGCCTGGCCGGCGCTCGCCGAAAGACCCAAATCCTTGAGCAGGCCGGCGAGGTAGATCTGGCCCTCGTCGTTGACGGTCAGCTCAACGTGCTTCTCGGGGAAGTCGGCGAGCTGGCCCTCCTTGAATACGCGGTCGAACTCGGCCTGAGCCTCGTCGCCGGCGCCGGCGCCGTGGTAGGTGTCGCACAGGTCGCGACCCAGAGCGCGCTTGAGCTCGTAGGGGTCGGCAGAACCATCGGCCAGGGCGGCGTCGATCTTGTCGACCTCGGCCGGGGTGAGCGAGCTGGCCAGACGATAGTACTTGCCGATCATCTCGTCGGGGATGGACATGGTCTTGCCAAACATATCCTTGGGAGCGTCGGTCAGGCCGATGTAGTTACCATAGGACTTGGACATCTTGCGCACACCGTCGGTGCCCTCAAGCAGTGGCATGGTGAGCGCAATCTGCGGCTCCATACCCATCTTCTCCATGAGCTCGCGGCCGGCGAGCAGGTTGAAGAGCTGATCGGTGCCGCCCATCTCCACGTCGGCCTTGATCTGCACGGAGTCGAAAGCCTGCATCACGGGATACAGGAACTCATGCAGGGCGATCGGCGTCTGAGACTGGTAGCGCTTGGTAAAGTCATCGCGCTCAAGAATGCGGGCGACGGTGAACTTGGAGCACACCTGCAGCAGACCGGCCAGATCCATCGACAAGATCCAGTCACCGTTGTGCACGATGGTGGTCTTCTCGGGATCCAGGATCTTCATGGCCTGGCTCACATAGGTCTCGGCATTGGCCTCAATCTGCTCCTGCGAAAGCTGCGGACGGGTGGAATTCTTGCCCGAGGGGTCGCCGATCAGCGCGGTGCCGTTGCCGATGATAAGGGTAACGTTGTGGCCCAGGTCCTGGAACTGGCGCATCTTGCGCAGCGGCACGGCGTGGCCCAGGTGCAGGTCGGGGCTGGTGGGGTCGACGCCGAGCTTGATGTTGAGGGGCTCGCCCTTCTCAAGCTTCTTGCGAAGGTCGGCCTCGGGAACGATTTGGGCAGCGCCCGAGGTGATGATACGCATTTGCTCGTCAACAGACAGCATTGGGTATCCTCCTTTTGCTATAGCACCCTCACCGGATACGGCGGTGCTGGAAGTCCATAAACTCTCATATGATAACAAACTGACGCGACGCGGCACCTACGACAGGAAAATCCTCGTCCTGCCGCACGCGTCAACGGCGACCGGCAGACGCGTACCGTCACGTTCAACTAAATAGCGCGTTTGCTGACGGCGCGAGCAGTCGCGGCAACGAACCTGTCCCGTCGCATCGGTAGCGCAGACGCCCTCGGCGGTCAGCAGGCAGTGCTCGCACACCATAAGCTCGGGACGGTCGGCGTCGACAGGGCCCAGAACACCTGGTTCGGCCGTCAGTTCGGCAATACGCCCCGCATCATTGCCGAGCAACTCGGCCGGCAAGTACACCCGCCCCGCACCGAGTCCGCGCAGCCAGGCAAGCGTGGCCCGATTCGCGCAGAACACCGGCGCCGCCACGTCAAACGTCACGCCTAGCTCGCGAGCGATCACCACCTGTCCCAGGTTGCGGCAGACGACGCGCCCGGCACGCTGCATCAGTGAGCGGGTCTGGCCAGCGTCACCCGTGCGGCACACCTCGTCAAGCACCACAACGGCGTCGGACAAATCGAGTTCTCCGCGCGGGTCGGCATCCATCAGCTGCCAAGCAAAAATCATGCGAGTGGGAACCGCGCACTCCACCAACTCCGTCGACGCACCGCCATCCACCGCAACGTCCTCAAAGGGCAGCACCTCAACGGCACGTGCAACGGGCGCAATCGCATTCGCCTCGGCCCGCATGCGCTCCAACACCGCCGCCGACTGATTCAACACGCCGGCGCTGCGAATCAGGTACACCTCGCAGCCCGTGTCCACCTTACGCTTGCAATGCACGACGACGCGCTTCCCCGCTGCGGCATCCACCGGGCAGGGCACCTGCGGCCAGCGCTTGGGCACATCGGGACGCGCGTCGACACCCGGATAGAACCGAATCTCGAGCGTGTCACCCGCCGCCACGGCGGCGTCGAGCTCAACGGTCACCTCTTCGTGGCCCACAGCGACCAAGCGTCCCACGCGCACGCCCTGGTTAATTGCGCGCTCAAAGCTCATAAGCTCGTCGCCCGAACGCCCCCGCAGATACGCGTCGGTAAACCCACGGTTAAACGACCGGCCCAGCTCGCGCTCAAGCTCTTCCACGGCACCGGGGTTCCACGCGCCGTCGCACAGCATATCGAGTGCCCGGCGCCACACCCGCACCACGTTGAATACGTAATCGGGGTTCTTCATGCGCCCCTCGATCTTGAGCGACGCCACGCCAGCATCTACAAGCTCGGGCAGATGCGCAATACCCAGATAGTCGCGCGGACACAGCAGGCGATCTCCCTCGACGGCGACAACGCTCTGTCCCGCCTCGTCCACTAGGTCGTACGCCAGACGGCACGGCTGTGTGCAATCACCGCGCATCGCAGAGCGCCCACGCCGCAGGGCCGAGAACTCGCACGCCCCCGAATATCCGATGCAAATCGCACCGTGGCAGAATACCTCGATGGGCACGCCCGTGGCACATAGCGCCGCAATCTCGTCGACCGTCAGCTCGCGTGCCGTCGTCACGCGCTCAACCCCCAGCTCATCGGTGGCAAGCCGCACGGCACCTTCGCTATGAACGCCCGCCTGCGTGGACAGGTGAATCTCGACCCCGGGAATCGCCGCGCGCAGCGCGCAGGCCAACCCGGCATCGGCCACAATCAGAGCATCGGCGCCCAGCTCCAGTGCATGAGCTCCCAGCGCCACCGCATCGGACAGCTCATCGTCAAACACGAACACGTTGAGCGTCACGTACACGCGCACGCCATGGGCATGCGCCACGGCGCAGCCGCGCGCAAACTCGTCATCCGTAAAACCATGCGCGCTCACGCGGGCGTTAAAGCCGCCCAACCCCGCATAGATGGCATCGGCGCCCGCGGCGATGGCCGCAAGCATCTGGTCGAGCCCGCCCGCCGGCGCCAGCAGCTCGGGCAGCGCCGCACCGGCAGCATCCAATCCAGTCTCGTATTGTCCGCTCGGCCCCATCGCCCGAATCGCCATCGGCAAACTCCTTACCAAGGTATGCATTCACTCTGAAAAATGCCGTCTTCCAGCATACACGAGGCATCGCGCGCCCCGTTTGGTTTATCGTGTAATAACTTATGTCCATCCTGCCTCGACGGCACATCCGCCGCCCGGCACGACATACCTGGAGGTCAATATATGGGTCCTCGCCAACGACAGGGACGCAGCCGTTCAAAGACGCATGCTCTGCCCATAATCCTGCTCTCGTTTTTGGGCTTTCTGCTGATTGCGGGCGTCGCGTTTGGCATCGGCATGGTCGGCAACGTCAACCGCTGGCTGTCCGATCTGCCCGACTACACCGACGCCAACGCGTATCTGGTAAGCGAGCCCACCGAGATCGTCGACTGCAACGGCAACAAGATCGCGAGCTTCTACACGCAAAACCGCAAGTCCATCACCAAGGACGAGGTCTCCCCCTACGTGCTGCAGGGCACCGTTGACGTCGAGGACGAGCGCTTCTACGAGCACGGCGGTATCGACCTGTGGGGTATCGCGCGTGCTGCGGTGGCAACCCTCGGCGGCGGGCACGAAGGCGCCTCGACTATCACCCAGCAGCTGGTGCGCAACACCATCCTGCAGGAGGAGCAGTTCGACTCGACCATCGAGCGTAAGGTGCGCGAGGCCTACATCGCGGTCAAGATGGAGGACATGTACTCCAAAGACGAGATCCTCATGATGTACCTCAACACCATCTACTACGGTCACGGCGCCTACGGTATTGAGGCCGCCGCCGAGACCTATCTGTCCAAGAACGCCGCCGACCTCACCCTGAGCGAGGCCGCGCTGCTCATCGGCCTTCCCAACTCGCCCTCGCAGTACGACCCCACGGTCAACCCCGACCTGGCGCTGTCCCGTCGCAACAAGGTCCTCGACAACATGTTGCGCCTGGGCCACATTACGCAGGAGGAACACGATGCCGCACAGGCCGAGCCCATCACCCTCAACGTGACCGAGATTTCGGGCAGCGGCGTCGACGTCTACTCGCAGCCCTACTTTGTCGCCTATGTTAAACAGCTGCTGGAGCAGGAGTTCTCGACCGACGTGCTCTTTAAGGGCGGCTTGACCGTCAAGACCACCATCGACCCCACGATGCAGCAGGTGGCAGAGAATGCCGTCCGAGAGCAGCTCGACACGCTCTCGCTCGACGGCCTGGACATGGGCATGGTCGTCGTCGACCCCAAGACCGGCTACATCAAGTGCATGGTGGGCGGCTACGACTACAACGCCGACGAGAACCACGTAAACCATGCCACGGCCAAGCGTCCCGTCGGCTCCACCTTTAAGGCCTTTACGCTGGCAACTGCCATCCAAAACGGCATGAACCCCAACGTCACCCTCAACTGCAACTCGCCGCTCAAGGCCAAGGGCACCACGACCGAGGTCCAAAACTACGCCAACCATAGCTATGGCAACATCACGCTTAAGCAGGCGACGGCATACTCCTCCAACACCGGCTACATCCAGGTGGCGGAAGCCGTCGGCAACAGCAAGATCATCTCGCTCGTCAAAAAGCTCGGCATCGATCCCGCCAAGAACAACATCGAGGACGTTCCCGTCATGACCCTCGGCACCGGCTCGATCTCGCCGCTCGAGATGGCCGCCGCCTACGCGACGTTTGCCAACGGCGGCTACTATCGCCAGCCGATCGCCATCACCGAGATTGACTCTCGTACCGGTTCGGTGCTGTACCAGCACACCGACAATCCCTCACAGGTGCTTACCGAGGGCGAGGCCGCCGCGGTCACCGATGTTCTGTCCGGCGTCATGCAGGGCGGCGGTACGGGTGCTGCTGGCGCCCTGAGCGTCAACCAGCCCTATGCCGGCAAAACGGGCACCACCGACAACACCACCAACCTGTGGTTCTGCGGCTATACCCCGCAGCTGGCGTGCGCCCTGTGGACCGGCTATTCCGCGGGCGAGATCCCCATCCAAAAATACGGCACAGACCTGCTGGGCGACAGCACCAACCTGCCTGTCTTTAAGCGGTTTATGAACACCGTTCTGACCGGTACCGAGCGCGAGGAGTTTGCGACCGGAACGGCGCCCACCTATAAGAACAACAGCGTCTGGAAGTTCTACGGCACCAACAACACCAAGAAGACGGAGAACGACGACAAGGACGAGAACGAGGACGAAGAGGAAACCACCACTACAACGACTACCACGACGACCACGACCACCGAGACCACGGGCGGCGACACCACCGGCGGCACCGGTACGACCGGTGGCTCGACGGGCGGCTCCACCGGTGGCTCGACGGGCGGCTCCACCGGTGGTTCGACCGGCGGCGATGGCGGCACGCCTACGCCCACGCCCACTCCCGACCCCTCGCCCACGCCTGACGATACGGTCGGCTAGAAATCATCCGGCCATAAGCAACAAGGCCCCCGAACAGCTTATTCAACTGCTCGGGGGCCTTTTAGTTTAAAGCGACCTGGCAGGCGGTCTTTATACCGGCAAACAAAAAGGGGGTACCGACCCTCGTCGATACCCCCTTACAGGCAACTATGTCAGCGCGCGCAGGGCCGAGCGCACGACCCGCACGCCTACTTGCGAGAATTGCTCAGCTTATTGATCAGCGCCTCGAGACGCTCGCCGTCCTCGGCCGTCTGGGCAATAACCAAAATCGTATCGTTGCCGGCAAGCGAGCCAAGCACATCGGGCAGCTCTGCCGCATCAACAGCGGCGGCGATGCCGGAAGCCGTGCCAGGCTGAGCCTTAATCATAACCAGATTATCGGTGCGCAGAACGCCCGTTACGAGCTCGGAAACCATACGCTGCAGGTGCAGGTCCTCTGCCAGAACATAGATGCCCTCAGGGAGCTTACGCAGCCCCATATCGGCAATATCGCGAGAGACAGTCGCCTGCGTGCAATCAAAGCCCATAGCGCGGAGCTCATCGACCAGCACGCGCTGCGTGCGGACGTCCTTATTGCGCACAATATCTCTAATGGCATCCTGGCGCCCATTGCGTTTTTTAGCCATACAAACCCTCTCTCCAAAAGATGGCGGAGACAATCAATCAGTGATTGAATAGTTTAACGCTATTTGAAGGCTTTTGTGTATAAGAACGCATTTCGAAACAATTCTATGCAAATTTGTTTCGAAATGAGCCGTTTAGGCGGTTTTTGCGCCCGTCCGGTTAAGAAAAGCTGCCAGATGCGTACACATCACGCAGCGCGCGGGCTTGGCGCTGGCGATCGGCCCAAACAACAGACCGAGTCCCCGATGGTTGTCCTTGAGCGCGGCGACCATCTGACGGGTTCGAGGCGCCTCGAGCATATCACGCATGCGGGCGGAACGCTCAATTGACGACACCCCATGCGGGCTCAGGCACAAATTCTCGATGCAGGCGACCAGTCCGGCAAAGTAGAACTTTTGGCTTGCCAGCTTGAGCCGACCACCGCTATCTGCTTCCGAGAGTGAGTCCGCAAGCTCGTCGAGCGCTCGAGTGCCATCGGATATCCTGGCATACATGGTGGGATCAAAGGCATCTGTAAGCTTAGGTGCCACCGCGTGGAAACAAGCGTCGCCGCAGCCGGACACGAATCGTGCCTGCGAGAGCGCATAAGCCATAAACTCAACCGTACGGTACGCCTTGCCGCGCGACAGGCATGCCTCAAACAGCGGACGGCTATACATCACGCCAGAGGTCTGAGCGACTAGGCCGCCCAAAATCAACTGGGGCAGCCCAGTCACCATAGAAGACTCGTCTTCTATGGCAATAGAGGCAGCATCCAAGACGCGCGAATGGCGCTCTCGATGTGCATCATAGCGGTCGAGCGACACCGTGGGGAACACCATGTCTGCCGCAGTATCGCACGCGATATCGACCATCTTGGAAAGAGACTGCGGAGCAAACCACTCATCGGCGTTCATGGCGATGATTTGAGAGCCGCGCGAGGCAGCAAAACCGGCACGAAGACAAGCGCCGCGCTTCGCGTCCTCGACGTCAATCAAATCAATATGGATGTCCCTGTCGGCGGCAACTTGAAGCGAATGGCGCACACCGGGCGCAGCATCGCGGCAGACAACGACAATCTGCAAATCGTAGAGGTCTTGGTTCTGGATACTCTCGAGCGCACGCATCGCATAGCTGGGCGAACCTTCTACCACAAGGATCACCGAAAGTCGCGGATGCGAGCCACGTCGAACCAAGTTATCCGTCCTCTCGACAGCAATGAATTAAATCGTGGTTCATGGTACACCCCGGCAATAAAAGCAATGAGACATCGGTTGTATTGCACGCCAAGAACAGATGTTGCACACGTGCAGCCCACAGATGACAGGTGTCGACGCACGACGCGTCGAGCCCTCCCCTAGTCAAGCACGGCAAGCTCGGCGGGATCGTAATCCACGCCCATAAACGTAAGGCCGCAGGCAGGAGCCGTGGGGCCCGCAGCGGTACGGTCGCAAGCGTCGATGACCTCGCGCATCCACTCGGGTTCGCGGCGATGCATGCCAATCTCGACAAGCGTGCCCACGATCGTGCGGACCATCGAATGCAAAAATGCGTTGCCCTCAATGGTAAACGTCAGGATATCCTCGCCAAAGGCCACCTCATGGCCAAACTCGGCCTGCATCACGCAGCGGTGCGTAGGCTTGCCCACGGCAGAGGCAACCTTGCAAAAGCTCTTAAAGTCCTGCTCACCCAAAAGCGCGGGACAGGCCGCAGACATGGCCTCGACGTCCAAGGGATAGCGATGCCACCACACGGCACCACGGGACAGCACGGGGCGCGCATCGCGATCGGCAATACGGTACGTATACGTACGGGAACGCGCGTCAAAGCGTGCAGAAAAGCCCTTACGGGCCCTGTAGACCTCGTTTATGGCGATATCTTTAGGCAGCAGGGCATCCATAGCCCGCAGCCACCTACGGCGCGTGAGGGCGAGCTCAGCGTCCGTTACGGGCACGCTGATGTACTGAGCCACGGCATGCACGCCGGCATCGGTACGACCTGCGCACGTCAGATCGATCGGACGGCGAAGCAGCGTCTCGATGGCTCGACGCAGCTCACCCGCAACCGTCGTCTGTCCCGGCTGCTCGGCAAATCCGCTATACGACGAGCCATCATAGGCCACGCGAAATACGAGCGTGGCGTCAAGCTCGGAAATCGAATTGAAATCAAACGGCGCAGTCATGGGCGCTCCCAACAAACAAGTAACGGTATCGCGACAAAAAAAGAGGGGTACGCGAACGTACCCCTCGAATATAGCCTATGCAGACGGAATGTCTACTCAGCGGTCTCCTCAGCAGGAGCCTCCTCGACAGCCTCGACCTTCTTGGGAGCAGCGGCCTTCTTGGGGGCCGGAGCAGCCTTCTTGGCCTTAGGCGTGCAAGGCTCGGTGACGAGCTCCATGATAACGATGGGAGCGTTGTCGCCCTTACGGTTACCGAGCTTCATGATGCGGGTGTAACCGCCGTTGCGGTCCTGCCACATGCCCTGGGCAGCCTTGTCGAAGATCTCGGCAACGAGCTGCTTATCGCCGAGCTTGGCGATAGCCAGACGACGAGAGTGCAGGTCGCCCTTCTTGGCCCAAGTGATGATCGGGTCGACGACCGAACGCAGCGCCTTAGCGCGGGTCTCGGTGGTCTTGATGCGGTCGTTCTCGAAGAGGGCCTTAGCAAGGCTCTTCTTCATGGCCTTGGTGTGGCTCGCATCGGTGCCGAGCTTCAGGCCCTTCTTAACGTTGTGACGCATGGTCTAGTTTCTCCTCAAATATGCGAAGCATTAAGCCTTCAGGCTCAGGCCCATGGACTCAAGCTTGTCCTTCACTTCCTCGATCGACTTAACACCGAAGTTACGGATGTTGAGCAGATCGTTCTCCGAGAACTCAACGAGCTGACGGACCGAGTGAATGCTGGCGCGCTTAAGGCAGTTGTAGGAACGGACGGAAAGGTCCAGATCCTCGATCTGCTTGTCCAGCTCGGCGTTGTCGTTGGTGACCTCGGGAGCGAAGATCGAAGCCTCCTCCTCGACCTCGGGGGTCTCGGCAAGGTTCATAAAGGCGGCCATATGCTGGTTGATGATATTGGCAGCCTGGACCACGGCGTCGCGCGGGGCGATGGAGCCATTGGTCTCGATCTCGAGGACAAGGCGGTCGTAGTCGGTGTGCTGACCGACACGGCAAGCCTCAACGAGCTTGGCGCAACGGGAAACCGGCGAGTACAGCGAGTCGACGTGGATCACACCGATGGGATCGTTGTCGCGCTTGTTGGCCTCGCCAGAAACATAGCCGCGGCCATAGCCGATGCGCATGCTCATGGTGAGATGGCCACCCTCGGTGAGCGTAGCGATGTGCTGCTCGGGGTTGACCAGCTCAAACTCGGACGGAATAAAGAAGTCCGCACCGGTGACCTCGCAGGGGCCGTCAACCGAGATGGTGGCGGTCGCCTCGTCGGTCGTGCCGAGAGCCCTGAAGACAAGACCCTTGACATTCAGGACGATGTCGGTGACATCCTCGACCATGTTAGGGATGGTCATGAACTCGTGCTGCGCACCATCGATCTGAATAGCCTCGACGGCGGCACCCTCGAGCGAGGACAGAAGAACGCGACGAAGGGAGTTACCCAGCGTATCGCCGTAACCACGCTCGAGCGGCTCGACGGAGACACGAGCAGACGTCTCGTTGATCTCTTCGACCTGAACCTGAGGCCTAATGAATTCTGACATGTATTACCTCCAGCCTCAGCAGCCCGGATGGACTACTTAGAGTAGAGCTCGACGATGAGCTGCTCGTTGATATCACCGCTGATCTGCTCACGCGTCGGCAGAGCGAGCACGTTACCAGACAGCTTCTCGATATCGACCTCGAGCCAGCCAGGGACCTCAAAGCGCTCGGAGGAAATCAGGGCCTCCTTGATGGGGAGGAGGTCACGGAACTTCTCGCCGACAGCGACGACGTCGCCGGCCTTGACGCGGTAGGACGGGATGTCCACGCGCTTGCCGTTCACGGTGAAGTGACCGTGACGGACGGACTGACGAGCCTCTTTGCGGGTGCGGGCGAAGCCAAGACGGAAGACGACGTTGTCGAGGCGAGACTCAAGGATGATCATGAGGTTCTCACCGGTTACGCCGTTCATCTTGCGGGCCTTGTTGAAGTAGCCGTGGAACTGCTTCTCCAGAACGCCATAGATGAACTTGACCTTCTGCTTCTCGCGCAGCTGCATGCCGTACTCAGATTCCTTGCGACGGCGCTTGGGCTGACGGATAGATTCCTTCTTGCTGCTGTAACCGAGCTCAGCGGGATCGATCCCGAGCTGACGGCAGCGCTTAAGAACAGGAGTCCTGTCGATTGCCATATTGATACGATCCTTTCAGTTACACGCGGCGACGCTTCTTGGGGCGGCAGCCGTTGTGCGGAATGGGGGTCTTGTCCTGGATGCTCGAGACCTCGAGGCCAGCAGCCTGGAGGGAGCGGATGGCGGTCTCACGACCGGAGCCGGGGCCCTTGACGAAGACGGAAACCTTCTTCATACCGTGCTCCATGGCCTGCTTGGCAGCAGCCTCGGCAGCCATCTGGGCAGCGAACGGCGTGGACTTACGGGAGCCCTTGAAGCCCACCTGGCCAGCCGACTTCCAGGAAATGACGTTGCCCTGGGGATCGGTGATCGAAACGATCGTGTTGTTGAACGTAGAACGAATGTGAGCCTGGCCCACGGAAATGTTCTTACGGTCCGCGCGCTTCAGACGGGCAGCGCGAACGTTCTTCTTAGCAGTAGCCATCTATCTAGCGCTCCTTATTTCTTCTTCTTAGCACCGATCTGACGCTTCGGGCCCTTGCGGGTACGAGCGTTAGTGTGGGTGCGCTGGCCGCGGACCGGGAGGCCCTTGCGGTGACGAAGGCCGCGGTTGCAGCCGATGTCCATAAGGCGCTTGACGTTCTGGTTGCGCTCACGGCGGAGGTCGCCCTCAACCATGATCTGGTTCTTATCGATATAATCGCGGATGGCGTTAACCTCATCCTCGGTGAGGTCCTTAACGCGCGTATCCACGTTAACGTTGCACTCGACGCAGATCTTCGTCGCAGTGGTGCGGCCGATGCCGTAAATGTAGGTCAGACCGATCTCAACGCGCTTCTCACGCGGGAGGTCGACACCATTAATACGGGCCAACGTAGTCTCCTCTCTTAACCCTGACGCTGCTTATGACGGGGGTTCTCGCAAATGACGAGGACCTTGCCATGGCGCCTAATGATTTTGCACTTATCGCACATCTTCTTGACC
Source organism: Collinsella sp. (assembly GCA_048205395.1). Lineage (GTDB taxonomy): Bacteria > Actinomycetota > Coriobacteriia > Coriobacteriales > Coriobacteriaceae > Collinsella. The sequence goes on from DBEWUK010000003.1 coordinate 20,967, forward strand.
GAAGGACGTACCTTCATCGTTCTTCCTTTCGGTAGCGCTCAAACTACTTCCCTACTATCTACTCGCCCAGCCGCAGGCGTTTAAAACTATGGCTGGTCTTCACACGCAAACCGACCGTAGGTTGAGCTAAGCCTGCAGTCGGAAAAGAGCGTGTATGCGTGCCGCTATTTATAGCGATAGGTGATGCGGCCGCGGGTCAGGTCGTACGGGGAAAGCTCCACGACAACCCTGTCACCGGGGAGAATGCGGATGTAATTCATTCGGATCTTGCCAGAAATGTTGCACAGAACCGAATGACCGTTCTCGAGCTCGACCTTAAACATGGCGTTGGGCAGCGGCTCTTTTACCGTACCCTCGAGCTCAATTGCGTCTTCCTTCTTCACAAGCAATCATCTTTCTCTAGAAAACGACAGCGATTGAGTATTCTACAACACGTATGTACGCATCGTAATAACTTCGTAATGGCTCCACAACTAAGTGGAACTTGTTACATTTGAAATGTAAAACAAAGCCGTTCCCTGATGCCCAAGATCGCCTTGAAATGAGAAGGCATAGACCTTGGGGTCATGCCTTCGAAATTGAAAGGCGAGGTTGGGCATCAGGGGGCGGCGACTTTTACATTTCTCCGCCTTGGAGCGAACACCAAGCACCTTGCGCATCCGTGGTGAGAATCACCGGGCCGTCATTGGTAATGGCGACGGTGTTCTCGTAGTGCGCGGCGGGCAGGTGGTCGTTGGTCGTGACGATCCAACCGTCGGAGCCCGTGCTCACATGGTTGGAACCCATCGTAACCATCGGCTCGATGGCAATGACCATGCCGGCCTGGAGGCGAACGCCCCTCCCCTTCTTTCCATAGTTAGGAACGTTGGGGTCCTCGTGCATCACGCGGCCAATGCCATGGCCCACATAATCGCGAAGCACGCCGTAACCGTGAGACTCGGCGAGGGACTGAACGGCATAACCGACGTCCCCGATATGGTTACCGGGAACAGCCTGCCCGATGGCAGCCTTAAGGCAATCACGCGTGACCTCGCACAAAGCCTTGGCTTCGGGCGTGGGGGTGCCGACGAAAAACGTCCAAGCGTTATCGCCGACCCAACCGTCGACAACGGCTCCCGTATCGATGGAGATGATATCGCCATCGCGCAGGATCATGTCGGGGTTGGGAATACCGTGGACCACGGCATCGTTGATCGATGCGCATATGGTCCCCGGGAATCCGCCGTAGCCCTTAAAGGCCGGGGTGCCGCCATGCATGCGGATAATCTGCTCCGCGAGCTGATCGAGCTCAAAGGTGGAAACGCCGGGACGCACCATGGCTCCAACGTGGCGGAGCGCCATCTTAGATAGCGCTCCTGCCTTCTTCATCTGCTCGATTTGCGTTGCAGACTTAATCTTGATCATAGACCGAGAGCCTCTTTGACATCCCCGTACACGGTCTCACGAGCCTGGTCACCGTTGACCGACTTGAGCAGACCCTGGCCACGATAGTAGTCGACGAGCGGACTCGTGGACTTCTCGTAGACGTCGAGACGGTTCTTGATGGTCTCGGGCTTGTCGTCGTCGCGCTGATACATCTCGCCACCGCACTTGGGGCAGGTAGCATCGGCAGCGGTGCCGGTGTAACCGCAGGCGCGGCAGGTGCGACGCGAAGACAGACGATCGATAATGACCTCGGGGGCCACATCGACCAGAAGGGCACAGTCGATCTCACGACCCATGGCGGAAAGCTCGGAATCGAGCGTCACAGCCTGGGCGGTGTTGCGCGGGAAGCCGTCGAGGATGAACCCCTGTTGGGCGTCATCGGCGGCAAGGCGCTCCTTGACAAGGTCGATCACGAGCTGGTCGGGAACGAGCTCGCCAGCGTCCATGTACTTCTTAGCCTGAATACCAAGCTCGGTGCCACCCTTGACGGCAGCACGCAGCAGGTCGCCCGTGGAAATATGGGCGACGCCAAACTCGGCGACGAGCTCCTGTGCGACGGTGCCCTTACCGGCACCCGGAGCTCCGAGCAATACGAGGTTCATGAGCAATCCTCCTCTAGCCTATTTAAAGAATCCATCATAATCATACATCTTGATCTGGCCTTCGAGCTTATCGACCGTGTCGAGCACGACGCCGACCATGATGAGGATGGACGTGCCGCCAAATGCCTGGATCAGATGGTTACCCGTGAAGGAGAAGATGATCGAAGGCACGATGGCGATGAGCGCCAAAAAGACAGCGCTGGGAAGCGTGATCTTGTTGAGCGCGTTCTTGATGTAGGCCGCGGTAGCCCTACCCGGACGGACGCCCGGAATAAAGCCGCCCTGCTTCTTAAGGTTATCGGCCGTGTCATCGGGGTTGAACACCATGGAGGTGTAGAAGTACGCGAAGAACACGATGAGGACAACGTTAAGCACCCAGTTGAGCCAACCGGTCGAAAGCGCGGAGGCAACTGCCTGAATCCAGCCGATGCCGGGGAAGAACACGGCAATCTGAGCCGGGAAGTACAGCAGCGCCGAAGCGAAGATGATCGGCACGACACCCGCGGTGTTGACCTTGATGGGCAGGTAGGTGGTCTGGCCACCCATCATGCGACGGCCCACGACGCGCTTAGCGTAGGAGACCGGGATGCGGCGCTGGCCGCGCTCAAGGAAAACAATCAGCGGGATAACCAGCAGGATGATGGCGCAGATGATCACCATGGTGATGATGCCACCGGCGTTGCCCTCGGTGCTGGAGAAGATAGCCTGCGGCAGACCGGCCATGATGTTCGCGAAGATGATCAGCGACATGCCATTGCCGATACCGCGCTGGGTGATGAGCTCACCAATCCACATGATCAGCATAGCGCCCGCGGTGAGCGTACCGACGATCATGAGGTCGAAGATGATCTCGGGAGCGCCGGCGCCATTAAAGCTGATGCCGAAGCTCTTAAAGAGGAAGAGGTAACCCACGGAGTTGAGGATTGCCAGAGCCAGGGTGAGGTAACGCGAATACTGCGTAATCTTGGTCTGACCGACCTCGCCCTCGCGGGCAAGCTCATGCAGGGAAGGCACGACGGCCTGGAGCATCTGGAGGATGATCGAGCTGGTGATGTAAGGCATGATGCCCAGCGAAAACACCGACACATAGCTCAACGCGCCGCCAGAGAAAAGATTCAGGAGGGCCATAGCACCTGCGGCGACCGAATTGTTATCGGTCGAGAAAAGGCCCAGCATCCCCTGGAAGGGAATGCCGGGCACAGGAACGTGCGCACCAATGCGGTACACGACGAGCATAGCTATGGTAAAAAGAATCTTTTCGCGCAATTCTTTGATGCGGAAAGCATTCTTAAGACCATTTAGCACGGCAGCTCGACCTTTCCGCCGGCGGCCTCGATCTTGGCCTGCGCAGAAGCGCTGACCTTGTCGACCTTGACCGTGAACTTCTTGGTGAGCTCACCATTGCCGAGCACCTTGACGGGCTCGAACTCGCTCTTGGTGATGCGAGCGGCCTTAAGAGCGGCACCGTCGATCACAGCGCCGTCCTCGAACTTGCGCTCGAGACGCTCAACGTTAACGGCGGTGTACTCGATACGACGGGGGTTGCGGAAGCCCGGAAGCTTGGGCAGGCGCATAGCCAGCGGAGTCTGGCCACCCTCAAAGCCGGCACCCTTGGTGCCGCCAGAGCGGGAACCCTGGCCCTTCTGGCCGCGGCCAGAAGTGGTGCCGTGACCCGAAGAATTGCCACGGCCGACGCGCTTGCGGTTCTTGGTGGAACCGGGCGCGGGAGTAAGATCGTGAAGCTGCATTTGCTACTCCTCTACAATCTCGACAAGGTGCTTGACCTTGAAGATCATGCCGCGGACGGACTCGTTGTCAGCAATCTCGCGAACCTCGCGGATCCTGTGGAGACCGAGGGCACGGACAGTACGGACCTGGTCCTGCTTGCAACCGTTGGTGCTGCGGACCTGCTTGATCTTGATGGTGTCAGCCATGCTTAGTTCTCCTTACCGACGAACATCTCGGAGACCGTCAGGCCACGGCGAGCCGCGACGTCCTCAGGGCTGGAGAGCTCCTTGAGGCCCTCGACGGCAGCCTTGATGATGTTGAGGCCGTTGTCGGTACCGAGGGACTTGGACAGGACGTTCTTGATGCCAGCAAGCTCGAAGAGGGGACGCACAGCGCCGCCGGCGATAACGCCGGTACCCTCGACAGCGGGCTTAATGATGATGCGGCCGGCACCAAAGTGACCGAGAACCTCGTGCGGAATGGTGCCCTGATCGGTCACCGGCACGTGGAACATGTTCTTCTTGGCATCGAGAGACGCCTTGGAGATGGCCATGGGCACCTCAGCGGACTTGCCCATGCCAACGCCGACGTTGCCCTTGCCGTCACCAACGACGACGAGAGCGACGAGGCTCATGCGACGACCACCCTTGACGGTCTTCGACACGCGGTTGATGTAAACGACGCGCTCCTCGAACTCGGAGGCCTCGCGCTGCTGCTTCTGATTACGAGCCATGTGCTACATACCTCCTAGAACTCGAGACCGGCGGCACGAGCACCGTCGGCGAGGGCCTTGACGCGGCCATGGTAGATACGGCCACCGCGATCGAAGGCGACCTTGGTGATGCCGGCCTCGATGGCGCGCTTGCCAACGAGCTGACCGACCTTCTCCGCAGCCTCCTTGTTCGAGGTGTGGGTGCCCTTGAACTCGGCCTCGAGGGTCGAGGCAGAGACGAGCGTCAGGCTGGAGCCCTTGCTGTCGTCGATGATCTGGGCATAGATGTTGGCGTTAGTACGGGTCACGCGAAGACGCGGACGCTCGGAGGTACCCGAGACCTTGCCGCGAACACGACGCTGACGACGCTTGAGGCCTTCCAGCTTCGCCTTATGCTTGTTCATACGTAAACTCCTAAAAAGGTTGATCTTGCCAGCACCTGACGGGGTGCTGGTCTTATGCGAGTGAGTCGGTTACGACTACTTGGCGGCCTTACCCAGCTTGCGGCGGATGTGCTCGCCAACGTAGTGGATACCCTTGCCCTTGTAAGGCTCGGGAGGACGATGGCCGCGGATCTCAGCGGCGATCTGACCGACCTGCTGCTTGTTGATACCCTTGACGTTCACGTGGGTGTTGTCGGGAACCTCGAAGGTGATGCCCTCGGGAGCCTCGACGATCACGGGGTGCGAGAAGCCCAGGGAGAACTCGAGGTTCTTGCCCTTCTGCTGCACGCGGTAACCGACGCCGGCGAGCTCGAGCTTCTTCTCGAAGCCCTCGGAAACGCCAACAACCATGTTGTGGATGAGGGCGCGGGTGAGGCCGTGGCGGGCACGGGTCTCACGCTCGTCGTCGGGACGGGAAACGGTGAGGACGTTGTCCTCGACGTTGATAGCGAGCTTCTCAAAGACATCGAGCTCGAGCTGGCCCTTGGGGCCCTTGACGACAACGTTGTTGCCGTTGACTGCCACTTCGACTCCGGCGGGAATCTGGACAGGCTTATTACCGATACGAGACACGGTGATCTCCTTTCCTTCTACCTACCGAGCGAATTACCAGACGTAAGCGATGATCTCGCCGCCGACGTTGTGCTTGCGAGCATCGCGGTCGGTCATGACGCCATGGCTGGTGGAAATAATGGCGGTACCAAGGCCACCGCGGACGCGGGGCATGTCGGCAACGCCGGTGTACTTACGCAGGCCCGGCTTGGAAATGCGGCGGATGCCGTTGATGACCTTAGCCTTCTTGGGACCATACTTAAGCGTGATGTGCAGAGTCTTCTGGGGAACGGTGTCCTCGACATCGTAGCCCTCGATGTAGCCCTCCTCGTGCAGAACACGAGCGATCTCGACGAGCTTCTTGCTGCTCGGCATGGAGACCGTGGCCTTGTTCACAGAGTTAGCGTTACGGATGCGCGTAAGCATATCTGCGATCGGGTCTGTAAGGTTCATACAGATTCTCCTTCGTTCTTGATGAACACGTGCTCTTGGTTCTTCGCCGCCCTTAACGGCAAAGCCTTTTTAGCGCGTTTTCCCTGTTCCAAACTGATGCTTGAAACGCTGGTAGTGACTTACCAGCTGGCCTTCTTAACGCCGGGAAGCTCGCCCTTGAGTGCAAGCTCGCGGAAGCAGACACGGCACAGGCCGAACTTGCGGTACACAGAGTGCGGACGGCCGCAGCGCTGGCAGCGCGTGTACTCACGAGTAGAGAACTTCTGCTTGCGATTGCACTTGACGATCATCGATGTCTTAGCCACTTATATCCTCCTCACATAGAGTATTGTTCGCCCCAAGCGCCGCCCCCTTGTGGGAACGGCGCTTATAGGGCAGGTGAACCTATTTCTTGAACGGGAAACCGAAGGCGTCCAGAAGGGCCTTGGCCTCCTCATCGGTGTTGGCGGTGGTCACGAAAGTGATGTCCATACCACGCTGGTGATCGACGGAATCGAAGTCGATCTCGGGGAAGATGAGCTGCTCGGTGACGCCCATGGAGAAGTTACCGCGGCCGTCGAAGCTCTTGGCGGAAATGCCGCGGAAGTCGCGGATACGGGGGATCGCGACGGAGGTCAGACGATCGAAGAACTCCCACATACGGTCGCCACGCAGGGTAACCTTGCAGCCGATCGGCATACCAGCGCGCAGGCGGAAGGTAGCGATGGACTTACGGGCACGGGTGATCATCGGCTGCTGTCCGGTGATGGCGCGCAGGTCGCGCACGGCACCGTCGATGGCCTTGGAATCGGTAGCGGCCTCGCCGACACCCATGTTCACGACGATCTTCTCAAACTTGGGGATCATCATGACGTTCTCGTACTGGAACTTGTCCTGAAGCTGCTGCTTGACCTCGTTGTTGTACTTGGCCTTCAGACGCGGCACATACTTCTCTTCTGCCATTGTTCACTCCTTCTTGGGGTTTTAAGCACGGGGCGTGGCCACGATGGGTTGTCCTCGTGCCTCCTGGCTGCATCCGCGCCGCTCATGGCATTTTGCGGTTTGGACTCGACGCAGCAGGAGCCGACAAAACAATCGGTACTATACGCGCATCGGGAGCGTATTTCCAGAAAAACCTCGTCTGCCTGCACAACTCCACAACTCCCCCGCACAAATGGATCCCAAAAAGCAGTTGCGGTGAAATAGGGACTGTTTGGCGGCCTAACAGGCTTAAACAATCCGTATTTCACCGCAACTTATTGGTGGGGATGCGATTAGCGCTTGCGGGGAACGAGTTTGGTGCGGCGCAGGTGGATCATCTCGGCGGCGATGGAGATGGCGATCTCCTCGGGGTCCTCGGCCTCGATGGCAACGCCGATCGGCAGGTGCAGCTCGTCGATCTGGTCCTGCGTAAAGCCTTCCTGCTCCAGGCGGGCACGCACAAAGGCCGTCTTGCGGCGCGAACCCAGACAGCCCAGGTAGGCAGGCTTGGCGCGCATGGCCTGAATCACCACGTCGATATCGGACTTGTGACCCGCCGTGGCGACGACCACCAGATCGCGCGGGCCGATGGGGCACTGCTTGCTCAGGTTCTTGTAGTCGACCAGACGACGGTCGTAGACACCGGGCACCCATTCGGGCGTCAACGTGCCGGGACGGTCGTCGCACGCCACGACGGCAAAGCCCGCCGCCGTGAGCACCCGCGCCGTCGCGGCGCCCACGTGGCCGCAGCCAAAGATGTAGGTCAGGCCCTCGGGGCAGAGCGTCTCGATGTGCGCGGGAGGAATCTCGGAGGCGGCGTTGGTGTAGGTGACGTTACTCCCCTCCTCCACCAGCGAAAGCCCGGGGCAGCCCACAATGGTGCGGCGCGATTCCTCGCCATGATAGTCGGCCACATCGCCCTCGAGCGCGCTCGCGATAAACGGCTCAAAGTCGATGACGAAGTCGCCGATGCGCCGATAGACCAAGACGTCGGCAACCGACTGGAACAACGGTGCCTTGGTCGCGTCCAGGTGCAGATAGCACAGGCAGATAGCTCCGCCGCAGATCATGCCGGTATCGGAGTTCTCGCCGCCCATGGTGTAGCGGACCAGACGCGATTTACCCCCGGCCAGCAGCTCGCGCGCCTCGTCCAGCGCAAAGAGCTCAATCTTGCCGCCGCCGATAGTGCCCGCTTGGCTACCGTCGGCAAAGACGGCCATCCAGGCGCCCACGCCGCGCGGCGACGACCCTGCCGTGCCGGCCACGACCACCAGCTCGCACGTCTCGCCAGCACGCAGGGCGGCAAGCGCCGCATTCACAACATCGAGCTTTTCCATTGCCGCCTTCTATCCTCTAAAGACATCGGTGAGCATGGCGAGCGCCTCGAGCACGCCGCCGCCGACCGACGTCGCCTTGTCCGAAATGTAGTTGATATAGCTGGCATCGCCGCGCGGATCGACATCGGCGCATTTAAAGCCCTCAGTCACCTGCACGCCGTTCGCCAAAAGCCCGCGCAGACAGCCATCGATCTGCGTGCGCATGGGCGTATCGCCCGCGTAGCCAATCACGTCTCCGGCGCGCACGATGTCGCCGATTGCGCGGTCGGACCGAAACACGCCGGCGACGGGGCTGTGAATAACGCGCTCCCTGCCATAGCCGGCGATAATGCCCGGCACGCCCGTGTTGGGCTGGGGCGAACCTTGGGTAATGACACGGCCCAGGAAATGCCCGCGCATGGTTTCGACCACGGCGTCGCAGTCAACCGGCGCGGTAAAGCCCGGCCCCACGGCGATGACGGCAGGCGCCATGCCGCGCGTGGTACCCAGGTTGCGCTTAGCCAGAATCGCGTCGACCACGGCAGCGGGTTTCAGCTCGCCGAGCATCTTGGCCTGGGGGTCCACCACAACGGCGACGTCTCCAGCCTCGGTAATTGCAAGCGCCTCTGCCGGCGTCTGTGCCAAGCGAGCGCGAATGCCCTCGACCTCGACCTCGCCCAAGCGAATAGCCTCGCAAAAACTGATTGTGCGGCGGATGCACGTGGGAACCGCGATATCGGCCATAACGACCGACACGCCGGCGCGCACCAAGCGAGCGGCGACGCCCGTGGCGATATCGCCGGCGCCGCGAACATAAACGAGCATTCCCGGGACACCTCCCTGTGCTACGGTTTGAGCAGAGCAAATGCGGTTCGACCGCTACTCTGATGATTATTTATTATCACAGTATTATACGGCGGTGAACAGATGGAAACGGTTAGCGGCAACCTTGCCTCGGCGCTCAGGATCGAGCCGGGCATTACCGCGATTATCGGCAGTGGCGGCAAGTCGACGTTGCTAAAGGCGCTGGGGCTCGAGCTCATGCGCGCCGGCGGCCGCGTGCTCCTCTGCACCACCACGCACATGCTCCCCGTCGCCGGCGTGCCGTGGGACGGTTCGAACCGTCGCCTGGGTGCCGCACCTTGGAAGCCGGGTGCCGCGCATGTTTCCGGCTGCACCTGTGAGGCGTGCGCGGGACTTGCCCGCGGGAGTATTTGCCAGGCGGGTGTCTTAGACCCGGAAACAGGCAAGCTCTCCTCCCCCGCCGAGCCGCTCGGCGAGCTGGCACAGCGCTTTGACTATGTGTTGGCCGAGGCGGACGGCAGCAAGCGGCTCCCGCTCAAGGCCCACGCCGCCTGGGAGCCGGTAATTCCCTCTGGCACGGCCAACATCGTCTGGATTGTCGGTGCCTCGGGGCTCAGCAAGCCCATCAACGAAGCCGTCCACCGCCCCGAGCTCTTTTGCGAGCGTTGCGGCTGCAAGCCCATTAACGAAGCCGTCCACCGCCCCGAGCTCTTTTGCGAGCGTTGCGGCTGCGAGCCCACCGACACTGCCACCCCAGAGCGCGTCGCCATGGTGCTCAATGCCGAGCTGCAGATGCTGAACCTCAACAATGCCCGCGTCGTGCTCAACCAAGTCGACACGCTCAGCGACCCCACGATGGCCGACCGCTTCGAGGCAGCCCTCGGCCGCCCCCTCATCGCCACCAGCCTCAAGTAGCCGGCCCCATCTCGTCAGTTGCGGTGAAATACGGACTGTTTGGCCGTATGACAGCCGCAAACAGTCCGTATTTCACCGCAACTGCGGAGGGGACACGACATCCTTCCTGTTAGCGGGGCACGTAGCGGCCAGGTTGGGCTCCGGTGGGCTCGCCGTCGCGCGCTGCCAGCACGCCGTTGACGTAAACAGCCTTGGCGCGGCCATGTGCCTCAAAACCCTCGAGCGGCGTGTAGTCCACGGCCTGATGCTGCGTCGCGGCACTGATCGTCCAGCGCGCCTTGGGATCCCACACGCACACATCGGCATCGGCACCCTCGGCAAGACAGCCCTTGCGCGGATACATGCCAAACACGCGCGCCGGGTTCTCGCTCATCAGGCGGCACAAATCCTCGGGACCCAGCTGTCCCTCAAAGCTCGTGGCAATCGCGACGGGACGATGCTCCACGCCGGGCCCGCCGTTGGGAATCGCGCGAAAATCGTCGCGCCCGCGGTCCTTTTGCCCGTGCAGGTTAAAGCTGCAATGATCGGTCGCAATCGTATCGATCTCGCCGGCCACAAGCGCCTCGCGCAGGGCTGCACGGTCACCGGCATGGCGCAGCGGCGGGCTCATCACGTACTTGGCGCCCGCAAAGCCGTCCTCGCCCTGCTCCAGATAGCAGGTGTCGTCGAGCATCAGATACTGAGGGCATGTCTCGACATAGATGTTCTTCTGCCCGCGCGCTTTGGCAGCGCGAATGGCCTCGAGACCCAGCTTGGTCGAAAGGTGCACCACGTTGACCGGTGCGTCGCCGGCCAGGTGCGCCAGATACAACAGACGGCTCACGGCTTCGGCCTCGCACACATCCGGACGGCTGAGCGCATGCCCCTCGGGCCCATGAATTCCCTGCTCGTACACGCGCTTCTGCAGTTCATTCACCAACGTGCCGTTCTCGCAATGCACGCACAGTATGCTGCCCAGGCGCTTGAGCTCCTCGAGCACCTCGAGCGTCTCGGCATCGTCCAAGCGCAGATGGTCGTAGGCAAAGTAGGTCTTGAACGACGACACGCCCGCCTCGCGCATGGCCGAAAGATCGGCGCGGTTGCGCTCATTCCACTCGGCGAGTGCCATATGAAAAGCGTAGTTTGCCGTGCAGGTGCCGTCGGCGCGATGATGCCACTCGGCAAGGGCATCGGGCATGGTCACGCCGCGATCGGCCGTCGCGTAGTCCACAATGGTCGTCGTGCCGCCGCAGGCAGCCGCGCGCGTGCCGGTTTCAAAGCTATCGGCTGTCCAATCCATGCCGGTCCAGCACTGCATGTGCGTGTGGCCGTCGATAAAGCCGGGGAACACCCAACAGTCCGCGGCGTCCTGGACGGTATCGCCCTCGCCCGGCTCGATTGCCGTGGCAATCCGCACAATCTTGTCGCCCTCCATGGCAAGATCGGCGCGGCGAAGCCCCTGTGGCGTCACGAGCGCGCCGTTTTTGATGATGATCATGTTGCTCCTTATTGATTAATACAGTTGGCCACGCGATCAAAATACGAGCAGGCCGCGATATGCTCCGTTATGCGTCGCTGTCCCTCGGCGGTATCGACATCCCACAGCTCATAGGCGCGCGCTTCGACCAGCGCAACGTCGACGCGGCCTTTGAGAATCGAACCGCCGCCGTCCTTGCCCTCAAGACACATAAGTGCATCGAACAGTTCCGCCGGAAAGAGCACCGGGCTCGAAGGCTCACCGTTGCACGCAAGACGCACCGGATGCTTGCGGCCACGCTCGTCAAATGCACGAACCATAGCCTCAAAAGAATCCGAACTCACGAGCGGCTGGTCGCCCGGCAAAAAGAGGCAACCTTTCCAGTTGCGTTCGACTCCCCACGAAAGGCCCGCACGGACGCTTTCGCTGCGCAGCTCGCCATCGTGCAGCACGCACGGGCAATGCTTGTCCTCGCAAATCTGGGCAACCTCGGGCCAACGCGTCGAAACTACAACGTCAAAGCCCTGGGGAACCGAATCGATGGTCCGGGCAATCAGCGGCTCACCATAGATATCGGCGAGCATCTTGTTGGAGCCAAACCGCTTGCCCTCGCCCGAAGCCATAATGACGCATCCAAGTTTCATGGCGATACCTCCCCTGAAACCATCGTACCCATAACTCGCGCCGCGGGCATCCACATCGAAAGCGCTTATCCCGCACGCCCGCGATGCAAAAAAGGGGCACCCCGCCGGTTGGCAGAGCGCCCCCTTTACACGGCTTACCTCAGCCCGGCTTTAGGCCTGGAGCCAACGGGCGGTGTTGCGCTCGTCGAGGGCCTTGAGGGTAGCAGCGGGATCGGCAACCTTCTGCAGGAACATCATGGCAGCGATGGCGTACGGCTTGTAGCTGGCCTCCTTGTACATGCCCACGCGGTGCATATCGAAGACGTCAGCGTTGACCTCGCCGTGCTCGCAGGAGACACCGGAGATGTCGGCGGGCAGCGGGTGCATAAAGATGGTGTCCTGGCCGTTGGCAGTCTTCTCCATGAGCTCGGTCGTGGAGCACCAATCCTGATGGGTGGCGTTCTGGGCGAGCAGCTCCTTCTCGAGCGCTGCGATGCCGGCGTCGTCGCCCTCGGCGTACAGGTTGGTACGCTTCTCCATGGCGGCAAACGGAGCCCAGCTCTTGGGGATCACGATGTCGGCGCCCTCGAAGGCCTCAGCCATAGTGTTGACCTGCTTAAAGGTGGTGCCGGACTCGGCGGCATAGCTCTTGGCGCGCTCGACAACCTCGGGCATGAGGTCGTAGCCCTCGGGGTGGGCCAGGGTGACGTCCATGCCAAAGCGGGGCAGCAGGCTGATCAGCGACTGCGGGCAGGACAGCGGCTTGCCGTAAGAGGGCGAATAGGCCCAGGTGACGGCAACCTTCTTGCCCTTGAGGTTCTCAAGGCCGCCAAACTCGTTGATGAGGTAGAGCATGTCGGCAGAGGATTGCGTGGGGTGGTCGGAATCGGACTGCAGGGAGATGAGCGTGGGACGGTGATCCAGAACGCCGTCCTCGTAGGCCTGTTGCACGGACTCGGAGACCTCGGCCATGTAGGCGTCGCCCTTGCCGATGTACATGTCATCGCGGATGCCGATGACATCGGCCATGAAGGAGATCATGGTAGCGGTCTCGCGGACGGTCTCGCCGTGGGCGATCTGGGACTTCTTCTCGTCCAGGTCCTGCAGCTCAAGGCCCAGCAGGTTGGCGGCCTTAGAGAAGGAGAAGCGCGTACGGGTGGAGTTGTCGCGGAACAGGGAGACGGCAAGACCGGAGTCGAAAATCTTGGACGAAACGTTGTTCTCACGCAGCTCGCGCAGGGCGTCGGCGACGATGTAGAGCGCCTTGAGCTCATCGGTGGTCTTGTCCCAGGTGTGCAGGAAGTCGCTGCCGTACATACCCTTAAAATCGAGGCCGTTCAGCTGCTCGACGAGCTCGGTAAACTTGGCGTCCATGTAAATGTCCTTTCTAAAGATGCGAACGATGTTAATGGGTAGATGCGCCCCGTCATGCGCGTGTGGCAAAACATGCGGAGCGTATGACAAGGACCCGCCACTGCTAAGGAAGCATGGAAGGCAGCGTTAGCGGGTCCCAGGTCATCGAAGGGTGCCGGGGGCACGAGCGGCCCCCGGCTCAACAAAATCGTGGAATGGGACTAATCGATCTTGTTGTTGGTCAGACCGGCGCGGAACACGGTGGCGTCGCCATCGGCCTTGCTCGGATCGTAGAGGTTCAGGGCAGCCACATACATGGCGGCAGCGGTGACAAGGTCGTCCTTGTAGGTGACCTCGTTGGGGGCGTGAGCCTGAGACTCGGCACCCGGGCCAAAGCCCACGCAGGGGATGCCGTAGCGGCCCTGGATGGAGACGCAGTTCGTGGAGAAGGTCCACTTGTCGCACAGCGGGCGACCGGTGCGCTTGTCCATGCTGGGCTCGCAGCCGATGCGCTCGTCACCGAACATGGCCTTGTGGGCGTCGACGAGGGCCTTGACGTGCGGAGCGGTCTCCTTGTTGATCCACGTGGGGAAGTAAGCCTCGGTCTCGTAGACCTCGCCGGTCCAGGACGGACGGTCGTACATGTACATGGAGACCTTCACGTCGTCGCCGTACTTCTTGGCGGCCGGCAGGTTGCGGATCTCGTCCAGGCAGGACTCCCAGGTCTCACCGGCGGTCATGCGACGGTCGATGGAGATGGCGCAGGAGTCGGCCACAGCGCAACGGCTGGGGCTGGTGTAGAAGATCTGGCTGACGGTGCAGGTGCCGCGACCCAGGAAGCGAGCATCCTCAAAGTGCTCGGGGTTGTACTTGGGTTCGAGCATCTTGACGAGGCCCTTGATGTCGGTCGACTCATCGCAACCGTTGTTGTTGAGAGCGCGGACGTCAGCGATGATGTCGGCCATCTTGTAGATGGCGTTGTCGCCGCGGTCGGGAGCGGAGCCGTGGCAGGAGGTGCCATGAACGTCAACGCGGATCTCCATGCGGCCGCGGTGGCCACGATAGATGCCGCCGTCGGTGGGCTCGGTGGAAATGACAAACTCGGGCTTAATGCCGTCCTTGTTGTAGATGTACTGCCAGCACATGCCGTCGCAGTCCTCTTCCTGGACGGTGCCGACGACCATGATCTTATAGCCCTCGGGGATAAGACCCATGTCCTTCATCATCTTGGCAGCGTAGGTGGCAGAAGCCATGCCGCCCTCCTGGTCGGAGCCGCCGCGGCCGTAGATAATCTCGTCGGTCTCGTAGCCCTCATAGGGATCGGCGTCCCAGTTCTCGATGTTACCGATGCCGACGGTGTCGATGTGGGAGTCGATGGCGATGATCTTGTCGCCCTCGCCCATAAAGCCCATGACGTTGCCCAGGCCGTCGACCTTGACCTCGTCATAGCCAAGGCTCTCCATCTCGGCCTTGATGCAGGCGACAACCTCACCCTCCTCGCAGGACTCAGAGGGATGGGAGATCATTGCGCGAAGAAAACGCGTCATATCAGCACGATGAGACTCAGCAGCGTTTTTAATTGCCTCGAAATCGAGTTCCTTAGTCATAACAGTCAACCTTTCTACAAGGGTTTACCTACAGGTAGATATTTCAGATAGATCACTTGTGCCAAGCAGCGTGAGGTCGAGTACCCGGCAAGCAAGTAAACGTAGGAGGCGGACGGAGGACTTTGCTCCGTCGCGAGTTCCGCACGAGCCGGAGAGCACTTAATGTGCTCTCCGTGCGAGCAGGACTGTCCGAGCCGGGAGTAAAGTCCTCCGGCTGCCTCCGGACAGGTCAGTCTGCTAGCAGGTCGGATACTCGCCCTCCCAGACGATGCGACGGTACTGATCCGGATCCGTGTCGCCCTCGGTGGAGAAGCAGAGCACGGAGCTCGTCTTGTCCAGGCCGATGAGCTCCTTGAGCTCGGCGTACTCGGGATCGAGCATGAGGGTCTCGACCAGGCCGGTGGTCACCGCGCCGGACTCGCCGGAGATGACGCGCGGGTCGCCCTTCTCGGGAGCGCCCAGGGTACGCATGCCGCGAGCGGTGACCCAGTCGGGGCAGGACACGAAAGCGGTGGCGTGGTTGCGCAGGATATCCCAACCCAGAATGTTGGGCTCGCCGCAGCACAGGCCGGCCATGATGGAGGGCATGTCGCCGTCCACGATGCGCGGGTCGCCGTCGCCGGCGGCAGCTCCCTTGTACAGGCAGGCGGCAGGCGCGCACTCGACCACGACGAAGGTGGGCGGGTTATCGGGATACAGGTTGGTAAAGTAGCCCACCACGGCGCCGGCCAGCGAGCCCACGCCAGCCTGGACAAAGACGTGCGTCGGGCGGTTGATGGCCATCTCGCGCAGCTGCTCGGCAGCCTCGGAAGCCATGGTGCCGTAACCCTCCATGATCCAGGACGGGATCTTCTCGTAGCCCTCCCAGGCGGTGTCCTGAACGATAACGCCGCGCTCGCAGGCGTCGGCCTCGGCGGCGGCCATGCGCACGCACTCGTCGTAGTTGACCTCTTCGATGGTCACCGTGGCGCCCTCGGCGGCGATGTTATCAAAGCGGGGCTTGGTGGAACCCTTGGGCATGTGCACGACGGCCTTCTGGCCCAGCTTGTTGGCAGCCCATGCCACGCCGCGGCCATGGTTGCCGTCGGTGGCGGTAAAGAAGGTAGCCTGGCCAAAGTCCTTGGCAAGCTGATCGGAGGTCAGGTAATCGAAGGTGCACTCGGCAACGTCCTTGCCGGTCTCGTCGGCAATGTAGTTGGCCATGGCAAACGAACCGCCCAGAACCTTAAAGGCGTTGAGGCCAAAGCGATAGCTCTCGTCCTTAACGCACAGGTTGGACAGGCCCAGGCGCGCAGCCTGGCCGTCCAGGCGGGCAAGCGGAGTGACGGTATATTGAGGGAACGACTGGTGGAAGGCGCGGGCCTTCTTCACGTGGTCGAGGCTCATGATTCCCAAGTGCTTGTCATCGCTCTTGGGCATCGTGTTGCCCGCCCACTGGATCTTATCGGCCATACGGTGAACTCCTTAAGTCCTCTCTTGCCGGCCCCCGCATACGCGTTTCAGCCCATTCCCATTCATGCGACTGAACTTTTATGTGGATGCCAAACAAAAAGTTTGTTAGCACTGTTCTATCACACTTTTTGATTGGCAAACCTAACAAATTGTTTGTTACCGCAATCGGTACCTTTTCGCCGCCGAACGGTCACATAACGCAGCGACACCTTCGACATTTGCGAACAAGTGTGGTTTATGGCAAAGTGTGCCCAAACTAATTTTTAGGAAGGCACCTATGACCCCCGCACAGATTGAGTTTTATAAGCGCCTTGCACACGGCCTGGCGCTCCAATTTGGCCCCAACTGCGAAGTCGTCGTCCACGACCTGGAGACCGAGGACGTGGACCACTCCATCGTAGTGATCGAAAACGGCCACGTCAGCGGGCGCAAACTGGGTGACGGTCCCAGCCATATTGTGCTTGAGTCCATGCACGAGGGCACCGCCGGCGTGCACGACCGCGAGCCATACCTCACCAAAACCGCCGATGGCAAGCTGCTCAAGTCCTCGACCATCTTTATCCGCAACGACGAGGGCAAGCCCGTCGGCATTTTGGGCATTAACTTTGACATTACGCTCATGAAGGCTTTTGAGCGCTCGCTCGATGCCTTTACCGGCACCGGCTCCACGGGTTACACCGAGCCCGAGCCCATTACCAAAAACATCGGCGACCTGCTCGAAGACCTGCTGCGCGAGTGCGAGCAATACGTGGGCAAGCCCGCGGCGCTCATGACCAAAGATGAGCGCATTCGCGCCATCGGCTACCTCGACCGTCGCGGCGCCTTCCTCATTTCCAAGTCGAGCGAGCGTGCCTGCGAGTTCTTTGGCATCTCTAAGTACAGCTTCTATAGCTACCTCAACGAGGCAAAGGCTGCCGCCGGCGACAAATAGTCAGCGCGCCTGCACCCCTCCCCTTTTGGGCGCGAGTTCTGGAATGCACGAATCCAAGACTCGGCCGCAAGGCAAGTTCCATATAATCGATGAGATAGACGGTTCGAAAGGATGGAACAAGATGGGGCCGAACAACGCATCACGCAACGGCCGCGGAGGCTTCGCTTCTGCCGCCAGGCATGCGAAACGCGCGTTTGACAAGGGCGAAGACGATCTGTTTGCGTTGAGCCTCGACGACGTGATGAGCGACCGCCCTTGGACCGCCGATGAACTCATGGGCGGCGGGGTTCGCTCGGCAGGCCCAAAGCCTACGTCGGCCGCTGCTCCCACCCCGGCCACTACGCCCGCATCGGCATCCGTGCCCGCAGATGACTTTGCCACCCGTCCCATTATGCAGGTACCGCGCCAGGCCGCCCCTGCGCCCCGCCCCACCAGCAATCCGTCCGAGACGGCGGCGTTTCTTGCCGCGGCGACACGGCGCCATGTGCCCAGCAGCACACCCGCGTATGCCGCCCCGCAGCAGCCGACATACGCGGCTCCCGAACCCCAGCCCGAACCCGAGCTCGAGCCGCCCGTTATGGATCTGGACGACCTCGCCAACCGCCAGTTTGCCTTCGATTCCTGGGCCGCGGCCGACTTGGACGAGACCTCGGCCGGCATGCCAGCGCTCGACATTCCGGTAAACCCCCTGTTTGCGGCTGCCGAGGAACGCGACTCCGATTACAACGAAACAACAGCGCACGATGACCGATTTGATGCCGCACCCCGCGCCTCCCGCATTGAGACCGAGGGCTACGGATCCGCATCGAGCGCATACGATAACGGCCCGTTTGCCAAAGCGTCTGCTCCCGAGCACAACAAGACCGGCGTAAAGGCAGCCTCGGCATCGTCGTATACCCATGGCACCGATGACGAGCACTTTGCCGACTACTGCACCGAGGAAGAGTCGCCGCGCTTCTCTGAGTTTTCCCAAGCGGCAAAGATCGTCTTTATCGCGATTATCGTGGCCTTGCTCGGCGTGATCGCATTTGAGGGATTCCAGCTATTCCGCGGCCCCACCGCGTCCGAATCGGCAACGCAGCAAAAAGAGGACGACAACCAGTACCTGGACATCAACACCCTCAAGGGCGACCCCAACGACGGAGACGAGTAGCGAGGGTCAAGGGAGGGCCGGAAGAGCCGGCGGCACGTTACGGCTCCAAAAGCCCTGCCATAAAGATGGGCAGATACAGCACGTCACCATCGCGGTGAAGATTACATTCCGCAAGTACCAGGGCGCGATCGATTCCGTAACCCTTCGTTGCCAGTGCGTTATCGAGCGCCGCGTGGGACTTAAAGCTCTTGCCCGATTTGACCTCGATGGCGAGCACTTCCCCATCGAGCGTCTCTTCCACAAAATCGAGCTCACCGACCTTTTTGGACGTAAAGTAGCGCAATCTAAATCCATGAGCTTTGAGCTCTTGAGCAACGAAGCCCTCAAACGCCGCCCCCATGTTCATGCCAAAGGCGTCTTCCGCCTCCCCATCAAAAACGCCTTGAGCGACCCTTTTGGAATACGACGACATGAGCATTCCGGTGTCCAGGTAAAACAGCTTAAATAGATTTCGTTGCTCCCCCAATAAAAGGGGTGCCACGGGCGCCGTTACGTTATACACGGGAAGCGCGACACCCGCCTCCGACAACCAGAGAAAATGATCTGTCACCTGCGAAAAACGTTTGACACCGTTAATCGACGACAGCTTGAATCGCTTGTTTTTGGAGCCGGCCTCGCTGGGAATCAAATCATAGATATCGCGAATAACCAAGCGTAGCTCGGGCGGAGCGTACTTTGCGATGTCATCGCGATACAGGGCGTGAAGATCACGGTGGATGTTTCGAACCTCGTCGACATTGCGCGTCGCCAAGAAGGAATTGACCGCGTCGGGCATGCCTCCCACCACCACATACTGATGGAACAGATCGAGCAAGCGGTCATACAGGTAGCCGGGGAGCTCCCCCTCATCCTTTAGACAGTCTCTGAGCATGTCAAACACGCTGGCACCAACGCCATTTGCCCAGCAAAACTCCTCAAAGTCGAGCGGGTACATCTGGACCTGCTCGACATACCCCACCGGCAGGGAATCGATGCCCTCGAGCTCAACACCAAGGAGCGATCCGGTAAGGATGTATCGAAAGTCGCCGCGCTGGACCAGATATTTGATAAACGTCACCACGTTGGGGCATCGCTGCACCTCGTCGATAACCACAACGGTCCTGTTCGCAACCATCGGCTGCGTTGCAGCAATAGACATACGCATAAGCAGGTCATCCGCACTTTTCGCCGCCAAAAACGAATCGCGCACGGACGCGTCGGCGATAAGGTCGAACGTCACGACATTTTCGAACGATTCGTTTGCAAAGACGTTGACCAAATATGACTTTCCTACCTGTCGGGCGCCCTTGACCAAAAGAGCCTTGTTAGGCGACGAGGCAAGCCAAGATTCAAACTGTGCTTTCGCTTTTCTCTGCAGCATAAGCGCACCCCTTATTACGTGCTGTTTTAGCACTAGGATACACTTTTCCATGGTTGTTAGGTGCTTATTTCGACACTTTTCCGAGTTTTTAAAGTGTGTATTACGATACTTTTCCGTACTTTTGCACGGGATATTTCGACACTTTTTCGAATTTAAGCCTAACAGCAGCCGGCGAAATCAAGTGCCGCCCGCGCGTCATTTCGCGAGCGACGCTTGATTTCTGTCCGCGCGCGCTGATAGACTCCATCGTGCCCGCAAGAAGCGGGCGCGTTTTATCCAGAGTCGGGGTAGAGAGTTGGCTCCACGATCCCGACGCCAACCGGCCAAGAGGCACGGTGGCCCTGCCAACATCGATGAAAGGAGTCCGTATGGACAATTTCTCTGTGCGCAGTGAGCGCAATTTCCACAACCTGGTTGTCAAACCGAATCACATGCATCTTCTGGATAAGCCAAATGGCTACGCCTCGGCCATGGTCAAGAGCAGTCTCTCCCACCAGATGCGCTTTACCGTGCAGGTGCTTGAGAAAGAGCCCTGCGTTGCCGGCGACCCACACGTACTGCAGGTCAAGCTGCTCGGAGATGGCCCTCGTGAGCCGTCCAGCTGGATGCTCTTCGCCGACGGCGTTTGCGTTGCGGACGGATCGGGCGCCTTTGCCCGCGAGTGTTTCTGCGAGGGCGCCGAGGTGTTCCTGGACCTGTGCCGCGACGCCGTCGAGGCTGCCGAGCTGCGCCAGTGGAGTCAGAGGGAGTACGAGCTGCTGAGCGCCGCGCGTGGGATTGCGGGAGTTTAGGTGGGCAGATAAGCCATCGGCAATTCCGAGATAGCAAGGGCCGAGAATTAGATTCCCGGCCCTTGCCTAGCACTGCTTTATAAGATCGAGCACCGCGGGAATGTCATCGGCATTCCGAAGGGCAACATAGGTTGGTAGGCCCGGGCCAAATCCACCCTGTGTACGTTTGTCCTGGCACATGTCCTCTGGATCCGTTAGATCATCCACACTCTTTGCCAAGCCAACAGCAATCCAGCCACCGTTGCTAGTCCTGCCTTCCAGCACAGCATGCAGTTTTCGCTTGCCCGACCTAAAGCCTACATAGTACTTGGCTATGTAGGACTCCCATGAAGGGTTACCACTCAGAACGGACTCGCGCACCTCATCGAAAAGCTTCTGGTTGAGCCCACCTTCGGCAAAGGTGGGGTGGTTCTCCTGCAGAGTCCAGACAGGAGCCTCGTCAGACTCCCCACGAGAAGGACGGTACTTGTCGACGACGTCTGCCGGAAGGTCGGGATACTTCCATATCTCGCACGCTTCTTTCGCCAGCTCGTCCGCGCGCTGCCCAATCTCTTCCTCACCCCATTTTTTATGCGAGACAATCGATTTGTTTAGGTAGAGTGGGCTGCACTTAAATCCGACGTCAGGCAGATTGAGCTTGTCCGAGAACGACCGGTTTGAGTACTCCTGGTTGTAGCCCGTCAGCGTAAGATTTCCCAAGTTGTTGCACAGCCTGTCGTGGACGTCTTCCCAGTTCTCACCAAGCGATTCCTTCCAGCCGTGCTCATCATCGATCGTCTGGGGCATGATGTGCTCGATCTGGTAATCGTCGGCTGAGATGGGCTCCTTCGGGTGGTGCCAGTTCTCCATGCGTTCCAGGTAATAGCGTTTTTTGGAGAAGCGGTTGTAGCAGTCACGCGTCTTAAACTCCTCGACAAAATGCTCGTCTGTCGGAAAGTATGCGGTCATACCGCTGCTGTGGACAAGGAGCATCGCCGTAACGTACTCCTCGATATCGTCCTGCTGCTCAAGGTAGCGATACATGCCTGCAAAAAAGTTGTTTAAGCCCGTGGTAAGCCTGCCGCAAACCGCGCGTCTAAACAGAAACGACTCGATGGTCTCGCAGATGCGAAGGAACGCGTTGCGGTCTAGCCTATTTCTCTCGTAAACCGAGTAGAGCAGCATCAAAAGAGGCCTGATCTGTCTCACATCAAGGCTTGCGATTCTGCTGAACACCCGACGTAGATCAGCGTCCTTTTCTTTGTCTCGGAACAGGCTGGCATACCTTTGCGCATACTCGCGCAACTCCTTGAGCAGACTCTCGGTGTCTCCGTCGTAGTCATCGGTAAAATACCGTTTGAACTCGTAATAAGCCTCATTCTCCTTTGGCTGCCTATTGGGAACCTTGAGCCACAGCCAGTACCAAATGAAGGCGTTAAACTCGCTCTCGCCCCCTTTTCCAAACAGATGCTCAATGGGATGCCAGTAGCCCTCGTAGAGCTTGGTCTGTTCGTCGTTAGGAAGCGACATAAGAACATAGTTGCGTATGAGATCGATGGGCATGAGGGGCTTGCCCTTGGAGTTCATAGACTCAAATATGAGCTGGGCATTGTCTACACCTGCCGTGAGTTTAGTGTCGATGACCTGCACACGGTTGAGACCCGCCCAAAGCCTTGCCGGATCAAATGATTTACCACGCATCTTCTCGCGGAAAAATGCATGGTTCTCGACAATGCGATCCGATTTTTCATCTGGCACGGGAGACCCAGACACGATGGAGAACAGTGTCTCTTTATCGTCCTGCGAGAGCACCAGCTTGTAGCGCGCCAGACCGTTGTAGTCATCATCGTTAAAGAGGTAGTTCTTCCGCAGCGCAGAGACCTTGAGGTCTCCAAGGAAGCCGGCCTTGTCGGGATTACCCTCCAGATAGTCAGCCAAGGCAGCGATCATCAACGAAAACGTCGTCATGCGCTGTTGCCCGTCAATCAGAAGCACGCGCGAAATACTCGTGGCAGAGCTCTCGGACTCGGGGATATAAAGCATCGACCCCACGAAGTGCGATACGCCATCGCGACCCGCTCGCATGACGTCATCCCAAAGAACCTCGCACTCTTTTACGCTCCACGAATAAACTCGCTGGTACACGGGAATGACGAACTGCATCTTCGCCACGCCCATAAGGTCGAGCAGATTTGCCTCGGTTGCTTTCATTTGCGCAATCCCCCTTGTCTTGTTTACGCCGTTTGCAGTCAGTCCTCCACTGAGCGGAGGGCGCTAAAGACGAGAGCATCGAAGCGCTGAAGCAACCGGGATGCTCATATCACTAGATTTTACAACGCTTGTTGCGAACACAATTGAACGTCTGAGCGGTTCCGATGGCTCCCCCTATGAGAAGAGGGCGGACGCTAAGGGGCGCGTGCTAAGCGATAGGTGTATCGCGAACGAAATACCGTTTGAGGAACTGCCCGAGGGGTGGTGCTGGACGAGATTGGGCAATCTGCTTTCACTCGTTTCGGACGGTACGCATAAGACACCTCAATATACTGAGACTGGCGTCTTGTTTCTTTCGGTGCAAAACGTTTCTGGTGGCTCGTTTGACTTGACTAAAGTGCGGTACATCAGTCGAGAAACTCATGAAGATCTTTGTAGGCGAGTGAAACCTGGCCGCGGAGACATCTTGCTTTGCCGCATCGGAACTCTGGGCAAGCCGATTATCGTTGACGTCGATTATGAATTCAGTATCTTTGTCAGTCTGGGGTTACTCCGACCAATTTACATAGCTATTGCGGAGTGGATTTGTTCATGCATTGATTCTCCCGTTGGTTTCGCATGGATCGAAAAAGTTAAAGTCGGCGGCGGAACCCATACTTTCAAAATTAATCTCGGTGATATACCGGACTTCATTCTCCCCCTCCCGCCCCTCGCCGAGCAGCGCCGCATCGTCGGGCGGGTGAACGAGCTCATGCCCCTGGTCGAGGAGTACGGCGGGCTCGAGGACGCCCGCGAGGCGCTCGATGCCGCGCTGCCCGGCCGCCTGCGGAAGTCGGTGCTG
>DBEWUK010000006.1:0-4605 GCA_048205395.1 Collinsella sp.
CAGCACCGACTTCCGCAGGCGGCCGGGCAGCGCGGCATCGAGCGCCTCGCGGGCGTCCTCGAGCCCGCCGTACTCCTCGACCAGGGGCATGAGCTCGTTCACCCGCCCGACGATGCGGCGCTGCTCGGCGAGGGGCGGGAGAGCTATCAATAAACGCCCGATCGACGTTGCGTTCACGTTTGGCTGACCAGTTCCAGCCGAAGCGTCGATAAGCTGGGCCCAGTATGAAGGGGAGTCGAAGTAGCTTCTAAAATAGGGGACAATCTCGTTTTTGATCGGTATGGCACGAATCAGATACGAGGCGAAAGCAGAGACAGGTGGTTTTTCGCTAATAAAAAAGCTTTTTCCAATTGTCCCTCCGGTTCGCGCAATAAGGATGTCACCCTCTTTAAGAAAGTATGTCGAATAGTCCTTCGGATCGGATGCGCAGTAAGGCACTGTATTCCAATTGACATGCCCGTTCTGTATATCCGTAATGCGCAATAGTTTGATATGCCCACTCGTCGAAGAGCTGCATGTATATCCGTAATGAACATTTGCAGTCAGCATGGACAGCCTCGCCCAAGCCCACCCCTCAGGCAGCCGCTCGAACGGCACCTCATCCGAAATGCATTTATCGCTGATCACGCGCCCCTTAGCGTCCGCCCTCTTCTCATAGGGGGAGCCATCGGAACCGATATAGATAATGCTCTCCCCGCCTTTGGGGAACTTGGCCTTGCCCTCAGCGATAAGCTTATGCTTCTCTTCACGGATGCGTTCGAGAAGGACGCTGGCAGGCTCGTCGTTCGGATCCTGCGGCACAAGCTTGCCCTCGACCGCCATTTGCAGAATTGAGTTCTTCAGGTCTTTTGCCTTCATCTACGCCTCAATCCCAAGAATCTCGCAAATTCGAGCCAACTTCTGGTCAATCTCGGCGTCGAGCTTAGCGCGCTCTTCTTTGTAGCTCCTAATCAGCTCGTCGGGCGGCAAAATCTCTTCTTCCTCGTGTGGATAGCCACACAAATCAAGATTGAAGCCGCCGTCTCGCAACTCGTCGACTGTATAGAACCTTGCCTTGGGATTACCGTCTTCCTCGATATCCCGACGGTTCTCCCACCATTCCTTTACAGGTGCAAAATGTTCGATCCTAATGGGCTTGGTCTTAGAGAAGTGTTTATACCCCTCGGGCATGTCCATGCGATAGAACCAAACGCCCTCAGAGGCCCCCGTATTATCGAAGAACAGAACGTTGGTAGTGATGGGCGTGTACGGAGCGAAGACACTCTGCGGAAGGCGCAAGACAGTATGCAGGTTCATGTCCTCAAGCAGGCGACGCTTAATCTCCGTCTTTGCACTATCCTGGCCAAAGAGAAAACCATCCGGAATGATAACAGCAGCGCGGCCGCCTCGCTTAAGACGATAAAGAATGAGTCCAAGGAATAGATCTGCGGTCTCGGAGCTACGGAGTGCGACAGGGAAGTTGTTTTGCACTGATGCACTCTCGGACCCGCCATAGGGTGGGTTCATAAGTACAACGTCAAACTGGCCGTCAGGCTTGTGCTTCCACTCGCGAACGTCCTTCTCGAGAGAGTTATCGTGAAAGACTTCAGGATTATCGATATCGTGCAACAGCATGTTGGTCACGCATAGCAGGTAAGGGAGCTGCTTCTTCTCGACACCGTAGACCGATCTTGCATAGAGTTCACGATCGGCTGGAGTCTGAACCTGGGAGTCGAGAATCTTGAGGGCGCTCGTCAAAAAGCCGCCCGTGCCACACGCGAAGTCAGCCACAGTCTCGCCGAGCTTGGGCGCAAGCGCCTGGGCCATAAAGTCAGTCACCGCTCGGGGCGTGTAAAACTCGCCGGCATTACCCGCGGACTGCAAGTCTTTCAGGATGGTCTCGTAAATTTCACCGAAGGCGTGGCGCTCTTTGTACTCGGTAAAGTCAACCGACTCGTCAATCTCGTTGATGACTTGACGAAGTAGAATCCCATCCTTCATGTAGTTGTTGGCGTCAGTAAAAGCAGCCTTGACGACGACGTGTCGCAAAGGCGCATCAGGTGCAAGCTCAAGACTCTCAAGAGTCTTGAATAGATCATTGTTTACAAAGTCGAGAAGCTCATCGCTAGTAAGCGCCTTGCCGTCTTTCGCATCGTGCGCCCAGCTATACCAGCGTAGGCGCTCGGGGAAGATGGACTGATAGGAGTCATCGTGAAACTCCCACTCCTGCTCCTTGGCATCGTAAATCTTGAGGAAGAAAAGCCAAGTCATCTGCTCAATGCGCTGCGCATCGCCATTGATGCCGGCGTCTTTGCGCATGATGTTCTGCAGGGTCTTTACGAGAGATCCCAGTGCCATTTGCTATCGTTACCTTTCTCTATGCGATGTAGAGCTCGTCCTCGAGCATCTGCGCTGCCTGAATGTACTGCTGTTTGCCGCCGAATGCGGCGACGATCTTCATTGGGCTGCCAAACCGACGGAATTCCTCGAGGTCGAGGACGTGGGTGTCGTCCAAGTCTACGAGGTTCGACGTCGCATATTTGTCGAGAAGCGCTTCAAGGACCTCACGCGCGACGCCGGCATACTCATAGAGCACGCCCTTTTTCTTGACACTATTGGCCCTCTCACTGCGCGTCAGGGGCCTCTGGTCGTAAGCAATATGGCAGATGAGGTCAAAGTCGCTCATTTGCTCCTGGCCAGTCTCACACCGCAGCTCATCCAGAAATACGCCACGCGCGCGCAGCTCGTCGATAATCGCTTGCTTCTTATGCTCAGAGTTCCACGCCGCCAGGAAGTGGTCAAGAGTGTCGTATTCGCCGAGAATATTCTTCCGCGTATAGTCCTTAAGGCTCTCAGTTACAAGAAGGCCATCGGAGGAGTAGTACTGCACCATCTCCGACACCACATAGACGTCGGCCCCATGAACGTGATATTTCACATGAGAGGACGGATCGTCCGGCGGTAATACGGGTGGGTCTACGATCGGAGGCGGAGGCGGGACGGGACTGCCGCCATTGCCGCCGGGACCCGGGTCTGCCGCCATTGCCGCCGGGACCCGGGTCTGCAATGGGGTCACCCGGTTTAGGCTCAAACACAACAACAGGTTCGCCATCAAACTCGGGATCTGCAAACAAACGCGATGCATCGCGAAAATCGAGGATGGTGAAATAGAGTTTGTCGTAATCCTCACAGATACGGGTTCCGCGGCCGATAATCTGCTTGAACTCCGTCATTCCGTGCTCACCGAACTTGTTGTCGAGCACGACTACCTTACACGTCTTGCAATTAACACCAGTGGTGAGAAGCTTCGAAGTCGTAACGATGGTCGGGTATTTCTCGTCGGGGTCGATGAAGTTATCTAACTGAGCCTTACCTTCCCTGTCGTCACCCGTAATCTTCATGATGTAGGTGGGGTGATCTCTTACGATATCGGCGTTCTCGTTTACAAGGGCACGTCGCATGTTTTCGGCATGCTCGATGTCAACGCAAAAGACAATAGTCTTGGAGTATCGGTCTGTCTCCTTGAGAAATTGAGTTATTCGCTTGGCAACTTCCTCGTAGCGCTCCTTGATGACAATCTCGCTGTCGAAGTCTTGCTTCTCGAAAACACGTTTGGGCAGAGCTTCGCCGCGATCATCTACGGTGCCTTCCTCAGTACGGTATCCGTAAATGTCGACGTTCAGCTTAGGACGAATAACTTTATACGGGGCAAGAAAGCCATCCTCGATTCCCTGTTTAAGGGAGTAGGTGTAGACAGGTTCGCCGAAGTAGGTAATGTTTGAAACCTCTTCAGTCTCCTTTGGCGTAGCCGTCATACCGATTTGAATTGCACAATTGAAATACTCAAGTACCTTACGCCATGCGGAGTCCGCCGCGGCGCTTCCGCGGTGGCACTCGTCGACGATAATCAAATCGAAGAATTCCGAGTCGAACTCGCGGAATATTTCTCCACCGTTTTCTCCAACAAGCTGTTGGTAGAGCGAGAAATAGACCTCGTAAGCAGAATCGAGCTTTCGACCTACGACCTTGGTTGTAACCCTCTTGAGAGGCTTGAAATCGCCGTCTATGGTCTGATCGACGAGAATATTGCGGTCCGCCAGATAGAGAACCTTACGAACCTCGGTAGTCTGTCGCAAGCGATGAACGATTTGAAAAGCCGTAAAAGTCTTTCCCGTTCCCGTTGCCATAACGAGCAAGATGCGATTCTTACCTCGCGCAATAGCTTCAAGCGTACGATTGATGGCGATGCACTGATAGTAGCGAGGATGATTGCCGCCGTGCTCCTGGTAATACGGAGCGGTCACAATCTCCTGGCTATACGGATGCTCAAGCCCCTTAGCTTTTGAGTATCGTGTCCAGAGTTCCGCCGGAGTGGGGAACTCGTCCATGGCGAGAGCGCGCTCTTTCCCGGTAAGAAAATCGTGCTCAACAAAACCCTTTCCGTTTGAGCTGTATGCAAACGGAATATCAAGCAGCTGGGCATATCCCATCCCCTGCTGGAGACCGGCATCAACGGTGTGCTCCGTATCCTTGGCTTCGACAATTGCGATAGGGATACCGGGAGCGTACATAAGAAGGTAGTCCGCCTTCTTCTTGTCTTTACGGGTGACCATGCTTCCGCGCACG
>DBEWUK010000011.1:0-15370 GCA_048205395.1 Collinsella sp.
AGGGGCCCGCTCGGATATGTGTTCCGAGCGGGCCCCTGCTGTTAGCTTGTGGCACTGAATAGTTTAGGCTTCGTCGACGATCTTAAGGCCGCGCGTGCGATCGATCTCGTTGAGGAGGTTAACGCGACGCTCGTGACGACCACCCTCAAACTCGGCGTCGAGCCACTCGTCGACAATCATCTTGGCGAGCTCGGAGCCCACGACGCGGGCGCCAAAGGCGAGCACGTTGGTGTTGTTGTGCATGCGGGAGAGCTTGGCGCTGAAGGGCTCGGAGCATACGACGGCGCGAACACCTTCGACCTTGTTGGCGGCCAGGCTGATGCCGACGCCGGTACCGCAGATCAGGATACCCAGGTCGACGTCACCGTTGGCCACGGCCTTACCCACCTTGTAGCCGGCGATGGGGTAATCGAAGCTCTCGGAGGTGTCGGTGCCAAAGTTCACGACCTCGCAGCCGCGCTCCTTCAGGTGCTCGGAGATGATGTTCTTGAGCTCGACGGCGGCGTGGTCGTTACCGATACCAATCTTCATGAGTGGTTCCTCTCTGGTCCGTGCGGCGGAATTGCTAAAGGTTTTACCGCGTTCGACTGCATGATAGCGCGACTTTTGTGGAAACGCTCGGGCGTTTTTTGGTCAAACGCTTTAGCATGCAACAAGACTAGCTTTTCATGTATTAATGCCGTCAGTTTGCGCTTGAACGCCGTCCGCCGGAACTTGGGTTGCGGTTTTTGATGCATTGTTATCAAATAAAAGAGCTAATTATTTTCGAGAGCCCTGTCCGTTATACAAGTAGGAGATACCTATGCCTGCCGATTCTCTTCGCGATGCCGCGTTTTGCGATGTTTTGAACCGCGAGCTTGTCTGTGCACTCGGCTGCACCGAGCCCATTGCCGTTGCCTATGCAGCGGCGTTGGCGAGCCAGACGCTTGGTTGCGAACCCGATCATATGGATGTTGCCTGCTCGGGCAACATCATCAAGAACGTCAAGAGCGTGACCGTGCCCAACTCGGGTGGTATGCACGGTATTGAGGCCGCGGCCGTGCTGGGTGCCGTGGGCGGCGACGCCAAGAGCGCGCTCGAGGTGCTCGAGAGCGTTAACGATGAAGACCGTGCACGCGTGGTCGAGCTCCTCGCCGACGCCGACTACTGCGATGTGTCGCTTGTCGAGGGCGTGCCCAACCTCTACATCAAGGTGACTGCGACGGCCGGGGGCCATACCGCGGTCGTCGAGATTACCGATCACCACACCAATGTCACGTGCCATACGCTCGACGGTATTCCGGTGTGCGGCAAGTCGGCGGGGGAGTGTGCCGCCTGCGCCGAGCGCGTGGTGGCCGAGCGTGCGGCGGATAAGGCCGACACGCCCATGTCGATTGAGTCCATCATTGACTTTATCGAGGACGGCGACATTGAGGACGCCCGCGCTGCCGTTGAGCGTCAGATTGAGCTGAATGGCGCGATCAGTGCCGAGGGCCTTGCGCACGCTTGGGGCGCCGAGGTGGGTCGTACGCTGCTGGGCGCTCGTGCCGATGACGTCGCCTGCCGTGCCCGTGCCCGTGCGGCCGCCGGGTCCGACGCCCGCATGAACGGCTGCGCGCTGCCGGTCGCCATTGTGTGCGGCTCGGGCAATCAGGGCATTACCTGCGCATTGCCCGTCATGGAGTATGCCGAGTACCTGCGTTGCGACCACGAGCGCCTGGTGCGCGCCGTGATGCTGTCCGATCTGATCGCCGTGCATATCAAGAGCTATATTGGTGCGCTCTCGGCGTTTTGCGGTGCTATTTGCGCCGCGTGCGGCGCCGGCGCTGCGATTACCTGGCTGTGCGGTGGCACGCGCGAGCAGATTGGCGCGACGGTCTCGAATACGCTCGGTAACGTGGGCGGCATCGTGTGCGACGGCGCCAAGGCGAGCTGTGCCGCCAAGATCTCGGCTGCCGTCGATGCGGCGATTCTGGGCCATGATATGGCCATGCAGGGTCGCGGCTTCCGCGCCGGCGAGGGCCTGATCCAAGATACCGTTGAGCAGACAATCGCTAGCATGGGCTACGTAGGCCGTGTGGGTATGAAGGACACCGACGTCGAGATCCTCAACATCATGATCGGCAAAACCCAGGTTTGTTAGTTACGCGGTTTTACCAAACCGCGTAACCAGTCGACGCTGCAAGCCCGCCAGAGCGGCAATCTGCCTTTCAACTTCGGCGGCATGACCAGAAGGTCAATGCCGCCTTGTTTCAAGGCACCTTGCTCGCTCTGGCGGGCTTTCGCTCATATGACCCAATCCGCTGTCAAGAGCCACAATGGCCCCGCCGACCGCTTGCAATCGGTCGGCGGGGCCTGCCGTTGAACCCGTCCCGGTCCGCCCCCGGCATGTCGTCGACGCCTTCGGCTCAGTCTCATATCCGCGGATACCGTTCTGTCGGCCCGCACTCCATTCCTTCGGCGGGGTTCCCCAAGTCTGTCGAGGCGCATGCGGAGGGCTCCGCGCGCACAGCGAAATAGGGGGTATCCCCGAAGGCCGCCCGGCTCGCCGGGACGGGGGCTATGTCTATTCCGCGCCCTCCCGGCACATCATGCCGAGGGCCCAGAGCCACCTCACGAGCTCGGCCGCGGTGGCCGCGTTGGCCTTCGCCGCGGGCACGCCGCGGGCGAGCATCTCCTCGCGCCGCCGCAGGAGCCGCTCGGACCCCTTCCTCCCGTGCATCCTTATCTCGAGGGGCACGCCCGTGTCCCTTGGCATGAGCTTCGGCTGGTGCCGTGCCGCGGCGTAGCACCATGAACCCTCAACGGCCAGCTTCCTCACGAGCGCGTTGCCCGCACCGCTGATGCCTCCGAGCCGCACGGAGTCGCCACTCGACCTCTGATTCGGCGCGAGGCCGAAATAGGCCGTGACCTGCCTTCCGGAACGGAACCTCGTGAAGTCGCCGACCTCGGCCGAGAAGGCCGCGGCCAGCGCGAAGGCGCAGCCCTTGATCGACTGGAGGGCGGCCACCTCCGCGGCGATCGGGCTGGCATCCACGGCGGCCCTGTACTCGGAGAGCAGGTCCGCCCGGGCCTCCGCCGCGGCCTCGACCTCGTTCCTCAGGGCGGCGAGCGTCCGAACCCCGCCATCGTCCTCCGGCCTGACCTTGTCGAGCCACCTCAGGAAGTCGTAGGTCCAGTACTTCCTCGGGTTGCCGGCGGGCGTGGTGCCGCCGTAGACGAACCCTCGCTTTGCGAGGAAGGCGAGCAGCCGCTGCTTGGCGGTCGCCAGGCGCGCGGTCGCCCCGTCGTAGGCGCCGGCGAGGTCCCTGATGCCTTCGACCTCGGGGGAGGGGATCCATACGGGGGAGATGTCGTGGGCGAGTATCGCCTTGGCCATCCTGGCGGCGTCGTTCCTGTCGTTCTTGGAGGCCGAGTCGGCGGCCGACCTGGGGATCTTCGAGACCGCGGCGACGACGCACTCGACGCCGAGCCCGGCGAGCTCCCGCTGCGGGGCGAAGCCGAGGTAGCCGCTCTCGTAGGCCGCGAGCGACGGCCCGGGGAACCCATCCATCCACCCGGCGATCTCGCCCCAGGGGTTGCCGGGGAACCTCCTCGTCACGGCCTCGCCGGTGTCCGCGTCGAGGGCGCAGACGGTGGTCGACCTCAGGTGGACGTCCATCCCGAACGCGGTAGAATACTTTGGCATGGGAGCCTCCCAACCTCGTTGCGGCGCGGCTGCGCCTATGGCACTTCAACATCATTGTCGCAGCCCCGACCCGCGGTCACGAGCGGGGGCTCCTATCTTTTTAGTGCCCTCGGATTGGGTCATAGTGTCTGTCCGCGCCAAAACATCGGCGCCATCTTTGTAATGTGAAAAGGGGCTGAACCTTTGTCACATTCGGTCTGCGGCGTTATTTTGTTTGGAGCGAGGGAGGGGTCCTACGACAGTTCGT
The DNA here is from genome assembly GCA_048205395.1 of Collinsella sp. GTDB lineage: Bacteria > Actinomycetota > Coriobacteriia > Coriobacteriales > Coriobacteriaceae > Collinsella. The sequence continues at coordinate 3,915 of DBEWUK010000011.1, forward strand.
CGGCTATTTGGTGCTCGTAGAAGGCTTCTACTACGGCGTTGAATTCGCGGGCGAAGTCTTCCATGGTTCCGCGCCAGGTGGCTCGGCTGGGCTTGCCTTGGCCCACAAAGGCGGTTTGGATGCCGCAATCGGGGGACGGGAAGTCGCGTTTGGGATCGTTGCCCACCATAAGGACCTCGTGTGGCTCGAGCCCCATCACCTGAAGCTGCTCTAGATAGTAGGTAGCATCGGGCTTGCAGCGGGTGGTGTTTCCCATGTGCGTCACGAGTTCAAAGGGGGCGTCGGCCAGGTCGCCCCAGCCCATGCGGCACTCGATGGCCCCCTGGGGAAAGCTGGGGTTGGTAAAGAGCGCGCAACGCAGTCCAGCGTCCTGTACGGCCTGGAGCGCGGCGTGCGCGCCCGGCATAGCGTGGGCGTTAATGACATCGTCGTTCTTGTACGGAAGAACTTCGCGGTCATAGTAGGTAAACGCCTCGTAGATGAGGGGATCGGAGAGGCAGATCCCACATCGGCGCTCGACCTCTTCTTGGTAAAACTCAAGATTGGTGCGGTTGTCCGTGCCGCTGCGGCGATTGGCGTTGAGGTCGACCAGGATGGTGCCGAGGCGTGCCATCGTGCCACCGCGGCTGCGGCGCCCGATATCCGCGAGCATCGAAGAGACATCCTTAAAATAGCGAAGGATGAACGCGTTGAGGTTGATGCTAAGAAGCGTTTCGTCCATATCGAAAACGACTGCTTTGAGCACGCGGGCACCTTTCTCGAAAAATCGATCTAGAATCGTTGGCTCCGGATACTTTACCCCAAAGCCGAATGCCTGGCTGGTTATCGTCAAGTTGCGGAGACGTGTGTTCATAAGATTACGAAAAAGTCTCCACACGAGTAAAAAATCGCAGTTCACGCTTGAAATCGAACTCATTTCCCCGTAACCTATACGAACGTGATTGCATAAGCGTCACATTAGTATCTGTCGGCTCCCGAGTGTTCCTAAACGTTGTGTGCTTGTCGCACCCTTCTGTAGGTCCTAGCAATCGGGGCCCCGTAGTTCGAAAGGGGTCCACCTTTGAGTGAGATTCAGAACTCGTCCATTTTCTCTCTTGACGATGTCAATGAGGAGGAGATGAACAACCTCATCGACGGTACGATTACCGACTTTGATGAGGGCGATCTCGTTAACGGCACTGTCGTTAAGATCGAGCATGACGAGGTGCTCGTTGACATCGGATTCAAGTCCGAGGGCGTTATCCCGGTCCGCGAGCTGTCCATCCGCAAGGACGCTAACCCTGCAGACATCGTTGCACTCGGTGATCCCATCGAGGCTCTGGTTCTCCAGAAGGAGGACAAGGACGGTCGTCTGGTCCTGTCCAAGAAGCGTGCCGAGTACGAGCGTGCTTGGAACCGCATCGAGGAGAAGTTCAACTCCGGCGAGAACGTCGAGGGCGAGGTTATCGAGGTTGTCAAGGGCGGCCTGATCCTCGACATCGGCCTGCGTGGCTTCCTGCCCGCTTCCCTCGTCGACCTCCGTCGTGTCAAGGACCTCACCTCCTACATGGGCACCCGCATCGAGGCTCGCGTCATCGAGATGGACCGCAACCGCAACAACGTCGTCCTCTCCCGTCGCGTCGTGCTCGAGGAGTCCCGTAAGGCCGAGCGCTCCGAGATCCTGTCCAAGCTCAAGTCTGGCATGCGTCTCCAGGGCACCGTTTCCTCCATCGTCGACTTCGGCGCCTTCGTCGACCTCGGCGGTATCGACGGCCTCATCCACATCTCCGAGCTCTCCTGGAACCACGTCAACCATCCTTCCGAGGTTGTCAAGGTCGGCCAGGAGGTCGAGGTCGAGGTTCTCGACGTCGATCTCAACCGCGAGCGCATCTCCCTGGGTCTCAAGCAGACCACCGAGGATCCGTGGCGCGCACTGGTCAAGAAGTACCCCGTCGGCGCTATCGTCGAGGGCACTGTGACCAAGCTTGTCCCGTTCGGCGCTTTCGTCGACCTGGGCGAGGGCATCGAGGGCTTGGTGCACATCTCCGAGATGGCCAATAAGCACGTCGATCAGCCTTCTCAGGTCACCCACGTGGGCGACAAGGTTCAGGTCAAGGTCATGGAGATCGACCTCGACCGTCGTCGTATCTCCCTGTCCATGAAGTCCGCTGCTGAGACTCTGGGCGTCGAGATCGAGGTTACTCCGCTTCCTTCCGAGAAGAAGGACGAGGAGACCGACGCCGAGTAAATCGGTTTGACGATCACTTGTTTTAAGGGATCCGTCCGTAATGGACGGGTCCCTTTTTGCATTTGGTGCCGAGATGCACGATGCTGCCCATGCTGTCCACAGGCTATTTGGTTGTCGCTGCATGAAAAAACGCCGACATCCCGCCTCGGGGAGGAGGCGGGAACGCACCGAGTAGACGGAGGGGTGCGGAGCGCGGTCGCGTCTCGACTGACGACGTTGCCCATCGACAGGACCATTGTAGCGCATGGCGGTTCTTGGTTTATCGTGTCGAGCGTTTGCGTTGTGCCATTGCCTGCGGCAACGGTGTGTTACACTCTTGCACTGCTGAGTGGGCCAGACGGTCGCGCGATGTGCTGCTTGCAGTACGCGTGAGGAAAGTCCGGGCTCCAGAGGGCGGGATGCCGGCTAACGGCCGGGCGGAGTGATCCGACGGAAAGCGCCGCAGAAAAGAAGACTCCCACCTGCGCCGCAAGGCGTAAAGGGAAAAGCTGAAACGGTGGTGTAAGAGACCACCAGCGTCGTGGCAACACGGCGGCTTGGCAAGCCCCATCCGGAGCAAGCGCGAATAGGAACGCTATGGGCCGGCCCGGTCCGCGTTCGGGTAGCGTGCGTGGAACTGCACGGTAACGTGCAGACAAGATAAATGACCGTTCACGACAGAACCCGGCTTATAGGCCCACTCAGCAACTATGTTGACGCTGCGACGGCGTCAGCTGGCCGATTTGTCGCTCATTCGTCGGTCGCCGCCATAAGGCGTGCTCCCTCCTCTTTCGGGCCAAATCGACTCAGCTGACGCCGTCTCGCTGTTTTTGCCTGGTCATCGGCAGCCTCATTTTTGTTGCAGTCTCGTCTTTCAAGGCACCTTGCTCGCGCTGACGGGTTCTCGCTGTTGGTGACGGTATCATTGGCGTTTCCGTTCTTGTTGACGAGGGCAACGGTGCTGTCTTTGCCGTATTATTGAGGCTGTTTGTTGCTGCGCTTTATTTTGTTGAGGGGCTTTGTTGGACAGCTATTTTACTCTGCAATCGAATATTGAGGCTTCGGGCGAGTTTGTGGACCGCAAGAGCCGGTTTATTGCCCAGCTGGTCCATATTGAGTCCGAGGACGAGGCGAATGCCTTTATCGAGATGGTTCGCAAGCGTCATTACGACGCTCGGCACAATGTTCCCGCGTGGATTTTAGTCGATGGACGCGAGCGCCAGAGCGATGATGGTGAGCCGAGCCGCACGAGCGGTATGCCGACGCTCGAGGTGCTGCGCGGCGCGGGGCTCAAAAATGTTTGCTGCGTGGTGACGCGCTATTTTGGTGGCACGCTGTTAGGGCCCGGTGGCTTGGTGCGCGCCTATACCGCGGCGACGCAGACGGCGGTGGCCGCGGCTCAGGAGGCCGGGCAGATCGTCGAGATGACGAGTGTCGTGCCTGTTGACGTGCATGTGGCCTATCCGCAGTATGAGCAAGTGCTTCATTTGGCGCAGGATTCGGGTGCCAAGGTTTCGGATACCGATTTCGCGGATACCGTGACGATTCATTTGGTGTTCAAAGCGGGGGAGCAGGAGCCGTTTTGCGCTAAGATGCGCGAGCTTATGGCGGGGCGCGAGGAGATTGAGGTCGGCGCTCCCGAATTTGCCGAGTTTTAACGGCGACGGCCGGCGTGCTTTTGGATGGATCCCAAGCGCGCCGGCCGTCGTTTTTCTGTTGCTGCCGCTTACTCGGCGAGCTGCTTTAGCACATCGCAGGCGATTTCGACGGCATCGTCGATGCAACCGGGACAGCTGCGGAGCGGACCCTTGTCCGATCCGATGCCCTTGAGCGTGCCGCAGACGGTCGTCGTGTTCTTCTCGCCAAAACGCTTGGCGATTTCGCGCGACAGCTTGTAGGTCTGGCCCTTGGTCTTGGGGTTTTCCATGCCGTCGCTCATCACAAAGCCCATGATGGCCACGGCGCCCGAGATGGCACCGCAGGTTTCGGTCATGCCGCCCATGCCGGCGCCAAAGCCCTCGGTGAGGGTAAAGGCGGTCTGGGGGTCGAGCCCGACGGCAGGTGCGAGCGTGCAGGCGACGGCCTGTGCGCAGTTGAAGCCTTGGGCGTGGTATTCGGCAGCCTGAGCTTGGCAGGCGGCGGTGTCGAGCTGAGCAGTATCGATTTGCTTCATCGTTGTCTCCTTGGTCACGGTGTACTCGCCTATGGTACCCGTGACGGGGCATGTAATCATCGAGAGCTTCATGTATGTCTCGTTTTTATCTATCGAGCAAATGCCCAAGGCTTGAGATAAATACCCCTGATCAATTTGTCCCTTAACCTACCTTGGAGATGGGTTGAGAGGGGTGCGGGGTAGCGGTATCGTGAACCGAATAAAACTAAAACCCAGGCAAGGGAGCTAGATATGAGCGAGCAGACCATCGGTACTACATGTGTTCAGGGCGGCTATCACCCGGGAGATGCCGAGCCGCGTCAGGTGCCCATCTACCAGTCCACCACGTGGAAGTACGACACGTCCGAGCACATGGGCAAGCTGTTTGACCTAGAGGAGTCGGGCTACTTCTACAGCCGTCTGCAGAATCCCACGTGCGACCTGGTTGCCGCCAAGATCTGCGAGATGGAGGGCGGTACCGCTGCGATGCTCACGAGCTCGGGCATGGCTGCGAACTTCCTTGCGATCTTTAACGTTGCCGGTGCTGGTGATCATGTGGTCGCTAGCTCTGCTATCTACGGCGGTACCTACAACCTGCTGGCTCATACCATGGGTCGCATGGGTTTGACCTGCACCTTCGTTGCCCCCGACTGCACCGATGAGGAGTTGGAGGCAGCCTTCCAGCCCAACACCAAGCTCGTCTTTGGCGAGACCATCGCCAATCCCGCCCTCGCCGTGCTCGACATTGAGCGTTTTGCCAAGGCCGCGCACGACCACGGCGTGCCGCTGATGGTCGACAACACCTTCCCGACGCCCGTGATGTGTCGTCCCTTTGAGTGGGGCGCCGACATCGTTACGCACTCCACCACCAAGTACATGGATGGACATGCTGCTTACCTGGGCGGCGTCATCGTCGACCATGGCCAGTTTGACTGGATGGCCCATGCGGACAAGTTCCCTGGTCTCACCACGCCCGATGAGAGCTATCACGGCGTGACCTATGCCGAGAAGTTCGGTCGCGAGGGCGCCTTTATTACCAAGGCTACCGCGCAGCTTATGCGCGACCTCGGCCCCATGCAGAACCCGCAGGCGGCATTTTTCCTGAACAGCTCGCTCGAGAGCCTGCACGTGCGCATGCCGCGTCATTGCGAGAACGGCCTTGCCGTTGCCAAGTTTCTGCAGAACCATCCCAAGGTGCGCTTCGTGAGCTATCCGGGCCTGGAGGGCGACAAGTACTATGACCTGGCTCAGAAGTACATGCCCAACGGCACCTGCGGCGTCGTGAGCTTTGGCTTTAACGGTGGTCGCGCGGCGGCCGAGACCTTTATGAAGAACCTTAAGCTCGCCCAGATCGCTACGCACGTGGCCGATGCGCGTACTTGCTGCTTGCATCCGGCAAACGCTACCCATCGCCAGATGAACGACGAGGAGCTCATCGCCTGTGGCATCTCCGCCGATATGGTGCGTCTGTCGTGCGGCCTCGAGGACACGGCCGATCTGATTGCCGACCTTGAGCAGGCGCTTGAGCAGTGCTAGGCTAGCTTCCCGTATGAAGCGACGGTGCCCCTTGGGGTTCCGGTGACATATAGTTCCGATTCCGTAGGCGGGACCCCAATCGCGGTTGTTTGCTGGCGATTGGGGCCCCGTTTTTTGCGTTGGGCCACTCGAAAGGATGGATATGGAGAAAACTGCAGAGCAGCTGCGCCGCGAGCATATTGCCCTAGAGGGCGACACCCATGGCAAGAACAAGTGGGCGATTCTGTTCACCGTGCTCATCATGACGTTTATGGTGTGTCTGGATTCGACCGTCGTGACCGTGGCGCTGCCCGTGATGCAAAAGGAGCTGGGCGTGGGCCTCGATCGCATTCAGCTGGTAAGTTCGGTGTATCTGCTTGCGACTTGCGTGGCTATGTTGCCGTTTGGCCGTCTGGGCGACGTGCGCGGCAAGGTGAATGTGTTCCAGTTGGGCGTCATCGTCTTTTCGGTCGGTTCGCTGCTGTGCGGCCTTTCGGCCTCGCTTGAGGTTCTTATCCTGGCACGCATTGTTCAGGGCATCGGTTGCGCGGCGGCCATGGCTAACAACATGGGTATCATCACCGAGTCGTTTCCGGCGCGCGAACGAGGCCGTGCCATGGGTATTCTCGCGACCTTTGTGGCCCTCGGCATGATGTGTGGCCCCGTGCTCGGCGGCATGCTGGTGGCAAGCTTTCCCTGGGAGAGCATCTTCCTCATCAACCTGCCCATTGGCGTGATCTCGTTTATCGTGGGACTCTACACGCTGCCGCATGTTAGGCCAGAGGCCGGCGAACGTCCCATGCCCCTTGCCGAGGCCGCTCGTCGCTGCTTTGCAAATTCGGCCTTCACCATCAACCTTGCCTGCATGCTCATCGTGTTCGTTGGCATTGGCGCATCCGAGTTTATTCTGCCGTTCTATTTTCAGGACGCCCACGGCTTTGGTTCTGACATTTCCGGATTGCTCTTTTTGGCGCTGCCAATGGTGAATGCCTTTATCGGCCCGCTTTCGGGAACGGTTTCGGACCGTGTTGGCTGCGAGGGTCCCACGGCGGTCGGCCTGGGCGTGTATGTGTGCGGTCTCTTTGCAGTAAGCACGCTCGACGAGCACTCTTCTATCCCTGTGATCGTGTGCTGCGTCGCATTTATGTCGTGCGGTACGTCGATTTTCCAGAGCCCCAACAACTCGCTGTACATGGGCTCGGCTCCGCGCGAGGCACTTGGCTTTGCGGGTAGTCTGGGTAGCCTGGCGCGTTATGCGGGTATGGCACTCGGCATTACGGTGGCGTCGAATATCCTGTATGGACAGATGAGCGTGGCGATGGGCGAGGCCGTGACCAGTTTTGTTGCAGGACGTCCGGATGTGTTCCTGTTTGGTTTCCGTTCGGTGCTCTATGTGTTGATGGCTGTGGCCGCTGTGGGCTTTGCGCTTGCCATGGTGCGTTTGGTGAAGATGCGCGCCCGCCATTAGCGTGTTGGGAGGCTGTCTGCCACGATTCGCGCCGTCCCAAAAAGACTGGTTTGTGGTGCGATGCGGCTTGTGGGACGGGCGGGGGTCGGTCCGTGGTAGACTATCGAACAACGTTTATTAATCGCGCGGTATCGTTGCCGCGAGAAGGGGTTGCGCCATGCAGGAGCTTGAGGATCGTATTCGCCATGACGGCATCGTAAAGGCCGGTAACGTCCTTAAGGTTGATGCCTTCCTCAACCACCAATGCGACGTTGAGCTGTTCGACCACATGGGCGCCGAGTGGGCCCGTCTGTTCGAGGGTGTCGAGATCAACAAGATCCTGACGATTGAGGCTTCGGGCATTGGCATGGCTTGCATCGCGGCTCAGCATTTTGGCGGCGTGCCGGTGGTCTTTGCCAAGAAGGCGCAGTCCATCAACCTCGACGGCGAGCAGTATGCCACGACCATCTACTCCTTTACCAAGCAGAAGGAGTACCCGGTCATTGTGGGTAAGCGCTTCCTGTCCGAGGGCGACAAGGTCCTGATCATCGACGACTTCCTGGCCAACGGCTGCGCGCTTGAGGGCCTTATTAAGATCTGCGAGGCTGCGGGCGCCGAAGTTGCCGGCATTGGCATCGCCGTTGAGAAGGGCTTCCAGGGCGGCGGCGATAAGCTCCGTAAGCGCGGCTTCCGCGTTGAGAGCCTGGCACGTATCGCCGATATGGACTGCGAGAACGGCGAGATCACCTTCGCCTAAGCGCGCAACACAAGCGATTGGTATGCGATGTGACAAAGGGACTGTCCCTTTGTCACATTTTTTGTATGAGGGGAGGTGTTGATATGGACGAGAACAAGATGGGATGGCGCGAGTATGCGCGCTATGCCGAGATGTCGGCCGAGGAGTTGGCGCGCGATTGCGAGGTGCAGGTGTTTCGCGCGACTGGTCCGGGCGGACAAGGCGTCAACACGACGGACTCGGCGGTGCGCATGAAACATATCCCTTCGGGAATTACCGTGACGGCGCGCGAGAGCCGTAGCCAGTTTCAGAATCGCAGCTGCTGTCTGCGTAAGCTGAGGGCAGAGCTTGAGCGTCGTGGCCGTCCGCCGCGCCGACGCGTAAAGACCAAGGTGCCTCAGCGCTCTCGCCAGCGCAGACTCAATGACAAGCACTTCAACGCCATTAAAAAGGCCAACCGTCGCAAGCCGGGCAGCGACGAATAGCCTACTCATAAGTTGCGGTGAAATAGGGACTGTTTTGCGGCTTTAGATGCATAAACAGTCCCTATTTCACCGCAACTTAGGGCAGCTAGCGGGTGGGGTGCCAGACGTGGAGGGCTCCGCCGAGGATGTCGACCTCGATGCGTGAGGCGACAACGGGCTCGCCGTCGGCCTGGATGGGGTAGTCGGGCTCCTCAAAGGTAAGCTCGGCATGGCGACAGCGGCGCATGCGAACCGGTGGCAGCTTGGTATGGTGGCCATCTTTGGCCGAAAGGAACATGGGAAGCGCGACCGCACGCGGAACGGGGCCGCAGGCGTAGCAGACGTCGAGTACGCCGTCGCAGGGGTCGGCATCGGGGCAGATGCGATAGCCCGAGCCATAGGTAGGACCCAGCTGAATTGCCATGATGATCGCCCGCACGCGCTCGGCGGGCGCGCCATCAAAGCTGATGGTCATGGGGTAGTTGCGATAGCGCAGGCCAAACTGCTCAAGTCCCGATAGGGTGTAGAGCGGAGCGCCGGCGAGGCCCGTCTTTTTGCGCAGCTCGGTGGTGCCCAGGCCGATGGCGGCATCGATGCCGACCGAGAGCGTCTGGTCGTAGTACTCAACGGTAGCCTCGCCGCTGCCGCTCGCAGGGCTCCACGAGCGAATGCGCCCGATGTCCTGACGCTGCAGCTCGCAGGTGAGCAGCGCGCCAAAATCCTTACCGGAGAAATCGTCGATGCCGAGCGTTTGGGCAAAATCGTTGCCAGAGCCCACGGGTAGGATGGCAAGAGCGGGGCGGGTGTCCTCCTCTTGCGTCATAAGCCCGTTGACGACCTCGTGAATCACGCCGTCGCCGCCAAGGGCGATAACGGTGCGATAGCCCTGGGCCTGTGCGGCCAGCTCCTTGGCGTGTCCCATGCGCTCGGTTAGCACCAAGTCAAACTGGGATGCGCGTGCAGTCATGTCCAAAAAGCGTTGCAGGCGCTCGGCAACTTCGTGCGCCGCACCCGACTGGGCGGCTGGGTTGGCGATGATGAGCGTGCGGCCAAAATCAGTTGCGTGCATGGGGCGACTCCCGGCGTATGACGTGACGGTGCGGTCGCGCTCAGGTCGAATTGCCCCCGATTGTGGCTGCACGTCGAATACTTACGTCTACTCTATCAGGTCGTTGTGGCGCTCGATAGCATCCGCTACCGTACCGCCCTCATCCACAATAAGCGAACGGCGCTTGGGCGAGATGATGCGCTGGGCGGGGTACACGCCGCGGTGTCCGGCAGTTAGGTAGCTGATAAAGGCCACGATGACAAAGAACCCGGCTGCCGTGCCGTGGAACAGGTCGATGGCCATCATGCAGGTGGTGATGGGCACGTTGAGGCCGGCACAGAACACGCCGAGCATGCCGAGAGCCGCCAGAAAACTGGGGTCGATTCCGACGAGGCAACCGATCCAGCCGCCGAGCGCCGCACCGATGCCAAACAGGGGCGTGACCTCGCCGCCTTGGAAGCCCGCACCCAGGGTAAGCGCTGTGACGACCAACTTGATGGCTGCGTCTGCCAGGGTGGTGTTGCCGGCAAATCCGGCGCCGGAAAGCCACGTGGAAAGGCCGGCGTAGTCCCAGGCGTCGAGGAGGGCATACGCGGCCAAAACCACGAGTGCGCCTATAAGTGCGCGAACGAGGTAATTGGTGATAAAGCGACCGTACAGGCTCTTGACGGTTCGAACCGACCACGCAAAGAGGCGTGCCGTCAGACCGAAGATGATGGCGCTGATAACAACGATGACGACCGTTTTGGGCGTCATGGCGGGAACGCTGACGATGACATTCGCTTCGTACTCGGTACCCAGGGCGAGTGATGTAAAGTAGCCGGTAAACGAGGCGACCAGGCAGTAAATGCCCGCGGTGTAGTCAATCTTGCCGATAAAGCACATCTCCATGCCAAAGAAAGCTCCGGCAAGGGGCGAGCCGAATACGGCACCAAAGGCCGACGAGATGCCGGCGAGCATGAGGTCGTGGTGGTCATGCTTTTTGAGGTGGGCGAGGCTCGAGATGTTGCTGGCGATGGTGCCGCCGATCTGCACTGCGGCCCCCTCGCGACCGGCCGATCCGCCCGTTAGGTGTGTGAGCGTGGAGCACACAAACGTGAGGACGGCCATGCGCATATGGATGAGGCGTGTGCCCAGAGCGGAGTCGATGACCAGGTTGTTACCGCGTTTGGCGGCAAGACCGTGGTTTTTGTACACCCATGCGGTGGCAACGCCCACAACGGGAAGCAAGGCGTAGACCCACACATGGTGCTCGCGATAGTCGGTGGCGATATTCAGCGAGGCCAAAAACGCCCAAGCGGCAACGCCCATGGCGAGCGAGACAATGACGACGAGCGCGAGCAACTTGGCGCTCGCGAGTAGGTTGCGGGCGTTGCGGCGCGTGTCGGCAGCCAAGAGATGCTCGGAGCGGGTAAGTTGATGCCTGCCTGCCGTGATGACGTCGTTCAGGGAGAAAAAGCCGCCATCGTCGAGCGGCTGGGAATGATCCTGCGTTTCGTTTGCGCTTTCGGTTTTGTCGTTATGAGCCATACGTTCCTCTTTTAGGTTGCAACGCAAGCATTATAAAACGCGGTAAACGCGACGAGCCGGTGGGTTGGTTTCCATTCTGTTTCGCGGCCTACAACCGACAGGTGTATTTGCGGGTACAGGCCGAGTCGCGGTCGTGCGTCGGGGGATTATACTGAGACAAGCATAAAGAATCGGCGCCCCTGTTGTGCGCCGTGGCATTAAGAGGTGCATATGGCAGAGAAACTCATTCCACTGGAGGACGCACAGTCGATTGTCCTGTCGCACGTTGCTCCGACCGATCTCGTCGAGATTCCCGTGTGGCAGGCCGCCGGCCTTCCCCTGGCCGAGGACGCGGTGGCCGATATCGATATCTCGCCGT
>DBEWUK010000067.1:0-5386 GCA_048205395.1 Collinsella sp.
GGCCGCGGGCCCGCACAGGGCCAGGGCGGCCGCGACCGCCAGCGCGGCGGCGGCACCGGAAATTCGTTTCGTGGAGCGTCTCATGGAAAATCCCCCTAATCTAGCAACGGTTTCCAAGTCTACTAGATTGGGGGGACGGGAGCCAAGCTGCAATACCCCCAAGACACCCGTCTATAGGTCGTGACGTTGTCTATAAACAGGCTCACCGCCCGCGGAATAAAATTCGGCGCAAATCGTTTGAGCAGGCGACGCGCGGAAGGAGCGTGTAGGGCGGTAATATACTGACCGTCAGCCGCGGCATCCTCGCGGAAACCCATTTGTTGCCGGAACTATAGTCCCCGGCGTGGGCTCACCTTATCTCCCCGGCACGGGCTCGATATCCTCTCGGATATCTAATCGTCTTGGACTTTTACCCACCCAAGCACAGTACGGCTTTTACGTGCCGCCACGCAGAGCCTAGCCTGGAACTATTGTCTAAAACATAGGCCTTCAAAGCAACTTAGGTTCAAGTACGGACATGCAAATACGGGCACTGGATACAGGTCTTGACTGTCAATGGTTATCAATCGCATGTGTTTCTGGCAAATTACGCCCGTCTTATGCGTGCGATACAATCAGTCTCACCGAACACCAAACCAGCAACCCGAAGGGACCAACGTGTTAACAATTCACTATGGTGATATGGAAAACGTTATCTACAATACGTCGGTTTACTTCGATAACGTCTATTCGCCCCAGTGGTTTCAAGACGCCTTTGCTCAAAGGATTATTAAATCAATCGATAAAGGCAATGTCGTTGGACCCTGCGCAATAGACACCAAGATCCTAGGCATTATCCCTCCTGAAAGGCTGTCGGGAGGCACTAAGACGCTGTTGCTCATGTACTTCATGCCTCAGAACGTATACAACGCCACAACCTGCAGCGACAATTGCGCTTACTGGATTCTGAGAATTGCCACGCAAAAGGACTTAACCATCAACCTCTACCATCTGATGGATTTTGGAAACGGCAAGTTCACGGCTACCGTTGCAAACACGGGCGATGTCGTTCACACGATGTTCGACCTTGTCCCTATAGCCGCAAAATGCCTAAGGGAAACTCCTGACATGCACTTTCGTTAGGCTCTGTTAGACCAAGATTGACATACATATGTCATCACGGCGCCATATCGTTAGCCTCGTAGACCGCGGGGCAGCATGAACGCCGAGGACCTGGTAATCACCTTCAAGAGGGACATCGCGAGCCTCAGCAGGACCGAACGCCGCCGGCTCCGCCTACGAGGCCGAGCGCTCCCCGCGCTGCGGGTCCGCCGCGGTCGTGAAGAAGGGCAAATCAAAGAACGGCGAGCAGCGTTACCTCTGCCAGGATTGCGGCAGGACCTTCGGCATGGGCAGCGGGCACATCCTGGGGACGAGCAGGCTCCCGAAGGAGACCTGGATGGCCAATGCCGAGTGCTTCGTTCTCATGCTGCCCCTGCGCGAATGCGCGGGGCGCTGCCATGTCTGCCTCAAGACCGCGTACACCATGCGCCACAGGCTCATCGAGTGTCTCTCGGCCTACTCGCCCTCGTTCAAGACCGGGCGGGGCTGCGGCTGCGAGCTCGACGAGACCTACTTCCCCGAGTCGTTCAAGGGCAACCACACGAAGGGGTCATTTACGATGCCACGTCACTCCCGACATCGTGGCAAGCAGGTGCACAGGCGCGGACTGTCGCGCGAGCAGATCTGCGTCATGACCGGCGTGAACGACTCGAACGAGACGTTTCTCCAGGTCTCGGGACGAGGCATCCTGTCGAGGAAACGCGCCATGGACGTGCTGAGGGACCGCATCGCGTCCGCTTCCGTCGTAGCGACGGACAAGGCGTCCGCCTATGTCGACGTCCTCGCGGAGCTCGAGGTCGACGCACACACGGCCTACGATTCCAAGGACCCTTCCGAGGGGACCATCAACCGGATCAACACCGTCCATTCGCTCCTCGATACCTTCATGAAGCCGTTTAAGGGCGTGTCGACGAAGCACCTCGGCACCTACCTCGCTTGGTTCAAGTGGTGCCGGACCTTCATGGCGACCGATTCCGGCACCGCCGAGCGCACGGTCGCGCGACAGCTCGCCAACGGCGTGTGCAGGAGCCGCATCCATGATATGTTCAACGTCCTGCCGCCCTAAATGGACTACTGGACCGAAGCCGCCGCATAGAGACAGTAGAATGGTCGCATCGCGATATACGAGGAAAGGTGCAGCCATGCCGTCGAATATACCGGCCACGACGATCCGGATCGACCCGGAGGCCAAAAAGGAGGCCACGGCCATCCTGGACGAGCTCGGCCTGTCCATGTCCACCGCCGTCAACGCGTTCCTCAGGGCGCCCGTCCGGAAGGGCGGGTTGCCGTTCGAGATGAGGGTCAAGGCGCCGGTGCCCGACGGGAAGACGGCAAGATAGTCGGCAAATCGACTTGGGCGATGGGACCCTCACGATTGACCCGACAGATCTTGAGCACATCGCCCCCTTGCCGGATTCAAACCCGGAAAGGGGGCGATTATCTTGCAATTTCAAAAAGATGATTGGGGCAGAATGTCAATCATGGTCTAACAGAGCCAAATCAATCCAACAGTTTAGATAACGGGTAATGATTCGGGAACAGGGCGTTCGGCCGGATGGAACAGATAGATATGGACCTTGAATATCAACTTCATCCGAACACCTCCCATATTCATCTGTACATGTACGGATGAATATGGGAATCCGATACCCTGAGGGCCGGATCGGCCGGCCCCGGGAGATCGGAGGACGCCATGTCCGGAAAGAGCAAGAAGGGCGCAGCGAAGGCGGTCCCGAGGGCCTACGGCAGGCTCACCAGGCACGAGCGGGATACGGTCCAGAGGATGCTGGAGCGCAGGGCCTCGTGCAGGGAGATCGCGAGGGAGCTGGGCAGGTCGCCCTCGACGGTGAGCGCCGAGGTGTCGTCGCACAGGTTCGTCGCCGCGCCCAAGCCCAGGCGCGGCGAGCGCGTCGACGCCGGCACCGACCTGTCGGCAGCCTGCCCGCGCCTGGCGGCGTGGCCGCGCTGCCGCGACGGCTGCGGCCGCTACCGCGCGGTGGGCTGCATGCGCTGCCCGCACGTCTTCTACGAGGCCCGCGCCGCGCAGCTGTGCGCGGACTCGGTGCTCGTCTCGTCCAGGCGCGGGATCGACGCCGACGAGCCCGCCGCAACGGCGAGGCTTGAGGCCATCAGGGACTGCCTGCGCCGGGGGCTGTCGCCCGAGCAGATGGCGGCGCGCAACGGCGGGCCGGTGGACCTGTCGCCCTCGACCATCTACCGCTGGGTCTCGGCGGGCTACGACGGCATGACTAACACAGGATGCGCGGGGACGAGAGAACGCTCGCCTACATGGCGAAGCGCAAGTCCGACGGCAAGACAAAGCGAGAGATCATGCGCTGCCTTAAGAGGTTCACAGCCAGGGAGGTTTACCCAACGTTGCGGCGCCCCATGAGGTTGAAGTACGCCCGGGGCTCGATACTGGCGGACATGCGAAAATCGCTCGGATTGACCCAAAAGCAGGTTGCCCGAGAGCTTAACGTGCCGAATGTAAGGCTCAGCGAAATAGAAAGAGAAGTATGCCCCCACGAGGAAATCAGACGCGAATACGACCGCTACTTGAATGCTAAAATGTCGTCCGATAAAGGACTTGACAGCCTATAGCAGCGTCATTCGGCACGCGATTCGTTAACCCTGGGGCTTAAAGCTGCCGAATGTCTACTTCTTTAGTGCTCCATTTACCTCCCCGTTCAATAATCTTCACTTGAAGCCTGACGGTGGCCCAATCATTGGATAACATATTCTTAAATGACAGTTAATCGTCAATCGAAGAGGTCAAAGCGGGGACGGAAAGTGTCGAAGACAAGCAGAAAGCCAATCTCAGCATATGTCGAGCGAAGACTCTGGGCGGAGTCTGCCGGCAAATGCATGAATCCAGATTGTCGGGCCGATCTATTCATCAGCAATGGAGACATTGCTGAACGAGCCCATATCGTCCCATATTGCAAAAGCGCAGAGAACACGTTCGACAACCTTATTCTCATCTGTCCAAACTGCCATACGAATTTCGACAAAAACTCCGCTTTCACGGCAGATGAAGTGAGGAAATGGAAGTCGATTCGTCACGCAGAAATTGATCGCGTTTTCGGAAAGACGTTCAGTTCCTTCGACGACCTGCGCAAAGAGGCCGCACCTCTGCTCGCCCGAAACAAGTCGATATATGAGAATTACTACATGAAGGACAAGCGAAGACTGTGGGATGTTTTTGAAAAGGAAATAATCGTCAACAACCGAAAACTTTGCACGCTGTTCGAATCGAACTTGTGCCTGTTCCAGAACCACAAGGACAATTCCTTCTCCAACCAGGCCGCTGTCCGCGATTTTATCGACCATGCTAAGGAGTTCGAAGCCACCAGAGATAATACGGAAAGACAAAGGTCTATTCTTTTCCCCGAGGTCATCAACTCCATCTTCGGAATCCAGCCCATAGAAGGTGACCTGCTCCCCTCTGCAGAATCCCTAGAGCTGCTAATCAAAAAGCTTGACGAACAGGGGCGATTTATAGATGTTTCTCTAGATGCAGAACATCCATTGTTGCAAATAATAGAAAACGGGAAAGAGGCGGTAGTTTATCTTGACGATACGCCGCGTATCCGACAGATGTACTATGACGCCCGCTGCTTCAGGCGTGCCGAGATGAGGCTAGACAGCTTGATTTTTGCCCTAAAGTACTTCCGCCTGTGCGGAAAGAAAGCAACTCGCAAGTCGAAGACAAACCTTAGAGAATATATAGCGAAAGGAAAATGCTTCTTATTCGTATACGAATACTGTCTGAGCTATGCAGAGTTGGCCCGTTTAGCACCGGCAGAACATACCGTTGTCGTCAACTTGCATAGATGGAACGGTAAGCAATGCATCTCCGAAGAAGCCCAGGTGTTTGCGGGGCAAATTAACGTGAAGCTCCTCGATATGGATAGCTTCTTCCCATTCGTTCGCAAACTATGAACTATTTGAGACTCATAGACATTCTCGACAGCAACCTAGAACTGTTCTCTCAGTTTGATCATGTCTATCTGTTCGGATCTGCGCTGAGTGGTTCAGAGCTCAGTGCAGACAGTGATATTGATTTGCTGCTACTGTACTCGAAATATTCCGATCAACTTGTCTCCGGATGCGAACAGATATCCCAAAAGTTAGGTAACGAGACCGGTAGAGTAGTCGACTTAACGGTCCTCGGCATCGATGAAGAGCGACCTGTCGGCAAGCGAGAGCGCCTCGAATTCGACGTAGGTACGGCCAGTGCGGTCAACCCCGTCGCGCCCAGCACCTTCGACATCCCTGCGCTTAC
>DBEWUK010000019.1:0-7159 GCA_048205395.1 Collinsella sp.
AATGTGGCCTCCGTCGTGAGCAGGACTGTAGAGCAGGAAAGTTCATATGCGGCCGCTAGGCCCGGGCAGGGCCGGGGACCGCACCCGTACGACTACAGCGTCATGTTTGGATCGGCGTCGACGTCGAACGGTGAGATTTCACCTCGGTCGAATTTACGGCGAGCGACCTCCGCGATCATGGCTGCATTATCGGTACAGGCAGACAAGGGCGGCACCGTTACGCGAATCCCCTGACGCCCAAGCTTCTTGATCATCATCTCGCGCAGATGCGGGTTGGCCGAGACGCCGCCACCGATGCAGTATTCCTTGCATCCGCTAGCGTGCAATGCGTTTTTGGCCTTCTTGTACTGCACGTCAAAGACAGCTGCCTCAAACGAAGCTGCCAGATCGGGCAGGTGAATCGTGCGCCCGGCCTTGGTCTCCTGTTCAATGTAGAGCGTCACAGCGGTTTTAAGGCCCGAAAGCGAGAAGCGATAGTCTCCCCTGCTGTTAAGCGCACGGGGGAAATCGATCGCCTTGGGGTTGCCCGTCTCGGCCAGCTTGGAAATGATGGGGCCACCGGGATAGCCCAGACCCAACGCCTTGGCTACCTTGTCGAAGGCCTCGCCCACAGCGTCGTCGAGCGTCTCACCGAGCACCTCGTAGTCGCCCCACGCCTTCACGTGCACGAGCATGGTGTGCCCACCCGAGACAAGCGTGAAGATAAACGGCGGTTTGAGGTCGGGTTGCGCCAGCAGGTTGGCAAACAGGTGCCCCTCCAGATGGTTGACGCATACGAGCGGCTTACCGGCAGCGTAGGCAAAGCCTTTGGCAAAGGCAACGCCCACCACGAGGGCGCCCACCAGGCCCGGACCCTGTGTCACGCCCACGGCGGCAAGCTCGCTGGGAGCAATGGCTCCACCCTCAAGACCAAGCGATGCTGCGGCATCCTCGAGCGCCGCATCCACGACACTCACAATCACCTCAACGTGTTTGCGCGAGGCGATCTCGGGCACCACGCCGCCAAAGCGGGCATGAAAATCAATCTGTGTCGACACCTGGTTGGCCAGCATATTGCCATCCGCATCGATAATCGCCACGGCCGTCTCGTCGCAGGAACTCTCGATAGCGAGCACCAGGCGGCGGCGCTCAATTTCGGCGCGCTCCCCCTCGGAGCGCCCAGGCGCAGGCAGCGGCCATACGCGTTGCTCGGCTGCCGTCGGCTCGGGCGAGGCGTTATCGACCGGAAGTACGAGGGGAAGTGGGGCCGTCATGACGATGGCGTCTTTGCCGACACCGTAGTAGCCACGACGACGACCCACCTCGGTAAAGCCCAGAGCGGCATAGAGCGCAATCGCGCCCTCGTTGCCGTCCTCGACCTCGAGCGAAGCCGTGGTGCAGCCGAGCATCTGGGCATCATAGCTCACATGCGACAGCAGCTTGCGGGCAATGCCCTCACGGCGATGTGCCGAGTCGACGGCGACATCCAGAATCTGCACATCACCGTCCACGACCATACCGCCGGCAAGGCCCAGCAGCTTGCCGTCGTCGTGTGCCACCCACCAACTACGCGGCGCAGCGACGTCCTCGCCCAGTTCGGACAGGAACATGCCCGGCGTCCACGCCTCGTGTCCGGCACCTTCAAAGCAGGCAGCCTCTAGCGCGCTCGCGCCCTCGGCATCCGCCGCGCCCATGGGACGGAACTGCAGATGACGACCGGCGAGCTCATCGGCAACGCCCGTAATTTCGCTCTGCGCACTCTCGGCAAGACCAAGACGCTTGCGCTCGTTTTCCTCGGCATCCGAAAGGCGCGTGTAAATCGGCAGGACGCGAGCCGGATCGCCGTCACCCGCAGCGTGCGCGAGCAGCAAGCCCTCGCCCGAAGGCCACCACAGGTCGCGCTCCACGCAGCGGGCGGTCTCGTCCTCACCCAGCAGCTTGCCATAGCGCACGAGACCGTCACCGGTCAGCTGAACCTGGTCCCAGTCCGCTGCTCGGCGCCACTCATCGAGCGCCACGGCGGCCTTGACCACGTGTTCGCGCTCAAATTGACGCTCGGGACCCTCATCGCCCAGCATATATAGTGCCGGATATACCTCACCGCGCATGGCATCGGCCAAGATACCAAGCTTGCCGCGCACGCCAGCCTTCCACGCCGTCCAAGCGCAAGCGTCGAGCGTCGACACGCCCAGCAGCGGAACATTGGCACCGCGCGCGAGGCCCTTGGCAGTGGAGATGCCGATGCGCACACCCGTAAACGACCCCGGGCCGCGGCCGACCACGTAGCAACCAACATCGCTGCGATCCAGACCGACTTGAGCCAGCACGCCATCAACGGTATTCACGAGCTCAACGTTGGCGTGACGGCGACACATGTGGTCGCCACTCACGAGCTTCGTCTCGCCCGTCTGCCCATCAATCCAGCTTGCCGCGCAGGCAAGCATGTCGGTCGAGGTATCGAGCGCCACCACCAGCGCGTTGTCGTTATGCAAGCTCATCTTGTACAGCCTTATCAATCAAATGGGAAAGCTCCATTGCGCGGTCACCGTGCGCCTCGAGCGTTATCGTTCGCACATCACTGTCGCCCTCATCACGCTTGAGCGTCACCGAAAGATACTCATCCGTCAGCTCGTCTTGGAATTGTTCGCCCCATTCCAGCAGGCAAGCACCCTCATAGCCCAGCACATCGAAAATGCCCGTATCCTCGAGCTCGTAGGCATGCTCCAGACGGTATAGATCAAAGTGAAACAGCGGAATACGGCCTTGATCATGAACGGCCATGAGCGCAAACGTAGGGCTCGTAACCATATGCTCATCGCCCAGCCCGCGCGAGACGCCCTTGGTAAAGTGAGTTTTGCCCACCCCCAGGCCACCGGTCAGGATGAGCACATCGCCGTCCTCAAGGCACGGTGCAATTAGCTCGCCAAAGTACTCCGTATCGGCAGCGCAAGTCGTTTTGTAAGTACCTACCCCCAGGCGCTCCAGGGACATATATGCTCCTTATTATTCCGAGGCGTCCTCTGGTGCGGGATGTCGCTCCAGATAGTCGCCCAGCATCTTAAAGTCTTCCTCCAGCAGTTCCTGCCACGCCGGATTGCGTAGCGCTGCTGCCGGATGGAACGTGGGCATTACTACAAAATGCCCCATCTGGTGGAACCTGCCGCGCAGCTTAGTAATGCCAATCTCGGTCTTAAGCACAAAGTGCGTCGCGGGGTTGCCGAGCGTCACGATAATATCGGGCCAGATGCTTCGAATCTGCTCACGCAAAAACGGCGAGCAAGCCAGCACTTCCTCGGGACGTGGATTGCGGTTTCCCGGCGGGCGGCACTTAAGCACGTTGGCAATGTAGACGTCTTCGCGTTTGAGCCCCGCCAGCGACAAAATGCCGTTGAGGTCCTCGCCTGCCGCCCCCACAAAGGGCTCGCCCTGCAAATCCTCATTGCGGCCCGGCGCCTCGCCAATAAACATCACACGAGC
The DNA here is from genome assembly GCA_048205395.1 of Collinsella sp. Lineage (GTDB taxonomy): Bacteria > Actinomycetota > Coriobacteriia > Coriobacteriales > Coriobacteriaceae > Collinsella. The sequence continues at coordinate 3,457 of DBEWUK010000019.1, forward strand.
GCGGGGGTTTCCCACGCCAAACACGATATTGTGACGCGACTGGTAGAGCTGGCAGAGGTGACAATCGCCCAGAACGGCCTCAATTTCCTCGAGTGCGACCTCACGTGGTGCCTGATGGGTATGGCCGGGGATGTGCATGACGCCCATAGCGGCTCCTACACGTAGACCTTGTCGAGACGCATGCCAAAGCCGCAGGCGACCTCGTAGTTAATCGTTCCGCGCAGTCGGGCCATCTCGTCCATAGTGATCTCGGCATCGCCATCGCGGCCGACAATAATCATCTCGTCACCATACTCGGCCTCGGGAATCTCGTGTGCCGGGTTGGACTGAATGGCGACCATAAACTGGTCCATGCAGATATTGCCAACCTGATGCACGCGCTCGCCGCGATACAGCACATCCATACGATTGGAAAGCGTACGCGATAGGCCATCGGCATAACCGATCGGCAGCGTGCAGATCTGAACGCGCGTACGCGGTACGCGGTAGGTAAAACCGTAGCCCACGCCCTCACCCATCGCAGGGTGTGCCACGCGCGTCACACGCGCATGGACGCTCATAACGGGATCAAGCTGCATCACGCGGCCACTCAGCTCGCACGGCTGCATTCCATACAAGCCAACGCCGGCGCGAATCATATCAAAATGCATCGAAGGGTCGAGCATCGAGGACGGCGTGTTGGCGCAGTGCACGATACCGCACTCAAAGCCCGCATCCTTAATGGCCTGAACGGCCTCGGTAAAGCGCTGACACTGCAGTTTGTAGTCCCAGCCCGAAGGTTCATCGGCCGTGGCGAAGTGCGTAAATACGCCGTCGCACTGAATACCGCGATGGAAATTTATACCGCGGACAAAGTCGAGCACCTGCGTGTAGTGAACGCCGATACGATTCATGCCCGTCTCGATGGCGAGATGATACTTGCCCACTTTGCCCGCCGCGACGGCACATTCGCCATACGCAAGAGCAAAGTCAGACGTATAGACCGAGGGCATGATATCAAACTCGAGCAACGTCGGAATGGCCTCGATAGGCGGCTCGCTTAGGATGAGGATGGGTTTCGTAATCCCGCCCTGTCGGAGCTCAACGCCCTCGTTAACCGTCGCCACGGCAAACATGTCGGCACCGGCCGAATACATGATCTTGGCGCACTCAACAGCTCCATGGCCATAAGCATCGGCCTTGACCACGCAGCACAGGCGCTGACGTGGATTCAGCAAGTTCTTGTAGGCCCTCGTGTTACGACGGAGCGCCCCACGGTCGATCTCGACCCAGGACCAGCGCGTCAAATCGGCTTTATTCATGATTAGTCATCCGACCCTTCGTCCATGATTCCCAGATCTTCGAGCGCATCCTTTGCCGCCAGCTCCATGGCAGGACCGATCAAGTCGATAAGATCGGTCGCGATAACGCTCTTCTCACCATACTCCGTCGCCGCGGCAAAACCGGCGTAGCTGTGAAGTGCGACGGCGTACGAATACAGCAACTCCCAACGATCCATCTCGTCGCGCATGGTGGCAAGCGTGCCGGCCAAAATACCCGCGAGAACATCACCCGAACCGGCAGTTGCTAGAGAAGCCGGACCCGAGAGCGGCAGCAACACACGCTCAACGCCACAGATAGCCGTCGTCGGCCCCTTGGCAATGACCACCAGATTGTCGGAGCCTGCAGCCCAGACAACCTTCTGCGCGGCCGCAATCGCGGTACCAAGGTCGTTCACCTCGTCACCGGCAACCAGACGCGAAAGCTCACGATAGTGCGGCGTCATAACCAACGGCTGCTCGCGACGATACATCTCGGGATTACTATCAATACCGTCAATGGCAATCTTAGCAAGGCAGTTGAGTGCATCGGCGTCCAAAATAAGCGGCACATCAAGCTCGAGCAAGCCCGAAACCACCTGCATAGCGCCGGCAGATGTCGTCATACCGGGACCGCACAGTACGCAGCTGTACTTCTTTGCAATCTCGCACACCGTCATGCGCGCAGCGGCGCCAAAGGAGCCGCGGGAATCAGACGGAATAGCAAAGACGGGAATCGAAGGAAGTGCCATGCGAATAAGATTGGCGCAGGCGTCAGGAGCCGCGACTGCCACGTAACCAGCACCCGCGCGAGCTGCAGACTTGGCCGCCATAATGGCAGCACCAGGATATTGCGCAGATCCGGCGACAATAAGCACAGAGCCACGGGAATACTTATCGATATTCGTAGGTAGTGGAGCAAAGTAATCAACTAAGTCACCGGGCTCGACAATCTCGGCGGCGTGGTCGACATCATCGATGACCTCGTCAAGACGGTCGTAAAGATTGCCGCAGATCAAATCGCCAGCATACTCAGGGCCATCGGCGCTATACAAACCAATCTTGGGCGCAATCATCGTCACCGTATGCTCGGCACGAATGCAGTCGTCATCAACAACGCCCGTCTCGGCATTCAGGCCCGAGGGGACATCAATGGATACGACACAGTCGGCGCATTCATTGACCGTAGGAATCCAGATGGAGAACGGCGCACGCAGATCCCCGTGAAAACCGGTACCAAAAATGGCATCGACAACAACATCGGCCTTATCGATCAAAAGCTCGAGTTCATCACGCGAGGGGCCGACGCAAACGTGCACATCGCGGCCGGCAGTACGACGAGCAACATGACGTGCCAGAGCAGCAGGAATCTCATCCGGTTCAACCGGAGAAACGATATCCACGTCCACACCCTTATGGCTCAGGATATCGGCGGCAACCCAACCGTCGCCGCCATTATTACCAAAACCGACCAGAACGAGAACCCGATCGGGATTGAGCTTCAAGACCTCGTTGGCGGCAAACTCACCCGCTAGCTCCATAAGCTCGGCCTTCGAAGTCCCTTCGCGTTCGATGATATCCTCGAGACGAACGACTTCTTCGGTACTCAAAACCGGTTTCATCTATGCTCCTAGCGTATCTTGCGAAGCATCGCCCAGGTGCTCCGTCAATGCTGAATTCTGCAGCTGCTCAAGCTCATCTAAAACAGAGCGAGCCTCTTTAAATGTCTGCGCAACGCGTTTCTTGGTGCTCACCTTTTCATCTTTTGGCTTAGGCCGAGCATCTTCGGTAATCGCGATGGCATTCGCAACGGCCAAGTCTCCTGTAAGCGTAATGGAAAGAGCGACCTCAACAACACCAAGCTCATGAGCGATCTCGAGTGCACGGCCCGAAAGCAGCGCCTTCGGTTTGCCGAGTTTATCACGCGTTACCGAAACATCCTTGCGACCAACGCCTTGACTAAAACCCGTGCCGAGAGCTTTAAGCACCGCCTCGCGCGAAGCAAAGCGGCTCGCATAGTGAGCAGCGGGACGCGATGATGCATCGCAATACGCACGCTCATCTTCGGTAAACACACGCCGAGCAAACGACGGCGTCTTTTCAAGAATTGATTTCATGCGGGAAATCTCGACGATATCAACGCCGATACCAGCTTCAGCCATGTTCACCTCCATATCGCACAGACTAAGTTATTGTAGCCCGTTCACAGAAGATGCGACAAACGAGGGTTATAAAACACAGCTACTATGTGAGACAAAAGCCCGTAAACGCAAAAAGGGGGAGGCCGCGAGGCCTCCCCCTTCTCAGTTCAAGCGTACGGCTCGGTGCCGTCCACCGGTCAGCGGCGCCCTGGCCTCCCACGGGCTGACCCCGCAGTACTCTCGGCGCGATGGGGCTTAGCTTCC
>DBEWUK010000021.1:0-56359 GCA_048205395.1 Collinsella sp.
GTTCATGGGAAGGCTCGAGGCCTACCTCGTGTACTATCGTGAGGAGCGGATCAAGAAGTCCCTCGGGTGGCTGAGCCCGATGGAGTACCGCAGGAAGCTTGGATACGCCTAGGCGCGGTCCAAGAAATCGTCCGCACCCCCAAACAGTCCGTATTCCACCGCAACTTTGTTATTTGCCCTTGGGCTTGCTGGCGTAGAACTTCTTCTTTTTGGACTTGCCGGCAGGGGAGGGTTTGCCGGCAAAGTTGGACTTGCCGTTGCCGGTCTGCGCGTGCGCGGGCACTGCCGCGCGAGGCTTGCGGGCCTCGGGGTTACGCAGTTCCTCGACGCGCTCGGCAATTTCCTCGGCGCTAAAGCCGACCTCTGCCATGGCGTCCTCGATGGGCAGGCGGCGCACGATATAGCAATGATGCACCTTCTGGTTGCGCGCGAAATCCTCGGGGATGGTCTGCGCCGTAATGTCCTCCAGCACCACGCCCGCACGCGCGAGCTTACGCGTCTCGGGGCGGAAGCCGCGCAGGTTGCAGCTAAAGATGGCGTGGCCGCCCTGTGCGAGCAGGCGCGATACGCCGGCCAAAAGCTCAACATGGTCGCGCTGGACATCCCAGGTGCGGCGGCCCATCTTGGATGAGTTCGAAAACGTGGGCGGATCGACAAAAATCAGGTCCCAGCGGTTGCGCGTCTGGCGCTGGTCGCGAATCCAGGCGAGCACGTCGTCGCGCACAAAATGATGCTGCGGACCAACAAAGCCGTTCTGGCGCATATTGCGCTCGGCCCAGTCCAGGTAGGTGTTGGAAAGGTCGACTGTCACGGTTTCCTCGACGCCGCCGTCGGCCGCATAGCAGGTGGCGGTGCCGGTATAGGCGAACAGATTGAGGAAGCGGCGCGCCTGCTTGGCGTGCTCGCGCACCAGGTTGCGGGTGACGCGGTGATCCAAGAAGATGCCCACATCCAGGTAGTCATCAAAGTTGACGGCAAAGGTGAGTCCGCCCTCTTCGATGAGCGGCAGGCGACGGCGCGCGATGTTGGCGCGCTCGCCCGATCCGCCCTTGCCGGCGCCCTGCTTGCCATACTGCGAGCCGCCGCGCGAACGCATGCGGGCCTTGGCGTGCACATGCTCGGCCGGAACATCCAGGATGCGCGGCGCGATGGCCAAGATGTCGAGCATGCGTGCCTGGGCAAGCGCGGGGTCGATGGTCTTGGGCGCGGCGTATTCGGCGATGACGAGCCAGCGGCCCGGCGTCTGCGGGCAACCCTGGTACAGGTCGATGGCGGCGGAGTAGTCGGGCAGGTCGGCATCGTAGACGCGGTAGCAGCTCACGCCCTCGCGCTTGGCCCACTTGCGGCGCAGACGGGCATTCTTGCGCAGGCGGTTGGCGAACTGCTCGGACTCCGGGATGAGCACGGGCAGCGGCTTGCCGTCGCCCAGGTCGAGCGTGGCGGCAGGTTCGGGCATGGAGGCGTTGGCGGCTTCGTCTTCGGCTTCCGCGGACTGTTCCTCGGTGTTTGCGCTGGTCGCAGCTTCAAATGCCGCGGCGGCGTGGTCGAGCGAGGGCCAAACCTCAATAGCCGCCTCCTCGTTATTGGGCATGACGGCGATGGAGCGCGCGGGCTCGGCATGGAGTGCGCGGGCCAGCAATCCGTCGCGGGTGAGCGCGGCGACCGGCGCTGAAGCGAGCTCGGGTGCGCGGCGCAGCTCGCCGACCAGCGTCATGGCGTCGTGCATGAGCGAAAGCGGGGTCTCGGTGGTGTCTGCGACCACGGCGGCACCGGCGACAGCGCCGGCATGGTCCAGCACGGTGGCGGGCTTGGCGGCGCAAAAGTCGACAAAACGCTTGTAGCCAGCGCTCTTGACCATGCGCTCGGCGGTCTTGCGGGCGGCGGGGTCGATGTCTACGGCCACGATGCGCGCCTGGCGCTCGCGCGCTGCCGCCTCGCGCTCGCGCGCCTCGGCAAGCAGCTGCTCCCACAGAGCGGCGTCGTGCAGCTGCCAGCCCTCAAAGCCCCAGCGCTCGCGTGCGGCGCCCGGGGCGCGGTCGGTCAGAATGTTCACGGCTTCCAGCAACAGGCCGCCGCCGGCGCACGAGGCATCGATTAGCGTGGGAAGGGCTTCATTCTCGTAATCGTCGGCCGTCAACTCGCGCTCGCACAGTGCGGTCCAGCCGACCTGCGCCAGCACCAGGGCGGCGTAGTCGGGGCGCAGCACGTGCGCGCCCTCGCCGGCACGGGTCGCCGCGGGCGGCAGGCGCTTGAACAGCGGGTCGCCCGAAAGGTCCAGGCTGATGCTCGCGCGGCGCTGGCGCAGCGAAAGCAGCAGGTGAACGTCGGGATCGGCAGCGTCGACATCGGCGCGACGGCCCGTGGTCTCGGCCAGACGGTCGCACAGCGCGTCCTTGGCGCGCAGGGCCGAGAAGCGCGTGTTGCGCAGCTGCTCGGTCACGCCGCGGGCGGTGATGGCGATGGTGGCGCCGGGGCGGATGATGGTCTCCCAGGTGATGTCGTAAACGCTATCGTACAGCTCGTCGGCATCCTGCGCCTCAAAGCGCCCGAGCACCACGAACACACGGCTCGCCAGGCGCGACCACAGACAGGCGCGGTAGCCTTCTTCGAGCTCGCCCTCAAATGTGGCGCGGCCCTTCAGCCGACGAACCTGCGAAAGCCCGAGGCGTTTAAGCTCATCGGCGAGTGCGGACTCAAAGCCCTCGGGGCAGCTTGCGTAAAATTCCATGGGTGACCTCTCTGGTTGCGTCGCTCCATTATATGATGGATACTTCGTTTACTCTCCCCCCCGAAAGGAACCCATATGATTGATGCGTGCCCCGATTCCGCCGTGCTCTTTTTTGACGTGGACGGCACGCTGACGTCGTTCGATCCCGACAACATGACCGACAAGGACTTTTCGGCGGTTCGCCCCTCGCAGGCGGTCGTTGAGGCGTTTCATCGTCTGCGCGACGCGGGACACAAGGCGTTTATCTGCACGGGTCGCCCCCTGTGGCTCATCGCCGATAGCTTGCGTGCGCTCGACCCCGCGGGCGTCGTTGCCATGGCGGGCGCCACGCTCGAGGTCGAGGGCCGCGTGGTGTATGAGGACTGCTTTGACGAAGACATTGTTGAGGAGCTTGCACGCCGTATGGCCGCGGCAGGGATTGAAGCCTTTTTCGAGACCAACGTGGCTACTTTTGCCCTGGAACCCGCGGGTGTTGAGCAGTCGTCTCTGATTGGCACTTCTGTGGTGCACAGCACCGAGGAAATGCGCGTCGACGGCCGTCTGCGCGTGGGCAAGGTAGGCATCGTCGCGAGCGACCTGGCTCGCGTAGCCAACGATGATGGCTTTATCGATCGCGAGTTTGAGCTGTGCAACACCGGTGGTCAGAATCGCGAGCTGAGCCCCAAGGGCATCGACAAGGGCGTGGGCGTGGCGCGAGCGCTGGAATACCTGGGTCGCACCGGCAACGCACGCACCTTTGGCTTCGGCGATTCGGGTAACGACCTGGGCATGCTCGCTGCGGTCGAGACGGCTGTCGCCATGGGCAACGCCATGCCTGAGGTCAAGGCGGTCGCCGACTACGTGACCGACGATGTCGCACACGACGGCACCGTCACAGCGATGCAGCATTTCGGCCTCATCTAATGAATCCCGCGTTCTGACGTTTGCTCAAACTGCGACTCTTTGCTTTTGCATGCTCAATCGATTTATCAATCCAAACACTGAGGTGTTTATACCGTTCGCCGAGAAGATAAAAAACCGCAGTTCACGCCTTGATAAACGTAGGTAAAGTGTTTAGCAGTTTATCGGCCGTATGCTAACGAAAGGAATCAGGCAGATGGCAATCAAGGTGTTCGCTGACGGTGCAAACCTCGAAGGCATGCTCGACATGTACGAGAACGGCAACGTTCAGGGTTTCACGACCAACCCGTCCCTTATGAAGAAGGGCGGCGTGATGGATTACCGCGCGTTTGCCAAAGAGGTCCTGGCTCACATCACCGATGTGTCCGTCTCGTTTGAGGTCTTTGCCGACGACGTCGAGACCATGGAGGTCGAGGCCCGCGAGATCGCTACCTGGGCCGAGAACGTCTACGTCAAAATTCCGTGCGTGACCACCAAGGGCGAGTCCACCGCCGAGCTGGTCCGCAAGCTTTCCGCCGACGGCATCAAGGTCAACGTCACTACCATCTTTACGCCTACGCAGGTCGATGAGATGGTCGAAGCCGTTGACGCCGAGACGCCGTCCATCATCTCGCTCTTTGCCGGCCGCATCGCCGACACCGGCGTCGACCCCATTCCGTTTATGACGGAGTCGGTTAAGAAGGCCGCCGCCAAGCCCAACTGTGAGGTCCTGTGGGCGTCCACGCGCGAGCTCATCAACATTTACCAGGCCGAGGCCTGCGGTTGCCAGATCATTACGGTGCCCAACAGCATCCTGGCCAAGCGGAAGAACATCGGTCGCGACCCGTACGAGGTCTCGCTCGACACCGTCCGCGGCTTTGCCAAGGATATCGCCGCTTTGGGCTTCCATATTCTGCCGTAACGCGAACACTGGCTACGCCGCGGGCTGCTCGCCCCGGCCTTTCCTTTCCCTATCGCTCACGCGCTTCGCGAGGGTCGCGCTAGGCAAAGGAAAGGCCGGAACTGCCGACACGAGCTTGCCAGCAAGTTGGCGCTTGGCTTCTATATCCTGCCGTGGGCAAAGGTACCCCCGCCTGCGCCGTGCAAAATTGAGAGTATTCAGCAAGGTAAAGGCTTTTACCAGTTGGGTGAAGCACGGAACAGCCCCCGTTCTGGCTCTAATGTCGCTAAAACGGGGGCTGTTTTTGACGTTATTGTCTCTGTGGGGCGTTCGGAACGGTGGAATTTGCAGAATACTCGCGATTTTGCACATCGCTACAGGGGGTACCTTTGCTTTGGCGGTTTACTTGCCTTGCACCATGGTGAGCGAGATCTTTTTGCGGTCGCGATCGACCTTTTCGACCCACACCTTGACCGTGTCACCGACGCGCACCACGTCGCTCGGGTGCTTGACAAAGCGGTTGGCCAGTTTGGAGATGTGCACGAGGCCGTCCTGGTGCACGCCCACGTCGACGAAGGCACCAAAGTCCACAACGTTGCGCACCGTGCCCTTGAGCTCCATGCCGGGCTCCAGGTCGTCGATGGAAAGCGCTGAGCGGCTAAAGACCACCTCGGGCGCGTCGTCGCGCGGGTCGCGACCGGGCTTCTTGAGCTCGTTGACAATGTCGATGAGCGTGAGGGTGCCGCAGTCCAGGTCGCTTGCCAGCGCCGAGATGCTGCCTAGGCGGCGCTCGATGTCGGGCACGCCGCCGCGGCTGAGCTCGCTTGATTTAACGCCGGCGCGCTCCAGGACGGCCGCGGCCACCTCGTAGCTCTCGGGGTGGACGCTTGTCGCGTCGAGCGGGTTCTTGCCGCCGCTGATGCGCAGGAAACCCGCGGCGTTGAGGTATGCCTTGGGTCCCAGCTTGGGGACCTTCTTGAGCTGGCGGCGATCGGTAAAGGCGCCGTTTTCCTCGCGGTAGGCCACGATGTTTTTGGCCACGCTCGGCGTGATGCCCGATACATATCCCAGCAGGCTCGCGCTTGCGGTGTTGACGTCGACGCCCACGCGGTTGACGACGTCCTCCACCACATGGCCCAACGTGCGCGAAAGCTCGGCCTGGTCAAGGTCGTGCTGGTACTGGCCAACGCCGATGGACTGGGGCGGGATCTTGACGAGCTCTGCCAGCGGGTCTTGCAGGCGGCGGCCCAGGCTCATGGCGCCACGCACGGTGACGTCCAAGTCGGGATACTCCTGGCTGGCGAGCTCGGAGGCGGAGTACACCGATGCGCCGGCCTCGTTGACGATGGTGTATCGCAGCTCAGGCGCCTGCTCGGCGATGAACTCCGAGACGACTTCCTCGGTCTCGCGGCTGGCGGTGCCGTTGCCGATGACGATGGTGTTGACGCTGTCCTTTTTGACGAGGCGGGCGAGCTCGCGCTTGGTGCCGGCGACGTCGTGGCGCGGCTTGGTGGGATAGACCACGCCGTGGTCGAGCAGCTTGCCGGTCTCGTCCATGACGGCGACCTTGCAGCCGGTGCGGTAGCCCGGATCGAGCGCGAGCACGCGGGCGCCGCGCACGGGGCGTGCCGAGAGCAGGCCCTCGAGATTCTTGGCAAAGACATTGATGGCCTCGGTCTGCGCACGGACGGTGAGTTTGGCGCGGGCCTCGCGCTCCAGCGAGGGGGCCATGAGGCGCTTGTAGCCGTCGGCGATGGCGGCGTCAAAGACGGGCGCGAAGACGCCCTGGCGTCGGGGCCAACGGCTGCCGAGGCGTGCCGTGGCGGCGGCGCCGTCGACGTTCACGCGCACGCGGAGCTTGCCCTCGCGCTCACCGCGGTCGATAGCCAGCACGCGGTGGTTGGGTATACGGCGCAGCGGCTCATCATAGCTGTAGTACGGCTCGTAGGGGGTCTTCTCGGTGGGGTCGGTGGCCTCGACGACGATGTCTGCGGTGTTTTGCGTAAAGGCACGCAGGTCGGCGACGTTCTCGGGGTCCTCGGCCACCGTCTCGGCCACGATGTCCGCCGCGCCGGCGAGCGCCTTCTCGGGCGTGTCGAAGCCGGCTTCCTCGTTGACGTATGCCGCGGCGGCGTCGAGCGCGCTGCCCTTGGCCGAGGCCTGCATGATGACCATGTTGGCAAGTGGCTCCAGGCCTGCCTCGCGGGCCTTCTGTGCGCGGGTCATGCGCTTTTTGCGGTAGGGCTTGTAGAGGTCCTCGACACGCTGGAGCTGCGTGGCCTCGCGAATTTGCTGTTCGAGCTCGGGCGTAAGTTTGCCCTGGGCGTCGATGAGCAGAATGACGTCCTCTTTGCGCTGTTCAAGATTGCGCAGGTAGGACAGGCGCTCGTCGAGTGCGCGCAGGGCGACGTCGTCCATTCCGCCTGTGGCTTCCTTGCGGTAGCGCGAGATAAAGGGAATGGTGTTGCCCTCGTCGATGAGCTTGACGGCCGCCTCGATGTTGGCGGCCTTAAGGTTGAGCTCGCGGGCAAGCTGGGCGATAAGATCCATGGGACTCCTTGCGTTTAAGGTGCGTTTGCAGCACAGGGCTACCAAGGATACCATCCGTCCCAAAAGACTGTTTTGGAGCCGCGCCACGAAAACGACCCGTCTACTACGTTTGAACCGCATGGGTCGACCGTACCTGGGTTTTCCGAAAATCGACAAGCCGGTTACCTGCGGTTTTTATTTCGCGAAATTCGGCATGGTTGAGGGTGGTCGGTTAAACGTAGTAGATAGGCCCATTTCGTGGCGAACGAACCAAGCTGAGGCACAAAATAGCCCCCGTCCCAGAAAAATCATTACCAATGTAGTCAAAAAGCCCCACGGGCAGGAGGCTGCTCGTGGGGCAAAGAAGAGGGGCTTGTTGGCGGCGGGCCAAGGCGCTCGGCGGGGACTTTGCTGCGGCCCGCTCTTAAGGCATTACAGCTCGACGAGCTGGCCGGTCTCGGCGGCCTCCTTGATGGCGTTAAGCAGCGTGAGCGTCTTGACGTTATCGGCGGGGGTCACGACGGGTTCGACCTCGCGGCGGACAACCTTCACAAAGTGCTTGAGCTGCATCTTGTGCGGCAGCGCCGGGTCCACGGCCGGAATCTCCATCTGCAGCGGCTTGTGCCAGTTAGAGGCGCCGTCGTAGGAGAACTGGTGCAGGCGGGGCAGCGAAAGGGCGCCCTTAGTGCCGCCGATAAAGTAGGCGTCGGCGTCGAAGGGGCGGTACTGCGGATCCTCACGAGCGGTGGCCTCCCAGTTCCAGGGGCTGGCGGTGGCGTCGGAGATGGTCATGCTCGCAAGCGCGCCATCGGCAAAACGGACGTTGACCACGGCGGAGTCCTCGGTCTCAAAACCGCGGGCGGCGCTGGACTGCATGCCCTGGACGGCAACGGGCTCGCCCAACAGATAGCGGAGCAGGTCGACGTCGTGAACCAGGTTGACCAGGATCGGGCCGGCACCCTTCTTGCGGCGCCACTCGACATCGAAATACTCGTCATTCTTATAGATCATGTAGTGGAAGCTCGACACGGTGAGCTTGCCCAGCTCGCCAGACTCGATGATCTCCTTGGCCTTGTTGACGAAGGGGTTGTGGCGACGGTGCTGACCCACGAGCACGGGCACGCCGGCGGTTTCGGCCTCGGCGGCGAAGGCCTGGGCATCCTCCAGGTCGTTGGAGATCGGCTTTTCGACCAGCGGCACGATGTTGCGCTTCACAGCCTCGCGGGCAACGCCCAGGTGCAGGTCGTTGGGCGTGGCGATGATGACGGCCTCGGGCTTGACCTCGTCCATCATCTGAGCGGGATCGGTGTAAAACGGCACGCCGGCGGCCTCGGCCGTGGCGCGGGCGCCCTCAAAGGCGTCGGCGATGGCGATGAGCTCGGCCTCGGGCTCCTCGGTGACAAAGCGGATGTGGTTGCGGCCCATGGCGCCGGCGCCGATAACGGCAATGCGGACGGGGTTGAGCTCAGACATTTCGACTCCTTAATACTGGTGACCGGTGGGATGCGACAAAGGGGCTGTCCCTTCGTCGCATCGGTAAAACTAGGCGGACTTCTTCTTGCTGTCGGAGACCATCATGTAGACGGTGAGCACGACGGCGATGGCGGCGATCACAATGGCGCCGTAGAAGGACTGCTGGTAGGCGGCGCTGCCGGCCTCGGCGTGATACAGCACGGCGGTGATGGGCTGGCTGATCCAGGTGGAAGCGGCGTAGCCCAAAAACATGATGCCGTAGTTGACGCCGATGTTGCTGGTGCCAAAGGCGCCACCGGTGAGCGGCGGGTAGATGACGAGCAGAGCGCCAAAGCTAAAGCCGAGCAGGGCGAGCGCCACAAAGAACATGCTCTGCGTAAAGCTCATCGACATGATGACGAGCGCGATGATGGTCACGACAAGGCTGATGAGCAGCGACTTATAGGCGCCGAGCTTGTCGATGATCTGGCCAAAGGACAGACGGCCAACCAGGTTGGCGCAGGTGTTGACGGAGACGACCACACCGCCGAGGGCGACGGCCGCGGCGCTCGTGGGGTCGGCGAAGAGCTGGACGGCGGCGATGGAGGCAACCTTGCCTACGAGCAGGGTGCCCGCGGTGGCGGCAAAGGCGAAGGTGACGATGAGGACCCAGAAGCGCGGGGTCTTGACCATCTCGCCCGGGGTGAGGTCACCGAAGGTGCCGGCATGTGCGCCACCCTTGGGGGCCTCGAAGCCCTCGGGCAGCCAACCGGCCTCGGGGGCCTTCAGGAACAGGGCGGAGGCGGCGATCGTCACAAAGAAGATGACGCCGAGTGCCTTGAGGGCGCCAAAGATGCCCAGGCTCGGGATGAGCAGCGAGGCGAGTACCGGGGACAGCACGGCGGGACCGGCGGTCGAAGCGGCCAGGGTGATGCCGGAGGCGAGACCCTTCTTGTCGATGAACCACTTTTGGCCGGTGGTGAGCGCCGGGTTGTAGCCCAGGCCGTTGCCGACAGCGGCGACGAGCGAGAACCACAGGTAGAACTGCCACGGCTCGGTGACGGTGCCGGACATGAACCAGCCCAGGCCGTAGCACACGGCGGCGGCGATCACGACGTTGCGCGGGCCGATCTTATCGGAGATGCGGCCGGCGAAGATACCCGTCACGGCCATGATGGTCTGAAAGACCGGGAAGGCCCAGGTAAGGGCGCTCGACCACTCGGGGTAGACGGCGAGCAGGTTCTTGCTCACGACGGAATACAGCGCGATGGAGCTGATGAAGAACATGGTGACGCACGCGGCGGAAAGCACGACGGCGCGACCCTTGTTGGAGTTGGTGGAAGCCATTGGACTCTTTCTAATCGATACGGAGGAGGAACAGGCGTGTCCGCGGGTCCTCCCTGTCGGGTTGGTTTACTGGTCAGTCGGCTTGGCGACGCCAGACTCATCGGACCAAAGCTCGACACCCTTGTTCTTGAGGTAGTTGTCGGCATAAGCGCGACGGCCTCCGGGCTTGGCGGTGAGGTCGCCCATCATGTTGGAGAAGCCGCCGTCGACTTTGATGGCGTCGCCGGTGGTAAAGTCCGAGCGCTTGGACGCCAGGAACATGACGGCGTTGGCGATATCGCTGACCTCGCCGATGCGGCGCGTGGCGATCAGACGGCTGCGGCTCTTTTCGACCTCGGGGTCGGCGTAGAAGTTGGCCGACATCGGGGTCTTAACGAAGCAAGGCTCGACGCAGTTGGAGCGGACGCCGTAGGGGCCCCACTCGGCAGCCAGCATCTTGGACATCATGTTGACGCCCGCCTTGGTGGAGCTGTACACGCCCGAGAACGTCTCGGGGGAGTGGCTGGCAACGGTCGAGATGTGCACCAGGCGGCCCTGGCCGGCCTTGATCATCTCGCGACCAAAGCGCTGCGAGGTGATGAAGTAACCGGTGAGGTTGACGTTGAGCACCTGCTCCCAGTCGCTCAGCGGCAGGTCTTCCATGGCGGCGAAGCGCAGGATGCCGGCGGTGTTGACGAGAACGTCGATGCGGCCGAAGTCGCGGATCGTGGCGTCGACGGCGGCCTGAACCTCGGCCTCGTCGGTAGCGTTCATCTTGTAGCCCTCGGCGTGGATGCCAAACTCGGCGGCGAGGTCGGCGGCAGCGGCCTTGACCTTTTCCTCGTCCAGATCGAGCAGGACGACGTTGGCGCCGTTGCGGGCGAACTCGCGGCAAATCTCGACGCCCATACCGCCGAGCGCGCCAGTCACGGCGCAGACATCGCCCTCGAGCTTAAGCCAGTTGCTCATAGGAACTTCCCTTCTTGTGCCTCCCGGTGGGTCGCTCCCGTTAACCGACCCACGTGGTTTTTGCTGGTTATCGTATGCTTTGCATTTGCGCAGGTGAATTGCATATTTGTTAGAATGGCGTTAATCGTAGGTTTACACTGTGCGATGCAGTTTATTCTCAATTGAGCGCGTGACCTGCGAAAACAACCCCCTATGGCACCATGTGGCCACGGGCGCGAAAACGGGAGATTGACGTGTACGATCGACGACTTGAGGCCATATCGGCCGCCGCGGAGCTGGGAAGCTTCTCGCGTGCGGCGGCAAAATTGCGCGTGTCGACCCCGGCGCTCGTCAAACAGGTGTCGGGATTTGAGGCCGAATTTGGTATCACGTTGTTCGAGCGCTCGCATTCGGGTGTTAAGGTGACGCCGGCGGGCGCTCTGCTGGTGGATGACGCGCGCTCGATCATGCGGCAGTCCGAGGACGCGCTGCGCCGCGCCCGACGCGCGGCGGGCGATGGCGGTGCCGTGCGCCTGGGTGTGTCGATGATGTGCCCGGGGCGCCAAACGCTTTCGATGTGGACGGGCATCCACGATCTGGAGCCGTCGCTGCGATTTGAGATTGTGCCGGTAAGCGACCTCTACGACGAGCGCGAGACCGTCATGCGCAGCTTGGGCCGCGAGGTCGATGTGGTGCAGTCGAGTTTTTCTACCCCACGCTGGGGCGACGCCTGCCAAAAGCTCCGCATCGTTAACGTGCCGTTTTATATCGACCTGCCGCGCACGAGTACGTTGGCGCGCAAGAATCGCATCACGGTTGCCGACTTGGAGGGCATGCGTCTGCGCGTGCTGCGTCACGGCAACGATGCCATGGACAGCCTGCGTATCGATCTTTTGGCAGACGGCGGCGTGGACGTGATCGATGTGGATAGCTTCGACTTTGCGCTCTTTAACGAGGCGGAGGAAAAGGGGGACGCGGTGCTCACCTGCGGGGCGTGGTCGGGGGTGCACCCGGCCTTTGTGGGTGTGCCGTTCCTATGCGGTCGCGAGGTGCCAGTCTTTCTGCACTACCCGCTCGAGCCCACCCTCCAAGTCCAAAAATTCGTCAACGCCATGGCCCAGCTTCTCAAGTAGCCAAAAGAGCCCCGTCCCAAATTAGCTACCCTTTGCTACGGGTTTAGCGTTCCTCGCGTGGCAGCCCGGCTGCCTCGGCTGCCTTTACGCGGTTCTTGTCGATGTACATGTTTTTGTCGGCCTGGGAAAAGAGTTCGCGCATGGTAGGCGGCTCGTCAAAATCACTGGAAAGCGCATAGCCCACCGCATAGCTGATGGGCATGTCGGGGTGAGCCTCGGAATACTCGTTCACGTTCGCACGAACCCGAGCGAGACAGGACTCCACGGCAGCTCGATCGGTATCCCGCAGCACCGCGATAAACTCATCGCCGCCGTCGCGACCCACAAAGCACGTCTCGGACGCCACACGCCCCAGCTGCTGGGCAAAAGAACGGATGTATTCGTCGCCTTTCTCGTGGCCGAAGTTGTTATTGACCGTATGCAGATTGTTAAGGTCGAAGACGCACATCGCAACGGGCGCCTCCGCGGAGACAGGCTGCTCCTGCCCCAAGACCTCCTCGCACTTGTTCTTGTTGGGCAGTCCCGTGGCTTCGTCGAGATAGACTTTGCTCTGCAGTTCGCGATTGAGCGCGGCAGTTCGCACCGCGCGAACAAGTTCGACCGCAAAGGTCGCCACCAAGCCCATGATGTCGATGATCACCAAGCCCTCGAGATAGTTGAGCGCCGACGCCTTCTCCTGAGAGTAGTCCTCTGCGAGTCGCGTAGCATCGTCGCAAATGCCAAAGAACTCCTCGCTCATAGGGATGATGTCGGTGTTCTCATAGCCGACTTCGCGCACGCGGATGATCTCGGCGCAAAGCTCATCAAAATAATTTGCAAGCTCGGTCATCTTTGCCTGATACTCGTCGTCATCGAGACGGACGAGGTTGAGGTCGTCACTTCCGTAACGCAAACCGTTGATGTATGAATCCACGGCTTTGAGCAGGTCATCTTGAGGCTGGCCCGCGTCCTCGAGCTTAACGATTCGCTGCGTGGTACCGCGCACCAGGCCGGCGTAGTTGACCACACGCGCCGTGCCCTGGATATCGGAGACGAGCAGCATAACATTGATGAAGAAGAAGATGAGAACTGCCGTGAGCACCATCATGAGCAGGCGCACCGCCTGGCTGGCCTTCTTGGCGACAGAAGTATTCACAAGTTCACTCCCCTAAATGACAAAAGAGCAGGTAGCACGCAGTGTGCTGAAATTCATGGGTGGTTAACTCTACCATATGGGCCAGCAGCCTCAAACTGCAGCAGACGCTCGTCCAAATTGGCGTGACGCTTGCCTTGTTGTTCTTGACCTGGCTGCGCTATCGGACATGCTTCTGGTCTTGGATCACCATGGGAAAGCTCATCCCGTTTTGTGCGTCTAGAGTGGGATGCGGCTTCCCAAAGGTGCCGTTAGGGGAAACTACATCCCGGTTTACTCCCTTGAAATGGGATGCCGTTTTCCGGAGGGGGTCCAGCGGGAAACGGCATCCCATTCTGGGCCCGAAAAGTGGGATATGGTTTCCGGCTGGCATGAAAAAAGCCCCCACAGCTCATATGAACTGCGGGGGCTTATGCGTTGCGGCGTAGTTCCGGGTTGCCAGATCTACTCCAGCTCAAACGCTCCGGTATAGAGCTGATAGTAGTATCCGCGCTTGGCGATCAGCTCGTCGTGGTTGCCGCGCTCGATGATGCGGCCGTGGTCCAGACAGATGATTGCGTCGGAGTTGCGCCCGGTGGACAGGCGGTGCGCGATGACAAACGTCGTGCGGCCCTCCATGAGCTTGTCCATGCCCGCCTGCACGATGGCCTCGGTGCGGGTGTCAATGCTCGACGTGGCCTCGTCCAGAATCATCGCCGGCGGATCGGCGACGGCGGCGCGTGCGATCGAGATCAGCTGGCGCTGGCCCTGCGACAGCTGTGCGCCGTTGCCGGTGAGCATCGTGTCGTAGCCGTCGGGCAGGCGGGTGATAAAGTCGTCGGCGCCCGCGAGCTTGGCCGCCGCGATGCACTCCTCGTCGGTCGCATCCAGGTTGCCGTAGCGGATGTTATCCATCACGGTGCCGGTGAACAGGTTCACGTCCTGCAGCACCACGCCCAGCGAGCGGCGCAGATCGGCCTTGCGGATCTTGTTGACGTTGATGCCGTCGTAGCGAATCTTGCCGTCGGCGATGTCATAGAAGCGGTTGATGAGGTTGGTGATGGTCGTCTTACCGGCACCGGTGGCGCCGACAAACGCGACCTTCTGGCCCGGCTTGGCAAACACGGACACGCCGTGCAGCACTTCGTGGTCGGGCGTGTAGCCAAAGTCGACGTTGTCCATGACCAGGTCGCCGCGCAGCGGCACGTACTCGATCTCGCCGGTTGCGCGGTGCGGATGTTTCCACGCCCACATGCCGGTGTGGTGATCGGCCTCCTCGAGCTGCCAGGTATCGGGGTTCACCTGCGCGTTGACGAGCGTCACGTAGCCTTCGTCGGTCTCGGGCTTCTCGTCGATGAGCTCAAAGATACGGTCGGCGCCGGCGAGGCCCATGACCACGGCGTTGATCTGCTGCGAGATCTGACCGATCTGTCCGCAGAATTGCTTGGTCATGTTGAGGAACGGCACCACGACGGCGATGGACAGCGCCATGCCCGAGATGCTCAGGTTGGGCACGCCCAGCGCCAGGAAAATGCCGCCTGCCAGTGCGACCAGCACGTAGAGCAGGTTGCCCAGGTTCATAAGGATGGGCATGAGGATGTTGGCGTACATGTTGGCCTTCTGCGAGACCTCGAAGAGCTTTTCGTTGCGCTCGTCAAAATCGGCCTCGGCGGCAGACTCGTGGCAGAATGCCTTGACGACCTTCTGGCCGTTCATGACTTCCTCGATATGGCCCTCGACAACGCCGAGCTCGGTCTGCTGCGCAATAAAGAAGCGCGCGGAGTTGGAGCCGAGCAGCTTGGTCATAAAGGTCATAAAGGCGACGCCTGCCACAATGACCAGACACATCCAAACGCTGTAGTACAGCATGATAAAGAACACCGTGACGATGACGATGGTCGTCATGAGCAGGTTGGGCAGCGACTGGCTGATCATCTGGCGCAGCGTGTCGATGTCGTTGGTGTAGTGGCTCATGATGTCGCCGCGCTGGTGCGTGTCGAAGTAGCGAATCGGCAGGTCCTGCATGCGGTTGAACATCTTCTCGCGCAGCTTCTCGAGCGAGCCCTGCGTGACGATGGCCATGGCGCGGTTCCAGAACAGCGAGGACAGGATGCCGACGCCGTAGATGCAGGCGAGGGTGGTCACGAGCTGTGCGATCTTGGGCTGTGCGGCTTCCCAATCGCCCGACTGCCACGATTCGCTAATAATCTGCAGGGCGCTCTGAAGGAAGGTCGCGCCGATGGAGTTGATGATGGCGCAGAGCACCACGCCGACGACGACGAGGGGCAAAAGCACGGGGTAGAAGCCAAAGAGCGTCTTGATGAGGCGCGACATGGTGCCGCCCTTGCGGTTGAGCGCGCGCTCGGCGGTCGTTGCCTTACTCATGTGCCTCGCCTCCTTCCTGGGTCTGGGCTTGCGTTGCGGATGCCTCGGTGTCGGCCTCGACGGCCCCTTCGCCCTCGGCAGACATCTTGTTTTGCGAGGTGAAGGTCTCGCGGTAGATCTCGCTTGTCTTGAGCAGTTCATCGTGGTTGCCGATCTGCGCGATGCGGCCGCCCTCCATGACGATGATGCGGTCTGCGTCCTGCACGGAGCTGATGCGCTGGGCGATGATGAGCTTGGTCGTGTTGGGCAGATAGCTTGCCAACCCTGCGCGGATCTTGGCGTCGGTCTTGGTGTCGACGGCGCTGGTGGAGTCGTCCAAGATCAAGATCTTGGGGCGACGCAGCAGGGCACGCGCAATGCACAGGCGCTGCTTCTGACCGCCCGAGACATTGGAGCCGCCCTGCTCGATCCAGGTGTCGTAGCCCTTGGGGAAGCCGTCGACAAACTCATCGGCGCAGGCCAGATGTGCCGCCTCGCGGACTTCCTCGTCGGTGGCGTTCGGGTCGCCCCAGCGCAGATTCTCGGCGATGGTGCCGCTAAACAGCACGTTTTTCTGCAGCACCATGGCGACCTGGTGGCGCAGTGCGTCCAGGTCGTAGTCGCGCACATCCACGCCGCCCACGCGCACGGTGCCTTCGGTGGCGTCGTACAGGCGGGCGATGAGGTTTACAAGCGTGGACTTGGCCGAGCCGGTGCCGCCGATGATGCCGATGGTCTCGCCGCTCTTAATGTGCAGGTCGATATTGTCGAGTGCCTGGCGTTTCGCATGCGCGGAATACTTAAAGCTCACGTGGTCAAAGTCGATGGAACCATCGGCGACCTCGAGCACGGGCTCGGCGGGATCGGCGATCGTGGGCTCGGCGGCCAGCACCTCGGTGATGCGGTGCGCCGATTCGTCGGCCATGGTCACCATGACAAAGATCATCGACAGCTGCATCAGACTCATGAGGATTTGGAAGCCATAGGTAAAGATCGAGGAGAGCTGGCCCACGTCGAACAGCGTGCCCTGGCTCGTGATGATGAGCTTGGAGCCCAGGTAGATGATGACGACAAACGCGCCGTTGACGCAGATGTTCATCATGGGGTTGTTAAAGGCAAGCAGCTTCTCGGCGCGGGTGAAGTCCATCTGGACGTCGCGCGCAGCGGTCGCGAACTTCTCCTTCTCAAAGTCTTCGCGCACATAGCTCTTAACTACGCGCATGCCGGTGACGTTTTCCTCGACGGACTCGTTAAGGGCGTCGTACTTGTGGAACACGCGCGAGAAGATGGGGCGCACCTTAAAGATGATAAAGAACAGCCCAAAGCCCAGCAGCGGAATGATGACCAGGTAGACCATGGCGACGCTGCCGCCCATGATAAATGCCATGGTAAAGGCGAAGATCAATACCAGCGGCGCGCGCACGGCGATACGGATGATCATCATAAAGGCCTGCTGCACGTTGTTGATATCGGTGGTCAGGCGCGTGACGAGCGAGGAGCTCGAGAACTCATCGATGTTGGCAAAGCTGAACGTCTGGATCTTGTAGAACAGGTCGTGACGCAGGTTCTTAGCGAAGCCGCAACTCGCATGGCTGCAGGTGACGCCGGCAGCGGCGCCAAAAGCAAGCGACGTCAGCGCGATGAGCACCAAAAAGCCCGCGGTGGGAAGCATCTCGGCTACGGTGGCGCCGTCTTTGATGGCATCGATCAGGTTGGCGGTGACAAATGGAATCAGCATCTCGCAGAGCACCTCGCCAAGCACGAGCAATGGCGTGGCAACAGTGACTTTCATATAGTCGCGGATGCTGCCCATGAGGGTTTTAATCATCCAGTTCCTCCCAGGTTACGCGGATTTTCTCGAGCATTTCGGCGAGCTGCTCGCGCTCGTCGTGAGTGAGAGCACTAAAGGCCTGCTCTCTAAAGCGAATGCGGGCTGCCTGCTCAACGCGGGCCTTTTCCCATCCCGCATCGGTCAGGCGGATGGTGAGCTGCCGACGGTCTTTGGGATTGCGACTGCGCTCGATAAGACCGCCCAGTTCGAGCTTGGACAGAATCTCGGAAAGGGACCCCGGCTTGAGGTCGAAGTGCATGCCGAGCTCCTGTTGGGACAGCTCGCCGGTCGGCTGCTTGGCGAGCAGGCAGACAATAGGCGCCTTGCCAGATATGCCGCCGCCGTGAAAATGCATGTAATGGCCGCAAAACCCCAGCCCATGGAGGATTCTCTTGGCGAGACGGTCCTCCTTGGACTGAGTCTCGGGCTCGTCTGCCGGCTGCGAGGGGTCGTCGCCGGGTTCATGCGGATGGGCGTGTGGTTCAACACACATATCTAATCTTCGCTCCTTTCTTTAGTTAGGTAGATGAATTGTTTTGTGCCTAACTAATCTAGGAGTGTGAGAAACCAATGTCAAGGTACCAAACTAGTGGTTACGCGGTTTTACCAAACCGCGTAACGGCTCGACGCTGCAAGCGTTCCTAAGCGGCAATCTGACGTTCAATCGTCGGGCATGGCCACAAGGCCTATGCCCTCCTCTTTCACGCCACCTTGCTCGCTTAGGAACGCTTTCGCTGTCCGTCCTCAATCTACAGCGCTGCCTGGGTTGGCATTTGAGTGATCCGTGGGGGATGGAGGATAACGGATCATTTTGGGCTGCGGTGACACCCTTCCGAAGTTGCTTTGCCCAAAACTATGCCGGATTACTACGATGAATTCGAAATCTCAGACCTCGGCATTGTTTTTCGGAAAATCACAAGCTGTCTACCTGCGGTTTTGCTGGAGTGCAATTTGTTGTGGTTGGAGACTGGCGGTTTATCGTAGTAATCCGGCATAGTTTTGGAATGGTAGTAAATAGGTGGCAGCTACTGTGCCGCTGCTGCCGTGATTTGCCTCCCATTTCCGAAACCTTTCCGCAACAATGCACTCTTCGCGACCCTAGCGACCGCTTACAACGTCCCCTGCGCTACACTTAGTCGCACTGTGGCGCCGCTGCGCCGTGCCCGAACCAAGGGAGACCCTCATGAAGAACACTCAGCTGCTGCTGATCAACGATATGTGCGGCTACGGCAAGGTCGCGCTCTCCGCCATGCTGCCGGTGCTGTCGCACATGGGCTATCGCATCCACAACCTGCCGACGGCGCTGGTGTCCGATACGCTCAACTATCCCAAGTTCTACATCCATGACACCACCGAGTACGTGCGCCAGAGCCTCGCTATCTGGGAGGAGCTCGGGTTTGAGTTCGACGCCATCTCGACCGGCTTTATCGTGACCGAGGAAGAGACGCGCATCATCTCGGACTTTTGCCACCGCCGTGCGCAAAAGGGCACCAAGGTGTTCGTCGACCCCATCATGGGCGACAACGGCAAGCTCTACGCCGGCGTGCCCGAGTCCACGATCGGTCTCATGCGCAGCCTGCTCGAGTGCGCCGACTATGCGGTGCCAAACTATACCGAGGCGTGCCTGCTCACCGATACGCCCATTGCCGAGCAAATCACGCCCGATGAGGGCCGCGCTCTCGTGGATGCCGTGCGTGCCCTGGGCGCCAAGTCGGTGGTCATTACGAGCGCTGTGGTCGACGGTGCGAATGTCGTCATCGGTTACGACCATGTGGCGGGGGAGTACTTCACGATTCCCTTCGACCTGATCCCGGTCTACTTCCCGGGCACGGGCGACACGTTCTCGGCGGTGCTCGTCGGCCGCGTTATGGCCGGTTGGAGCCTGCAGCGCGCGACGAGCGATGCCATGCGCGTGGTAGCCGAGCTTATCGAGCGCAATGCCGACCAGGAGGACAAGTCCGCCGGCCTGCCCATCGAGGCCTGCCTGGATGTGATCGACCATGAGTAACGCCGACGAGAGCGGCACCGAGGCCACGGGCGAGAACAAGCCGCTCGGCGCACCGCGTGGCAAGCGCCCACGTATTCGCATTAGCTGCGTTGACCAGCTGGGCACATGCCGCTGCCACCACGGTCACAAGCCGGGCGACGTTTTTGACTTCGACCGCGATCGCGGCAAGATGTGCGCCATGGCCTGCCATGTGGGCTTTCCCTATATCGATATCCTGCGCTACGGCGGAACCGTGCCTGGCAACGAGCCCGGTACGGCAAAGTTCTGCTGCCCCGAGGTCGATACGCTGAACGTCTGGCTTGCCGAGATCGTTGACGAGTAGCTGAGCGCAATGTGACAAAGGGACAGTTCTTTTGTCACATTCGCCGGTGGTGCCCCTTCTATTATGCTTGTAATCTCAAATCTCTGCATTTCATCCGATTTTAGGTTCTAAAAATTCTGCGTTTCATCGATAATCAAGCGTATAAAACTTTGCATTTCATTTGATGACACTGAGGGGAGAGCCTATGCTGCGCAGGAAAATAGCGGCAGAACTGGAGCATTGGCTGAAGTCTGCCGAGCAAAAGGCCTTATTCATTACGGGTTCTCGCCAGATCGGCAAAAGCTATTCGATTCGCGCATTTGGCAAAGCCAACCATGCAACCTACATCGAGCTTAACCTCATGGAAAACCGCCAGGCAAAAGATGCTCTTCTCGAGGCGCGGGATGCCGATGATTTCATCAGCAGGGTGACGCTTCTTTCGGGAAAGTCGATTGCACCAGGCAAAACGCTCGTGTTTATCGATGAGGTCCAAGAAGCCCCCGACATCATGACGATGGCAAAGTTCCTTGTTGAGGACGGGAGGTGCCGTTGGGCGTTTTCGGGGTCAATGCTCGGGACTCAGTTCAAGGGCGTCAGGTCCTATCCCGTGGGGTATGTCCACGAGCTTAGGATGTTCCCGCTCGATTTTGAGGAGTTTTGCTGGGCAATCGGGGTGAGCGAGGGGGCTCGCCAAACGATACGTGACGCGTGCATCAGCGAGAGGCCCATTCCTGATTACATTCATGACGCGATGATGGCAAACTTCAGGACCTATACCGTTGTCGGCGGAATGCCGGAGGTCGTGCAGCGTTTCCTTGACACGCAGGGCGACCTTGCCTCTGTTCGTCAGCTACAGTCAGAGCTCAACGAACAGTACCGGCGGGATATCCCCAAGTATGCAAGCGGGCGAGCCCTTCAGGTGCAGAGCATCTACGATCAGCTCCCTATTATGCTCGAGGGCGAAAACAAGCGTTTCGTGCTCAATTCCATTGACCCCAAGGCTCACTACGAGAAGTATCAGCGAGATTTTGTATGGCTTGTCGATGCCGGCGTTGCTCTCAAAGCCGATATCGTAACCGAGCCAAAATCGCCCCTGCTCAAGACGGCACGGCCATCGCAGTTCAAGCTATATCAATCGGATACGGGCATGTTGATGGCGCGCTACCCCGTTGGAGTCGCCCAAGCGGCGTATCTTGATAGCAAGGAGCCCAATCTGGGCGGCATTTACGAAAACGTGGTGGCCCAGCAGCTGGCTGCCCAAAACCGCCAGCTTTACTACTATCAGACAAAAAAGCGCGGTGAAGTGGACTTTGTGGTCGATGGACCGGATGGGACGGCTGTTCCGATCGAGGTTAAATCGGGCTCCTATTACCACGCGCACGCTGCGCTCGGTCATGTGCTTGATACGGCTGAATATGGCGTAAGGCTCGGGATTGTTTTCTCGAGAGGCAACGTTGAGCGCAACGGAGCGGTTCTCTATTTGCCGCTATATGCGATCTGGGCCCTTTCGGATGTTTTGGGCGACTCCTGCGCCGAGGGGATAAAGCTGGAGGTCAAGCCGGTCTAGGGCCAGTTCCCGATGCGACAAAGGCGTGGCCCGCGACCTCGCTTGCCTACAGCTGCTCGAGCATGGCCGTGCAGCCGGCGAGCACATCGCGGTAGGTGGCATCGAAGTTGCCGGTGTACCAGGGATCGGCCACGTCGCCGGGGCGATCGGTCCAATCGAGCAGGCGCGAGATCTTGCCATCGGGGTCCTTGCCAAAGATGCGACGCAGGCCACGCGCGTTCTCGGCATCCATATAGACAATGTGATCCCAGTCGCCATACTCCGCGCGACGCACCTGGCGTGCACGATGGGCGACGACGGGAATCCCGACCTCGCGCAGCTTGGCAACGGTGCCACGATGCGGCGGATTGCCGATCTCCTCGGTCGATGTCGCGGCGGAATCAATGGCAAACTCCGCCTCGCGCCCAGCGCGGCGCACGAGCTCGGTAAACACGGACTCAGCCATCGTCGAGCGGCAGATATTTCCATAACAGATAAACAGTACACGTTGCATATGTGGTTTCCTTTCGATCGCCATCATCGAGCTCGAGTATCGCATCTACGCCTGCACCCTCGCCCGCTTGCGCTCCCAGCGAGCCAACTTAATCGTCACCAGCGTGAGCGCCCAGGCCACAAGCGAGAACGCGGCGCCCACTGCGCCCACGTACGCAATACCAATGCTGCTTACCACGGCGCCGCCCACTGCGGTGCCAAACGAAATGCCGACATTAAACGCCATGGGTTCTACCGAGCTCGCGAGCACCATCGATTTGGGATGGCGGCTGCGAGCCACGTCCATAAAGTGCGTGATGCACGACACCGAGAACAGGTACATGAGCATCGCCAGGCTAAAGACAAAGACAAGTGCGAGCGGCATGGCAGCGCCTACGGCAAACAGCCCAAACAATGCCACCGCCTGCAGCACAAACGTCACGAGCAGCGCTTTCATGCCAAAACGCGCATCGATCCATCCGCCCAGGATGTTCGAGATCAGGCAGAACACGCCGTAGGCCATAAGCGTGGTGCTAGCCTGAACGGTGCCCATGCCCAGCACCTGCTCAAGATAAGGCGTCACGTAGCCGTAGAACACATAGACCGAGCCCACGCCAAACAAAAAGATGAGCATGCCGGTGATGATGCTCGGCTCGCGTAGCAGACCCGCCTGCTCGCGAAGGGTGGCAGGCTCGTCGGTTTGCCCAGCGCGCGGCATAAACGCCACGAGCGCTCCGCAGATCAGAGCGGCAAAGGTAAGCGTGCCGTACATGGCAACGTGCCAGTCGAGCGTGTCGGCTACAAATTTGCCGACCGAAGTGACAAAGACCATCGCCACAGAAAACGCACCATATACCACCGAGATGGCAAGCGAAGTTTGCTGCGGGGATAGCAGCTCGGGGATGTACGTCACGCCCACGGCGAGCAGCGCGCCCGAGACAGAGCCCAGGACAATGCGCGAGATAAACAGCACCTGGAAGTTGGGCGCCAACGCCATGACCAAGTTGCCGAGCACAAAGATGATGCTATAGCACACGAGCAGCTGGTAGCGGCGGAAGCGGCCCGTGCTGAGCGCAAGCACCGGCGTCGCGATGGCGTAGACGAGCGCGAACACGCTGATGAGCTGGCCCGCAGTAGCAAGTGATACGTCGAGTTCCGTTGCCAAGTCGCTCTCGATACCGATGACCACGAACTCGGAGCAGCCGAGCGAGAATCCCAACAGCACGAGCAGCGCCAGGCAGAGCCTGGTGCGCGCGGGGGAGAGCGCGGCGGCGGTTGGCTTTCTTTTAGGCGTGGTTGCGGCGGTCAAGGTTGTCACTCCAATGTCGCATGAATAAGCGGGATTCAATCCCTGCAACTCTAGCAGAATGTGACAAAGGGGCAGTCCCTTTGTCACATTGCGCTGCCGGCCAGTCGCCCAAACCGTCACAACATTCGATGAAAATCTCGAAATCGAGGAAAAGCGTCGAATGTTGTGACGGTTTTCCTGTCTGTGCCGGCGAGCTCCAGCGCTGTCTGGGGGTATAAGGCTAGCAAGTGTTTATTTGCGAGGCCTAAGGGGCGCCCCGTATGGATATCGATAACTTTGAATGGTGGTATAGCGAGGGCGAGGCTCCGGACGAGGAGTGGGACGAGCCCGCGCCGTGTGACGTGTCGAGCGACGAGGACGAGACCGGTAACGATGCCGTCGAGACGGACGCCGCTCCCGACTCCGCCGAGCCCCTGACCTTTGAGCAGGCTTGGGCCCAAGCCGAGGCCGATGAGGCTAAGGCCGATGCCACGGCCACGCTCGGCGAGCCGGCGGACATGTCCATCTCGCCGGCCAAGACCCCGCAGCCGCGCCATAACATCGACCCTGGCAGCACGGCATCCTTCAGCATACTCGACGTGCCCGCGCAGGGTGCCCGGGCGCCCGCGCCCACGCATCGTCCCGACTTGGCTCGCGAGGAAGATGCTGGCCGCCGCTCGCCACTCGGCCCCATCCTCATCGCCTTCATGGCCGGCGTCATCGCTTGCTCGGCGATCGGAAATGTCTGGAGCCATGTGGAGCAACAGCGCAAAGATGCCGCCAAGGTCGAGATGTCTGTCGAACAATCGCTCAGCCGCACGCGCTCGGTACATGTGTCGGTCGAGGTCAAGGACGGCGCGACGTGGGACACCGCGCGCGGCGACAGCCAGATGCTCATCCATATCGTGGGCCGCACGCTCAGGGGGCAGGCGATTGACGAGTATCAATATGTCAACTCCGCTGGCGACGGCATCGAACTCAAGCCCGGCGACTACGAGCTCACGGTCGACGAGCCGCCCGTCGCCACCGATGGCACGCGCTTCCGCGCCTCAAAGCGCATGGTCCCCGTGAGCTTTAACTCGCAGGCGCCCGATACGGTCGACAGCACACCGCAGGGCGGGTTCGACCTTTACGTGGATACCCAGTAGGCACTCGCCGCTCATTCCGCTATGGCTACTCAATAATCGCCTGCCGTCCCGTCCCGCCGCCAAGAGTGGGACAATAGCCCTCGACACTATTGTTTACTTTTGGAGGAAGTAGCATGTCTACTGTCACTACCATCAAGCGCGGCGGCCTCACCGCGGCCATCGATTCCATGGGTGCCCAGCTCACGAGCCTTGCCCTCAACGGCAACGAGTATCTGTGGCAGGGCGACCCCGCCTTTTGGGGCAAGCATGCGCCCATCCTGTTCCCCATTGTGGGCTCGCTGCGCAACAACACGGCGACGTCTGCGGCCGGCACCTGCGAGATGCCGCGCCACGGACTCGCGCGCATCGTCGAACACAAGCTGGTCGAGGTTTCGGAGGACGGCTCCTCGGTAACGTACGAGATCACCGACACGCCCGAGTCGCTCAAGGCGTTCCCGTTCCACTTTAAGCTCAACATGACCTATGCCCTGACTGGTGACGCCACACTTACCCAGACCTTTGCCGTCACCAATACCGGCGACGTGGACCTGCCGTTCTCGGTGGGCGGCCACCCCGCGTTTAACGTACCGGCTCCCGGTGCCGAGGACGAGGCATTCGAGGATTACGAGCTGGCGTTTACCGAGGCTTGGACTAATGAGGCTCCCATCATCACGCCCGACGGTCTTATGACGTTCGAGGGCAGTTACAAGGCTCCCGATAACTCGGACGTGCTGCCCATCACGCACCGCAGCTTCGATAACGACGCCATCATGTTCACCGATACCCCGGGCTCCACGCTCACGCTGCGCGGCCGCAAGTCGGGCCACGGCGTCAAGATCGACTTTGAGGGCTTTAAGTACATTGGCGTGTGGTCTGCCGCCAACGACGCCCCGTTTGTGGCGCTCGAGCCCTGGACCGGTCACACCACCATGGACACCGAGGACGACGTCTTTGAGCACAAGGTCAACACCATCACCTTGGCTCCCGGCGCTACCGACAAACGTAGCTTTAGCGTCACCTTGCTCTAGAGGTTCCGCCGTTCTGACGAACGGCGGGCCGGTCGACGCTGCGCGCCGCCCAGAGCGACAATTTGTCATTCAAAAGGCATGGCATGACCAGAAGGTCTATGCCTTGCCTTTTTCATGCCAACTTGTTTGCTCTGGGCGGCGCTCGCTGGCATTGCCAAAACATCGACGCTCCCAATGACTACCGTGTGTCTATTAATTTTTCGAGCTTGTACTGCGCTGCTGGTCGCTGGCGTATATCCTGTCTTATTGTCAGCAAAACGAAATAGGGAAGGCATCAGATGCAATCTCGACAACAGCGCGGCATGCATGTCCAGCCGATATGCAGCCGTCGCATCTTTTTGGGTAGCGCTCTCGCTGCGAGCGCTTCTGTCGTCGCCGGCGCACTTGCCGGTTGCCAGCGCCCCTCCACGCTGGAAGTAGTTCAGCCCACGACGGGCGGCGGTCGCGACGACCTGTCCGATTCCGTTATCGGCAAGGACAAGATCCGTATCGGTATGGAGGCGGCCTACGCCCCGTACAACTGGCAGGTCTCCGAGGCCAGCGAGTTCACCATTCCCATCGACAACGTGCAGGGAGCCTACGCCGATGGCTACGACGTGCAGATCGCCAAGATCGTCTGCAAGGCCCTCGGCGGCGAGCCCGTTGCCGTCAAGCAGAGCTTCTCGGGCCTTATCGATTCGCTCAACAACGGCCAGATCGACCTCATCATCGCCGGCATGAGCGCCACGCCCGAGCGTGAGGAGTCGGTCGGTTTCTCCGACCCGTACTTCATTGGCTACTTTGGCCTGTTCGTAAAAGAGGGCTCGCCCTACCAAAACGCCACCAAGCTCAGCGACTTCAGCGGTGCCACGGTGCTCGGCCAAAAGGACACCATGCTCGATACCGTCATCGACGAGATTCCGGGCGTTGTGCACAAAAACCCGGTCGACTCCGTCCCCACGGTGTTCTCGAATCTGCTGCAGGGCACGTGCGACGCCGTGACCTACAACACCGAGAACGAGAAGGGCTATATGGCCCAAAACCCGGGTATCGTGCCGATTCAATTTGCCGAGGGCGAGGGTTTCAAGCAGGAGGTCACGGCAAACGTCGGCTGCCGCAAGGGCTCGGACAAGCTGCTTAAACTCATCGACAAGACACTCAAGGGCATTAGCCAAGAGGAGCGCGACCAGATGTGGGACGCGTGCCTCGATCGTCAGCCGGCATAGGGAGGCAGCATGAAAACCATCAATCGTCTGGCCTCCTTTATCAAGGCCGACCACCGTTATGTGTACCTGGGTACGAGCGTCATCGCGGCGCTCGGCCTGGCGTTTAGCCAGCGCAATCCCACACCGCTGAGCTTCTTAGCCCCCGCCGGTATCTTCCAGGATTGCCTTTGGGCGATTCTTTGGGCCTGGATTGTCGTGTCGGCGGCGGCGCTTGTCACCAAGCTTATGCACTGGAGTGACTATCGCGAAACGTCGCCGTTCGCATCCGAGCGCTTCCGTCGCGGCGCGCGCCTGGGCAGCTATGTCGTGGTCGCCATCGCGGCGATCTTCTTTATCGACCGTTGCGTCATGTCGTTTATCGACCTGGTGCAGGTGAGTATTGTCTCGGACTCCAATCCCAGCGACTTTTTGTCGAGCCTGGTCTACATGACCTACAAGAGCGGGGATTTCTTTATCCGCGGTATCGAGATCACCATCGCGCTCGCGACCTTCGGCACCGTCATCGCATTCTTCCTGGCGCTGCTCCTTGTGTTTTTGCGCATTCAGACGTTCGACCGCGTGGATAACGACCTCACGCGCTTCTTTAAGAGTATCGGCCGCGGCTTTGCGACCGTCTACTCTACCATCGTGCGCGGCACGCCCATGATGGTCCAGGGCCTGCTCATCTATTACGCGGGCTTCACCGTTTTGCGTGGCATGGGCTTCGAGACCACCCAGGCCAACCAGATTTGGAGCACCTTCACCGCCGGCCTCGTCACCATCTCGCTCAACTCCACCGCCTACATGATGGAGGTCCTGCGCGGCGGCATCGAGTCCATCGATTCCGGCCAGGCCGAGGCAGCGCGTTCGCTGGGTCTGTCGCAGTGGCAGGCCATGCGCAAAGTCGTGTTCCCCCAGGGCATTAAAAACGCGATTCCGGCGCTCACCAACGAGCTCATCATCAACATCAAGGACTCGTCGGTGCTCTCGGTCATCGGCGTGTTCGACCTTATGTACGCTACTACCACGGTCGCCGGCGTGTACTACCGCCAGATGGAGGTCTACTGCGTGGCGCTCGTGGTCTACCTGATCCTGACACTCGTGGCGAGCCGCCTGCTCGAAGCCTTTGGCAAAAAGCTCGGCGCCGAGGCCCCTGCCACGCTGCCCAGCTCCAACTAGGCTCAAGACGAGGAGAATCATCATGGCAGATACCGCCACTACCGGCGTTGCGGCCGCCGCACAGACCAATGAGCCGCTCATCCGCGTCGAGGGCCTGCGCAAGAGCTTCGGCTCGCTCGAGGTACTCAAGGGCATCGACCTGTCCGTTAACCCCGGCGAGGTCGTCACCATTATCGGCGCCTCGGGCTCGGGCAAGTCGACCTTTCTGCGCTGCCTCAACCTGCTCGAGACCCCGGACGCGGGCCACATCTGGTTCCACGACCAGGACCTTACGGCCGAGCGCTGCAATATCAATAAACTCCGCGAGGACATCGGCATGGTGTTCCAGGGCTTTAACCTGTTCAACAACATGGATGTGCTCGACAACTGCACGCTCGCGCCCGTCACGCTCAAAAAGATGAGCAAGGCCGAGGCCGAAAAGGTCGCGCTGGAGCATCTGACGAGTGTGGGACTCGAAAAGTTCGCGCATGCCGCCGTGGGCCGCCTGTCCGGTGGTCAAAAACAGCGTGTGGCCATCGCTCGTGCTCTGTGCATGAATCCGCAGATCATGCTGTTCGACGAGCCGACCTCCGCGCTCGACCCCGAGATCGTGGGAGAGGTGCTCGAGGTCATGCGCAAGCTCGCTGCCGACGGCATGACCATGGTCGTCGTCACGCACGAGATGGCTTTTGCCCGCACGGTGTCCGACCGCGTGGTCTTTATGGACAAGGGCGTGGTGCTCGAGGATGCGGCACCGGCCGAGCTCTTCGGTAACCCCAAACACCAGCGCACCCGTGAGTTCCTCTCGCGTTATCTCGAGGACAAATAACCGACCGCAAACGCTTATGTGGCAGGGCCGCTCCGGTAGGGCGGCCCTCGTCATCACAATCGAAAGGATGTCATGGCCGAGGTTTGGCGCTTCTTTGCGCATGAGGACGATTTTGCCGATATAGACGAGGCTGGCGCGTGCGAGCGCCTGGGCCGCGTGCTGTCGTTTCCGACCGTCTCGAGCATGGACGCCGAGGCGGTGAACTGGCAGCCGTTCGACGACCTGCGCGCCTATATGCAGCAGGCGTGGCCGCACGTGTTCGCGGCGGGCGAGGTCGAGCTTATCGACCATTCGCTATTAGTGACGCTTGGCGGTTCCGATCCCGCCCTCAAACCCGTCATGCTCATGGGCCACATGGACGTGGTCCCCGTGGTGCCCGGCACCGAGGCCGACTGGACGCACGCCCCCTTTAGCGGGCACGTGGACGATACCTACATTTGGGGTCGTGGCGCTATCGACATGAAAGACCAGGTCGCGGGCATTCTCGAGGCGGTTGAATATGCGCTGGCGCACGGTTGGCAGCACGAGCGCACGCTGCTCCTGGCCTTTGGCCAGGACGAGGAAACTACGCAGTACGGCGCGGGCGCCATCGGCCGCACGCTCGAGGAGCGTGGTGTTGAGCTCGAGTTCCTGATCGACGAGGGCGACTACCGCATCGTTCCGGCTGCCGAGTACAGCGCGGGCGAGGGCTGGCTCATGCACGCCGACCTGGCTGAGAAAGGTTATGCCGATATCGTGCTCAAGACGAAGAGCGAAGGCGGGCATTCGTCTAACCCCTACGGCGGCACATCGCTCGAGGTGCTCAGTCGCGCCATCACCGCAATCTGCGATATCGAGTGGCCGGCTCGCGTGACCGATCTGCTCGCCGCGCAGCTCGTCGAGCTGGGGCTCTACACGGCGGATGAGATTGCCGCCAACAAGGATGCCATTGTCAGCGACTGCCTCGCCAGCAAAAAGCTCTACCCGCTCGTGACCACCACCTGTGCGCCGACCCAAATCGAGGGCGGCAGCACTGGCGCTAACGTGATGCCGCAGGATATGTGGGCCAACATTAACTTCCGCATGCTCGAGGGCACGAGTGTGGCCGACGTTGTGGCGCGCTGCCGTGAGGCGGTTGCCGGGGCGGACCTTGCCGGTCGTGTCGAAGTGGAGCTGGGCCCCGGCAGCTCCGAGCCCTCGCCGTCCCCGCGTGTTGGTGGACCGGGGCTCGAGGCCGTTCGCGCCATTGCCGCCCGCTACTTCCGTGACCCAAAGGGGGCGGAGGAAAATGGATCATCCAGGCCGTTGGCGATTGTCCCCTCGACCGTGATCGGCGCGACCGACGCTGCCAACTACCAGCGCATTTGCCCCGAGTGCATTCGTTTTTCGGCGTTTGTGGTCGACGATGACGAGTGCGACCGCGGCGTCCACGGCACCAACGAGCGCATCACCCGCCGCGCCTACCTTCAGGGTGTCCGCTTTTTCATCGCTCTGCTTCAAGCGCTCTAGAATGTGACAAAGCGACAGTCCCTTTGTTAGCCGTTGGGTACGTTCTTAAATGACTAATCGTTAAGGAACGTCCTCAACGGCTACGTCCGCTCATTCCGTGCGGGTTATATGCAGGTTTGCCTGCGCACGCTATCATGTATGGGTTAGACCGCAACTATGTACCCCACACGCGAAGGGATGCGCATGTATCTGAAGATCGACATGTTCTAGCTGGGCTTACCCCCGCAGTGGCGCCATGCGCCCCATCAACTCTGCCGATTTTCACCTTCACGCATATAAAGGAGTCCTGCCATGCGCGATAAGCTCGAAAAGATCATCAAGGCCTACGAGGAGCTCGAGAAGAAGCTTTCCGACCCGGCCGTCGCCTCCGACATCAAGGAGTTCACGCGTCTCAACAAGGAGTACGCGCACCAGTCCGACCTCATTGCCGCTTCGCGCGAGTACATCAGCGCGCTCGACGACATCGAGGCTGCCAAAGAGATGCTCCGCGACACCACCGACGCTGACGAGAAGGAGATGCTCCAGATGGACATCTCCGAGAACGAGGACAAGCTTCCCCAGCTTGAGGAAGATATCAAGTACATGCTCATCCCGAGCGACCCCAACGACGACAAGAACACCATCGTCGAGATCCGCTCCGCCGCCGGTGGCGACGAGGCGGCCATCTTCGCCGGCGACCTGTACAAGATGTACCAGCGCTTTTGCGAGTCGCGCGGCTGGAAGACCACCGTGCTCGATTCCAGCCCCAGCGAGGCCGGCGGCTTTAAGTCCATCGAGTTCAAGGTCGAGGGCGACCGCGTCTACTCTGTCATGAAGTTCGAGTCCGGCGTGCACCGTGTCCAGCGCGTTCCCAAGACCGAGTCTCAGGGCCGCATCCAGACCTCCACGGCAACCGTCGCCGTGCTTCCCGAGGCCGAGGAGATCGACGTCCAGATCAACCAGTCCGACCTGCGCATCGACACTTACTGCGCTTCGGGCCCTGGCGGTCAGTGCGTTAACACCACCTACTCCGCCGTGCGCATCACCCACCTGCCCACCAATACCGTGGTGCAGTCGCAGGAGCAGCGCTCCCAGATTCAGAACCGCGAGGTCTGCATGCAGATGCTGCGCGCCCGTCTGTACGAGATGGAGCTCGAGAAGCAGCAGGCAGAGCTCGGTGCCGAGCGCCAGAGCCAGATCGGCCACGGTAACCGTTCCGAGAAGATTCGTACCTACAACCAGCCCCAGGACCGTGTGACCGATCACCGCATCGGCTTCAACTCCACCTACAACGGCGTCCTTTTGGGCGACCGGCTCGGCACCGTGATCGAGGCGCTCGCCGCCGCCGAGCGAGCCGAGAAGCTGGCTCAGGCTGTGTAGTAGGTTCCGCCGTTCTACCGAACGGCGGACCAGCCGACGCTGCGCGGGCCGCATTTGGCCAATCTGACGTTCAACTTCAAGGGCGCGACCAGAAGGTCAGCGCCCTTTCGTTTCACGTCACCTTGCCTCAAATGCGACCCGCTCGCTGACTCTGCCATTACATCGGTGTTGCCGTGGTTGTTGAGTAGTCATTGGGCACTTGGCACTTGGGGACGTTCCTTTTGTGCCGGCACCTGGGGACAGTCCTTATGTCAAGAGGTCGGTGCAAGAGGGATAGGTTGCCTTGCGTCGATCTAAATAAGTTGCGGTGAGATAGTTCTTGAATTGGCTTTTTGAGGGCTAAACAGGAACTATCTCATCGCAACTGAGTTGAGGCGTTATTTGGCGGCGGGTTTACTTGCTCGCGAAGAGCCAGATCAGGATGATCACGAGGACTACGGCGACAATGCAGACGATGGCGCCGGTGAATTTGATGCGTGAGTCGCGGGTACGCTCGCGCACCGCATCCTCGGTGGCCTCGAGCTGGGCGACTTCTCGCTCGGTCTCGGCGTGTTCGGCTTTGTCTCGGGCCAAGGATCCTGCAAGCGACTCAGTGATCTCTGGGTGGTCGTGCACCTCGGTCGCCTGTTCGATAATCGACTGCGCATGCGCGGCATCTGCTTGGGCGTTGGCGATGGTCTGCTCTTGGTCGCGGCGTGCCTTGTCCTCGGCGGCGATCTTCTCGCGCAGTTCGCGCTGGCGCGTTGCAGCGGCGGTTTTTGCGGTCTGCAGCTCGTCGCGCGCGGCATCGGCCTCTGCCGTCACGGCCTGATGGGCTCGCTTAGCGTCGGCGATGGGGGCTTGCGCCTGTTCGACGGCCTGCTCGGCTGCGGCAAGCGAGTGCTCAAGGTCGGCGGTAATGCGCGGGACATCTTCTTCGGCTTTACGCAGGGCATCTGCCGTGTCGGAGATCTGCATCGAGAGCTCGCTGGTGCGCACCGTATAGTTGGCGGGATTTGCCGAGGGATTGCGTTGCAGCTCGGCGTACTCATGACGCAGTGTCTCGAGCTGGGCGCGTGTGGCGTCGACGGTTTGTTGTGCGGCCGCAATGCCGGCGTCTCGCTCGGCCTTCACCTTGTCGCGGATGCGCTTGGAATCCTCAAGACGTCGAACGAGGCGGTTGCCGGTCTCGCGAGAGCTCGCCTCGCGGGCCTCCACGGCGTCGAGCGCGGCCTTCAGGCGGAGCTCAGTCGCGTCATCCTCTGTCTTCATTTGTTCGAACTGACCCTTGAGCTCTGTCGCTTTGGCGGCGTGGGCATCACGGTCAATCTCGGCGGCCGCTGCAGTCTTTTGGGCCGTGGCGATCGCCTGACGCTGGTCGGCGACGATCTGGTCGTAGCGGCCTGCGATATCCTGGCGCGTCTCGAGCTCCTCGGCCTGATCGGCAATGCGCTGCTCAAGTTCGGCCAGGTGGGCGCGGGCATCGGCAAGTGCCTTTTTCGCGGCGTTCATCTCGCGCATGGCCGAGGCGCCCTGGGCAATAAAGGTGCCCACGGCGTTCGCGGTGTTCGAGACAGCGGTCCCCAGATCGCGGTTCGCGGCAGGGGAGTGCGAGGCGGTCGGGCGAGCGGTGTCAGCAGCATCCGCATCGGCAGCCTGCGGCACGGAGATGTTGCCGGTGCCGCCCTCGACCACAGAAAAGCCTGCTGCGTGCGGGTCGACCGCATCGGCGCCAATCGTGGGGTGCTCGAGCTGCAGAAACGAGGGCATGGTGCTGCCCTGGTCGGCAACCGGAGTCTCGCCGGGTACAAAGGTCGAGGCCGCCTCGGCAGCCTCCTCTTCCTCGGCATCAATATCGGCATCGGCGACGGCGTCTTTCATCGCTTTGACAGCATCCATCATGGAGTCCATGACGGCATCGAGCTCTTCTTCCGAAGACACCTCGATGGGGCCCGCTGCTTGCGGGGCGTCGTCCTGTACAGGGGCGTCGTCCTGAGCGGGCGCATCGTCGTTTTGCTCATCGGCGTTTTCTGTTTCGGGGGTTTCCGCCGTAGCGCTTTCGTCCAAGATGGGGTCGTCGAGGTCAATATCATCGCAGGTCACAGTGTCAGTATCTGCGGTGACGTCTGCGGGATCATCAATATGCTGTTGAGTCTGGGGGTCCAGCTCGTCTGTCATAGGCATGTGCTCCTCATCGTTGTTTGTCACCCTATGATAAAGTCTCGCGCCGACATCCCACGCGCCGCAGCAAAGTTTCAAAACGTGTTCGATGACTCGTTTGGGTGACAAAAAATTCGGCCTCTTTGTCCAGTTCGGGCTTGACATTCCCTTCGCCGAAAGACGTTGCACCGTTCGCCTGCCATGGACTTTATTTTTCACTTGAACCCGCTAAAGTTGCATTTCAGCTTTTGGCGCGTGAAGTTGGATGCGCGCAGTCGACGGGCGGGCCCGTCGCGATTTGAAAGGACTTTGTATGGGACTTTTCACTGGTAAGACCGTGATCGTCACCGGCGGCGGCAAGGCCACGCTTAAGGACGGCTCCGCTGGTTCCATCGGCTACGGTATCGATATCGCTTTTGCCAAGGAGGGCGCGAACCTCGTCATTACCGGCCGCAACGTTGCCAAGCTCGAGGCTGCCAAGGAATCCCTCGAGGCCGAGTACGGCGTCAAGGTTCTGCCTGTTCAGGCCGATGTCTCGGCTGGTCAGGACAACGAGGCCGTCGTCCAGAACGTCATCGACAAGGCCATTGAGGAGTTCGGCCGCATCGACGCCGTCGTCAACAATGCTCAGGCTAGCGCCTCGGGCGTGACCATCGCCGATCACACCATGGACCAGTTTAACCTGGCCATTTACTCCGGTCTGTATGCTACCTATCTGTACATGCAGAAGGCCTATCCGCACCTGAAGGAGACCAAGGGCTCCGTGGTCAACTTTGCCTCGGGCGCCGGCCTGTTTGGCAACTATGGCCAGTGCAGCTATGCTGCCGCCAAGGAGGGCATCCGCGGCCTGACCCGCGTTGCCGCCAACGAGTGGGGCAAGGACGGCATTAACGTCAATATCGTTTGCCCGCTTGCTTGGACCGCTGCGCTCGAGAACTTCCAGGATGCCTATCCCGAGGCGTTCAAGGCCAACGTCCACATGCCGCCGGCGGGCCACTACGGCGACGTTGAGAAGGAAATCGGCCGCGTGGTCGTTCAGCTCTGCGGTCCCGACTTTAAGTACATGAACGGCGAGACCGTCACCCTCGAGGGTGGCATGGGCCAGCGGCCTTAGGGGTTACGTCTCAGGTTCCGCCGTTCTAACGAACGGCGGACCAGCCGACGCGACGCGCCGCCCAGAGCGACAACTTG
Organism: Collinsella sp.; assembly: GCA_048205395.1. Taxonomy (GTDB): domain Bacteria; phylum Actinomycetota; class Coriobacteriia; order Coriobacteriales; family Coriobacteriaceae; genus Collinsella. Next base: position 34,341 of record DBEWUK010000021.1, read on the forward strand.
TCATTCAAAAGGCAAGGCATGACCAGAAGGTCTATGCCTTGCCTTTTTCATGCCAACTTGTTCGCTCTGGGCGGCGCTCGCTGACGGTGCCAAAGCGTCGGCGTTTGCGTTGCTGTCGAAAAAGTAGTCGTTGGGGATGTTCTTAAATGGCTAGTCGAAATGAACACTCTTGCCGGCACTTGGGGACAGTTCCCAAGTGCCGGCAGATTGGGACACTCCTTTGCAAGATGGCGCTGAAGACTGTCCTCAACGACTAGTCGTTTAAGAACGTCCCCAACGACTAGCGCGGAAACCTGATCCTAATGCACTAGTTTCTGTCGAGTCGGTGCGGTTTGCGGGTTGCCCGTATAATGGTCTGCGTATGAACCGCAACCAAGGAGTTCCAGTTTATGGACCAGAGCCTTTTTAAATTCGACCTGATCGCCGAGGACCCGACGACGCATGCGCGTGCCGGCGTGCTGCACACCCCGCACGGCGACATCGAGACACCGATCTTCATGCCCGTGGGCACCAAGGCAAACGTCAAGGGCATTCCTACCGAGACCGTCAAACAGCTCGGCGCCCAGATCGTGCTTGCCAATACCTATCACCTGTCCATGCGCCCCGGCGAGGATACCATCGCCGAGCTGGGCGGACTGCATAAGTTCATGAACTGGCACGGCCCCATCCTCACCGACTCGGGCGGATTCCAGGTCTTTAGCCATAACGACGCCGTTAAGCTTACCGACGAGGGCGTGCGCTTTATCGTCAATGACTACGATGGCCGCCACGTGTTCTGGACGCCCGAGGACAACATGGAAATCGCCATGAAGCTCGGCTCCGACATCTGCATGCAGCTCGACCAGTGCCCGGGCTATCCCGCCACGCGCGCCTACGTTGAGCGCGCCGTGGAGCTGTCGAGCATGTGGGCCGAGCGCTGCTATAAGGCGCATACCCGCGATGACCAGGCACTCTTTGGCATTGTTCAGGGCGGCATGCACCTAGATCTGCGCTTGCGCTCGTTGCGCCATCTGGAGGAGTGCGGCGACTTCCCCGGTTACGGCATTGGCGGCTACTCGGTGGGCGAGGACCACGAGACTATGTTCGAGACTCTGGCACCGCTCGTAAGCGAGTACATGCCCAAGCACAAGCCGCGCTACCTGATGGGCGTCGGCAACCCCACCACCCTCGTGCGCGGTGTGGGTGTGGGCATCGACATGTTCGACTGTGTACTGCCGACGCGCACTGGCCGCATGGGTACGGCGTTCTCCAGTGAAGGTCGCCTCAACTTCCGCAACGCGCGCTTTGCGCACGACGATGGTCCCATCGACCCCACCTGCACCTGCCCGGTGTGCACGGGCGGCTACAGCCGCGCGCTCATTCGCCACATGGCCGCGCAGAAGGAGATGCTCGGCGGCATTCTGCTGTCGATGCACAACATCTACTACTTGCTCAACCTTATGCAGCGTGCCCGCCAGGCCATTATCGAGGGCCGCTACGGCGCGTTTGTGAGCGACTGGATGAACAGCCCTGCGGCGGTGGACTACTAAGGGCGACAGACACGCTTGCAGCGCGTGGGCAACGGCAAAAGCTGAGCGGCAGCCGCACGTCACATTCACTGACGTCGTCTGCGCGACCGCTGACCGATAGCTTGCAAGCACTTGATGCATCGTGGGTACCATACCGAATAGTTGATGTACGGGCGGGTGTTTGGCGCATGGCGTCGACCCCGCCCGTTTCTATTTTCGATAGGAGTACCCCATGATTAAGAATGAGAACGTCGAGGGCGAGCCTGCCTACGACGAGACGTACCGCCGCGGTCCCGTGGTCATGCGCGGCCCCATGATTCCTAAGGACAACACCTACGCCAACCTGCTGGCGCCCGAGGATTCGACCGACTGGCTGCACGCCGATCCGTGGCGCGTACTGCGCATCCAAGCCGAGTTTGTCGATGGCTTTGGCGCACTTGCCGAGTTAGGGCCTGCGGTGACCATCTTCGGTAGTGCCCGCACGCCCAAGACGGACCCGGCCTACAAGGCGGCGCGCATGGTCGGCCGTAAGATTGCCCAGCGCGGCGTGGCGGTTATCACCGGTGGCGGCCCCGGCATCATGGAAGCGGCCAACAAGGGGGCGGCGAGCGTCAACGGCAAGTCAGTTGGTTTGGGCATTGAGCTGCCGCACGAGCAGGGGCTCAACAAATACGTGAACCTCGGTATGGACTTCCGCTACTTCTTTGTGCGCAAGACCATGTTCGTCAAATACAGTTCGGGCGCTATTGTGTTTCCCGGCGGGTTTGGCACGCTCGACGAGATGTTCGAGGTGCTCACGCTGGTGCAGACGCATAAGGTCAAGCGCATGCCGCTTGTACTGGTAGGCAGCGAGTACTGGCAGGGCCTATTCGACTGGCTTAACGGCCCGGTGATGGACGCCGGTATGATCAGCCCGCTCGATCCGGAGCTGGTGCACATCACCGACGACCTCAACGAGGCCGTCGACATTGCGCTCAGCGGGTTGATGTGAGTAGCTAAAATGGGACGGGGCTAAAAAGACTGGTCTGAAACGTTTGATACCAGTCTTTTTAGCCCCGTCCCAAATGAACTGCTTCTAGGTTGCGGTGGAATAGGGATTGATTGGCGGCTGATAAGCCAAAAACAGTCCCTATTCCACCGCAACTGATGTGGGCGTCCCTAGTGAGTTGGCTGGTAGCGGGGGCAGTAGCTGATGGCGATGGCATCGACGCCTACGTGGGTGGCGATGGTGCAGCCGATGGGGCCGGTGCCGGCGTCTACGTAGTCCTGGCCCGCGAGCGCCTCGTTGACAAGTTCCTGCTCCTCGGCGGCGCCGGTCGTGAGCACGCGCACGCTTGAGCCCGGGTGCTCGTCCAAAAACGCGAGGCAATCTGCCATGGTGTTGGCAACGATGCGCTTGGCGCCGCGGCCCTTTTTGATTGCCTTGATCTCGCCCGATTTCCACTCCGGCGAAACGGCCAGGCGAATGTTGAGCATCTGGGTGAGCTGGCCGGCGAGTTTAGGTGCGCGGCCGTTCTTAACGAGGTTCTCGAGCGTGCGGGGAATCAGCAGCAGGTGGGCGTCGGGCAGCGTCGCGCGGATCTGCGCCTCGGTCTCGTCCAGGCTGTGGCCGTCCTCGCGCATGGCCAGCGCGTACTCCACCAGCAGGCCCTCGGCACCCGAGCCGGTGCGCGAGTCGATGCAGCGCACGTCGAGCTCGTGTGTTTCGGCCGTCAGGCTGGCGTTGGCATAGCAGGCGGACCACTCGCTGCACAGCGAGATAAAGATGGCGCTGTCGTGGCCGTCGGCGAGCACGCGGTCAAAGAGTGCCTTGAACTCGCCGGCGCTCGGCTGCGAGGTGTGCGGCAGTTGCTCGGAACCGGCCATGCGGGCGACGTACTCCTGGGCGGTAATCTGCACCTGGTCGAGCAGGTCCTCGCCCTCGATAATCACATGCAGCGGAATCACGTAAATGCCGAGCTCTTGGGCGCGGGCGGGGGAGATGTCCGACGTGGAGTCGGTTATGATGGCAAAAGACATAATTGCACCTTTCGTTGGGGCGCTTGCGCGCCGCCTTCTGAGAGCAAAGTGCGACAAGTATAGTAGAGTCGTTCCACATTACTAGGTTCAATTGTTGAATAGTCAACAGTTTGAAGTGTCGGTGTGGAAATCATCAACTGGGGAAGAGGAGTGCCGATGGCAGCGCTGAAGATATGCAAGCGGCCGGTTGTGCTGTTTGATTTTGACGGCACGGTGGCAGATACGGGTCGGGCGGTGATGACCTCGACGCGCAAGACGCTTGCCGCGCGCGGGTTTTCGGAGGCGCAGATGGGTGACCTGCGCCGCATGATCGGGCCGCCCCTGTGGAAGAGCTTTCACGACTTTTATGGCTTCTCCCGCGAGGAGTCGCTTGTGGTGGCTGACGAGTACCGTGCCTTTTTTGATGAGCTGGGACCGGAAGAGTATCCCGTGTTCGATGGAATCCCCGAGCTGCTCGATGGCCTTGTCGCGCAGGGGCATCGCTTGGCCGTGGCGACGTCACGCATGGAGGCAAAGTGCATTGACATGGTGGGCGAGCTGGGGCTTTCGCAGTTTGAGGCGGTGGTTGGCATGAATCCACCGCAGGGGCGCGAGACCAAGGCCGATTCGGTTCGCGACGCGTTGGCGGCCTTGGGTGCGGCCGCGGACGATGCCGTGATGATCGGCGATCGCTTTAACGATGTGGAGGGCGCGCACGCAATGGGCGTACCGTGCATTGGTATCTATTCGGGCGCGGCGGCGCCGGGCGAGCACGAGGCGGCGGGTGCCGATGCAGTGGTGCACTCAGTGGCCGAGCTTGCTAAACTTTTCGCTATCTAATAGACGCAATGTGAGGGGCGGGCGTACCCGTCGCTCATTGGTAAGGAGGTCGTCCATGAATCAGGTGGAGCAGAGCGTTACCGAGTATGTCGACGAGGTCTGGGAGGACGTCGTCGCCGATATCGAGCAGCTGGTGAGTTATCCGTCCGTAGCCGTTGCTGCCGATGCGGAGCCTAGCGCGCCGTTTGGCCGCCCGGTTCGTGATGCGCTCGATTGCGCGCTCGGCATTGCGCAAAAGCTCGGCTACCAGACGAGCGACGACGAGGGCTATGTGGGCATTGCCGATATCCCGGGTCGCGGCGACAAGCAGCTCGCGACCATCTGCCACGTGGACGTGGTGCCCGCCGGCCCCGGCTGGAACACCGACCCGTTTGCGATGGAGCGTCGCGAGGGCTGGCTGCTCGGCCGTGGCGTGATTGATGACAAGGGTCCGGCGGTGTTGTCGCTTTACGCCGGTGCCTACCTGCTCAAGCACGGCATTGTGCCGCGCTATACCTTCCGCGCGCTGCTGGGCTGCGATGAGGAAGTGGGCATGTCCGACGTTCACCATTATCTGGAGAACCACGCAGACCCCGACTTTTTGTTTACGCCCGATGCCGAGTTCCCGGTTTGCAATGCCGAGAAGGGCCAGTTTGGAGCGACGTTCGTGAGTCCCAAGATCGACGGCGGGCGCATTGTGTCCTGGAGCGGTGCCGAGGCGAGCAACGCCATTCCGTCGCAGTCCATCTGCGAGCTCGCGATTGCCGCCGATGAGCTGCCGGCGCCCGTTGAGAACGCCGACCGCCTGGAGATCACGGCGCTCGACAATGGCCATGCGCAGGTTTTCGCCCACGGTATTGGCGGCCACGCTTCGATGCCTGAGGGCACCATCAACGCCGTCGGCCTGATCGTGTCGTATCTGCGCGAGGCCGAGGACGCGTTTGGTGCACGCGACGAGCGCCTGTTGACGCCTGCCGAGCACGAGTTCGTCAAGTTCCTGGCCTTTGTGCATGCGGATGCCTATGGCCGCGGCCTGGGTATCGATGCGACGAGTCCGGCGTTTGGCCCGCTTACCTGCAACGCTGGCGTCATCCGCGTGGCGGATGGCCATATTGAGCAGGTCATCGACGTGCGCTTCCCCGACAGCTCGAGTGCCGATACCATTTGCGAGCAGCTCGACCCGCTCGTGGGCCGTTTTGGCGTGACGTGCCAGCTGGGTCGCGCGAAGGTGCCGTTCTCGGTGTCTGCCGACGATCCGGCCGTGAAGGCGCTTATCGATACCTATAACGAGTTCACCGGCAAGCATGCCGAACCCTTTGCCATGGGCGGCGGCACGTACGCGCGCAACTTTGCCCGCGCCGTCTCGTTTGGCCCCGAAGAGACCGGCCTAGAGCTGCCCGCGTGGGGCGGCCAGATGCACGGCCCCAACGAGTGCGCCAACGAGGAACAGCTTAAACAGGCGCTCAAGATCTATATTGTTGCGATCCTCCGTTTGAATGAATTAGAGCTTTAAGGTCTCGCGGTTTCCCAATCTAAGTTGCGGTGGAATAGTTCCTAGAATGGGCCATTTGATGGCCAAGCAGGAACTATTTCACCGCAACTTTGTTTCTATTGGTGTAAAAGGCTGGCCATGTTTGGCGGCGGGTTTGTTATTCGTTTGTAAAGCCGAGCCGCGCTTGCGGTAAGGGTCTATCAAATGACCGTAAGAAACCGCAGTTGGCGCTGGTGCTGCCCGGTCGGGGTCGTATCTTTCCAAACAGCAAAGCGGGCAGGGTGCCCGCGAGTCGCATGTATGAAAGGAAGATCATGCTCGATCAGGCTTATTCTCGTCGTCAGTTCCTCGGCCTCGCTGGTGGTCTTGCCGGCATCGTCGGTCTCGGTCTCGTTGGTTGCGGCGGCTCCGGCGCATCCGACGCCGCCGACAAGGGAAGCGCCGCTGCTGCCGAGTCCGTCTCCGGCGAGGTGACTTACGACGGTGCCTCTTCGTTCCAGGCTCTCGTCGAGGCCGCTGCCGAGAAGTTCATGGATGCCAACCCGGACGTCTCCGTCTCCGGCTCGGGTAACGGTTCGGGCAAGGGCCTGACCGCTGTTGCCGCCGGCACCGTCACCATCGGCAACTCCGACGTCTTCGCCGAGACCAAACTCGAGGCCGACCAGGTCAAGAACCTCGTCGACCATGAGGTCGCCGTCGTGGGCATGGGTCCCGTCGTCTCCAAGAACGTGACGGTCGACGACCTGTCCCTCGAGCAGCTCAAGGGCATCTTCTCTGGCCAGATCACCAACTGGAAGGAGGTCGGCGGCGACGACGCCACCATCGTCGTCCTCAACCGCAAGGCCGGCTCCGGCACCCGCGCCACCTTCGAGGCTGCCGTCTTTGGCGACGAGGCTGTCGACTTTAAGGGCGACGCCGAGCTCGACAAGTCCGGCGATGTCCAGACTCAGATGGCCAGCACCGACAATGCCATCTCCTACCTGGACTTCTCGCACTTCGACGACTCCAAGTTCAACGCCGTCAAGGTCGAGGGCGTCGAGCCCAAGAGCGCAAACGTCACCGACGATTCCTTCAAAATTTGGGCTACCGAGCACATGTACTGCTCCAAGGACGCCGACGAGGCTACCAAGGCCTTCCTGGAGTTCATGCTCTCCGACGACGTCCAGGGCAAGCTCGTCGAGGAGCAGGGCTTCATCCCCGTCTCTGCCATGAATGTTGTCAAGGACGCCAGCGGCAAGGTCTCTGCTAAATAACTAATCGCCCCGGAAAGGTTTGCAATGGCAAAGCAACTGCCAAAGCGCGACCTTGAGAACGTGGGCCTGGGCGTCACGGGCGCGTGCGTAGCGCTCGTGACGCTTGTCGTTGCCGCGCTCATCTTCATGGTCGCCCAAAAGGGCCTCTCGGCTTTTCTCAAGGATGGCGTTTCGGTTGCCGAGTTCTTCACCGGCACCAAGTGGGACCTGGCCAACACGGCCGAAAACGGCCTGCCCTACACCGGCGCCCTGCCCCTGATCGTCACCTCGTTTGCGGTCATGGTACTCTCCACGCTCATCGCGCTGCCCATCGCCATCGGCTCTGCCATCTTTGCGGTCGAGATTAGCCCTAAGTTTGGCTCTAAGATCTTTCAGCCGCTCATTGAGCTTTTGACCGGCATCCCCTCGGTCGTCTTTGGCCTGATCGGTTTTCACGTGGTCGTCGGTCTTATGAAGAGCGTTTTCCACGTGAGCACGGGCCTGGGCATCTTGCCCGGCGCCATCGTGCTGGCGGTCATGATTCTGCCGACGATGACCACGCTTTCGGTCGATGGCCTGCGCGCCGTGCCCGACGGCTACCGCCAGGGCTCGCTCGCGCTGGGCTACACCCGCTGGCAGACCATCTGGCACGTGGTGCTCAAGTCCGCCATGCCGTCGCTCATGACCGCGGTTATCTTGGGCATGACCCGCGCCTTTGGCGAGACGCTCGCCGTGCGCATGGTCATCGGCGGCATCGAGGCCATGCCGACGTCGCTGCTGTCGCCGGCGTCCACCATCACCACCACGCTCACCACGTCCATGGCGGTCTACGCCGAGGGCTCGGCCCAGGACGACGTCCTGTGGGCACTCGGTCTGCTGCTGATGGGCATGAGCCTCATCTTCATCCTGATCATCCATCTCATTGGCCGCAAGGGGGCGGAGGCTCGTGGCTAGCACGCGCATCCACATCGACGAGGCGAGGCTCGGGCGTGTCCAAAAACAGGATCGCATCGCCACGGGCGTGCTGACGGCGATCGTCGCCATCGTCATGCTCATCGTCATCTCCATGGTGGCCTATATCCTGTTCGAGGGCATCTCGACGCTGTTCCAGCCGGGCTTTCTCACAGAGCCGTCGCGCGCCAACGGAACGCAGGGCGGCGTGCTCTACCAGCTGTTCGACTCGTTCTACCTGCTGCTGATCACTCTGATCATCTCGGTGCCCACCAGCCTAGGCGGAGCGGTCTTCCTGGTTGAGTACGCGCCGAACGGCCCTATCCGCGACATCGCCTCTACCGCCATCGAGACGCTGTCCTCGCTGCCTTCCATCGTCGTCGGCATGTTCGGCTTTCTGGTGTTCTCGGTGCAGCTGGGCTGGAAGTACTCCATTATCTCCGGCGCCGTCGCGCTTACCATGTTTAACATTCCCATCCTGGTGCGTGTGATCCAACAGGCGCTCGAGGACGTGCCGCAGGCCCAGCGCGATGCATGCCTGGCTATGGGCCTCACCCGCTGGGAGGCCACGCTGCACATCCTGATCCCCGAGGCCATGCCTGCCATCGTGACGGGCATCGTGCTTTCGGCCGGTCGCGTGTTTGGCGAGGCCGCAGCACTGCTTTTTACCTCGGGTATGAGCTCGCCGGTTCGCCTGAACTTCTTGAGCTTTAACCTGTCGAGCCCCACCTGCGCTTGGAACGTGTTCCGTCCCGGCGAGTCGCTCGCCGTGCACATCTACAAGATCTATGGCGAGGGCAGCCCCGAGGCCCAGCAGATCGTCTGGGGCACCGCTGCACTGCTGATGATTTGCGTGCTGTTGTTTAACGTAATCGCCCGCATTGTGGGCAAGCAACTGGCAAGGAAGATGACGGCCGAATGAGCGAGATGAATGTAACGCCCGCAACCGAAGCGGCATCGTCCGACACCCAGGACTTCCTGTCGAGCGTGGGGGAGAGCGAGAGGCGTGTTCGCGTGAGTGGCAAGGCCGTGAGCGACGAGGTCGTGCTCTCCACCAAGGACGTCAACGTGTACTATGGCGACCACCATGCGCTACACGACACGTCGCTCGACTTTCACAAGGGTGAGATCACGGCGCTCATTGGGCCTTCGGGCTGCGGTAAGTCGACCTTCTTGCGCAGTCTCAACCTTATGAATCGCGAGATTCGCGGCTGCCGCGTGGAGGGCGAGATTAACTACCGCGGACGCAATGTGAACACCAGGACCGAGAACACGTACGAGCTGCGTCGCTCCATTGGCATGGTGTTCCAGCAGCCCAACCCTTTCCGCAAGTCCATTCGCGACAACATCACGTTTGCGCCCAAGCGTCACGGCATTACCGACCGTGACGAGCTTGATCGTATGGTCGAGGAGAGCCTGCGCGGTGCAGCGCTGTGGGACGAGGTCAAGGACAAGCTCGACAAGAGCGCCTACGCGCTTTCGGGCGGTCAGCAGCAGCGTCTGTGCATCGCGCGCACGCTGGCACTCAACCCCGACGTGATTTTGTTCGACGAGCCCTGCTCGGCGCTCGACCCCATCTCGACGTTGGCGATCGAGGACCTTATGTCGTCGATTGTGGCCGAGCGCGCCATCGTCATCGTGACGCACAACATGGAGCAGGCGTCGCGTGTGTCCAACCGCACGGCGTTCTTCTACATGGGCGATATGGTCGAGTACGACGAGACCGACGAGATTTTCCAACGGCCCAAGGATAAGCGGCTGAATGATTACCTCACCGGCATGTTCTCCTAGTCCGGGGCATGCTTGAGGCCCGCGGCGGCCACGGTTGTCACGGGACTGATTGGAGAGGCGGGTCATCTCTTTTGGGAGATGGCCCGCCTTTTTGCTCTGCGACCGAAACGACCGCCACAAAGGGGACAGGCGCCTTCGTGGTGGTTTGGGGTGGGGCTCGCTGCTATCATGGACAACGTTGAATTTCTACGAAGGAGCAGGGCATATGGCGATTCTTTTGGGATGCGATTCCGTCAGCCTAGAGTTTCCCACCAAGCATATTTTCGATAGCGTGACGCTCGGCGTGGGCGAGGGCGACCGCATTGGTATTGTCGGCAAAAACGGCGACGGCAAGTCGACGCTGCTGAGCGTGCTCGCCGGCACGCTGGAGCCCGACAATGGACGTGTGACGCATCGCCGCGACACCACGATCGGATTGCTCGGTCAAAAGGACAGCCTGGTCGATACCGATACCGTGCATCATGCCGTTGTGGGCGACACGCCCGAGTATGAGTGGGCCTCGAGCCCGCGTACGCGCCAGATCCTGGCCGGTCTTATTAGCGACGTGCCCTGGGAGGGCACGGTGGGCGAGCTCTCGGGCGGCCAGCGCCGTCGCGTGGACCTCGCGCGCCTGCTGATCGGCGACTACGACGTGCTCATGCTCGACGAGCCCACCAACCACCTGGACATGCGCACCATCAACTGGCTCGCGCGTCACTTAAAGGCCCGCTGGCAGCGCGGTCAGGGCGCCATGCTCGTGGTCACGCACGACCGCTGGTTCTTGGACGAGGTCTGCACCAGCATGTGGGAGGTCCACGACGGCCAGGTCGATCCCTTCGAGGGCGGCTACTCGGCCTACATCCTGCAGCGCGTGGAGCGCGACCGCATGGCCGCCGTTACCGAGGAGCGCCGTCGCAACATGGCGCGCAAGGAGCTCGCGTGGCTGAGCCGCGGCGCCCAGGCTCGTTCCACCAAACCCAAGTTTCGCGTGGATGCCGCTCGCGAGCTGATCGCCGACGTGCCGCCCGTGCGTGACGAGCTGGAGCTCAAGCGCCTAGCCGTGAGCCGCTTGGGCAAGCAGGTTATCGATGTGGTCGACGTGGATGCCGGCTATGCGGATACCGATGGCGCGCCCAAGCAGGTGCTCACCGATGTGACCTGGCTCATTGGTGCGGGCGACCGCTATGGTCTTTTAGGCGAGAACGGCGCCGGCAAGTCCACACTACTTGACGTGATCCAGGGCAAGATTGAACCCACGCGCGGCCGTGTAAAGATCGGTCAGACTGTGCGCTTTGGCGTGCTGTCGCAGCAGCTCGAGGAGCTCGAGCCCTACATGGGCGACACGATTCGCGAGGTGCTTGGCAACTATAAGAAGTACTACGTCATCGACGGCAAGGAGACTTCGCCCGAGAAGCTCTGCGAGCGCCTGGGATTTACGACGCAGCAGCTCTGGAGCCGCATCGGCGATCTTTCGGGCGGCCAGCGCCGTCGCCTGTCGCTGCTGCTGACGATTCTGGACGAGCCCAACGTGCTCATCCTGGACGAGCCCGGCAACGACCTGGATACCGACATGCTCGCGATTGTCGAGGACCTGCTCGACGGCTGGCCCGGCACGTTGATTCTGGTGACGCACGACCGCTTTTTGATGGAGCGCGTGACCGACCAGCAGTGGGCGCTGCTCGACGGCCACCTGACACATATGCCCGGCGGCGTGGACCAGTACCTGCGCCTGTGCAACGCTACCGCCGAGGGCGAGCCCGTGGGCGCGCCGAGCGCTAAGACCGGCACGTTCGACACCGGTACGGCGGCGGCTGCTGCCGACAAGCCCAAGTCGAGCGGTCAGCCCAACGGCCTGTCCAATGCCGAGCGTCAGAAGCTTCGCCGCGAGGTGAGCTCGCTCGAGCGCAAGATGGAGACGCAGCGCGCCCGCGTGGAGGAGGCCGAGGCCGCGATGGCCCAGGTCGACCCCACCAACTACACGGCGCTGGGCGAGCAGCAGGAAAAGATTGACGAGGCTCACGCCGCCATGGACGAGCTGGAGATGGCGTGGCTCGAGGCGAGCGAGAAGCTCGAGGGCGAGGAGTAGGCGAGGATGATCAAAGCCGCGTTTTTCGATATCGACGGCACGCTGCTGAGCTTTAAGACGCACCGGATTCCGGCGTCGGCGCAGCAGGTGCTCGACAGCTTTCGCGAACAGGGGATTGCGTGCGTGATCGCCACGGGCCGCCCGACCTACCAGATGCCGGACTGGCTGCTCGACTTGGGATGGGATGCGTACATTACGCTTTCGGGCCAGCACTGTTTTGACGCCAAGGGCGTTTATCGCAGCTGCCCGATCGATCCGGACGACGTCGCGGTGATTGTGGACCAGGTGGCGCAGGGGTGCTACGACTCGCTGTGCATGCAGGGCGAGAACTCGTTTGTGAACCGTCTGTCCGAGCGCGTGGTGACGGCCGGCAGCAACGCGGGAATCGTCTACCACGAGGAGCCGTTTGAGCACGCGTTTGACGCACCGGTCTACCAGTTTTGCGCCTTTGTGGACCCGGCCGACGAGCATATCGTGACCGATGCGGTGTCGCATTCGCTCACCACGCGCTGGTGCGACCTGTTCTGCGACATTATTCCCGCTAACGGCGGCAAGGACCTGGGCGTGGCGGCGACGCTGGAGCGCCTGGGTGTCGATGCGAGCGAGGCGATTGCCTTTGGCGATGGCGAGAACGACCTGTCGATGTTTTCCGCCGTGGGCACGAGCGTGGCCATGGGCAACGCGCAGGACACGGTGAAGGCTGCGGCGACCTATGTGACGACCGCCGTGGACGACGACGGGATCTACAACGCCGCGAAGCACTTTGGACTGTTATAGCTGCGGCTCGGCACCTGGGGACACTCCTTGCGGGGCGTCCCCATTTTGTTTTCGTCCCGCACGTTTTGTGAAACACGGCTAACTTTTAGACAAAGTAGTAAGACATGGGCAACTTTTGCGGTAAAGTAAGCTGTGAAAAGTATGCAAAGGCTAACTAGCAATCATCGCGAAAGGCGGCCCATGGCCCTACGTGAATCCGGAGAAGACTATCTCGAATCGATCTACGTTCTGTCGGAACGTCAGGGCATCGTGCGCTCGATCGACGTTGCGGAGTACCTCGGCGTAACCAAGGCGAGCGTTTCCAAGGCCATGGCGACGCTGGAAAGCAACGGCTATGTCGAAATGGGCAAACGAGATGTTCATCTGACAGAGCGCGGTCTGGAGGTCGCGCGCCAAATGTGGGAGCGCCACTGCTTTTTCGTGGGGCTTTTGGAGGATGCGGGCGTATCGGCCGAGGTGGCGTCGCAAGAGGGCTGCCACATGGAGCACTGCCTGAGCGAGGAGAGCTTTGAGAAGCTAAGGTCGATGTTGGGCCGGGAAGATGTGGCGGGCCCAACAACGGAAGCCTAATTGACCCCCAGTAGCGCGGAGTTCGCGCAAAGCGCGAACCAGCGACCGGGACCAGTAGCCCCACCAACAAAGTTCAATTCAGACAAGGAACCCCGCCAGCAAGCGATGCCCAAGAACCTTCAGCTGTGTCAACGCAGGTCGGGGCCGGGCTTGGTTTTGAAAACATTCCGCACTGATATTTTCTGTATTGAAGACGTCGATGATGCACCCGTATACCATTGACGTCGACACCATCAGATGCGGACCGCGCGGTGACCCCACATTCCGCTGGCGCCCATGGGGCTGCCCTCGTTTCCTGACATGTCCCGCGCGGGCCGCGGCGAGCCGAGACCGCCGCATGACCTAATAGGAGCATGGAGCGATACCGCGGACCCGAACAACCGCATTCTATCGCGCCCCGTCAGTGTGCCGTCTGCCCGGTCCAGGCGAGCACGGAAAGAACGGAGCGAGACATGAGAACCGAATCGACACCCGGCGCCCGCGGGCCGGTCTTCTGCGGGGTCGACACCCACGCCGACTCGCACTGGCTGTACGTCCTCGACTGGAGGGGCCGCAAGGTCCTGTCCTGCCGGTTCCCCGCCGACGCGGCGGGATACGAGGCGCTCGCCGGGGCGATCGCGGCGGCCGGGGAGCCGGCCTGCGTCGCGATGGAGGGGACGTCGTCCTACGGGGCGGGCCTCACCAGGCACCTCGCGTCGCTGGGGATGCCCGTGCGCGAGGCGCTCTCCCCGGCGAGGACGCAGAGGAGGCGCCCGGGGCAGGGGAAGTGCGACGAGTCGGACGCGGAGAGGGCCGCCCGCGCGGCGATGTCCGGCTCGAAGCTCGGGACCCCCCAAGAGCCAGGACGGGTGGGTCGACGGGGTGCGCTGCATGCTCGCGGCGCGCTCCGGGGCGGTGAAGGCGCGGACCTCGGCGATCAACACCGCGAGGTCGCTGCTCACCACCGCCCCGGAGGGGCTCAGGTCGAGGTTCCGCGGGATGGCGGGGCCGAGGCTGATGGAGGAGCTGCCCTCCGTGCGCGCCGAGGGCGCGCTGGGCGCCGCGCTCGGCGCGCTGGCGGACCTGTGGGCGGCGGCGCGCGACGCGGCGCTCGACATGGAGCGCGCGATCGAGGCGTCCCTGGAGGAGAACTGCCCCGCTCTGCTGGCGATGTACGGGTGCGGGCCCGTGAGCGCGGCCAAGCTCGCGGTCGCGGCCGGGGACAACCCGGGCAGGCTGCGCTCCGAGGCGTCGTTCGCGGCGATATGCGGGGCCTGCCCCGTCCCCGCCTCGAGCGGCAAGACCGTGAGGCACAGGCTCAACAGGGGCGGCGACCGGCAGGCGAACAGCGCGCTGCACGAGATCGCGAGGCAGAGGGTCATGCGCGACCCCGAGACCGCCGAGTACGCCGAGAGGGCCAGGGCGCGGGGGAAGAGCGACAGGGAGGTCATGAGGTGCCTCAAGCGCTACGTGGCCAGGGAGGTGTACCGGGCGCTGATGCGCCCGCACGAGATCAGGAGGCCCGAGGACGCCTCGGGGCTCGTGGCGGCCAGGCGCGCGGCGAGGGTCAGCCAGGTGAGGGCGGCGTCCATACTGGGCACCAGCGAGAAGTACATCTCGATGCTGGAGAGGGGCCAAAGGGAGCTCAAGCCCATAAGGAGGGCCTACGAGGCATGGGTCGAGGCCGGACTTCCGCTCGATTGGGACAGGCAGGCCTTCGAGGCCGAGCGCAAAATGGATTCTAAAAAACACCTTGCCAAATAGGAGCGTCAGCGCGAGACCCGTCTTTCCGTTGCTCCGCAGGAGCAGGAAAGACGGGCCTCATGCGCGAGGACGTTTTCAAAACCAAGCCCGGTCCCGGCCGGACAGCCCACGAACGCTACAGGTTCTTGACACCCATCGCGCGCATGGCGTTCAGGATGGCGATGATCGCCACGCCTACGTCGCCGAACACGGCAAGCCACATGTTGGCGATGCCCAGTGCCGCAAGCACCAGAATCAGCAACTTAATACCCAGCGCAAAGATGATGTTCTGCCAGACAATCGCCATGGTCTTTCGTGCCACGCGGATCGCGCGGGAAATGTTGGACGGCTTGTCGTCCATGAGCACAACGTCGGCGGCCTCAATCGCGGCGTCGGAACCCATAGCGCCCATGGCAATGCCAACGTCCGCGCGGGTGAGCACGGGCGCATCGTTGATGCCGTCGCCGACAAAGGCGAGCTTGCCCTTGCCCGATTCGGCTGCCAGCAATGCCTCGACGCGCTCGACCTTGTCGCCCGGCAGCAGCTGCGCGTGGAACTCGTCGAGCCCCAGCTGCTTGGCCACCGCAGCAGCCACTTCCTCGCGGTCGCCCGTGAGCATGACGGTGCGCTTGACGCCGGCGGCGTGCAGGTCGCGGATCGTCTGCTCGGCATCGGCCTTAACGGTGTCTGCAATCACGATGTGGCCGGCGTACACGCCGTCAACGAGCACGTGGAGGATTGTGCCGACAACCTCGCAATTGGGAGCGTCGATACCGGCCGCAGCAAGCATCTTGGCATTGCCAACGACGACGTGCTTGCCGTCGATGGTTGCCGTCACGCCATGGCCCGCGTCGTTGGTGGAGTCGCTTACGCGCTTGGGGTCGACCTCGCCATGGTAGGCGGCGCGCACGGACTGCGCGATGGGGTGATCGGAGAACGACTCCGCAAGGGCTGCGACCTCGAGCAACGACTGCTCGGTATAGCCAGACTCGGGGTGCACCGCCACGACCGAAAACGTGCCGTTGGTGAGCGTGCCGGTCTTGTCGAAGACGACGGTGTCCACGTCGGCGAGCGTTTCGAGGTAGTTAGAACCCTTGATGAGAACGCCTAGTTTGGATGCGCCGCCGATGCCGCCAAAGAAGCTGAGCGGCACGCTGATCACGAGCGCGCACGGGCAGCTGACGACCAGGAAGGTCAGGCCGCGCAGGATCCAGTCGGACCAGGCGCCGGTGACCAAGCCGCCGCCAAGCGCGAGCACCGCGGCAGCGCCGGTGACGGCGGGCGTGTAGACGCGGGCGAAGCGCGTGATGAAGTTCTCGGTGCGCGCCTTCTTTTCGCTGGCGTTTTCTACGAGCTCCAGGACGCGCGCGACGGTGGACTCGCCAAAGGGCTTGGTGGTGCGCACGTGGATGAGCCCCGTCATGTTGATGCAGCCGCTGATGATGTCGTCGCCGGACTTGGCGGGGCGGGGAACTGACTCGCCCGTGAGTGCGGCGGTGTCGAGCTGGGTTTCGCCTTCGACGATGACGCCGTCGATGGGCACGCGCTCGCCGGGCTTGACCGCAATCACGGTGCCGACGGCGATGTCATCGGGAAAGACCTGTTCGAGCGTGCCGTCGGCTTGCTCGACGTTAGCGTAGTCGGGCGCGATGTCCATCATGGCGCTGATCGACTTGCGGCTTTTGCCCACGGCATATGCCTGGAACAGCTCGCCGACTTGGTAGAACAGCATGACGGCGGCACCTTCGGCCATGTGCGGGTCGGTGTCGGGGAAGAGCACCATGGCAAACGCGCCGATGGTCGCGACGGCCATGAGGAAGCTCTCGTCGAAGGCCTTGCCGCGGCGGATGTTATTGAATGCCTTTTGCAGCACGTCGTAGCCGGCAATCAAAAACGGCACGAGGAACAGCACAAAGCTGGCGTAGATGTCGCCCGGGGTGCCGAATGCGGCAGTGAGGGTGCCGAGCTCATCGAGGGCGTACACCACGGCAAAAATGCCCAGCGCTACCAGGATGCGGTTGCGCTTATGCTC
The DNA here is from genome assembly GCA_048205395.1 of Collinsella sp. GTDB lineage: Bacteria > Actinomycetota > Coriobacteriia > Coriobacteriales > Coriobacteriaceae > Collinsella. The sequence goes on from DBEWUK010000021.1 coordinate 51,298, forward strand.
GAGTGATTCTTTTTTCTTGCGCTTCTTCTTTTTCTTTTTGGGGTCGGCGGTGGCCATGACTCGTATCCTCCCATTTGAATGAATGAACACTCGCTCATATAATTTCGCGAGCAAAGGCCGCGGCAAGCGCGGCCTTGCAGGTTGGCGTAAACCTGGGCTAGAGAATGATCTCGCAGTCCGGCTCGGCGTCGGCCGTAAACTCAACAACGCGGTTGAGCACCTCGTCGAACTCAGCATCATCGGCCTCGAGCGTCAGCTTCTGGGTCATAAAGTTGACGGACACGGATTTGACGCCCTCGAGCTTGGCCAGCTCGTCCTGAAGCTCGCGCGCACAGTTGGCGCAATCGATCTCATCGAGCTTGTACTGCTTTTTCATGGTGGGTTCCTTTCCCGTTTTTGCGGCTTGGGTGCAGGCCGCGCTGGTACCGTGGTTGGCTGCTATTCGCAGATGTGGCTCATGCCCTGGTTGAGCATGGTGTAGACGTGGTCGTCGGCGAGCGAGTATAGGATATTGCGCCCGTCGCGCCGGAATTTAACCAGGTGCGACTGCTTGAGTGTGCGCAGCTGGTGCGACACCGCGGACTGCGAGGTTTCGGTCGCTTCGGCGATGTCTGCCACGCAGAGCTCGCGGCCCATGAGGGCGTAAAGGATCTTGATGCGCGTGGTGTCGCTGAAGACCTTGAACAGGTCGGCGAGGTCGTAGAGAAGCTCCTCGTCGGGAAGGTCCTCGGGCGAGCAGGTGGTGGGGATCACTGGCTCGGTGGCCTCGGTGTCGGGTTTCGTTTCATCAACGCGGATGCTCATTGCAATATCCTTTCATATGAACATACGCTCAAATAACTTACTTCCGATTATATGAGCGTATGTTCATATGTCAATAACGTTTAAGTAATTCATCGCACAAAATGATGGGGAATAGTGGACGAGATTCCGGATTGAGCGGTTTTGATAGTCGATGCCGAGGTGGGTGCCCCCGCGCCGTGCAAAAATTGGAGTATTCTGCAACTATAGGGGGTCTGTTTATCTATTTCGGGCCAAATAAAGCCGCTCAAGAGTTATCCAAGGGCGGTAAACAGATAAGATCTTCCTCAAGTGTTGCCTAACGTTCCCGTTCGATAGCGTCTTTGTTTCTCATTTGGATTAACTTGTGGGTGCTGGAGGGCCGACCCTGCTGAATACTCGCAATTTTGCACATCGCTAGGGTACCCACCTTGTTAGCCGGTCTAGCTTCCGGCCCCGAAGATCCTGCCCTCGGGCGCGAGGCTGCTTGTTTGGGCAAATGATGGGCTGTCGGATTCGACTGTCTGCATGTCATCGATTGCTGTAACTTCATTAATTGTCGGGTCATCCAGCGTGATGCCTTCGAGTGTTGCTTTTTCGAGGTCGATTCGTTGGCGCTCTTCGGAATCCTGGCGAAGCTGCTTCTGAATTCGCCTTTTCTCTTCTATAAACCTTCTGAGCACAAACTGTCTCAGGTCCTCTTGCATGATTTGAAAGTCTTTTGGTAGACGCGAGGGGCGTACGCCCTCTTTCCGCTGGATTGCTTCCATGACCCTAACGAAAGAGCTGGCATGCATAAAGGAATAACGGCTGACGGTGATGATTCCGTATCCCATGGACGCAAGCGCATTCTTGCGTTCCTCATCGATGGCGCGGTCTTCTTCCGCGTCATGATAAAAACCGTTGTATTCAATGTCTGTGCGAGATTTCTTTAGATACGCATCCATAAAGAACTTTTTGCGTCTCGTGAGATTCTTTGCGGCGGCGGTGACCTGTAATTCGTAATCGGTCTCAATTCCCTTAATACCAAGTCCACCTTCGCTTTTGGGCAGCGTAAGCATCATGATAAATGCCGTTTCCATGGGAGATCGGCATCCGTCGCGCACACATTGGATCGCCTTTCGGGCAAGAGCCAGACCGTCGCATCTGGTAATGGAATTAAAGAACTGTTTCAATCTCTCGGTCGAGGTGAGCGCGAAACGCTCGGTATAGGAGGTGGAAGAGTCGGTTCCAAGGGAATAAGCGCCGCATAGTTCAAAGTAGTACTCCACCAGTTCGCGAAAAGGAAGATAGGTGGCGGCCTGAAGTGCGCAAAGCTCAACGCCAACAATGAAGATGCCATCTTCAAGCTCTATAAAGCGTGAGTTCGAGAATCGTTTTGAAGAAACGTGGCATTGACAGTTCATTGCATGGCGCGCATTCCTGCGATCAAACACCATCACCTCGAGGGAATCATTCGCGTCGAGGGAAACATCATGTTTGGTGAGCCATTCTGCGGCTGCGTCAAGGAGCGTTCCGGTGGGACATGATCCGTAAATCGCGGCAGGGTTACAGGACTCGATGCCTTTCGCAGACACCGAATGCGCGGCCTGGTAGACCGCTTTTGCAGTGGTATGTGACAATACGATACTCATGGTATATATCGTGTCAGCTAATGCCGTGTTGATGGCGCTGAGTGAAAAAGTCGTTTTAGAGGTCTAACCAAATGCTGACCAAAAGCTTGACGCAATTATGGGTTGGTATGCCCTAAATAAAAGTTTTCGCAGCTTGGCTATAGCATAGAAATACTCAATTGCTGCACATTTGATATCGATGCATCGCCATCCGACAACGAATTACGTGTCGGGAATTGGCCGAAATCGTTCAAAATGAGGGTTCAGAATTTGTGATGGCAGATCTATCTGTGGAACGTAGGGCGGCCCCGCTGCGGGGTTTTCCGCTGCGAGGCCGCTCGTGATCTACCCCCGGGGTTTGTCGCAGGCGTTTCTACTTGGCAAACAGGTTCTTGAGGTTGAACTCGGCTTGGACGGTGCGGAGCATGAGGTCGGTGTCGTCGAGGCCCAGATGCTGCTCGTTGGCGTCGGCGGCGAGGGTTCCACGGCGGCGCGCCCAGTTCTCGAGCGCGGCGGGGGCGGATTCGCGGGGGAGCGAGCGGACGTCGGCATCCAGGCTGCGGCAGATCTGGCGCGAGTCGATGACGATGATCTTGCCGGCGCGGCGTGCCTCGGCGTAACCGTCCAGGTGGATCTTGAACCAACTGTCCTCAAAGGCGGCGTTGTGCGCCATGTACGGGTACTTCTTCATAAGCTTGAGCAGCTGCTTCTGCAGTTCCTTGTTCTCGCGGAACGGCTTTTTGCCGTCGATGTCGTCCCAGGTGATGTGGTGGATATTCGACAACGGCACATCCTCGCCGCGGTAGATGTCGGGCAGACCGCAGTAGTGCGCCTCGGCGTCGTGCGGGACGGCGTCGCTGGTGAGCTCCATGATTTCCCAACCCACATTGATGATATAACCGCGCTCGGGTGCACGGCCGGTGGTCTCGATGTCGACACCGAGCACGGTGCCCTGGATGGGCTTGCGGGCGTAGGCCACGCCGAGCGCGTCGCGGTCGCCGCGGATCTCGCGCATAACGGACGCGGCGGTGCGCTTTTGCATCTTGCCGATGGCGGCGCAGGTGTCGGCATCGGACAGGCCGCGCGAAAGCGTCGCGGGCGTCACGTTGCGCAGGCGTGCCTCGCCAATCTGGTCGCACAGGTCGCGGTTGCGGTCGGCCAGGTCGCGCACGGTGGCAAAGTCGAAGCCGGGGTCGACCTCGGCGGTAAAGTACTCGGTCTCGAGCACCTTGAGGGCCTCTTCGCCCTTCTGGCGCTCGGACTCCATGGCGCCGTGATCGCCATAGATAAACATGGGAATAAACGGCTGGCGCTCGTATTCGAGTGCTTGTGAAACGTTCATATAACTGCTCCTTGGATGGGCCGCGTCGTGCGGCTCAGGGTCATTAAGATGTGGCGAGATGATAGTTTACCATGGGCAACTATTGGCATCGCGCCTAGGACAACTACAATACCCTAGTTGACCGCTAGGACTTTTACAATGCTGCCGAAAGACACGAAAGGTTCCATCCGTCATGGATTTGCTGATTGATATTCTGCTCGACGCCGGCAAGGACACGCTCTCGCTGGTACCGTTCTTATTGGTGACATATCTGGCCCTCGAGACCCTGGAGCACGTCGCGGGCGACAGCGTTAACGGCGCCATCAAGCGCGCCGGTGCCGCGGGCCCCGTGGTTGGCTCGTTGCTGGGCATGGTGCCGCAGTGCGGCTTTTCGGCAATGGCGGCCACGCTGTACGCCGGTCGTGTCGTGACCTTGGGCACGTTGGTGGCGGTGTTCCTTTCGACCTCCGATGAGATGCTGCCGCTGTTGCTCGCCGAGCAGGTGCCCGTGCAGACCATGGCGATGCTTTTGGCTTCGAAGGCACTGATCGCGCTGGTCACGGGCTTTATCGTGGACGCCGCCATTCGCGGCCTGCGTCGTAACGCTCGCGCGCATGCGGCGATTCGCCATACCGTGCTGGGGGCCGCTGCTAATTCGGCTCATGTGAACTGCGCGCACGACGACCACAGCGGCGGTGACATCATCGACGAGGTGGCCGAGGCGGGCGTGAGCGCCGACCACATCCACGAGCTGTGCGAGCGCGATCATTGCGGTTGCGATGAAGACGAGGACGAGTATGAACACGGACATGGCCACGATCACGGTCATGAGGGCGAGCATGAACACCATGATGGCCACGGTCACTCCCACTCCCACGAAGGGACGCCTGTCCTGTCGATCATCCGCAGCGCGATCTCGCACACCGTGCAGGTCTCGGTATTCATTTTTCTGGTGACGCTGGTCCTGGTCGCCGTGCTCGAGACCTTCGGCGAGTCCGCGATCGAGCAGTTCCTGCGCGGCAACGAGACGCTTGCGGTCCTGGGCTCGGCACTCGTCGGCCTGATTCCCAACTGCTCGGCCAGCGTCGTCATCACGCAACTGTACCTGGAAGGCGCGCTGCAGCTGGCCCCGATGCTCGCCGGCACGCTCCTCTCTGCCGGTGTGGGCTACCTGGTGCTGTTCCGCACCAACCGTAGCGCCCGCGAAAACGTCCTGTTCCTGATCATGATGTACGTCATCGGTGCCGGCTGGGGCCTCATCCTCTCCGCCTTCGGCCTCTAAGTGGGCCTAACAAAACGGGCTTCAAAATAGCCATGCTCGGCGCCTGCACAATGCGGCGACGCATGG
>DBEWUK010000029.1:0-63949 GCA_048205395.1 Collinsella sp.
GGACAGCGAGCGGGCCGCATTTGAGACAAGGTGACGTGAAACGAAAGGGCGCTGACCTTCTGGTCGCGCCCTTGAAGTTGAACGTCAGATTGTCCAAATGCGGCCCGCGCAGCGTCGAGCCGTTACGCGGTTTGGTAAAACAGCGTAACTCTAAAGCTCCGTTACTTCAACGTTGTTGAAGATCTCATCCCAGCGGTCCATGACCAGGTGGCCGGTCTTGGGATCCATGGCGTTGAGCTTGCCGCAGGTATTGGCGGTCTTGAGCACCGTGACGTCGTCGGCGCCAGCAGCAATGGCATGTGCAAAGCCGGCGATGGTCGAGTCACCGGAACCCGTCGCGTTCACAGCCGCAATCGCAGGCGTCTTCGCGCGGAACGCGCGACCCTCATGGAAGCCCACCGAACCGGCAGCGCCCATCGAAACGACAACCCAGGGAATACCGGTAAAACGGTCATCGGCGGCAAGCGCCTCGCGCAGGGCATCGACATCATCGGTCGTAAAGGACGTACCCAGCAGGCCGTTAATCTCGGTCAGGTTGGGCTTTACGAGCTCAGGCTTAGCGTCGGACTCCAGCGCGGCCTCCAGCGATGCACCCGAGGTATCGAGCAGCACCTTGGCGCCCGCCTCCTCGGCGATCTTGACGAGCTCGGCATAGTAGCCGGCATCGACGCCACGCGGCAGCGAGCCCGAAAGCGTCACGACGTCCGCCTTCGCTGCAAGCTCGGCAAACTTGGCCGTAAAGGCCTCGAGCTCGGCCGGGGCGATCTGCGGGCCGCTCTCCAGCAGCTCGGTCTGATTACCCTCGTGCAGGATATTCAGGCAGATGCGCGTCTCACCAGCAATAGGCACAAAGTCGTTCTTGACGCCGTCGGCATCCATAAGCTCGGCCATATAGGCACCCATGTGGCCGCCGAGCAGGCCGGTCGCGAGCACGTCGTCACCCAGCTGCAGCAGCACGCGACTCACGTTGAGGCCCTTGCCGCCAGCGGTCTTTTCGGGTGTCACACGGTTAACATCGTCGATGATCAGCTTGTCGAGCTGATAGCGCGTATCAATCGACGGGTTCATGGTAACGGTCAGAATCATGTTGAACTCCTGTTCCGGGGCGGCATAACCCGCCCCAAACATACGATAGCTCGTTAAAGGATCTCGATCTCAAAGCCGCGGGTGACGGTCTCTCCCGGCTTGGCCACCAGGCAGCCGCGCTTGTGCTCCAGAATATCGTCCTCGTCGGAGCAGGTGGACAGGCCGCCCCACGGTTCCACGGCCACAAAGTCGCCCTCGGGCTTGCTCCACACAATCAGGTATGGCATATCGGGGAACGTCAGGCGCACGCCCTTGTCCTCGGTTTTCTTGGCAAGCGTAACCACGCGGCTCTCGAGCACGTCAAAGATGGTCTCTGCGAAGTCAAAGAGTTCGTGGGTCAGCGGCAGGTCATGGCCAACCATCGGGTTCTTGCTGCGATGCTCAACATCAATCAGGCCCGTCGAGGGAACGGCAGTACAGAGCTCGGCGGCCTCGCGCTGCTCAAAACGGAGCTCGTAGTCGTCATAGGACTCGCCCTCGTCAAGCGGGCACTTAAAGCCAGGGTGACCGCCCACAAAGAACGGCATGTCTTCGGTGCCCTCATTGGTCACCTCGTACGACACGGCCACCTTCTCCGCATCGATCGTGTAACGAGCAACGATCTTAAACGGATACGGGTACTGATCGAGCAACTCGGCATGGTCGGCAGAGCTTAGGCTCAGCGCGACCATGTTGTCGCCCTGCTCCTCGAGCTTCCACTCCTGTTTGCGAGCAAAGCCGTGACGGGCAAGCTTGACCTCGCGGCCGCCCATGGTCATTGCGCGACCGTCACGAAGGCCGCCGCAGATCGGGAAACAAATGGGTGCCTGGCCCGACCACACCGCCGGGTCGCCCTGCCACAGGTACTCACGGCCGTTGGCTTTAATCGAAGTGAACGATCCGCCAGCCGTGCTCAGTGCCACACGAATAGAACCGTTATCAAGAACAAACTCCATGGGAATCTTCTCCTTCACATATCATCTTGCACGATCCATTGCGAACGCCGTGCCTTTAGCACAAAGGTAATGAGGCAGCGCCGCACGCAAAAGAACAATGCACGCCAAGCCCGCCAAGCCAATTGGGCTGATAGAAAACTGGCCCGCGCCCCATTACAGAAACGCGAGCCGTCAATTGAAAAGCTGCAGAATGCCGAGTACCGCCAAGAGCGAAGCACACAAGCTCAGCAAGCAAACGTGTTATCGGAGCAGCTTACTGAACCAGAAAGCTTCGCAACAACAGCGGTAACCCCACAGGTACCCCCAACGTCAGCGAGAAGTCAGCTGGCGAGGCAAGGTGCCGTGAAGCGAGGCGGCATTGACCTTCTGGTCATGCCGCCGAAGCTGAACGGCAGATTGCCCGCCAGATGGCTTCGCAGCGTCGGCCGGTCCGGCGTTCGGTAGAACGCCGGAACCCCTTAGTCGTGGTACTCGCCGCGGTCCCACTTCTCGAGGAACTCGTCAAAGAAGTGCGGGTCAGCCTGAGCCTCGGCGTCGGCCTTATTGCAGGCGTCGATCTTGGCGATCAGGGCATCGTGCTCGGGGGTCTTCTCGTAGGGCTCCTCCAGGAAGGCAAGCATGATATCGGCCATCAGGAACTCGCCGGTAATCTTGCCGCCAAAGCCCACGATGTTGGCGTTGAGCTCGCGACGGGCATACAGGGCAGAGGTCATGTCGCGAACCAGGGCGCAGCGGGCGCCGGGAACCTTGTTGACGGCGTTGGTGATGCCGATGCCGGTGCCGCACAGGGCCACGCCAAAGTCGGCCTTGCCGCTGGCAACAGCCTCGCCCACGGCCTTACCGTAGATGGGATAGTGCGTACGGGTGTGGCTGTAGGTACCGCAGTCGAGCACCTTGTAGCCAGCCTGCTCCAGGCGGTCGGCCAGATAGATCTTCTCGTCCGTAACGATATGGTCGCAACCGATTGCGATGGTCTTCTTCATCAGAACGTCCTTTCGTCTGAATTCACAAGTTGAGGTAGAAGTTCGAGTTCTCGGTGGCTCTCGTTAGGCCATCTTGTTGAGCATGTCGACACGGATCTGGTGACGGCCGCCGGCGTACTGGGCGCGCAGGAACTCGCGGGCGATCTTCTTGGCGACCTCGGTGCCCACAACGCCCGGGCCCATGGTGACCATGCGCGAGCCGTTGTGCTCGCGGGTCATGTAGGCGGAACGCTCGTCGGAAATGTTGGCGACGACCATGCCCTTGATCTTGACGGCGGCCATATAGGAGCCGACGCCGTACTTATCGAATGCAAAGCCCTGGGAATCCTTGTGCTCCAGCAGGTCCTTGGCAACGGCGGTCGCGGAATCGACAAAGTCCGCGGCAGGGGTCTCGGAATAGTCGACGACCTCGTGACCGTCGGCGATGAGCATCTCCTTGATGGACTCCTTCATCGACATACCGTCGGCATCGGAAGCGATTACAACCCTCATGACATCCTCCTTGAGAGATACGCAGGTGCGTAGTTTCTGTTTGGAAGTGTTGAATCGCGTTCAGGTCCGGGCATCTGAATGTGCGGTTCTTCACTGTTCGTGTTTATTTGAACACATTCGAACACCGACTGCAACAATAATTTGTTTATCTTTGTTCTTTTTTGAACAAACACCATTCACGGATGATTGCTGACCGTTTGAGCCCGGCGCGGACGTAGCGCCCACGTGTTCAACAAACAAAAGGGCGACCGAGAACGTGTCTCGGCCGCCCTTCTTACGGTTGATCTTCCAAAGATCGCTTTGCCGCCTACTCAGACTGCCCGCTCTTCTTGGCATGTCTGGACGGAGCGCTCAAGAAACGACCCGTCAGATAGTTCGCGGGACCGGAGATATCGATCCCCAGCAGCACGTGTCCTAGCCATAGGAACGCCACGAGCACCAGTAGAGGAATCACACACGAGGTCACGATCATCACGATGACGCCTTCGATCAGATCGGTCACCTGATGCACGATCTCATCGGTCATCTGCTTGGCACCGCTGGTCACCGACGTAACAAGGCTCGAGGCCCCGTCAGTCAACTGCTCGAGCACGTTTTTGGACTCCTTGGCCTCGGATTTTTTCTTGTTCGATTTTGAGCTGGTCTCGGCTGACTTGTCCGTGGCATCAGCCGTCTTTGCGGCATCGCTCGCCTTTTGCTCAGCTTGCTCAATACTTACGCGATACGTTTCATCGACCTTCTGCGACACCCATACGCTCGCGGGCACGAGCGCCATGCCGATCACGGCAACCACCAGCACGCGCGTCGCCACACGGCGCAGGACAGCGCTCGTGCTCCAGCGCCCGTGAATGCCGAGCGACACCGCAAAGAGCGCCAACGCAAACGGGATTAAGATGCCCAGGCCAACCGACCACAAAATCGTGAGCAAATATTTCTCTAGGTATAGCACGGCAAGCACGATACCAAGGTTGCCTGAAAGCTGCGCGAGCTGCTCGGCAACCGGCGTTCCCGTATCACCCGGCAGCGCGGTAATGCCCGCAGACAGCGCCACGCACGAGGTCGTGAGCGCCAGTACGTTTCCTTTCTTTTGATCGATGACCTCGATGGTGGAGTCCCAAGTTTTGGTATCGGCGAAATGCGGACGAGCCACAAAGCCCGACAGCAGCGCCAGCACCACGAGCGCAACGATAAAGCCAATCTGCAGCTTTTTGTTTGCGCACACGACATCGGACAGACTGGGCTGCAGCTCGGTTACCGTCGTGTGCTCGGTTATCTGGACAGGACGCCCATGAGCCATCTCGTGCGCGCCTCTTTTTTGTATTGACCCATTATCCGGCATTTGGATACCTCCTCAGTCCGGCGTTTAATGCGAAAGGAAGTATACCCACCGAGCAAAAATCGAACGGGAGGACGAACGGAGCGCACCAAGACTGTCCCCAATGACTAGTCGTTTAAGAACGTCCCCAATGACTATATTTCACCGCAACTTGGAGGAGGACAGAAAAAGCCCTGCCGCGGGTAGCGGCAGAGCTTTTGGAAGGGGACTTGGTTGTGAGGGCTCGTTAGGCGAGCTTGGCCTCGAGCTCGGCAATGCGCTTGTAGGCATCGATGGTAAAGCGGGCCTGCTTCTCCAGGATCATAGTGGTCATGAGAGTGTCCTGAGCGTGAGCCATGATGAAGGTCATCTCCATCTCGCCACCGCCGGCCTCCTGCGAAAGCAGCTTGGTCTGCGTGTCGTGGGCACCGATGAGCGCATCGCTGGCATCCTTGTGCAGCTGCTCGGCCTTCTCAAAGTCACCCTCGCGAGCAGCATCGAGCGCTGCAAGCAGATCGGTCTGGGCGTCACCTGCGTATGCGACGATCTCGAATCCAACCATCGAGATTTCTTCTTTGGTTGCCATGTTGCGTTCCTTTCACATATGAACCAATGGAGAGCATCGCGTCCGGGCATACGCGCTGCGTTGTGTATGACAGAAACAATAACATTCAAACAAAAAAGAACAGCGCAAAACGTAATTTCGAGCTATGAACGGTCACTTTTCGACCGTGAACGGTTTTTAAACCAATTTAAACAATATCGAACACAATTAGCGGAAACCCAAACAGACCCGCGCCCTAGCGTACATCGCGCACCGTATCGCCCTCGACGAGCACGCCCGGAAACAGCATGTGCTCCACACCGGGTTCAACGCCCTCGGCGCCGGCAATCTTGTCAACCGCCCACATGCCGACGCGCTTGTTGTCAAAGCGCACCGTGGTCAAGCGACAATCGGGCACGATATCGCCCAGGCTGTCATCAACACCCACCACGCTCACGTCCTGGGGCACGCACTTCCCGCGCGACTCGAGCCCACGGATGCAGCCATATGCCATGGCATCGTTGGAGGCATAAATGGCCGTGCAGGTCGGATCATCCGCAAGCGCCTGGCCGGCAGCATATCCACTCTGCGCCGTCCAGTCGCCACGCACGAGCTGCGGGGGCTCAATGCCATGCGCACGCAATGTCTCACGCCAGCCTTCCTCGCGCCGCATGCCCGAAAGCGAGCGCTCGGGACACGAGATAAAGTGCACAGTCTTGTGTCCCCGCCCCAGCAAATACTCGACCACCTGGCGCGAACAATCGAACTGGTCGTTATCGACCGTTGAACAGAGCGGGTGCTCCAACATCGTAACGAGCACCGTCTGCATGCCGGGCAGCGGCTCGAAGGTTCCAAAGTCCGCCGGCATGCGGTTCATAATCACAACCATGCCATCCACCGGCAGTGCGCTCATGCGCGACGATGCGCTCTCGAGGGTATACGGATGCCCGTCTACTTTAGTGAGGGTGATGGCATAGCCATGTTTGTCGGCCGCTGCGGCAAAGCCCTCCATACGGTCGAGATTGCCGGTGCCGGTAATGTTGAACATGGCGACGCCGACGGTCTTAAACTTGCCACGGCGCAACGATCGACCGGCAAAATTGGGGCGATACCCCAGCTCGCGCATGGCGGCACGCACGCGTTCCTTGGTCTCGGGGCGCACGCTGGGCGAATCGTGCACCGTACGCGAGACTGTCTGCTCCGAGACGCCCGCGAGGCGCGCTACGTCTTTGACGGATACCGATTTTTTAACAGCGGCCATAGGTCGATCTTTCTATGTCAACGATGCCATTGGTGGCACCTTGCGCAGTCAAATGAAACGTCTTCAAGTATATCCAACGCCTCCCCCACCATACGCTCACCACCCAAAACCTACCGTTCACCGACATTTTTGCTTCCCCGAACGGCTTTTGTCTACCAAATGTTAACGTTGCCATTGTGCAAACACAGAGCCACCGGGCGGCTCAAACGTTTACGCGTAAGGAATCGACGGTTCGCAGGCACAGGAACCACCGGTTCGCGTCTTTTTTTGTGTCGCAAAATGGCAACGTCAACATTTTGGCAACCGGACGCCAAAAGCTACCATCGTTGCTAACCCACCGACTCTTAGGAGCATTGCATGGAGCAACTCATCGCCATCATCGAAAAGGGCCAGCCCTTTTTCAACGCGATCGCCCGCAACAAGTACCTCAAGGCGATCCGCGACGGCTTTATCTCCGTCATCCCCATCATCATCTTCTCGTCCATCTTCTGCCTGGTAGCCTCGGTCCCCAACATCTGGGGTTTCTACTGGCCCGATGACATCAACAACGCCCTGTGGAAGTGCTACAACTACTCCATGGGCATCCTGGCCATCGCCTGCGCCGCCACCACGGCCAAGCACTTCGCCGACGCTCAGAACCGCGATCTGCCCAAGAACAACCAGATCAACTTCATCTCGTGCATGTGCGCGGCCATCATCGGCTTCTTGCTCCTTTCGAGCGACACCATCGCCACGGACGCTGCCAGCGGTTTCAACACCACCTACCTTGGTTCCAAGGGCCTGCTGACCGCTTTCATCGCTGCGTTTGTGACCGGCATCATCTACAAGTTCTTCATTAAGCGCAACATCACCGTCAAGATGCCCGAGCAGGTTCCGCCCAACATCTCGCAGACCTTTAAGGACATCATCCCCTTCTCCGTCTGCATCACCGTCTTTTGGGTTTTTGACATCGTCTTCCGCGCTGCTTTTGGCTTCTGCTTTGCCCAGGGTGTCATCCAGGTGTTCCAGCCCCTGTTCACCGCTGCCGATGGCTACATCGGCCTCGCTGTGATCTACGGCGCCATGAGCCTCTTCTGGTTCGTGGGCGTCCACGGCCCCTCGATCGTCGAGCCCGCCATCGCCGCCGCTCTCGTTGCCAACATGACCGACAACCTGGCTGCGTTCCAGGCCGGCCAGCACGCTTCCGCTGTCCTGACCCAGGGTGCCCAGTACTTCGTCGTCTGCATGGGCGGCACCGGCGCCACGCTCGTCCTGGTCTTTATGTTCTGCTTCCTGGCCAAGTCTCAGGAGATGCGCGCCGTCGGTAAGGCCGCCATCGTCCCCGTCTGCTTTGCCGTCAACGAGCCGCTGCTGTTCGCCGCACCCATCGTGCTCAACCCCGTCTTCTTTGTCCCGTTTGTCTTTGCCCCGATCGCCAACATCTGGATCCTCAAGATCTTTATCGACTTCTTGGGCATGAACGGCTTTATGTACACCCTGCCTTGGACCGTCCCCGGCCCCATCGGCACCATCATGGGCCTGGGCTTCCAGCCGCTCGCCTTTGTGATGCTCGCCATCATCCTGGTCGTCGACTTTGCCCTGTACTATCCGTTCTTCCGTGCCTATGACGCCCAGAAGTGCGCCGAGGAGGCCGAGATCTCCCAGGAGGAGCTCGCCGCCAAGAACGCCGAGAAAGCCGCCAAGCTCAACGATGCCTTCCAGGGCAAGGCTGACGCCAAGAGCGTTGCCGCCGGCGCTGCTGCCGAGGCCGTGAAGGCCGACTCCCCCGCCGCTTCCGCAGCACCCGCTGCCGAGACAACGACCGCCAGCGACCTCAACGGCAAGCGCGTGCTCGTGCTCTGCCAGGGCGGCGGAACCTCGGGCCTGCTCGCCAACGCGCTGGCCAAGGCCGCCAAGGAGCGCGGCATTAACCTCGAGACCGCTGCCGAGGCCTATGGCAACCACGTGGACATGCTCCCCGACTTTGACCTGGTCGTCCTGGCCCCGCAGGCCGCAAGCTACCTGGCCGACCTGCAGAAGGACTGTGAGCGCGTGGGCAACAAGTGCGTCGCCTGCCGTGGCAAGCAGTACATCGAGCTCTCCCAGAACGGCGACAAGTCTCTCGCCTTCGTGAGTGAGCAACTTTCGAAGTAAGTAACGCCCAGGGCCAGCCGACCATCCAAGACCGGCTGGCCCTTCGATTTAGACGATTGGATCATCATGTCCGTTAATCCTGCTAGCGTCACCAACCCGCCCGCGCAGTTTCCCGAGGACTTTGTCTTTGGCGGCGCCACCGCTGCCTACCAGGTAGAGGGCGAGACCCGCACTCACGGTAAGGGCAAGGTTGCCTGGGACGACTTTCTGGAGGCCCAGGGGCGCTTCTCCCCCGATCCCGCTTCGGACTTCTACAACCAGTACCCCGTCGACCTGGAGCTGTGCGAGGAGTTCGGCATCAACGGCATTCGCCTCTCCATCGCCTGGAGCCGCATCTTCCCCAACGGCACCGGCGAAATCAACCCCGAGGGCGTCCAGTTCTACCACGATCTCTTCGCCGAGTGCCACAAGCACCACGTTGAGCCGTTCGTCACGCTGCATCACTTTGACACGCCGCTTCCCCTCTTTGAGAAGGGCGACTTCCTCAACCGCGAGACCATCGACGCCTTTGTGGACTTTGCCACCTTCTGCTTTAAGGAGTACGCCGACCAGGTGACCTACTGGTTCACCTTTAACGAGATCTGGGCCGACGCCTCCAACACCTACATCGAGGGCACCTTCCCCGGTGGCGTCAAGGCGCATCTGGCCGAGGCCTTCCAGTGCGAGCACAACATGATGCTCGCCCACGCCAAGGCCGTGCTGGCCTTCCACAACGGCGGCTTTAAGGGCAAAATCGGCGTCATCCAGTCGCTGGAGTTTAAGTACCCGCTCAACGAGAACGACCCCGCCGACATCAAAGCCGCCAACAACGAGCACGTGCTGCAAAACCAGTTCTTGCTCGACGCCACCTTCCGCGGCGACTATGCGCCCGACACCCTCGAGTGCGCCAACCGCCTGGCTGCCGTCTCGGGCGGCACCATCGAGATCCTAGACGAGGATCTGGAAATCATGCGCGAGGCCGCGCTCTACAACGACTACCTGGGCGTTAACAACTACCAGTGCCGCTTCTTGAAGGCTTACGACGGCGAGAACGACCTGCACCACAACGGTACGGGCGAGAAGGGCACTGGCCGCTGGCGCGTTAAGGGTATTGGCGAGCATGTGAACAAGCCTGGCATCCCCACCACCGACTGGGACTGGATCATCTATCCCGAGGGCCTGTTCGATCTGCTCGTCTACATTAAGCAGCGCTACCCCAACTACAAGCAGATTTTCATCACCGAGAACGGCATGGGCTACAAGGACCCCTACAAGGACGGTTTTGTGGACGACCAGCCGCGCATCGACTACATCGAGCAGCACCTGCGTTGGCTGCTCAAGGCCATGGAGGTGGGCGTCAACGTGGGCGGCTACTTCCTGTGGAGCCTGCAGGATCAGTTCTCCTGGACCAATGGCTACAACAAGCGTTACGGCTTCTTTTACGTTGACTTTGAAACCCAGAAGCGCACGCCCAAGGCAAGCGCCTACTGGTACAAGCACGTGGCGCAGACCCGTCGTCTGGACTAGTGGCTGGCGGGGTTGCCCGCTCACACAACCTGTCCCCATTTCTCAGCCGGGGGCGGCACGTCACACGGCGCGCCGCCCCCGGTCTTTTTGTTTTTGGGCTGGTCGGGAGCCGTTTGTCTCGATCTGTAACATCTAGCCGAGTTTTTTGGTCCTAGCTGTTACAGATTGAGACGAACAGGATTGCTCTTTCCGAAGAATCTAAATCTGTAACATGTAGCCCGCTTTTGACCGTCTACCTGTTACAAATCGAGACAAACGGAGTAGGACCTAACCCCGTATGTCCCTAACAGTCGAGCGTTCGACCAGCGTACTCGGCACATGAATCGCCTCGATAGACGAGCTCTCTCCAATCGCCGCCTCAAACGCAAGCTTACCGACACCGCGCAAATCAAATCGCAGCGTCGTCAGTCGATTGTGAGGAACAAGTCCCTCGAGTGCGTCGTCGATACCAACCACGCTCACGTCGTCGGGCACGGACAGGCCCGCGTTCTCGAGCGCGGCGATAACGCCCAGCGCCATCTGGTCATTTGCCGCAAGCACGGCAGTCGGCGCCTGCGACCCGCCGGCAAGCACCTCGGCCGCAATCCGCTCGCCCATGGCGTACCCACTGTCCGCACTCCAATCGCCACGCAGCATCGGAGCGGCATCGACATGAGCACGACCCAGCGTATCGCGCCAACCGGCCTCACGAAAACGCGAGGAAATCGAGTTTTCCGGACCCGCCACAAACCGCATATTCGAGTGACCATGTTCCAGCAGATAATTGGTCAACAGCTCGCACGAACCATACTGGTCGGAGTCGATCGTCGTGCAGCGCGGATGCGCATACATGGACAGGATGACCGTTCGCACTCCCGGCTGGGGAACAAACTCCTCAAAATCGGGAGCCATGCGGTTCATGTTGAGAATCATGCCGTCGACGGGTCGCTCGACCATGCGGCGCGAGGCATCGGCAAGTGCATAGGGCTTGTCGCCGCCCATCTCGATCATAGTGACGGCAAAATCGTGCTCGCGCGCCGCTTGCATGATACCCTCGAGCGTCGCCAGGTTACCGACACGTGTGATGTTGTACATGCACAGGCCAATAGAACGATACGACCCGCCGCGCAACGCCGCTCCAGCAAAATTGGGACGAAAGCCCAGCTCTTCCATGGCGGCCAGCACACGCTTGCGCGTCTTTTCCGTCACGTTGGGCATACCGTTGACCACGCGAGACACAGTCTGGCGGCTCACGCCAGCGAGCGCCGCAACCTCTGCCGCGCTCGCCGAACGACCATTCCTTGTCTGCTGATCCATGCCTTCCACGCTAACCTGCTTCCCAACTATTCCCCGCGCCCATGGCGCATCGTACATACATTGATAACGTGCTCATGATACCCGAGCCATATACCACAACATGAAAACTTCTGTCAATCAAAACCGCTTACCGAACAAATACAACCGTTCGCGGCTGTTTGAAGTTGTTTTGTTTCTATACATCCCAGCCGGATGTTAACGTGCTCATTGTCAAATGTTCACGTGCTCATTTTGGTTCTAATCATTTTAAGATAGTGTTTATCGGGCTTTTTCACCGCTGAACGCTAACCAGGGAGCCTCCTGAGCGCAAACGCACAATATCGAACAGCGAGACGAGAGGGTGTATGCATATGTCTTTGCTAAACCGCGTACAGCAGCTGCCGAAGGGCTTTGTTTGGGGCGCCGCAACCGCCGCGTACCAAACGGAAGGTTCCACGAAGGTGGCAGGCAAGGGTAAGACCATGTGGGACGATTACCTTGTCGCCCAGGGTCGCTTTTTGCCCGACCCGGCCAGTGATTTCTACAACCGCTACGAGGAGGATATCCGCCTTTCTGCCGAGCATGGACTCAACGCCATTCGTGTGTCCATCGCCTGGACCCGCATCTTCCCCAACGGCGACGATGCCGAACCCCTCGCCGAGGGCGTTAAGCACTACCACGAGCTGTTCGCCTGCTGCAAAAAGTATGGCGTCGAGCCCTATGTGTCCCTGCATCACTTTGACTCCCCCGCCGCCCTGTTCAACCAGGGCGACTGGCTCAACCGCAAGACCGTCGACGCCTATGTGCGCTATGCCGAGTTCTGCTTCCGCGAGTTCCGCGAGGTCAAGAATTGGTTCACCATCAACGAGCTCATCAGCCTCTCGCACTCCCAATACATCCAAGGCAACTTCCCGCCCAACCATCACTTTGATGTGACGAGCGGCATCCAGAGCCAGCACAACGAGCTCGTTGCCCACGCCCGCGCCGTCAACCTGTATAAGGATCTTGACGAGACCGAGCACCTGGGCGGACGCATTGGCATGGTCAACGTCCTGACGCCGGCATATCCTGCCACCGACTCGCCCGCCGACCAGCACGCCGCCGACCTGTACAACGCCTTCTACACCGACTTCATCATGGACGGCGCCTTCCTGGGTCACTACTCCGCGCGCACCCTCTCACTCATCAACGAGATTCTGCGTGCCAACAACGCCACACTTACGGTTGAGGACAGCGACATGGAGGAGCTCGCCAAGGCGGCGCCCCGCAACGATATGTTCGGCCTCAACTACTATCAGTCGGCGTTTATCGCCGCCTACGATGGCGAGTCAACCAACAGCTTTAACGGCACCGGAGACAAGGGCACCTCGTGCTTTAAGTTTAAGGGCGTCGGGCAGCAGGTCGATATGCCGGGTATCCCCACCACCGACTGGGATTGGCTCATCTACCCGCAAGGCCTCTACGACACGCTCAAGCACATCAGCGCCACCTATCCCAACCTCCCCGTCATCTATATCACCGAAAACGGCCTGGGCCACAAGGACCCCGAGCCCGACGCAAACGGCATCGTCGCCGATCCCGAGCGCATCGACTTTGTCGACCAGCACATGGAGAAGGTGCTCCAGGCGCGCGCCGAGGGCGTCGACGTCCAGGGCTACTTTATCTGGAGCCTGCAGGACCAGTTCTCGTGGGCCAATGGCTATAACAAGCGCTACGGCCTGTTCTACATCGACTTCGACACGCAAAAACGCTACATCAAGCAGTCGGCACTCTGGTACAAGGAGCTCGCCGACACTATGGCGGACGCGCAGTAGCGCATCGCCTCGCTTTCCCCCGAGAAGGGAGCGGCCCTATGCGATACAAACCCAGCCGCTCCCCTCTCTCCCCCTGGGACCGGCCCCGCCTGCACCCGGGCTTTTAGCAAGCGGGAGACCATATAGGTTTTCAACGTCCATGCCATTAAGATTTCATGCAAAGAGGAGCGTGAACTATGGAATCGATCGTTAAGTTCTTGGAGAAAGGTCAGCCGTACTTCGACAAGGTCTCTAAGAACATCTACCTTCAGGCCATTAAAGACGGCTTTTTGGCAGCAATGCCCATTATCCTGTCTTCTTCTGTCTTCCTGCTTATTTCGACCCTGCCGGGCGTTGTCGCCACGGTCGGCGGCTTTACGCTGCCCGACTGGTGGAACGTCGACGTCGTGAACTTCTGCAACAAGGTTTACAACTTCACGATGGGCGTCGTGGGCATCATGGTCGCCGGCACCACCGCAAGCGCGCTGACCGGCTCCAAGAACCGCCGCATGCCTGCCGGCAAGGCCATCAACGCCACGAGCACCATGGTCGCCGCCATGTGCGCTATGCTCATCTTGGCCGTTACCCAGACGAGTGCCAAGATCGACGGCGCCGATGTCTCGGTGTTCTTTACCGACAACATGGGCACCAAGGGCCTGCTGAGCTCCTTTGTCGCCGCATTTGCCACGGTCAACATCTATGCCTTCTGCATTAAGCGAGACATCACCATCAAGCTGCCCAAAGAAGTCCCCGGCGCCATCGCCCAGAACTTCCGCGACATCTTCGCCTTCAGCTTCTCCATCCTGTTTGTCGCCGTCATCGACGTTATCTGCCGCACCTGCTTGGCCGTCCCGTTTGCCAACGTCATCTCCACGCTGGTGAGCCCGCTGTTCGCCGCTGCCGATTCCTACGCCGGCCTCGCCCTCATCTGGTTCATGATCCCGCTGTTCTGGTTCATGGGCATCCACGGCCCCTCGGTCGTTAAGCCTGCCCTCAACGCCGCGCTGTTTGGCAACATCACCACCAACCTCGCCACGCTGCAGGCCGGCGGTCACCCCGCCCTCGCCCTGACCGAAAACTTCGGTAACTACATCGGCGAACTCGGCGGCACCGGCGCCACGTTCATTGTCCCGATCATCTTCCTGCTCTTTATGCGCTCCAAGCAGCTCAAGGCCGTCGGCAAAGCCTCTGTCGTGCCCGTGATGTTCGCCGTCAACGAGCCGCTGCTGTTCGCCGCGCCCATCATCCTCAACCCGTACTTCCTGATCCCGTTCCTGTTTGCCCCCGTGGCCAACGTCCTCATTGGTAAGTTCTTCATCGACTTTTTGGGCATGAACGGCTTTATCTATGCCATGCCGTGGGCACTCCCCGGACCGATCGGCACCTTCATCGACACCAACTTCCAGCCGATCTCTCTGGTCCTGGTTGTCGTCCTGCTGGTCGTTGACTTCTTGATCTACTACCCGTTCTGCAAGGCCTACGACAACGTCCTGTGCAAGCAGGAGGCCGAGACCCTGGCCGAAGAAGAGGCCGAGGAGACCAAGGCCGTCAAGACCGCTGCCGCCCCCGCCGTTGAGGCTCCTGTTGTCGAGACCGCTTCTGCCACTGAGGCCTCCGCAGCTCCGTCCGCCCTTAAGGGCAAGGATCTGAGGGTTCTGGTTCTGTGCGCTGGCGCCGGCACCTCTGCACTGCTCGCCAACGCGCTTAAGGAAGGCGCCGACGAGCTGGGCATCGACATTACCGCCAACGCCGGTGCCTACGGCAGCCACTACGCCATCATGGACCAGTACAACGTCATCGTCCTGGCTCCGCAGGTTCGCACCTATTACAACGAGATGAAGGCCGACACCGACCGCCTGGGCATCACGCTGCTGTCGCCCAAGGGCAAACAGTACATCGACCTCACTAAGGATCCCAAGGGTGCCGTCGCCTGGATCGAGGAAAACCTCGAGGCATAAGACGCTGACACCACCTGCCGCTTGCAGACAATAAATGGCCCGTGCATCGATGTGTGATGCGCGGGCCATTTTGTTTAGACCGCACCCGTCCTCCTGTTCATCTCAATCTGTAACATCTAGCCGAGTTTTTCGGTCCTAGCTGTTACAGATCGAGATGAACGCACAGGCCAAGCCGAAAATCTCAATCTGTAACATGTAGACCACTTTTGACCGTCTAGTTGTTACAGATCGAGACAAACGGAATAGGCCGAGCACGTCTACGCCCGCAAGTCCTTTACGCTGGAACGCTCGACCAACACGCCCGAGACGAGCGTACGGCTTCTGGAGCTCGGAGCTTCCAGACCCGCGACGACCTCGTTGAGCGCACGGACGCCCAGCTCGCGGTGGCGAAACTTCACCGACGTCAGAATCGAGTTGGGAATCGTCTTATAGAGCTCATCGTCGAAGCCGATCACGGACACATCATTGGGCACACTGAGCCCTTTGTCACGTAGAGCCATCATCACGCCGTTTGCCATGCAGTCGTTAGCAGCGAGGACCGCCGTGCAATCGGGCTTATCGGCAAGCACAAGGCCCGCGGCATAGCCACTATCCGCATTCCAATCGCCTTGCAGAGGCTCGGGCGGCTCAATGCCACGCGCCTCGAGTGCCGCACGCCAACCTTTCATACGGCACTGGCTCGACAACGACTCTTTCTTACCAGAGACGAAGTACACGTTTTTATGCCCGTGGTTCAAGAAGTACTCGCACGCCATGCGCGCGCCGCCCTCTTGGTCGTCACTGACGGTGGAGCAGGTAGGATGTTCCATCGGTGTGATAATCACCGTCTTGAGGTCTTTCGGTGCCTCAAAAGTATCAAAGTCATCGACCATCTGGCGCAGGTTGAAGATCATGCCATCAACAGGCAGCTGCGACATCCTACGCGCCGCTTCGGCAAGGGCCATCTTCTCCCCCGCCCGCTTTTTGATCATCGTGAGCGCAAAGCCGCGTTCTTCGGCGGCATCTGCGATACCGTCAATCATGTCCACGGCACCGCCCGACAAGTGGAACAGCACCACGCCAATGCACCCGTAACGGCCCAACTTGAGCGAACGCGCGGCAAAGTTGGTTCGAAACCCGAGCGCCTCCATTGCGGAATGAACCTTATCGCGTGTCGACTCTCGCACGCTATCGGGCTCGTTGATCACACGCGAAACCGTCTTGAGAGAAACACCCGCAGCAATCGCCACATCGTTCATTGAGACATTTTTCTTGTCCATCGTTGCCACTACTTCTCCAGTCGGTTTTGCATCGCTTGCTTTTTGCGTTCTAGCATACACTACCTGCCCGACTGACAAATCAACCGTTTACCGGACAATATCGACCGCTCACCCGTATATCCTTGTTGCTCTTCCAAAAATGTCTTACGTTGTCATTAACGAAATGACAACGTTGTCATTTCGCAATGCCTTCCTTAAGCAGGAAGGTTTCCGGGCAGTCCTGACCATCCATCGACGACCAGTTCCATCCACATGCATCGCGCATCAAGTAGCAAAGGAGCTCTATGGACGCCATCGTAAAGATGCTCGAAAAGCATCAACCGTTCTTCGAGAAGATCTCGAGAAACATCTACCTCCAGGCCATCAAAGACGGATTCCTTGGGTGCATGCCCATCGTCCTTACCTCTTCGATCTTTCTGCTGATCGCCACCCTTCCCGGCGTAGTTGGAATCACGTTGCCCCAGCCGCTCATCGACTGGTGCAACAAGCTGTACAACTTCACCATGGGCGTCATGGGCATCATGGTTGCCGGCACCACCGCCAAGAACTTTACGGCTTCCATGAACCGTCGCATGCCCGCCGGCAAGGTGCTCAACGACGGCTCCACCATGGTTGCCGCCCAGTGCAGCATGCTGCTGCTCGCTGTTACGCAGTTCACCACCAAGTTCAACGGCTCCGAGCTTTCTGTCTTCGATTGCACCAGCATGGGTACGCGCGGTCTGTTCTCGGCCTATATCGCCGCGTTCATTACCGTGTGGGTCTATAAGTTCTGCGTCTCGCGCGATCTGACCATTAAGCTGCCCAAGGAGGTTCCGGGCGCCATCGCACAGAACTTCCGCGACATCATCCCCTTCGGTGGCGCTGTCATCATTTGCGGCATCATCGATGTGGTTGTGCGTAACCTCATGGGCGTTCCGTTCTCCGAGCTGCTTATCAAACTGCTCTCCCCGCTCTTCACTGCGGCAGAGACCTACCCCGGACTCATCCTTATTCAGGCAGCCACCGCGTTCTTCTGGTTCATCGGTGTCCACGGCCCTTCGATTGTCCAGCCGGGCATCGACCCCATCCGTCTTGCCAACCAGGCCGAGAACCTGCAGGTTCTGCTGGCCGGTGGCCACCCCGCCCACTCCCTCACCTTTAACATGTCGCTCGTGGGTGAGTTCGGCGGCACCGGCGCCACGTTCATCGTTCCGCTTCTGCTGATTCTCTTTATGAAGTCCAAGCAGCTCAAAGCCGTCGGTAAGGCCTCGATTGTTCCTGTTGCCTTCGCCGTCAACGAACCGCTGCTCTTTGGCGCGCCCATGATCCTCAACCCCTACATGCTCATCCCCTTTGTTGCCGCCGGCTGCGTCAACGTAAGTGTTGCCAAGTTCTTTATCGACAACGTGGGCATGAACGGCTTCTCCTTCGTGGTGCCTTGGGCTACCCCTGCCCCCATCGGCATCTTCATCACCACGAACTTCCAGCTTATCGCCCTGGTATTTGTCGCGATCATCATCTTGCTGGACGCCATCATCTACCTGCCGTTCTTGAAGGCATACGATAAGCTGCTCTGCGACCAGGAAGCCGAGCGCGCCGCCGAGCTGGGTCTCGAGTCCGATGGTGCTGCCACCATCGCCGCCAGCACCTCTGCGCCCGCTGTCGAGCAGGCCACCGCTGCCGTCGAGCCGACCGCCGCTGCCGCTGACAGCAAGCCTGTCGCCGATCAGCCCGAGCCCGCTGCCGATGCATCCGCTAAGAAGGATGTCGACGGTCTGAAGGTCCTCGTCCTGTGCGCCGGCGCCGGCACCTCTGCCATGCTTGCCAACGCCATCAAGGAAGGTGCCGCGCAGACCGGAGAGAACATCGCTTCCTCCGCAGGCGCCTATGGCCAGCACACTGCCATCATGGATCAGTACGACGTTATCGTGCTTGCCCCGCAGGTCCGTAGCTACTACAACGACATGAAGGCCGACACCGATCGCCTGGGCATTAAGCTGCTCGCCCCGCGCGGTAAGGAATATATCGACCTTACTCGCGACCCCGCAGGCGCCATCAAGTGGCTCCGCGAGAACCTCGACTAGTTCCTCCCTCTGTTGGTGCCCGGATCCCCAGTTCGGGCACCTCTCCCTATTCGTATCCCACAGAAAGGATGACTCATGACCAACCCCATGCAGTTCCCCGACGGCTTCGTGTTTGGCGGCGCCACCGCTGCTTACCAGGTTGAGGGCGAGACCCGTACGCACGGCAAGGGCAAAGTGCCCTGGGACGATTTCCTGGCAGCCCAGGGTCGCTTCTCCCCCGATCCCGCAAGCGACTTCTACAACAAATATCCGGTCGATATCGACCTGTGCCAGCGCTTCGGCATCAACGGTATCCGCGTCTCCATCGCTTGGAGCCGCATCTTCCCCAACGGCACTGGCGAGATTAACCCCGAGGGCGTTGCCTTCTATCACGAGCTTTTCGCCACCTGCAACAAAGCTGGCGTTATCCCCTATGTCACGCTCGATCACTTCGATACGCCCGAGGCCTTTTACCAGAACGGCGGCGAGGGCTTCCTGACGCGCACGACGATCGACGCCTTTGTCGAGTACGCCAAGTTCTGCTTTGCCGAGTTCACCGAGGTCAAGCACTGGTTCACGTTTAACGAGATTCCCGCAACCGCCGAGGGCAGCTTTATCGTCGGCAACTGGCCGCACGGCGAGAAGTACCGCCTGGACAAGGCCTTCCAGCTCATACACAACATGATGGTAGCCCACGCCAAGGCTGTCGTCGCCTTCCATGAGGGCGGCTTTGAGGGCGAGATCGGCATTGTCCAGAACCTGGAGCCCAAGTATCCCCTCGACCCCAACAACGCCGCCGACTGCGAGGCAGCTCGCATGGCCGATGTCATCAACAACCGCTGGGTACTCGACGCCACTTTCCGCGGCCACTATGCAGCCGACACCATGGAAGCCGCGACCAAGCTGGCCCATATCGCCGGCGGCGAGCTCGACGTCCGCGACGAGGATATCGCCGTGTTGACCGCCGCGCTCCCCTACAACGATTGCCTGGGCGTCAACACCTACAAGTGCCAGTTCCTGCGTGCTGCCGAGGGCGAAAACGACATCAACCACAATGGTACCGGCGACAAGGGCTCCTCTCGCTGGTTCCTCAAGGGCGTGGGCGAGTCATGCGTGCGCGAAGGCGTACCCACCACCGATTGGGACTGGATCATCTATCCCGAGGGCCTGTACGACCTGTTGCTCCGCATTAAGAACGATTACCCCAACTACAAGAAGATCTACATCACCGAGAACGGCATGGGCTATAAGGACGACTTCGAGGACGGCTTTATCGATGACGCCCCTCGCATCGACTATATGCGTCAGCATCTCGCATGGATCCTCAAGGCGATTGACGGCGGCGTAAACGTCGACGGCTACTTTGTGTGGTCGCTGCAGGATCAGTTCTCCTGGACCAACGGCTACAACAAGCGCTACGGCCTGTTCTACATCGACTTTGAGACCCAGAAGCGCTATCCCAAGGCGAGCGCGTACTGGTACAAGAACGTCGCGGAGACCGGCCTGCTCATGGCCTAACTTTTGCCGCATACCCCCTGTCGGCCGCATACGAATCCCTCCACGGGTTCGTATGCGGCCTTTTTGTTTTGGCTCGGCCCGAGCGGATCATTCGTCTCGATCTGTAACATCTAGTCGAGTATTTCGGCCCTAGCTGTTACAGATTTAGACGAACGGGTGGCCCGGGCCGAACAATCTCGATCTGTAACATGTAGACCACTTTTGACCGTCTAGATGTTACAGATCAAGACAATAAGATAGTCAAATCCAAACTTTCCAAGCAGTTATGAAGCATGGTTTCTAGTTTTCGGTATCACGAACATACTTTCGGTATCATTTAATGGTATTATGATATCGAAAGTGTGTTCGTGATACCGAAAGGAGCCGCATGCGCCAGTTCGATTACACCACAGTCCCAGCGGAACTCGAAGCAACTCCAATCACCAACCTCCTCCTCTCGATACGCGAGCATAAAGGCCGACAGCTTGCTCTGAGTCAAGTCAAACCCGAACTTCTATCGTCCCTTATGGAGGAAGCTAAGATCCAAAGCACCCAATCCTCCAACGGACTTGAAGGAATTGTTACCACCCAAAAAAGACTCAAAGCAATCATGGCGTATTCCGCCAAGCCAAGCTCCCGCGCAGAGGAAGAAATCGCTGGATACCGAGATGTGCTGTCGCTTATTCACGAGCAACACGATTCCATTCCCGTAACGCCATCGGTCATTTTGCAGTTGCATCGTGACCTCATGGCGCACACGGCAATCTCGTATGGGGGCCATTGGAAAGATAGCGATAACGAAATCATCTCCATCGACAATCAAGGCAATCGATTTGTGCGCTTTAGGCCGCCTTCGGCCCTAGCAACCCCCGGACTTATCGAAGAAGCCTGTCGGTCCCTCAACGACGCCTTATCTCGTCAAGTTTGCGACCCCCTCCTTATATCATTCCGCTTCATCTTCGATTTTGTCAGCATTCATCCCTTCAACGATGGCAATGGCAGGATGAGCCGGCTCCTTACAACGCTGCTACTCGAAAAGACTGGATACGACGTTGCGCGTTACATCAGCATCGAACGACTTATTGAAGACAACAAGGCGCTCTACTACAACGCCCTCGCTGCAAGCTCCACTGGATGGAATGAAAATCAAAACACCGAAGTACCCTTTATCCGTTTCATGCTCGGAACAACCCTGGCCGCCTACCGACAGCTCGAGCAGCGTACCTTAATTGAATCAAGCACTCGTCCCATGTCGAAGCAAGCGCGCATCGCTGTTCTATTTCAACAGAGACCCGGCGTCATTAAGAAATCCGACATCCGATCCAACTGCCCCGATATCAGCGAGGTTACCGTTAAACGAACCCTCGGTCAGCTTGTTAGTTGCAGCGCAATCGAAAAAACAGGAGCGGGTCGTTCGACGGGCTACATACTCAAAGACGTCCATGCTCTAGAACTATTCTTGCAATCCACAATACCCGATAGCGAGGCCGCAATAACAAAAGAGGCTCCAAAGGATAAGCTCCTTGAACGTGTAAACCACGCCGAGGATGAAAGCAGAGAGGGGCTCTATGAAGACTACGATTCATTCTCAAGGGACATAAAGACGAAATACGGAGTCTAGTCATATCCCAGAATAGCCTCATCCTTGTTGCCCAAAGTTATTTACGCGTCATTGTGAAGCGATAACCCCTGCGCCGGCAGGGGCAGAAGTATCGTCTGTAGCATTAGCTAGCAGATGACCTGCGTGTGTTCCTCGATGGCGGCGCGATCCTCGGCGGCAATACCCGGCTCGCACACCACGGCGTCCAAATTGTCCAGGCGGCAGAAGGTGTAGAAGTCGCGCTTGCCGATCTTGCTGGAGTCGGCGATCAGATAGCGCGAGTCTGCCTTGCTAAAAGCGAGCTGCTGGATACGGCCCTCGTCCATGTTGGACGTAGACACGTCGCCATCCAGAATGCCATTGGCGCCGATAAACGCCGCATCGATGCCCAGCGCGCGCAGGGTATCCTCGGCCGTCGGCCCCACAAAAGCGGCGGTGCGGCGACGGTACATACCGCCCACGAGGCACAGGTCGCAGTCTTCGCGCGCCTCGAGCAGGTTAAACACCGAAAGCGAATTGGTCACAATGCGCAGGCGAAACACCGGCAGCATCGAGGCCATCTGCTCAACCGTGGTGCCCGTGCCCAAAAAAATGGTCGAGCCTTCCTCGATAAGCTCCACAGCGCGGCGCGCAATCTGCAACTTTTCCTCGGCATGCTTGGTGCGCTTTTCGCTGTGCGAGTACTCGTGGCGCAGCATAGCGTGGGGACGGCCCTGCGCACTGCGGGCTCCGCCGTGTACGCGCTCAATCTCGCCCAGGCTCGCAAGCTCCTCAAGATCGCGGCGGATCGTCATATCCGAGACGCCCAGTACATCCGAAATCTCCTTGACCGAGACCGTGCCCTGCTCCTCAAGCAGCTGACGAACCTTATCCTGTCGCTCCGCTTTAATCACGATGAGTCCTCGCTGTTCCACGCCCGCGTCAATTCAAACAGTAACGAACAAATTGTATCAGACCCGTGCGCGTCAAAAATGAACGCCCGCACAGCTCCATTCATCACTTTTTTGAGAAAAATACCCCCCGCTTTAGTGGGGTGTAGTGATAATCTTGCCTGTTCGCGCTACAGTTTGTCCGAAATACCTCGATGTTAGGAACCAAATGATCACTTCCGAGCTTTTCGGCACCGCGCCGTGCGGAGCCCCCGTTCATCGTTACACCCTCAACGGGCCCGAGATCTGCGTTCGCATTATGGACTATGGCGCCACCGTGCTGGGTATCGATGTGCCCGACATTCCCGGCAACGTGCGCGATGTGGTGCTGGGCTTCGATAAGCTCGAGGATTACTTTGACAACCCCGCCTGCTTTGGCGCGACCATCGGCCCCGTGGCAAACCGCACCGCGGGCGCCACGATCACCATCGACGGCACAGACTGGCATATGCCGGCCAACGAAGGCGTCAACAACCTGCACAGCGATCTTGAGCATGGTCTGCACAAACGCGTGTGGGATGTTGAGCTCGACGAGACTCACAACGCCGTACGCATGACCACCTCGCTTGAGGATGGCGAGCTGGGTCTCCCCGGCAACCGCACCTTTACGGCCGTGTTTACCGTTACACACACCGGCGTCTTCCGTATCGAGTATGGCTGCGAGAGCGATCGCGCCACCTACGTGTCTATGACCAACCACACGTACTTTAACCTTGCCGGTCATAACGCCGGCATGGACTGTGAGCACTTCTTTGTTGCTCACGCTGCCCACTACCTGCCCATTGATGACCAGAATATCCCCACCGGCGAGATTGCTCCGGTCGAGGGAACACCGTTTGACTTTCGCAAGCTGCGCCCCGTTGCTCCCGGCATGGAGGCCGACGACCCGCAGATTAAGCAGGCCCGTGGCTACGATCACTGCCTGTGCATTGACGGCTACCAGTACGGCCGTAATCTGCGCCGCGCCCTGCATGTTGAGGAGATGTGGACCGGCCGCGAGCTTGACTACTACACCACCGCCCCGGGCGTGCAGCTCTACACCGGCAACTGGCTGGGCGACGAGCACGCCAAGGACGACGCCAACTATGGCTGGGGCGCCGGCTTTGCCCTCGAGGCAGAGATGTACCCCAACACGCCGCACCAGCCGCTGTTCCCGCAGGGCATTGTGGGCCCGGGTCACCCCTATAGCAATGTGATCGAGTACCACTTTATGAGGCACTAAGCCCATAACGCAATAAATCGCACAGCAGCGCCCGCCGACACCACCGCCGACGGGCGTTTTGTTACCTATTGGACGATCTTAAATGACTAGCTGGATGGGGTCGGGGTCGGAGCTGGGGAAGTAGCGGATTTCTAGCTCTATGCCGAGCTCTTGCAGCTCTTTGAAGGCGGCGACATCTGCGTCGTCTACGGCGACTGCGGGCGTTATGGGGTGTTTACCCTCCCCTACCTGCATATGGCAGATGCTGATCTTGGTGATCGGCACACCACCCTTAACCAGCGCGAGCGCATCGGCGGCTGAGGCCACCATGATCAGAATCCATTGACGCGGCGTTGCGGTATGAATGATGTCGATAGTCCTTTTGCACCGAGAAAAACCGCATCCAAACGCCCTCGGGCGCCGTCACCCTCATGGGTGCCCATTGGCGCGAATCCGCCGCGATCTCATCGTTGACGATTAGAACAAGGTTGGAACCCACGGCTTCGTTCCACAGCTCAACGTCTTGCCCGTAAATGAAACGGTCGTCGATGCGTGTGAGAAGAATCTTGGGTTGAGCCATCGCTGCCCCATTCTGTTTGAGACCCGTAAGAGCAAGACATCGCGTCTCCAATATTAGTGCATTAAAAGTGAGAAAAGACGCCAGAACACTTGCGCGGATGTGCGATGTCCCGTATCATAGACAGCCGTTGACGCCTCAGCTGCGTCACCACATGGCCGCCAGCGTAGCTCAGTTGGTAGAGCACCGCTCTCGTAAAGCGGGGGTCACCGGTTCGAGCCCGGTCGCTGGCTCCATTGCACAAGACAGCCGCCTTCGGGCGGCTTTTTTGTTGCCGATTTTGAGTGCGTGCGCGCCAATCCAAGCATCGCCACGTCAACAGCTTCCCTATTCAAAACAGAAAACCCCGCCAAACGTGATTCCCCTAGGGAAAACCCGTTTGGCGGGGTCCTAGCGTGATTTCCCTAGGGGAATCACGCCATCAGACGAACAACTCAACCCAGTAGCTCGCTACTCCTCCCAGTAAGCATCTGCAAGCAGCTTAAAGCAAATCTTCTTGACCGGCTGCGCGCCATCGCCCGGGAACTCGAGCGTGGGCATGTGAGGCTCGCCGGCAACAAACAGCGCAAACTTGTCGTCAGCAAGATCGCCGGCGATCGAGGCGTCGGAATCGACCAGATCGTAGTCGTCCTTCTCGTCGAACTCCTGGACCAGCGTCAGGCTGCCCGTGGCAACCTTAAAGGCCTCGCGACCCTCGACGTCGATCTGCAGGTCGTGATAGCGCTGATGCGTCTCATAGTGAGCCTCGGCTTCGGGACGCGTCGTGGGAGCCATGACGTTCGCAAAGACCTTGTCGCCCAGAATCGGATGGCTGCCGACCTCGAGCTTCGCCGGATCGTTCTCCTCGAGCCAATCGATCAGCACGTCGAGGCCCTTGAGCATTCCGCGGTACTCCTCGATATCGCCCAATGCACCGTAAATCATCTAAATCCCCTCTCGGATCGTTTCTTTGGCGGCTACTCAGCAAACGCATTACCGACGCTGTTGCCACCCACATGCGTCTCGACCAGGGTAAGGTCGGGATTGAACACGACAGTGTCGGCGTCGCGCCCCGGCATAATGCTACTGCACTTGTCGTCGACATGAGCTAGCAACCGATGCCGGGGCCGCAGCACAAGCTCCTACAGCTCGGTCACGACAACGCCGTTGTAAACCTCGTCCCAACGATCCATAACCAAGTGGCCAGTCATGGGATCCATGGCATTGAGCTTGCCGCAGGTGTTGGCGGTACGCAGCACCGTCTCGTCGTCGGCGCCGGCAGCAATCGCATGTGCGAAGCCGGCAATGGTCGAATCGCCAGAGCCCGTAGCGTTAACGGCGGGGATATCGGGGGTCTTGGCGCGGAACGCACGGCCATTGTGGAAGCCCACGGAGCCGGCAGCGCCCATGGACACGACGACCCAGGGGATATCGGAGAAGCGGGCGTCAGAGGCGAGCGCGGAACGGAGCTCGTCCACATCGTCGGTGGTAAAGCTCGTGCCCAGAAGGCCGTTAATTTCGGTCAGGTTAGGCTTAACCAGCTCAGGCTTGACCTCGGACTTGAGCGCAGCCTCGAGCGAGGCGCCCGAGGTATCGAGCAGCACCTTGGCGCCGGCGTTCTCTGCAATGCCCGTGATCTTGGCGTAGTAGTCCGCCTCGACGCCGCGGGGCAGCGAACCCGAGATGGTAACGACATCGGCCTTGCTCGCAAGCTCGGCGAACTTGGCGGTAAAGGCATCGAGTTCCTCGGGGGCAATCGTCGGGCCGCTCTCGAGCAACTCGGTCTGGTTGCCAGCATGAAGGATATTGAGACAGATGCGAGTCTCGCCCTTGATGGGCACAAAATCATTCTTAATGCCGTTGGCATCCATGAGCTCGGCCATATAGGCGCCCATATGACCACCAAGCAGGCCGGTTGCCACGACATCGTCGCCCAGCTGGCCCAGGACGCGGGCCACGTTGAGGCCCTTACCGCCGGCGGTCTTTTCGGGCGTCACGCGGTTGACGTCGTCGATAATGAGCTCATCGAGCTGATAGCGCGTATCGACGGACGGGTTCATCGTAACGGTGAGGATCATTTCTAGCTCCTTATCTCGCAGGCTCCTTATGCCTTGCAAAACGAATTGGCTACATGCGACTACAGAATCTCGATTGTGAACGAGCGCACGATGGTTTCTTTGGGCTTGGCGATAAGGCAGCCGCGCTTGTGCTCAAGCACGTCATCCTCATCGGAACAGGTCGAGAGGCCGCCCCAGGGTTCAACTGCCACAAAATCACCCTCGGGCTTGCTCCACACAATGAGGTATGGGAAGCCCTCAAAGCTCAGGCGAACGCCCTTGTCCTCGCCCTTTTTGGAAAGCGTGACCTGACGGCTCTCGAGCACGTCAAAGATGGTCTCCGCAAAATCGAAGAGCTCATGCGACAGGGGCAGCGTCTTTCCCACCATGGGGTTCTTGGAGCGCCCGTCCACATCAATCAAGCCAGTCGAAGGAACGGCGGTGCAGAGCTCCGCAGCTTCGTCCTTCTCAAAGCGCAGCTCGTAGTCCGTATAGGACTCGCCCTCGTCGAGCGGACACCTAAAGCCGGGGTGTCCACCGATAAAGAAAGGCATGTCCTCGGTGCCCTCGTTGGTAACCTCATAGGAGACACGCACGGCGGCGTCCTCGAGCGTATAGCGGGCGACAAGTTTAAACGGATACGGATAATCGCTCAGCAGCGCGGCGTTATCCTCGGATGCCAGGCACATAGCCAGCTCGTTTGCGCTTTGGCTCAACAGCTTCCACTCCTGCTTGCGCGCAAAGCCGTGGCGGGCGAGCTTCACATGATGTCCGGCAAACGTCATGGCGCTGTTATCGCGCAAACCTCCGCAAATCGGGAAGCAAATCGGTGCCTGGCCGGACCACACGGCGGGATCGCCCTGCCACAAGTACTCGCGACCTCCAGCCTCAATCGAGGTAAACGAGCCGCCGGCCGTGGAGACCTTGATAGAAATCGAATCGTTGGAGAGAGCGTATTCCATTGTCCATCCTTTCGAACAACTGCTTTTTGCTCGCAAGAACCCGTCTCGGCCCTGACCAAAGGACAAACCCGCACGTTCATCGATGCGTCCGGTTTCCCAGGCATGCAACGGGGTACCATACAGACATTGATGCAATTACAGCTGAAAGGCCTTCTTATGCGAACCATCATCCTTTATGCCTCACGCC
The DNA here is from genome assembly GCA_048205395.1 of Collinsella sp. Classification (GTDB taxonomy): domain Bacteria; phylum Actinomycetota; class Coriobacteriia; order Coriobacteriales; family Coriobacteriaceae; genus Collinsella. The sequence continues at coordinate 27,572 of DBEWUK010000029.1, forward strand.
ACCACGGCAATACGAAAAAGCTCGTGGACGCCATCGTTGAGGCACACCCCGAAATCGATACCCTCGACGTGAAGTCACTCGGTAAAAACGAGTACCCCGACCTGCACGAATACCATCTGATCGGTGTCGCCACGGGCATCTATTACTCCGAGATCGACAAAGATATGGCGCGCGTGCTCACGAACGTGCTGCAGCCGCAGGACAAGGTGTTTGGCCTGATGACCTACGGTGGCAAAAACAAGTGGTACGGCAAGGATATCGATGGCATCTGCCGCATGAGGCAGGCCATCTTTATGGGTGTCTACGGCTGCCCCGGATTTGACACGTGGGGTCCGTTCAAGATTACCGGCGGCGTCCAGAAGGGACACCCGACCGCTGAGGAAATTAAGGGCGCCGTCGACTTCTTCGACAAGATCGAAGACGAGTATGGCGACATCATCGTCGAAGAGTACGCCAAGCGCGAGAAGCGTCTAGCATACGAAAAGGAGCATCCCGCGGGGGGTCTTGTGGCCGGCGTCAAGCGCACGGCAAAGAAGATCGCTAACAAGCTGTAACTGTTAAGGTGCTTTTGAGCGTTTAACCCATACGGCGGGTCCGAGCAGATTCGGGCCCGCCGTCTTTTTCTATCGTTACTCGGTAAAGGCGTTGCCGACGCTCTGGCCGCCAACATACGTCTCGACGAGGGTGAGCTCATGGTCGAACACGACAAAGTCGGCGTCGCGACCCGGCATGATGCTGCCGCACTTATCCTCGATGTGCGCGGAGCGTGCCGGCACCTCAGTTGCCATGCGAATGGCGATATCGGCGCTGGCGATGCCCCAGTCGACGATGTTCTTGACGCCCTGGGCAAGCGTGAGCACCGAGCCGGCAATGCTCTTGCCGTCGGCGAGCCAGCACAGGTTGTCCTTCATGATGACGTCCATGCCGCCACTGGTGTAGCTGCCCTCGGGCATGCCGCCGCAACCCAGGCAGTCGGTGATGAGTACCGTGTGCTGCCAGCCCTTTGCCTGCAGCAGCGCCTTGATGGCGGCAGGGTTTACGTGCTTGCCGTCACAGATGATCTCGGCGTAGGTCTCGGGCGTAGACATGGCAGCACCCACGACACCGGGCTCACGGTGATGCAGACCGCGCTGGCCGTTATAGGTATGCGTAAAGCAGCTGGCACCGGCATTGATAGCGGCGATGCACTCATCGTAGGTGGCGTCGGAGTGACCGATGCTGGTCACCACGCCCTTGGCGTTCAGAGCAGCCGCATAAGCAGCGGCACCGTCGCGCTCGGCGGCCATGGCGCTCTTAACGATGCGACCGCCCGCAGCCTCCTGCCACTGGTCGAAAACCTCCTCGGAGGGGTCAATCAGGTAAGCGGGGTTCTGCGCGCCCACGTGCTTCATGGTAAAGAAGGGGCCCTCCAGGTAGATGCCCTGAATGCGGGCACCGCAGAAGTCGGGGCCGCGGCCCTCGTCCGCCTTGGCGATAGCAGCGCAGGCGTCCTTGATCTGTTCGACGCCATCGGTGAACGTCGTGGGCAGCCAGCTGGTGGTACCGCGACGGGCGAGCTCGGTTGAGCTGATATCGATGCCCTCGGGATCGTTATCGGTAGTTGAGTGGTTGTAGAAGCCATGGATGTGAGTATCGACCATACCCGGTGCGATCCACGATCCCGTGTAGTCCTTAATCTCGCAAGAGGGCTCGTCGGCCTGCCAGGCGCCAAAAACGCCATCCTCGACCATAAGATAGCCGCCCAGTTGCGGGCCTGCCGGCAAGAAGAACTTGTCAGCCTTAATTGCGTACGTGCTCATATGCACTCCTCGCTTCTAAAGCAGTTGACTGTGGTAATGCTTATACCCAGCTCACGTAAAACAAAAAGCGCCCGCCCGCCGTTATGAGCGGACGGGCGCCCTTACAGGGGGACGCGATTAAGCGGTGAAGGGGTGAATCGTCACGCCCTTAACCACGCGGTTGACCGTGCCGGTGGGGCTCGGCGTATCGGGCGTGTTGCCCACGCGGACGGAATTGAGCAGGCTGATAGCCTGGGCAAACATCACGAACGGCAGAGCAAGGTAGCCCTCGGGAAGTGCCTCGTAGCCCTTAAAGGTGAAGGACTCACCCTCATAGACGGTGGCACCTTCCTGCTGAACGGCGATGGTGTGCTGAGCGATCTCGTCGCCACCGATCTCGTTGAGGATGTCGATGTCGTACTGACGGGTGTAGGCGTCGTTGTTGACGAACACGAAGACGAGCGTCTTATCGTCGACGAAGGACTTAGGTCCGTGACGATAGCCCATGGAGGTGTCGTAGGAAGTAGCGACCAGACCGTGAGCGAGCTCGAGGATCTTGAGCTGGCTCTCCTGGGCAAGGCCACCGAAGGAGCCAGAACCCAAGTAGGTCACGCGGTTGAAGTCGCCAGCCAGGTAATCGGCGATCTCGGGCTCACGGGAGATGACCTCCTCGCCCATCTTGGCGATGGTCTCGACCCACTCGGCCTTCTGCTCGTCAGAGGCAGTGTCGAAAATAAGGGTGGAGAGCAGGGTCATGCAGGAATAAGAACCGGTCATGGCGAAGCCCTTGTCGTTGGCGCGCGGAATGAGCAGCGTCAGCGCGTTGGGATCATCGGCAGACTCGACGGCGAGCTTGCCCTCGGGAGCGCAGGTGATGTTGAGGAACTTGACGTTGTGGACGAGCTCCTTGGCAACGGCAACGGCAGCAAGGCTCTCGGGGCTGTTGCCAGAGCGGGCAAAGGAAACCACGAGCGTGGGATCCTCGGCGCGCAGGAAGTCGCGCGGGGCGCTCACGATGTCGGTCGTGGCGATGGGCTTAAAGTCGTAGAGATCAGTGTTGCCAGCGTGACGCAGGTACGGGGCGCAGGTATCGCCAACGTAGTCGGACGTACCGGCACCGGTGAAGACAACGGACAGACGACCCTCGCCCATAGCGCGAGCCTCGGCCAGGAAGGCCTCGATGGCCTCCTTGTTCTCGCGATAGATGTTGAGCGTATCGCGCCAAAGCTCGGGCTGCTGAGCAATCTCGGCCGTGGTGATCTGGGCGCCGAGCTCGGTGAGCTCCTCGACACTCTTCTCGAACATTTCTAATACCTCTCTCTAGAAGTAATCCTCTGACGTGCAATTATACACTTCGGTTGGTTATCTGGTAGTAACCAGTTAAATGCAAAGAATCACCATATGGAAACGATGCAAACACTAGTTGCTGCGCTGGTGGTAAACCTTGTATTTAAACTGATCGGCACGAGCAACCGAGAGTGTATACTCCACAACCTCGTTTGACTCGTTATACGTAGTCCTGACCAAGTCGAGCACAGGCGAGCCCTCGACAATTCCCAAAAGGTGAGCATCGGTGGGACGGGCTATGCTCGCATAGAACTCCTCTTCGGCCACGCGTATCTTTTGCTGAAAGTCTTGCTCAATCACATCGTAAAGCGGCTTACGCTCTAGCAGTGGTCGCTTTAGGGATAGAAATTGACGAACCGGTAGATAGCTGCGTTCGACCATCATGGGCATGTTGTCGGCAGAACGAAGACGCTTGAGCTTAAAAATACGATCACCGATACGCAATCCCATATGCTCAGCCAGATTCTTATCGGCCTCCATCTCGCAAAAATCGAGAATCGTGGTCTCGGGGTCGCGACCCATCGCGCGCATCTGCTCGGTAAAGCTGTAGGACTGCATAAGATTGGTTGCCTTTGCCGAACGGTCGGTCACAAAGGTACCGCGACCGTGCTGCCGAACCACCAGTCCTAAACGCTCCAGTTCCTGCAGAGCCAGGCGTACCGTAGTGCGCGAGAGACCATAGCGCTCCGAAAGTTCGCGCTCGGAAGGAATCATGTCACCGGCGCGATATTCATGGTCAATCTTTTCGGTCAGAATATCGACCAGCTGATCGTACAGCGGTTGCTTACGCGCTCCGATCGCCATCCTATCCTCCCTTTTGCTCGAATTCGGCTAACTACCTAGGGTGTTATGCATTATCTGTCTGCCACACCCGAATCATTAAGAAAACAAAAGCCGCGCGCTCTTTCGAGCACGCGGCTTTTAACATACACATGGCTTAAGGGGTCGGGGTGTGAGCCGCGTAGGGACACACCCCTCAAGCTAGAGCCTTACCAGATGCTCGGCCAGAGACCAAGCGGGCCAGCGCCCAGGATGCCAAGGACGAAGAGCAGGAGAATGCCCTTGGTCGGGGTCCAGCTGTGCTTAGCGAACATGTAGTAAAGCAGCAGCGTAAGCATAAGCGGGACGAGCTTCGGGACGATGGTGTTGAGGGTGTCGGCAACAGAGAAGTTGACCGGATCCTCGGTAACGGTGCCGTAGGTAACAGACTCCATGCCGTTGCCCAGATCGGTGACGCCGCACTCGACAGCGTTGCCGTCGGCATCGGAAGCGGTGAGGGCGTTGCCGTCCTCATCGGTCATGGCGATGGTACCGGCCTCAGCAGTCTCGGTATCGATGCCCTCCATACCGGTGAAGTTCTCGGCCTCCTTCTCGGAGACGATCACGGTAGTAGCGGAGAGGCCACGGGTGGTGCCGTTGGGGATCTGGAGGTTGATCTGGGTGCCACCCATGGTGACGACCAGGCAACCGACGACGAAGACGCCCATGATGGAAGCGGCACGCGTGAAGGCCTGCATGTTGGCGGTCAGAGCGTCAATAGCGCTGGTGCCAAGCTTGTAGGACCAGTTCATGAGCCAGAAACGCAGAGCGAACTGGACGACGTTGAAGATCACCAGGAAGATGATCGGTGCAGCGGCGTTGCCGTTGATGGCCATGTTGGAGGTGATGCCGGCCGTGATAGGCACGAGCGTCAGCCAGAACAGAGCGTCACCGATACCACCGAGCGGGCCCATTGCGGCGACGCGGACGGCGCGGATCGTGGGGATGTCAACCTTGTTCTGCTCGAGCGAAAGCACGATGCCCATAACAAAGGTGACAAGGAACGGGTGGGTGTTGAAGAACTCCAGGTTGTGGCTCATGGAAGCCGCGAGGTCGTTCTTGTTGGTGTGGATCTTCTCCAGACCGGGGATGATGGAGTAGAGCCAGCCAGCGGCCTGCATACGCTCGTAGTTGAACGAGGCCTGCAGGAAGCAGGAGCGCCAAGCCATCTTGTTGAGGGTCTTCTGGTCGAGCTGCGGAGCAGGAGTGAGATCCTCGTAGTGCTCCGGGATTACATACTCATTAGATGCCATCTTCGAAGTCACCTCCGTCAGAAACAGCTGCACCCTTCAGCTCGGTCTGCTGCTGGAAGTCCCAGAAAGCGATGCCGAAGCCGATGAGAGCGAGGATGAGCAGAGCAGGGGTTGCCAGAGAATCGTTGGCAACGGTGATGAGCGCGAGGCCAAAGCCCATGAGGAAGAAGCCCCACATATCGCGGTTCATCATAACCTTGAGCAGGACGGCGAAGCCGACGAAGCGCATCATGCCGCCTGCAGCGGACAGACCGGTCTGCAGCCAAGTCGGGATGGCGGAAGCGATGGTCTGACCAATGGTAGCGCCAGCGATGAAGAACAGGGTGACGACGACAGCGAAGATCAGGCCGAGCAGAGCCATGGCGAAGTAGTTCAGGCGCTCGATGCCCTTGGTGTCCGCGTTATGAGCCATGTTATCGGCCGTGGACATAAGCGGGGACATAAGCGTGAAGACCAGGGTAACGCCGAGCTGACCAAGCAGGGCGAACGGAATGGCAAGGCCGACTGCCGCGTTGGGCTCGAGACCCGTAGCGATAGCGAGAATGGCTGCCATGATGCCGCCAATGACGGCGTTAGGCGGCTGAGCGCCTCCGATCGGCATGTTGCCGATCGTCATGAGCTGATAAGTACCACCCACGAGAAGACCGGTGTTGAGGTCGCCAAGGATAAGACCGATGACGGCGCCGGTGACGATGGGCTGATAGAGAGACTCGAGGAAGTCAAACTGGTCGATTGCCGCGATGAACGTGACGACGAAGACCAGAGCGATCTGGATGATCGAGTATTCCATCTTGCTCCTCCTTTCAAAATGAATGTACGCACTTTGGATTTCACGTACAGAATGTCAGGGTTTCATTCCTGACAACGTGGATCATGAGGATTACGAGAAGAGCTTGCTCGTGTCCTCAACAGGCGTGCTCGGAACGCGCCTGATCTCCAACTCCACCCCCAATTCCTGCAGCTCTTTAAACGCAGCGACATCCTCGTCGTTAACTGCGACGGAGGTGGCGACTTGGCGCTTTCCTTCCGACATGTGCATGTTGCCGATGTTTACCTTCTTTATAGGCACACCGCCCTTGACGAGCGTAAGCACGTCTTCCGGTGTTTCGGCCACGATGAAGATCTTCTGGCGCGGGCTCGCCTTGCCAATGACGTCGATGGTCTTCTGCAGAGAGAAGAAACGCGTAGCGACGCCGGCGGGAGCGGCCATCTTCATGAGGTTCTGGCGCATGGTGTTGGTCGCCACGTCGTCGTTGGCGACGAGGATGAGGTTGGAGCCCAGGGTGGAGTTCCACTGGGTGGCAACCTGACCATGAACCAGTCGGTTATCGATGCGGGTAAGAAGAATGTTGGGTTCTGCCATGTTGATCAGCTTCCTTTCGTTATTTGCTGACGACAGTTACTTGATCTCCTGAATCGCGTAACGCGAAACATCTACGACGGCTCCGGATCGGACTTTGATCTGGACCTTCTCGCCTTCGATGCCTTTGACGGTTCCGTAGATACCGCCGGCGAAAAGAACCTCCTGACCCGGCTTGAGCTCGGTGTGCAGCTCCTTGAAGTACTTTTGCTTCTTCTTCATGTTGATTTGCGACCAGATGGTGTAAACCAAGCCCATGATGGCGAGCAGGCCTAAAAGGGCGACCGAGGAGCTCAGGACGTTGGCTCCGAAATCGGCCATTAGATGCCGTCCTCGTCGCCGAAGATATCCTCTTCCTCGGAGTCGGCAACGGATGCGACCGTCTGGGCGGTGATGCCCGTCTGGCCAACGGTCACGGCCTGCTCGCCAAGCTCGGCGAGCGTGGCGTTGCCGCGGAGGAACAGAAGCTCAATAACCATGGGAAGGTTAGTGCCGGTCAGAACCTCGACATTGTCGACATCCTGGGCAATCATCATCGACTGGTTGAACGGGGTGCCGCCAAGCAGGTCGGTAAAGACGAGCACGCCATCGCACTCCTCGCGCATGGCGGTAATAGCGGCGCGGAGATCCTCACCGTAGGAAGCAGCCTGGTCGCCCTCAAAAGGAACGACGGTAAAAGCAGGCTGGTCGCCGGCAACCATAGCGATAGCGCTTGCAAGGCCGGGTGCGAACTGTCCATGACCGGTAAGAATAAAGCCAACCATTCAAATTTCCCTTCCGAAGGTGTGTACAATCTGAGTCCGATGATTTTCGGAAGCCAGCGGGCGCTCGCCCTTAAAGCTTCTTAGAAAGCGTTCTTTGAAGACCAGTGGTTTCTAAACTGGTAGTAACCACGTGACGTGTTGTTGTCACTATATCACCCCAGAAGAGGTCGCTTTCGTTGATTCATACGGTAAAACGTTTTTGCACCGCTCACGGTGATAAATCGACCGTTTACCGGTCGTTAACACTTCTACCTGCGGTTTTGAAACCGTTTCGAAATGTTTTGGCAAAAGATCGGATCTTTTCCTGTGTCTAAACAACGCAGGGCGGCTAAAAATAGCGTGAAGAAAAATTGCAGGTCATTGTGAAGATATGTGAATTGGTCTTTTTGACTTAATACCAGTTAGAACCAGTTTTGAGATTATCGGTGAACGGTAGTTTTCGACCGTTCACCGGTTACTTGCAATCGTTTGCAGTTGTTTTCCCAGATGAATTAGGGAAGCGCGATGGAGCGCTTGCGCGATCACGGGAAGTTTTTGGCATTTGTCCCCATCCCCCGAACGCCAAACTCCGGCATCCAAAATGAGCTAATAGCTCACGCTAATCGTTTTCAATCATTACTTACTCAGTATACGTAATTATTTATCGTTTATCGTTATTTTTGATATGATACAAGTATCATCCAAAACGCCGATTGGAGGGGTTATGGTCCACCGAAACGCATCTATATCGAATGAAACCATCAGCCGCGAACAGACGATAGCCGAGCTGAGGAGGCTCACCCGCATCTGCAAATGGGCCACAATCTGCGCCACTGCGGCACTCGCTCTGGGACTCTTCGCAGTCATTGCAATCGACCTTCTACTCATATTGCCCAGTCTCTCCCAAGGATTCTGTCTCCAATCCGTAGAACTTCAAGCCGGCGAAGGACCGTGCCTCGCTCTCGTCGGTGCCAATGCACAGACCCCACTTATGCTCATCGCGCACGACGGTCACACCGCCATGGGGAGCGTCATGATGACATTCCTCGCGCTCGCTGTCGCACTGAGCGCATACAAGCTTTTCTCCATCATTGAAAAGGCGGGCAGGCCCTTTGACCTTGAATGCAGCCGTATGCTACATCGAGTTGGGCTTTTGTTCCTTATCGGCGGCGCTGCCGTGAGACTCCTTGGTGCCATAGTCACGGGATTGATGCTTTCGGGATTTGGCGGCAGCTTTACAGATGCCTTCGGCGGCCAGCTGTTCGAGCCCTCTATGCTCTTTGCAGGCCTGATTATTATCCTGATTGCCAGCATCTTCCGCTACGGGTGTATCCTGCAAAAACAAGATGACGAGTTGCTCTAGGGGGAATCCATGATCATTCTGCGGCTCGACCGCATGCTCGCCGAACGCAAGATCTCATCCAAAGAACTTGCGGAACGCGTGGGCATCTCCCAAGTCAATATGTCGCGCATAAAGACGGGCAAGGTTTCTGCCGTGCGTTTTTCAACTCTTGACGCGATATGCCGGGCACTCGATTGCCAACCGGGCGATGTACTGGAATATATATCCGACGATGAAGCCGATAGCCTTTTTGGACTTAAAGATGAATAGCCATAATTAAGCCACCAATCACTCCTCAACGCAGAAAGTCCGCCAGAACGACTTCCGTACTGGCGGACTTTCTGCTGTCTATCGGCTAGATGCTCGATGAGCCGTGCGACTCTTTACGCAAACAGGCCGTAGATGCTGATGTTGGCTTTGGCGTAGAGGCCGTTAGCGTACTCGGTCCACTTGGAGCTGGCGCTCGAAGCCTGCGAGGAATACTGCTGATAAGCAGTGTAGTAGGCGGTCATGGCCTGCTTATAGGTAGCGCTATCGGCCGTAAAGGCATCGTCGGCAAATGCCTTAGCATAGGTACCGTCGGCGTCCTTCCAAGTGCCCTTTGAGCTATCCCACTCGTCGCCGGCAAGGTTGATGATATAGTCGGCGTAATCCTTGCTCGCGGTGTCCTCATTGCCGTCAGAAGGCTCGGTCGGAGCGGTCGGCATGCTTGCGGAGCTATCGCCCACCTTCTTCTTGTAGAGCTTCTGCAGCGTCGCGGACTGGCGGACGATCTGCTTGGCCTGGTCCTTGGACACGCCATACTGCGTGGCCATGGTCTTGTAGTCAGAAGTGCCGATGGAATCCTCGGCGTACTTCTTCATCTCCTTGGAAGAGACGGTAATGCCCTCGTCCTCGGCGGCATCGAGCAGGATCTTGTTGCGCACGTAGGACAGGATGACGTCGGCAGAAGGAGCGGTGTAGTTGCCATCACTATCCTTGACGGTATCGAGGCTGTACTGGCTCTCGATGGCCTCGCGCGCGGTGATATCACTCTTCTTGCCGTTGTAGCTATAGCTTGCCACGGTCGAATCGAGCTGGTCCTCGGTCAGGGTCGCCGAGCCGACACCCTTGCCGCCAAAGCCGCCATTGCCGATAAAGAAGCCGACCACCGCAGCGATCACGACTGCAACCACAAAGGCGGCAATCATCGTCTTCTTGTGCTTGGATACGCGATCGTCTTCATCGGAACCCAGGATATCGTCGTCCTCATCCTGGGCCTCGGGCATCAGATTCTCGTCAGCGGCATCCGCGGCAATCTGAGCCTCCAGACGGGCGTCCTCCTCCTCGGCCGTCGTACCGGCAGCAATGTGCTCGGCAGACGTACCGGCGACCAGGTCGATCTTCTCGTCCTCGTCACCGTCAGGGCCTTCGCCGCGCTCGATGATCTGGATGCCGTCGATCTCGTCCTTCTCGTCCTTCTTTTGAATCAGACCCATATCGGTTACTCCTTGTTAGGAAACATAGTCCTCAATAGAATACGCCCGACAGAGCGCCGGGCGTATTGATTCTTAGGTTATACGCAAACACTTAAGTACTATTTAGGCGTTTGCAGCGTGCCTACCTTAGGCCAGGTGCGCGATAACGGCATCGGCAAAGGCCTGCGTGCCCACGGCGCCCTCGACGGAACCGGTCTGGGCACGGCGCACGTCACCGGTAACCTGCTCGCCCTCGTCGAGCGTGGCAGATACGGCGGCGCGAATGCGATTGGCAGCGTCGTTCTCGCCCAGGTGATCGAGCATCATCGCAGCAGAAAGGATCTCGGCCGTGGGGTTGGCGATATCCTGGCCAGCGATATCGGGCGCGGAGCCGTGCGTTGCCTCGAAGATGGCGCAGTCGGCACCGATGTTGGAGCCGGGGGCCATCCCTAAGCCACCCACCAGGCCGGCGCACAGGTCGCTCACGATGTCGCCGTACAGGTTGGGCAGCACCAGGACATCGAAGTCGTTGGGGTTCTGGACCAGGCCCATGCAGGTGGCGTCGACGATCTTGTCGTTGAACTCGATATCGGGATAGTTGGCGGCCACCTCACGCGCCACGCGCAGGAACAGGCCATCGGTCGCCTTCATGATGTTGGCCTTATGCACGGCCGTCACCTTTTTGCGGCCGCAGCGGCGGGCATACTCAAAGGCATACTCCACAATACGGCGGCTCTTGGCGATGGAGATGGGCTTGATCGAGATCGCGGAATCGGCGGCGAAGGTCTTTTGGCCCGAACGCTCGACAAGCTGCGAGAGCTCCTCGACCTCGGCAGCGCCCTCATCGAACTCGATGCCGGCGTAGAGGTCCTCGGTGTTCTCGCGCACGATAACCAGGTCGACGTCGCGGAAGCGCGAGCCGTCGCCCGGCTGCGACAGGCAGGGTCGCACGCAGGCGTACAGGTCGAAGTGCTTGCGCAGGGCCACGTTGACGCTGCGGAAACCCGTGCCGACCGGCGTGGTGATGGGGCCCTTGATGGCAACCTTGGTCTCGGCGACCGCATCGAGCACGTGCTGGGGCAGCGGCGTGCCAAACTCGTCCATGACGCCGGCACCGGCCTCCTGGACGTTCCAGTTGATCTGGACACCGGTGGCCTCGACCACGCGGCGCATGGCCTGCGTAATCTCGGGACCGATACCGTCACCGGGAATCAGGACTACATCGTGCGCCATAATCTGTTACTCCTCGTCTTCGGCGTCGTCAGATTTTTTTACGCTAGCACGCTTCTTCTTTTTGGAGAGATCAAGGTCAAAGCGTTTAACAAGCATTTCGCAAATCTCGCTCGAACGGGCTTTGAGATAGCTGCCCTTGCCGTTCTCGGCGTCGAACTTAAGGCGCAGCGCGAGCTTCTCGGCGACCTCGGCGTCAATCTCGCCCTGGCCAAACTCGTACAGGCAACCGAGCATGTCGCGATACTCGAGGTCGCCGTGGTAGCACTGGATGGCCTCGTCCAGGATGGGCCAAGCCTCGCGCGAACGCTCGACGCTCGTGGCACCCCACACGCACAGCAGGCGGAAGGCGGCATAGCGCAGCGTGGAGGAGATCTCGTCGAACAGTGCAGTCTCGGCGCCCTCAAAGGCATCACCCAGCTGCTCGGGGCAGGTGGTGGCGAGCGCCGTCAGGGCATCGAGGGCCTCCCAGCGGGTCTGAGCCTCGGGGCGGTCGAGCGCCTCGATCAGCGCGGGCACGCAGGGCACGACGCGCTGCGGATCGCGCTCGGCAAGCAGGTGCAGCACGCGGGCGGCAAACTGGCGGATGCGGCGCGTGGGGCAGCCGAGTTCCTTGACCAGACGGTCGACGGCGTTCTCGTTCTCCTCTGCCAGCTGAAGCTGTGCCAGCTCCTCGTCGGTGAGCTGTTCGTCTTTGTTTTCTGCCATAGTTACCTCTTCTTACTATTTCTTAGCGTGCTTGCCAGCACCCTTGCTGTCATCGGTGACCGAGATGAGCTGTCGATCGGCCGCGCCATTGCGACGCGCACGGCGGCGTTCCTCGGCGTCGCCCGCGTCGGCGGCGGCACGGTGAGCCTTGTTGACGTTAAAGACCTCGTCGTGCTTGCGCCACGGACCGACGGACTCGCCAAAGCTCATCTTAAGGCCGGCGATAAAGCCGCCGAGCCAGCCGATCGGCGCAAACTGCACCAGCGGGAACAGTGAGAACACCCAGGTCAGCAGGACGACTGCCGCCGCTCCCGCAAAGTTGGCAATCCAGTAGTCGCGCTTGGTGATGACACGCTTTTCGCACGCCCACTGGCCGCACAAAAAGCCAATGTAGATCGCAAAGAGAAAGAGCACCAGCGCAAGCACCACGAACGTCCAGCTCATGGGCGCTACTCCCCGTGATGGTGGCCGCAGCAGCACTCGTGGCCGTCATCATGACCGTGGCCGCCGCAGCACTCGTGGTCCTCGCCATGGTGGTGGCCACAACCGCACTCGTGATCGTCGTCATGCTCGCCGCAACCGCAGCCTTCCTCGTGAGCGCCATGCTCCTCGGGACGATACTGCGACCAGTCCAGACCGGCGGCGATGGCGTCGGCCTCCTCCTTATAGAGGACCGTGACGGCCTGGGTGCCCAGCTTGGCGCCACCGATGGCATCGAGCATGTCGTAAAGCGTAAAGGCCACGTCGGCGCCGGGCAGCGCAAGCTCGCGGTCGTCGGCATAGGCGAGCGCCAAGCGCAGGTCCTTAATGAAGTGCTCGACCATAAAGCCGGGCTTGTAATCGCCGTCGAGCGCCTTGGGCGCCAGGCTCTCCATGGCACCGGACTTGCCGGTACCGCCCAGGATCATCTGGCGGGTCTTCTCCAGGTCAAGGCCGCTCAGCTCGGCAAATGCCATGGCGTCCGCCATGCCGACCATGCAGGCGCCCAGCGACACCTGATTGGCGAGCTTGGCAGCCTGGCCCTTGCCGGCGCCGTCGAAGCAGCAGATGTTGGCCGCAAAGGTGGCAAGGATGTCGCGGACCGGGGCGATGTCGTTCTCGGTAGCGCCCACGATAGCCGTGAGCGTGCCGGCGATAGCACCCGACTCGCCGCCGGTGACGGGGCAGTCAAACGCCATGCGGCCGGAGACCTGGGCGGCCTCGGCAATGTCGCGCGCCAGCTCGGGCGAGCTCGTGGTGAGGTCGATCAGGACCGCGCCGGGTTTAGTGCACGCGAGCAGGCCGTCGCCCGCCAGGTAGAGCTCCTCGACCTCGGAGGGATAGCCCACCATGGTAAAGACAACGTCGGCGTTCGCCGCGGCATCTGCCGGCGTATCAGCCCAGACGGCGCCGCGCTCAACGAGCGCTGCAGCCTTGGACTTGGTGCGGTTGTTGACCGTGACGGGATAGCCGGCGTCCAGAATGTGGCCGGCGATGGGGGCACCCATAATTCCGGTGCCGATAAATGCGACAGAGAGCTTGTTTGCCATGAAACCTTTCCTTTTGGGTTGGGTGTTATTACCAGGTTGAATACTCGGTGCCAGCGTTTGGGCTGTGAGTCGAGGGCGATTACGGACGCATCGCTTGCCTACTGCCCGCGCACGCGGCGAGCGATGCGGTCGGAAAGCGAGGCTTTCTCGGCGCGGCTCTTGCCCCAAAACGCAAGTGCCACCATGCCGGGCCCCACGTGTGAGCCGATGGTAGGACCGACGGAACTACGGATAATCGTGACGTCGGCGCAGCCCTCCTCCTTGCGAACGGCGGCCTCGAGCCAGTCACCATCCTTCTCGGCATCGGCAGTCATGATGGCGATGGGCATGGTGCGGTCGGGCACGTAGTTCTCGCGGAACGACTTGAGGATGGACTTGAGCGCCTTCTTGCGGCCGCGGTTGACGCCGATCAGCGACAGCGAGCCGGCCAGGTCGTAGGAGAGCTCGGGCTTGACGTCGAGCTTTGCCGTGAGCTGCGCCGCCGCGGGCGGAATGCGGCCGCCGGCAGCCAGCGCATCGAAGCTCTCGAGCGTAAAGTAACCGTGCACGTAGGTCTTGGCCTCGTTTGCCCAATCGACCAGCTGCTTGGCGGTCAGCCCCGCCGAACGCTGGCGCACGGCCTCAAGCGCCAGGAGCTCGCCGGTCGCGCAGGGCAGGGCGTTGTCGACCACGTAGAGCTCAAAGTTGGGATACTCGGCACGCACGGCATCTGCCGCCTGGCACGCAGAGTTGTAGCTCGACGACAGCGCCGAGGTAAAGCACAGGTAGACCGTGGGCGTGCCCTCTTTGGCGCACTCGGTAAAGAACTCGATATAGCGACCGAGCGACACAGCCGAGGTGGACACGCGGGCACCGGCGCGCATGCGGTCGTAGAACTCCTTAGGGCTCATGCTCGACCAGATGTCATCCGTGCGCTCCTCGCCATCGATAATGAAGGGGAAACCTAGGATATCGACATCAAGGTTCGCGGCGACCTCGGGACTAAAGTCGCAGCAGGTATCGACGACGATGCGGCAGCGGTCAGAATGGCCGGTAGATGCAGCCTTGTCCATCAAAGCGACTCCTTACGTAAAAAAGGCGGCCACCCGCATGGGATGGCCGCCAACCGTTAACTCATGCAAGTTAACGTATTTTACTCGTCAAGTGTTTCGATGCGGGGCTTGATGATGCCATATCCACCATTCTTACGGTGATACACCACATTGATGAGACCGGTCGTCGCGTTCTCGAACACGTAGAAGTCGTGACCCAGCAGATCGGTCTGCACCAGCGCCTGCTCCTCGGTCATCGGGGTGACGTCAATAACCTTCTCGCGGACGAGCAGGTCGTCCTCCTCCTCGGGCAGCAGCAGGTCGGCCAGATCCTCGACGCGCTCGACCGGTGCGACATCCGCGGCACTGGCACCACCCTGGCGGTTGTCCACGACCTTGGTCTTGAACTTGCGCAGCTGACGGGTGACCTTATCGGCGGAGAGGTCGATGGCAGCATACATATCTGCGCCGTGCTCGGCAACGCGAATCACCGAACCGCGAGCACGAACCGTGACCTCGACGATTGCCGGGTTGGGGTTCGAGGGGTTCTTCTCATAACGAAGCACGACGTCGACTGTCATGGGCTCGATGTCGAAAACCTTGAGCGCCTCGCCGATTTTCTCATCCACATGCGCACGCAGAGCATCGGTTACCGTCGTCTTGCGTCCAGAAACCTTGATATCCATACGTGGCTCCAATCTGCCTCGGGGACTTACTGTACTGGCTATGTACCCATTGCCGTGCATTTAATCACGCGGATTCTCAAAGACCCGAATAACGATTGCTTGATACCGCATACCGAAGTCTCGCACTTTTCTGTGGCAAAGTGCGCTATAGGAGGGAGCCGGCGGCTTTGTATTTGGTCCCCAAAATTGGCTTTGACCTGCTGGTTTTATTGGGATGAAAAAGCCGGGCTCCCCTATTGGGGAAGCCCGGCAGTGCGTGTTGAAACCGTGAAGAGGTGTCCTTTCCAACGTATAGGAGACACCACCCCTAGCAATAACTAGCTATTAAGTTTGTTAATGTCGTCGTCGGTGATGGTGCCTTCCTGGCTGGACGATTTGTCCTCGGAGGATGCGGTCTCATTGTTGGAATCGGAGGACTCGCTGCCGGAAGACGTGGTCTCACTGGACTCAGAGTCGCCCGGCTGCACGTTAGCGCCCGAAACCGTCTTAGTGGTGAGGTCGTAGGGCATCGTGCCATACCAGACAGAGTGGACTGCCTCGAGCGTACCGTCGACCGTGATGTCGTCGAGGGCATCGCTCACGGCACGGCACAGTTCGTCATTGGACGAGAGGCCCGCAACACCAAGCGTCGAGGGCGCCTCGAGCGCACCGACATAGGAGATCTCGCTCATCAGGCGTGCAAGGTAGCCGCCGGCCGTGGAGTCGCAAATCACATAGTCGACTTCGCCGGACTCGAGCGCCTCAAAGCACTCGTTGATGTTGGAGTAGGTCTTTTGGTTGGCGGTGATGCTCTGCTTAGCAAGCGCCTCCTGCGAGGCCGAGGACATCTGGACACCCAGAGTAGACGTGTTAAGGGTATCGGTGGAAACGTTTAGCGACCCACCATCGCTGGTTCTACCGAACACGGAAGCGGCATCGTACAGGCAGGTGCCGAGCGAGCTAACGTCCCCGTCCGTGGAGTTAATCTCGCCGATAAAGATATCAGCCTTTTTGTCGCCGAGCGCGGAACCTGCCGAGGACGCATCGACAAAGGCGACCTTAAGGCCCATGCGGCTTGCGAGGGCGCGGGCAGCGTCGACTGCATACCCCGTGAGCTCGCCGTCAGCGCCCTGCATGGCCTGCGGCGCATCGGAGGTATCGAGGGCGACCGTCAGGGTACCGGGAGTGACCAGGGCATCGTCCGATACCGTGGGGGTAACGGTCTCGCGCTCGATCTGGTCGATCGTGGGCGTCGTGAACGTGGACAGTGGATTGAACGCGCATCCACTCAGGCCCAAAACGGCAATGACCGCCGCGGCCCCAGCACCTAACCGAGCCGCATGCATCAAGCTGCCCCTCACCATGTCCACTACCCTGCCTTCTGTGTCGTATACGATCCGTGCCCTGCACGGAATATCGGGTTGTTCCCACCAGCTGACCTGGTATTTGACCCCACACTTGCGCACCGGGGCGTTTGCTCGGGAGGCCGCAGCCACCTTCACGACTGGCCCGCTCGCCCGCGAGGCGGTATTGCCCCAAAGAAAGTAGAACGGACGGTGCGGCTTACATCTAGGACGCGCCATGATCGCGCCGCGCGCACGCGGCCGCTTACGTGGATCCCTTTGACCGCGTCTGTCTTGGACTAGGATGGGCATTTCGTCCGTCCGCAACCACAGCCTGGCAGGAACGTAGGGCATTATAGCTAAGTTCAAGCTATAGTTTAAGGTTAGGGACGTTATTCGCATCGCGAGTACAGATTTCGCAGGTCGGGACGGGCCGCACGCGCTATCTTCACTGCCACAACCCCCCTACCAAACGCGTGCGATAGCGAGGCCATCAACGGCCGCGGCACCGGCACGCTTGAGCTCCGCCGAGGCTGCTGCCATGGTCGCGCCCGTGGTAATGACATCATCGATGAGCAGCAGACGGCGGCCGCGCACATCCTCGACCGTCTCGTACATGCCCCGGGCATGCTCCCGGCGCTCATCGCGGCCGAGCTCTCGCTGGTCACCGTGGCCGTACTTAACGAGGGCGTCGAGCAGCGGAACACCCGACAGCTCGCAAAACGAGCGCGCGATTGCTTCCATGTGATCGAACCCACGCCGCCGAAACGCCGCCGCAGTCGCGGGCACAAACACCACCGCATCGGCACCGGACAACACGCCGCCATAGCGATTGGGAGCTGCGACTTGAGCGTTTAAGGCGGTGTCATAGAGCAGCTCCGCCAGATACGAAGCCAGGCGTCGCTCGCCCGCGTCCTTGTACGCCTTAATGATGCGCGGCAGCGGATGCGCGTAGACGGCGCACGCCAAACAGCGATCGAGCGCCTCGGCCATTGCCGAGGACTCCCCCTCGACCGAGCACTCGGTGCACAGCAGGTCCCCATACGGAGCACCACACCGGGTGCAGCTATGGCACGGGTCGATGAGCGCGAGCGAGGCCAGACAATCCTGGCAAATCAGTGCACCGGCGCGTTCGCAGCCGGCACAGCGCGTGGGCGACAACGCCTCAAGCGCCTCGTATGTCACGCGCTCGGCAAGCGGTAGCAATTCGTCCGCAAACGGCAAGACGCCAGCACCCTGCAAGCGAGTCAGTACGTTCAAATGTCTCTTCATGACACAACCCTCCCTACGCGAAGGCGAAGGGAGGGTTGTCGGTGTAGAGCCATGATACCCAGAGGTGCTGGGGTCAGGCGGGTTACATCCGCTTACGGACGTTATTCGCCGGCAGGCGGTTGCGGTGCGGACGAGGTGTGGGTCGAGCCTTCACCACCGTCCTGGCGCGGCTTGCGGGAGCGACGGCGACGGCGACGCTTTTGACCCTGGTCGGTCGAGCCCTCGCCACCGCGATCCTCACGCGGTTCGCGCTCGTCGCGAGCGGCGCCGCGCGAAGCCTTGGCGGCAGCTCCTCCACCATCGCCGGGGCGACGGCGCGTGACCTTGACTTCTCCATCCGAAACCTGATCGGCCACAGAAGGAACCGAGGGCTTCTGCTGCGTGCCCGAGGAATGGCGACGGCGCGGACGCGGCGCGCGCTCCTCCTCGCCACGCGGCTTGCCGCCCTTGTCGGCAGGCGCGTCGGAGGCCGAGGCGCCCTTGGGAGCGGCACCGGCCTCGCGAGCAGCTGCGGCGCGGAAGGCGTCCTCGCGCTCCTCGCTCGACAGGTGACGGCGACGACGGCGCGTGGGGTTCATGCCACCGCCGCGGTTTTGCTGCTGGGGCTGCTGAGCCTCGCGCTCGCGGGAAGCGTTCTTACCCGCGGCCTCGCCATTGTCGACGGACGCCGCGCGCTTGCGGCGGCGACGGCCATCGGCTGCTCCCTCGGTCTCGGGCGCCTCGGCCTTGCCGCGGCCCCTTCCACGGCCACGGCCCTCGCCCTGGCCCTGAGCGGTGCGAGCATCGGATTCGGCATCGCGACGACGGCGCTTGGGCATCGATGTGCCGGCCAGACGATCGGCACTCGACAGGCCATCGCCCACGTCGACGCCGTTCTCGCGATCGAGTTCCATGAGCGCCAGGCGCATCTCGGGCGACTCGATGCGCTCGAGCACGTCACGCGTCACGCAGTCGGGGCGGCAGTTGCAGCCCTGCTCGGCGGCCTTCTTTTTGCAGCCCTCCGAGCACGTCATATCGGCCAGGTTGACCTTAAAGACTTTGCCGTTCTCCAGGCGCAGCACCAGCTGCTCACGCGGCGTGTCATATTCCTGGATACGCGCCTTGCCGAGCGGCGTATCGATGAGCGTCTTCTTTTTGGGCGCGCGGCTCTTAAAGTCCTTGTACGCCTCGAACTCATAGCGCAGGCAGCACATCAGGCGGCCGCAAACGCCGCTGATCTTGGACGAGTTGAGCGGCAGGTCCTGCTCTTTTGCCATGCGAATCGAGACGGGCTCAAACTGTCCGCCAAAGCGCGTGCAGCAGAGCTCCTGTCCGCACTGGGCATAGCCGCCCACCAGGCGGGTCTCGTCGCGCACGCCAATCTGGCGCATGTCGACGCGAATGTGCAGCGTCGAGGACAGGTCCTTGACGAGCTGACGAAAATCGACGCGTTCCTCGGCCGCAAAGTAGAACACGGCCTTCTCGCCGCCAAACAGGTACTCGACGCCGACCGGCTTCATCTCGAGGTCGAGCTCTTTGACCAGACGGCGGAAATCGACCATCGCTTCGTCGCCCTGGATGGCCAGGTCGTCGGCAAGCTGCAGGTCGATGTCGCTCGCCACGCGCAGCACGGGCTTGAGCGGCTGGCCGATCTCATCTTGCGGCACCTCGAAGGGATCGGCCGTGACCAGGCCGATCTCGGTTCCGCGCTCGGTGGAGCAAATGGCATAATCGGCCTCGAGGATATCCAGATCCTGCGGGTCAAACCACAGGTCGCGCGAGGCGTAGGTAAACTTAACGGGTACGACTAACGGCATTTCAGTGCCTTCCTGATATCGAACAGCATGACCTCGATGGCCAGCTGGGGAGTAACGTTTCTGGCGATGTTGCGCTCAGCCGTGGCAACCGCCTCGAGCGCCTGGGTGGCACCCGCAACATTCGTCGCCGCGGCAAGCCGCCCGATCGTGTCGCGCACGTCCTCGTTCACAACGCCTGCCGCCTCATCCTGAAGCGTCAGCAGCACGTCGCGCATGAGCGTCCGCGCGCTCGCCAGCGCTTCAATGATACCCGAACGCTCGCGCGCGTTGAGTTCGCGCTTGTTGCGGTCCTCAAGCTGCTTCAATGCTCCACGCGACAGGTAGTCGGCGTTTTGCTCGAGCACCTTTTCCTGTGTGGACTTGACCTCGGCGAGCGGTGCCTTAACGGCGACGATGAGCGACTTGGCGCGGCTGAGCACATCAGCCTCGTCGGCAGCGATGAGCGAATCGATGGCGCGGACCATCTGGCGGCGAGCATCCTGGCGCTCGGCACTCTTAAGGAACTCGATGCCGCGTGTGGGGCTTCCCGCCACGGCGACCGCCATGCGACAGCGCGCGATATCCTGGCCCGTCGCGCGACTCACGGCCTGCGCGGCCACGGTGGGCGACACCAGCCGAAACGGCACGCACTGACAGCGGCTCACGATGGTGGGCAACATCACGTCTGCCGAGGTGCCCAGCAAGATGAACATAACGCCCTCGGGCGGCTCCTCGAGTGTCTTGAGCAGCGCGTTGGCGGTGTTAGCGCGCAGTTGCTCGGCACGATCGATGATGTAGACCTTGGCCTTGGCACGGATGGGCGCCAGCGGCACGTCATCGAGCAGCTCGCGGGTCTGGGCAATGAGGTAGCCTGTGGCGCTCTCGGGCGTGTAATAGTGCACGTCAGGATGTGTATGCCGAGCAACGCGTACGCAGCTGTCGCATGCTCCGCAGCCGTCCTGCTCGCACAGGAAGGCCTGGGCGAGCGCCCATGCGGCATCGAGCTTGCCGGCACCGGGAGCGCCCAAAAACAGGTAGGCGTGCGATGCGCGGCCGCTGGCGACGGCGTTGGTCAAAAAATCGCGAACGCGCTCTTGGGTGTCGAGCTTGGCCAGCAGGCTTGCCTGAGCGGGGGCCATGTTACTCGGCCTCCTTGGCAAGCGCGGCGGCGACAGCATCTTGCGGAATGTCGAGACCGTACGCGCGAATCTGCTCGACCGTCTTCTCGAAGACTTCCTCGACGGTCGCAGTGGCGTCGATGAGCTTTACGCGGTTTGGCTCCTCGGCAGCAATGGCGCAAAATCCCTGGTAAACGCGCTCTTGGAAGGCCATGCCTTTTGCCTCCATGCGATCTGCCGCGCCACGGGCTGCCATGCGTAGCGCCGCCTGCTCGGGTGTGATGTGGTAGACGAGCGTGAGCGCCGGATGCGTACCGGCGACAGCCAGGTTGTTGGCATCGCGTACCATCTGACGGTCGAGGCCATCGGCAAACGCCTGGTAGCAGGTCGTGGAATCGTAGAAGCGATCGCACAGGACCACCTTGCCGGCCGCGAGGGCGGGCGCGATGACCTCGTGCACCAGCTGGGCACGCGCAGCCTCGTAGAGCAGCAACTCGCAGGTGTCGCCCATCGCCGTATTGGCGGGGTCGAGCAGCAGAGCACGAATCTTTTCGCTGATGGCGGTGCCGCCCGGCTCGCGCAGGCTCACAACCTGGTAGCCAGCGAGTTCGAGCGCGCGGGCAAGCAGACGCGCCTGCGTGGACTTGCCGGCACCATCGACGCCCTCGAGCGTGATAAAGCTATGTTGAGCGGGCTCAAAAGCCATGGGCGCAGCCCCTTCCTACAAGGCGCGTAAATGCAGATATACCAACCAAGCCATGATACCCCAGTGCTCGGCGCGTCCCAAATCGGGCCTAGTCATTGGGTAGTCATTGGGGACGCTCTTAAATGACTAGGCGACAGCTAGGGACGTTCCTAACGTGCCGGCAGAAACGGAACGTCCCTAACTGCCGACTTTTTTGAGCGCTGGGTATAATCGTCGTATTGATTTGAAATGTGGCGAAAGGAGTGGCAATGTCTCGGTATTGCGCCTCGTGCGGCAAACTTCTTGCAGATGATGCCAAGTTCTGCACCTCGTGCGGTGCACCCGTTGAGCAAACAACCGCGAGCGATAGCCAGCCCGCTTTTGAGCAGACCGGTTCCCTCGATACGCCGCAAGCCAAGGCGGACGACCCCCTCGCCCATCGCCCCGACCCCGCCGCAGGCCCCGCGGCCGTCGAGACCACGCAGCGCATACCCGTCGCGAGCGGCTCGCCCCAACAGCAGCCGGCTCCCGCATACGCGCCCGCTTCGCCACAGACCCCCGCTCCCAAAAAGAGCGGCACCGGGCCGCTTATCGCCGTTATCGTTGTGCTGGTGGCGATCATCATCGCCCTGGTCGTTTTCTTTGTGATCAAGCCTTTCGACAACGCCGCCACGCAGACGACTGCCGAGGTAGCTAAGCTGCACCATGACGTCGACGACGATGACCTAAAGCCTCTCGGCGATCCCAACAGCCTGTACGACGATGATGACGATGACGACGAGGATGGCGGCGAAGCAACGCTCTCCGAGCAGAACCTCTACCGTCGCCTGAGCGAATACTACGACCTGCTCGAAGACCTCGATAGCCAGGTCCGTGGCTGCGCGCAGAACTTCAACGGCAGCTATCTGGAAGAGGATCGAACCACCCGTCAAAATCTCGCCGACGTCGCCGAGCGCACGGAGGACACCATCGAGCAGTATTACGACATCGTCGAGGACCTAGACGTCCCGACGAGCTCCAAGAACTACAGCTCCTGGAAGGACATCATCGCCCTGTACGACGACCTGGATCACCGCATTGACGCAATCTGTGATGCCTGGGAGATCAGCCTGAAGTACGCAAAGCCTGCGGACCACAAGAATGAGATTGTGGCGCCGCTGTCGCGCGACAACGTGGCGGGCACCAATGACAATAAGTACCGCCTAGACTTTGAGGAGCGCTATCCCGGCGCCAAGCCTGTCGAGGTGAACTAGTCGCATGCGACGTTCTTAAACGACTAGTCATTAAAGACCGCCCCCAATGACTACGCAAAAAACGAGCGAGGATCATGAGATCCTCGCTCGTTTTTGTTTTGGGCAATGTTTCGACTGCGCCGTTACTTGTCGGCGGCTGCTTTCTTGGCAGTCGACTTCTTCGCGGTCGTCTTCTTGGCGGCAGTGGCTTTCTTAGCCGTCGTCTTCTTGGCCGCCGTTGTCTTCTTGGCCGTGCTCGCCTTGGTCGCAGTCTTGCGGCCGCGGGCGGGCTTCTTCTCCTTGGTCGGGCAGTCCATGTTCACGCAGATGCGCCACGGACCGCGCGCCGTGTTGACCACCACGATGGGGGCGCCGCACTCGGGACAGGTCTCGCCCGTCGCCTCGAGCTTACCGCGCGCCGGCAGAGGATAGCTCACACCGCAGTCATCGTAGTTGGTGCAGCGGATAAAGCGCTTGCCGCTCTTCTCACTCTTGTGCGCGATCAGGTCGCCATGGCGTCCGGCCTCAGCGCACACCTTGCACTCGCCCACCTTAAGGTCAGGCTCGTAGTTGGTGGGGCACGTAGGGTTCACGCAAATCTCGAAGGCCTTCTGGCGGAACGGCTGGCACTTAATGCGCGGCGCGCCGCACTCGGGGCACACGGCTGCCTCGCCCTCGAGCGGGCTTACCTTGACGCCGCTCGGCACCGGATAGGTCACGTCGCAGTCGGGCCAGCCCATGCAGCCGATAAAGCTGCCACGGGTCTTGGCACTCGTCTTCATAACCAGGTCCTTGCCGCACTTGGGGCAAGCGCCCACGCGCGCATCGGCCGTGACGGCGTCGCTGATGGCGTCGCCCAGCTCCTGCGTATGCTTGAGCAGCTCGTCGAGCACGCCAGCCAGCAGCGCGCGCGAGTGCGTCACGACATGCTCTTCGGTATCCTCGCCGCGCTCGACGCGGGTCATATCGCCATCAAGCTCCCTGGTCATATCGGGGCTCGTGATGCGCGGGGCAAATTGCGTCAGTGCGTCGATGATGGCGATGCCCAGCTGGCTCGGCTCAACGGGATCATTTTTGAGATAGCGCACGGCATACAGGCGCTCGATGATGCTCGCACGCGTGGACTTGGTACCCAGGCCGCGCTTTTCCATCTCCTGCACGAGCTTGCCCTGGCTGTAGCGCGCGGGCGGCTCGGTCTGCTTGGCCTCGAGTTTAATGTCGAACACGTCGACCGTATCGCCCTGCTCCAGCGGCGGCATCTGCTCATCGCGCTTAAGTCCATACGGATACGCCTCGCGGAAGCCCGGAGTCACGAGCACATCGCCCGAAGCCACGAACGGCTCACCGTTCACGTCGAGCTCGAGCTTGGTGTTCTCGATGGTCGCGGGACCCATAAGCGTCGCCAGGAAGCGACGGGCGATCAGGTCATAGAGCTTGCGCTGGCCGCCGTCGAGCGTGGACGGATCGCCCTCGCCCGTGGGGTAGATAGGCGGGTGGTCGGTGGTCTCGACTTTACCGCGCGTGGGCTTCATGGGACCAGCGAGTACCTTTTTGCACACGGGCGCCAGCGCCGGGTTGATCTTTGCCAGGTCGCGCACCACGGCGCCCAAATCGAGCGTCGCGGGATACACGGTGTTGTCGACACGCGGGTAGCTGATGAGGCCCGCCATGTAGAGGGACTCGGCGATGCGCATGGTACGCGCAGGCGAGATGCCCTCGGCAGCGGCGGCGGCCTGCAGCGAGGTGGTCGCAAACGGCGTGGGCGGCTGCTGCTTGCGGGAGCGCTTGGTCACCGCGGCGACGGTTGCCGTCGCGACGCCGTCAACATGGCCGTACGCCGTCTCAGCAGCATCCTTGTCGGTAAAGCGCGCCGTCTTGTGCGCGATCTTAAAGCGATCGTCCTCGGCAGCACCCTGCGCGGCACCCATACCGCGGATCTGCCAATAATCCTCGGGCACAAACGCCATGCGCTCGCGCTCGCGCTCGACCACCAGGGCGAGTGTCGGCGTCTGCACGCGGCCGGCAGAGCGCACGTTACCAAAGCCGCCAAACTTGGCGAGCGTCAGATAGCGCGTGAGTACCGCGCCCCAAATGAGGTCGATGTGCTGGCGACTCTCGCCGGCGTCGGCCAGATTCTGGTCGAGCGAGACGAGATTATCGAAGGCCTGCGTGATCTCGGCCTTGGTAAACGAAGAATACTGGGCGCGGGCGACCGGCAAGTCCGGCGCAACCTCGCGCACCTTGTTGAGAGCGTCCGAACCGATCAGCTCGCCCTCGCGATCGAAGTCCGTAGCGATGATGACGCTGTCGGACTTTTTGGCGAGGTTCTTGAGCGAGCGGATGAGCTCCTTCTCGGCCGGCAGCTTAATGACGGGTGCCCAGGTGAGATAGGGCAGACTCTCGAGCTTCCAGCCCTTGATGGAGATGCCATCGGCAAGGAACGGCTTACGCTTGGTGTCGTAAGGCGGACGAGCCAGGCCATCGGGCATGTCGGCCGGCAGCATCTCGCCGTCCTCGGTGACCGAATACCAGCCCAGCTTTTTATCGAACAGCACGCTGTCGCAAAAATCGGGCGCAAGGATGTGACCGGCAAGACCGATCGTCACGCACTCCTCGCCCTTCCACTCAAAACGGTAGATGGCGGTGTTGTACACCTTGTCCTTTTTAGGCTTACCCGTGGACAGCCGCTCGGCGATCTGACGCGCGGCGTCGTTTTTCTCGGCGATGATGAGCTTCAAAAGAGGCTCCTATCTCGTGTCTCTGCGGCTACGCCCGCCCGTATGGCGGCCGATTTACGCCCTTGCTTGCTCGATCTGCCCGATGAGCCAATCGCACCAGGCGTCCATGCCCTCGCCCTTGCGCGCGCTCACGGCAAACCGCGGCGCCTGCGGATTGAGGTCATCGAGTGTCTTAGTATACCTATCCATGTCAAAATCAAAAGCCGGGGCCACGTCGACCTTATTGAGCAGCTGCGCGCCAGCGTGCTGGAAGATGCCCGGGTACTTGATGGGCTTGTCGTCGCCCTCGGGCACCGAGAGAATCATGATGGACAGGTTCTCGCCCAAGTCAAAGTCGACTGGGCAGACCAGGTTACCCACGTTTTCGATAAAGATGACGTCGATGTTTTCCAGACCCACAGCCTGGTCAAACGCGTCAACGGCCTCCATGATCATGTTGCCCTCGAGGTGGCACAGGCCGCCCGTGTTGATCTGGATGGCGGGCATGCCGGCTTCCTTCATGGTGATGGCGTCGACATCCGAGGCGATATCGCCCTCGATGACGGCACAGCGCAGGCCGGCCTTGTCACGCAGGCGCTCGTTGGTGCCCAGGATCGTGGTGGTCTTGCCCGAACCGGGGCTCGACAAGACGTTGATCACATAGGTGTTTGTCTCATTAAATCGCTGACGCAGCTGATCTGCCAGGCGCTCGTTGCGCGACAGAATCGGCGACGCGATATCAATCGTTTTCTCAGCCATACTTAGCGCTCCTTACTTTGGCCCCTTTATACCCCATCACCAGATGGCTAGCGGGCTAATCGTCGGGGGTTTCGATTTCGATACTCGCGATATCGAGCTCGCGGCCGTGCAGTAGGCGCACGTTGGCACCACCACACTGGGGACAGCGACAGTGGAAGCGATCGTGGTCGAAGACCTCGCCGCAGTCCAGGCATTCACTTTGTGGGTGAATCTCCTCAACCGCGAGCTCGCAGCCCCGCGTGAGCGGGTCCTCATCGCGAAATGTCTCCCACGCAAAGTCGAGCGCCTCGCGCACAACTTCGGTCATATCCCCGATACGCAGCGTTACCAAAACGGCGCGCGAGGCCCCCGCCCCACGCGCCGCGCGAATCACTGTATCGAGTATGCCGTTGACAATGCCAACCTCGTGCATACCGATTTACTCCTCGTCGTCCTCATCGTCCGAGAACAGGTCCAGACGGCTCACAAACAAGCCCTCCTTGCCCTCGCGCGCGGTAATGACCACACGGGCGATGGCAAGCGAAATCTCGTAAAGCGAGAGCAGGGCGCCATACATGAGGCCGAGCGTAACGGGCGAGCCGTCAGGCGTAATCACAGCCGAGCCCACAAGCAGGCCAACGTATACGTAACGCCAGGCACCGCGGAAAGCAGCGTAGGACACGATGTGGAAGACGGACAGGTAGAAGATGATGAGCGGCAGCTCAAACGCCACGCCAAAGCCGATCATAAAGAGCAGCTCCATGTTGACGTAGTTCTCCAGATCGGGCAGCGCCGTAGCGACGGCCGAGGTTTCGCCGATGAGCCACTCGAAGCCCGCCGGGATGATGATGAAGTAGCAAAAGATGGCGCCCAGGAAGAACAGCACCGTCGAGGCGAGCACCGTAGGCACGACCCACTTGCGCTCGTTGGGGCGAAGCGCCGGCAGGAAAAACGCCAAGATCTGCCAGATGATCATGGGCGTGCACATGACCACGGCCATCTTGATGGCAAGCGAGAAGCGCAGGCCAAAGCCGCCGAGCGTGGTAGTGATGTAGAACTTACCGTCTGGCACAAAGGAGCGGATGGGGTCTTCCAAGATGTCGAGCACCACGGGCGTGGCGAAATACAGCACGATAGCGGCGGCGAACACCGACACGACCACGATGGTCAGGCGGCGACGGAGCTCTCCCAGGTGATCGAAGAGCGGCATACGCGCAGGTCCGATAGGCATTACTCATCGCCTCCCTTCGGGGCGTCGGCGGCAGCGGCGTCGTCCTCGGCCTCGAGCTCGCGAGCGAGCTGGTCGACGACGGCCTTGCGCTTGCGGGGACGACGAGCGTAGAGGTCAGCCGTCGTGGGCTCTGCCGGCTCGGGCTTGGGCTCCGGCTCTGCAGCAGGCTCGGGCTCGACGGCGGCATCGGCAGGCTCGGCCTTGGCGGGCTCTGCACCCTCGGCCGCCTCAGCAGCACCTTCGCCCTCAGTGGCACCCTCGCTTGCAGCCTTCTCGGCGGCAAGGCGGGCACGGCGCTCGGCAAAGGTCTCCTTCTTTGCGGGCGCGGCCGTCTCGACGGCATCCTCGTCCGCATCGGAATCGTCATCGACGGCAGCCTTCTTGGGCTTGACCGGAGCCGACGCGGCCTCGCTTACCGGATCGATGATCTCGGACTGAACAACGGCCGTCATCTTTTCCTGCGTCTCGCGGAACTGACGGATGGCACGGCCGATCGTGCGGCCCATCTGCGGGAGCTTATCCGGGCCAAACAGCAAAAAGCCGAAGACCACGATGATTGCCAGCTCACCCTCTCCAATACCAAACACACATACCTCCAAGGCTCGATGTGAGTCGAGCCCGCACCGCGCCATTCGGCCGGAACTCGTCTATTCATTCGGTCAAGTATAGCGCCCGGACGCCAAAACGTCCGAGCGCATCACAAACATATGCCAAACGGCACGCCCTTTTGGGGGCAAAGATTATGCCGCCGTGATCGAAATCTCCTGGTCGACGCCCAGCAGCTGAACCACGCGCATCACCGGGGGCTGCACATTAGTGCAGCTAAAGCGCTTACCGTGGTCGACCGCGTGGTGCGCGGCGCCCACGAGCACGCCAATGCCCGTCGAATCGATGTAGCTCACCTGGGCAAAATCGAGCTCAACGGCCTCAGTGGGCTGCTCGAGCGCCAGGTCAATGGCATTGCGCAGGCTATCGGCGTTAGAGATATCGATCTCGCCGGTTACCTTAATGGTGTAGATCTCCGGTGTGGGGTTGGTGGAAATACCCAAATCCATGTATACGCTCCTTTACGTATCGAAAGTGCGGATAGTACGGGAAGCCGCGCGTTAGGCGCGCTCGGCACGCGCAAGCTCGGCAGCGACAAGCTTGACGGCCAGCACCAGCACATCGAGCGCGGCCTCCAGGTCCTCGACCGTGGGATAGCTCGGCGCGATGCGGATGTTGGTGTCGCGCGGGTCCTTGCCATAAGGCCAGGTGGCACCAGCCGGCGTGAGCTTGACGCCCAGGTCGGCGCAGAGCGCGGCGACCTTCTGGGCTGAACCCTCGGGACCATCGAAGCTTACAAAGTAGCCGCCGCGGGGGTGCGTCCAGGTGGCGCAGCCCGTGTCGCCCAAGCCCTCGGTGAGCTTGCGCTCGACAGCCTCAAAGCGCGGGCGCAAGAACTCGGCATGCTTTTTCATGTGCTCCTTGACCGCCTCGATGGTGGGAAGGAAGCGCACGTGACGCAGCTGGTTGAGCTTGTCGGCACTGATGAGGCCGGCCTTCAGGCGCTTGGAGAACTCCGCGATAACCGCGGGGCTCGCACCGATAAAGCCGATACCGGCACCCGGGAAGGTGATCTTGGACGTCGAGGCGAATGCCACCACGCGGTCCTCGGTGCCCGCCGCGCGGGCAAGATCAAAGATGTTGGCGAGCTCGTCGGTCTCGTCGTACAGGTCGTGCACGCAGTAGGCGTTGTCCCAGAAGATGCGGAAATCGGGCGCGGCCGTGTGCATCTCGACCAGGCGGCGCACGGTGTCCTCGCTAAAGGTGATACCCGTGGGGTTGGAATACTTGGGCACGCACCAGATGCCCTTGATGGAATCGTCGGCGGCAACGAGGCGCTCGATCTCGTCCATATCGGGGCCGTTGTCGGTCATCGCGACGGGAACGTTCTCGATACCCAAGTCGGCGGTAATGCCAAAGTGGCGATCGTAGCCGGGAACCGGGCACAGGAACTTGACCTTCTTGCCGTCGTGCGCTGCCTCGTAAGCCTCCCAAGGATCGCTACCACACGAGCCGCAACGCCAGAACATACCGGCGATATCGTGCTCGATCAGCAAGCTCGACGAACCCAGCACGAGCGTCTGCTCGGCGGGGCAACCCAGGAACTCCCCCGCCAGCTTGCGTGCCGAGGGAATGCCCTCAAAGCAGCCGTAGTTGGAGCAGTCGACGTTGCCGTCGTGCAGATCGGCATCGGCATTGAGGATATCGAGCATGGGTCGAGAGATGTCCACCTGGGAGGGCGACGGCTTGCCGCGGGCCATGTCGAGCGCCAGGCCCTTGGCCTTGACCTCGGCGACCTCGGCTTTGAGCGCCTCGATGGCGGCATCGAGTTCGGTGGTTTCCATCTTCTGGTAGATCGTCTGCATGGGTGCGACCTTTCACGAAGCGGTACGTTGCAATTCTTCTAAGTATAGACCGCCACCGTCGCAACGTTATGAAGCCGTGATAGATTAAGTCCATCGCAATGAATTACGAATCGCCGCGCATGCCGGCGTGAAGCGCCCAAGGAGGCACTATGGAGTACGGATCATTCCAGGCCGAGGAATTCGGCGACCTGCAGCGCCTGGTCGACGGACTATTTTACGACCGTCACGCCATCGACCGCCTGGATCTGATCGTACAGGCCGAAATCTTGGACCTGGCGCCCGATCTCATGGAAATCGTCAACCTGCTACCGCCCGGCTATTACGACCGCCAGTCACTTTGCGACCAGCTCAACTCCGCCTTGGCCGCCCACGGCTGGGGCGCCATCTACGGCACCGTGGAATAAACCTAGTCATTGGGGCCTGTGGTCAAAAAATAGCAAATATGAGTACTGTTACTTTTTTAGTAACAGCGATTTTGAATTAAAAAGGCCAGTCTTGGCCTTTTGTGTCCGGTTTTGGAAGGATGCATCGGCATTTTTCGTCCAGCCACGCAATCGTTAATGCACAGACAGAATAGATTTGTACATTATTTTTCGCGCCTAAAATGAAACGCCGTTTGTGACAGTACTCACAAACGGCGTTTTTTGGCCACTGGGGTGTCCGGCAGGTGGCAAGTACCACTCAAAACCGCGTTTTACACGCGCTCGAGCAGGCTCTGGCGTCTGTTTCTACGCGCCTACTCGTTCTTGGGCGCGGGGTGCTTGCAGATCACACTCATGTAGATCATGCCAAGTACGGCCGCGGTGACAGAGCCGGCGAGAATAGCGGCCTTGGCAGCCAGAACCTCAAACTGGGCCGTCGGGAAGGCGAGGCCGCTGATGAGAATCGACATGGTAAAGCCGATACCGCCCAGAATGCCCACGCCGGCAATCATATGCCAGTTGACATTGTGCGGCAGCTCGCAGGCCTTGAGCTTGACCAAGGCGAACGTCATGCCAAAGATACCGATCGGCTTACCCAGCAGCATGCCAAAGTACACGCCGAGCGTCACCGGGTCGGTGAGCAGCGTGCTCATGTCCACGCCCACTAGGCGAACCTGTGCGTTGACGAACGCAAAGATCGGCAGGATCACAAAGTTGACCGGTGTGGAGATCAGACGCTCCATGCGGATGAGCGGCGGGGTCACGCGGTGCATGACGCGCTCGACCTTGGTGGTCGAGACGGTAAAGTCATGCTGGCCCAGGATGTGCGCTTCGTCGTCGTAGCGGTCATCGAGCAGCGGCAGGCACTCGCCCAACCAATCGGTGAGGCTATCGAGCTTGACGCCGCACTTGGCCGGGATGGTGAAGGCCAGGATGACGCCGGCAAGCGTAGCGTGCACGCCGCTCTTGAACATGCAGAACCACAGCAGCAGGCCCAGCACCGAATACGGGGCAAGGCGGTAGTGCTGCGTCTTGTTGAGCCACACGAGCGCGCACGTCACAAGCGCGGCGGCGCCCAACCAAAACGGATTGGGGCTCTGACCGTAGAAGATGGCGATGGCGGCGATGGAGATGAGGTCGTCGGCGATGGCGAGCGTCGAGAAGAACACACGCACGCCGTTGGGCACGCGATTGCCCAAAAGCGACAGCACGCCCAGCGCAAAGGCAATATCGGTTGCCATGGGAATGGCCCAGCCGTTGTGCGCGCCGGCATGGTTAAAGATCAGATAGATGCAGGCGGGAACGACGACGCCGCCCACGGCCGCCAGCATGGGAAGCATAGCCTGGCGCGGGTTTTTGAGCTCGCCGACCGTCATTTCATATTTGAGCTCAATGCCCACCAGCAAAAAGAAAATCGCCATGAGGAAGTCGTTGACGAAAAGCTCAACGGTGAGACCGGCCGTAAGGTTGCCCAGACCCACATACAGCGGGGTCTCCAAAAAGTGATGGATGGCCTCGTAGGCATCGGTGTTGGCGCAAATGACGGCGGCGATGGCGGCGAAGACCATGACGGCGGCGGAAATCGTGCCGTTCTCGGTGATGCGCTCCCAAATGTCATGGCGCTCAAAACGCTTGCGCTCACGAACGTTAAACAGCTGCTCGGGTGCTGCCATGGGCGGCTCCTTTCACGGGAAAGCTCCCGTCTTAAAAAAGCACGGCCCGCCCAAGTGGCGGTGCCGCGCTCTAACGTATTACGCTTGCATCTAGCCTACCCTGCACGACAGGCACGCAGGCGTGGCCGAAAAGCGGAACCACAGGTTGAACATTATTTGCTCAACGGCACGGGCGCGCCTATCCAAGAGACGACGCGGCGCCGTGCACAAAAAACGACCGGAGCGCGGGGCTTCCGCGATCCGGTCGTGGCGTTTGGTCAACTAAACCTAGCAGG
Source organism: Collinsella sp. (assembly GCA_048205395.1). GTDB lineage: Bacteria > Actinomycetota > Coriobacteriia > Coriobacteriales > Coriobacteriaceae > Collinsella. Next base: position 59,726 of record DBEWUK010000029.1, read on the forward strand.
CGGCCATGATGGGGGCAGCGACCTGCTTCTTACGGGAGAGGACGCCCGGCATCCAGACGCCGTCGTGCTCGTCGGCAATGCCCAGGCCCTTCTGAGCAGCCTCGGTCTCGCCCTCGAGCAGGACCTGCGAGCCCTCCTCCATGATGTCAGTGATGCACAGGACGATGCCGTCGGCACCCTTCTCGGCGGCGTAGGCGCGCATGGCCTCGCGAATCTCGTCGATCATGCCGAGTGCGCGAGTCTTGTCGACAGTCTCGTACTGGCCGATGAGCAGCTTCTTGCCGGCAGGCTCGAACATCTTGATGTCGTTGCCGACCATCTCGGCTGCGGTGAAGGAGCCGGACGGGCGGGTGAGGAAGACCTCCATGCCAAACTTGACCGGGTCGACGCCCACCTGCTCGCCGAGCTTGGCGGCGACGGCGCGGTCGACATCGGTGGTAGTGGGGCTCTTGAGCATGAGCGTGTCGGTCATCATGGCCGAGAGCAGCAGCTTGGCCTGAACGTCGGAAAGCTCAACGCCGAGCACGCCGGCGAGCTTGGTGACGATGGTGCAGCTGGAGCCCCAGGGCAGGCAGATGTAGTGCAGCGGGCCGGCGGTCTCGAAGTCGCCGATGCGGTGGTGGTCGACGACGCCAAAGACCGTGGCGTCCTTAAGACCGGCGACGGACTGGGCAGACTCGTTGTGGTCGGTGAGGACGACGAGCTGACCGGCCTCGACGGACTCGATCACGCGGGGCTCGGCAATGCCGGCGTCGGCGAGCAGCTTGGCGGACTCGGCCGGAAGCTGACCAAGGGCGCAGGCCTCGTAGGTGTTGCCGGCATACTCAACCTGGTTGAGCAGCTGAGACAGGACGACGGCGCTCATGATGGCGTCGTTATCGGGGTTCTGGTGACCAAAGACAAGAACGTTTGCCATGGATATCCTCCACTTGATATGTGTGCTTGGACGTAGCTATGGTAGCACGCCGATGCCGAGCCTTCGCAGACGGAAGGGCCACGGCATATTTTGGGGCGCAGGCACGGGGGCCAAGGCTGTCCCTTTTGCACCATGTTGGTGCAATGTAACCTGTCCCCCTTGCACCAGCTATTTACCGGCAGCGCGCAGGGCTACGTAGGCGGCACCGATGATGCCGGCGTCGTTTCCGAGCGAAGCGACCTTAATGGGCGTCTCGCGCGAGGCGGAAAGCGCGTACTGCTTAAAGTGCTCGCGAACCTTGTCGAGGTAGACATCGGCCGAGGCGGAGGCGCCGCCGCCGATGAGGAACATCTCGGGATCAACCACGTTGGCAATAAGCGCCAGTGCGCGGCCGAGATAGTCGGCCATGGTATCGGCCGCGGCCAGCGCGAGCTTGTCGCCCTCGCGACAAGCCTGGAACACGTCCTTGGAATCGGAGGGGCCGGTCAGCTCGATGGGCTCGACGCCCGCCTTCTTGCACTCGGCAAGGTAGTTGCTCACCACGCCGGTGGCGCTGGAATACTGCTCCAGGTGGCCATGGCCGCCGCAGCCGCAGGTGCGCTCCTCGGCCGGGTTCAGGCACATGTGGCCAATCTCGCCGCCAGCACCCACAACGCCCGATACCACGTCGCCGTTAACGATAACGCCGCCGCCCACGCCGGTACCAATGGTGACCATCACCACGTTCTGTACGCCCTTGGCAGAGCCGAGCCAGGCCTCGCCCATAGCAGCAGCGTTGGCGTCGTTCTCGTACTTAACGACCGCGTCGGGGCAGTGCTCCTGGATGGCGATCTTGAGCTCGGGCAGGTTGATGGCGATGTTCGCCTTGACCTTGGCATCGCCCGATGCCGGGATGGGGCACGGAACGGCCAGGCCAATGCCCGACACAAAGGCACGCGGAATCTGGGCCTTGGCGACCACCTGGTCGATAGCCTCGGTCACCGCGGCAAAGCCCGCAGCGTCAACGATGGGAGGCGTGGGCACGCTGGCCTTGGCAAGCAGGTTTCCGTCCTCATCGAACAGACCCTCCTTGACCGAGGTGCCGCCGACGTCGATGCCGATGTAATACTGCTTAGGTTCCATGGGAGCCCACCTTTCTCGTTTAAACATTGCCTGTATGGTACCGCTCCCAAGGCAAAAACCTACCAAAAAGGGACAGGTTTGTTTTGGCAGGTTTTATCTGGGAAAACGCGAATGACCGCTTAACGCGACATTACTCAGATGTTTATCTATTTAGAGCGCTCTAATTTATATGCAAAGCGACTTTTAATTATATCTTTCTCGAACTTTTTAAATATACAATAGGGATGCTTAGGTGTTAACTATACTTTCTTTTATACTCAACCAAGTTGGAAAGGAGGTTCCATGATTCCCAAATACGAAGCGATAGCTGCAGATATTCGTCGCACTATCGAGGGTGGCGCTCTTAAACCGGGCGACAAGCTTCCTACCGTGGTTGAGTTCTGCAAGCTCTATAACGTTTCCAAAATCACCGTCAAACGAGCTCTTGAACAAATCACCGAAGAAGGTCTTATTACCAGCCGACGCGGATCGGGCACCTACGTTAAGGACACGGCGGGACTTCCCGGCCAGGCGTTTTTCCAGGGCAAAAACGACCGTGACCAGGGCTTTTCGTATGAGCACCGCGGGGAGAAGGTGACCTCGGTGGTCTACGATTTCTCGATTGTTAATCCACCAGCGGACATCGCAGCCCAGCTGGGAATTGCCGAGGATGACTTTGCCTATCACATCGTGCGCGTGCGTCAGGCCGACGAGAAGCCCATCGTTATCGAGTACACCTACATGCCCCTCGAGCTGATTCCAGGCCTTAAAAAGAAGGACCTGTACGAATCGCTCTATCGCTTCATCCGCGAGCAATGTGGCCTGAAGATTTCGAGCTTTCACCGTACCATTCGCGCCGTGGCAGCAACCGAGGAAGAAGCCGAGCGTCTGGACACCAAACCCGGCTCTCCCCTGCTCGAGCTCACCCAGATTGGCTTTTTGGACAGCGGTGCCGCCTTTGAGTATTCGACCTCGCGCAACGTTGGCGACCGCTTTGAGTTGCACAATGTAACGTTGGCGTAGGTTTTTGTAGTCATGCGGGCGCTCGTTTTGCGCTGCTTTGCGCGGCGCCCGCGCAACACAATGGAGGTATGAATATGTCCGATTTGATTAAACTGACGCCGATCTTCCGCAAGAAGATCTGGGGTGGCCGCCAGCTCGAAACCGTATTTGGTTACGACATTCCCGAAGGTCCCATCGGTGAGTTCTGGGCTATCTCGGCCCATCCCAACGGCGACTGCCAGATTGCTGAGGGACCGTACGCCGGCCACACGCTGTCGTGGCTGTGGGCCGAGCACCGTGAGCTTTTTGGCAATTGCGAGGGCAAGGAGTTCCCGCTGCTCATTAAGATTCTGGACGCCAAGGACGACCTTTCGATCCAGATTCATCCCAACGATGAGTACGCCGCCGAGCACGAGAACGGCAGCCTGGGCAAAACCGAGTGCTGGTATGTACTGGACTGCGAGCCCGACGCCACGATTATCGTCGGCCAGCGCGCGCACGACCGCGCCGAGGCTGCACAGATGATCGAGGAGGGCCGTTGGGACGAGATGCTCAACGTGCTGCCGATTCACAAGGGAGACTTTTTCCAGATCGACTCCGGCACCGTTCACGCCATCAAGACCGGCACGCTGATTCTGGAGACGCAGCAGTCGAGCGACGTGACATATCGCTTGTACGACTACGACCGCCCCGGCACCGACGGAAAGCTGCGCCCGCTGCACATTAAGCAGAGCCTCGACTGCATCGACTTTGATGTTCAGGCTCCGACCGACGGCACGGTGAACGCGCCTGAGGTCGACGGCGTGACCGAGCTCGAGTCTAACCCCTGCTACACCGTCGATCGCGTGCGTGTCGACGGCAGCAAGATCCTCGACCAGCGCTGGCCCTTCATGTGCCTGTCGGTCATCGACGGCGAAGGCACCGTCTGCGGCGACCCCGTCCACAAGGGAAGCCACCTGCTGGCCCCGAACACCGTCAGCTCCATCGACCTCGAAGGCAAGATGGAACTGATCGTCTCACATCTGTAGATCGCACCAACAACCCAAACGCAACAAGGGGGCTCCCCCGTTCATCAACGGAGGAGCCCCTACTCGTATCTATCTATCAGCCCACCCGGCTCTCCAGATCAAAAAGCGAACGAGCAGAGCGACGTTCGCAAGCAACGTTACCCAAGGACCTGGGCGGGGGGGTGGGGGGCCCCCGCG
>DBEWUK010000071.1:0-15610 GCA_048205395.1 Collinsella sp.
CGGTCGGCGGGGCCATTGTGGCTCTTGACAGCGGATTGGGTCATATGAGCGAGCGGGCCGCATTTGAGGCAAGGTGGCGTGAAACGAAAGGGCGCTGACCTTCTGGTCGCGCCCTTGAAGTTGAACGTCAGATTGTCCAAATGCGGTCCGCGCAGCGTCGAGCCGTTACGCGGTTTGGTAAAACCGCGTAACTCTTAGTAGTCCAGCTTCCACATGTAGCGGCGCGTCATGTAGTCCTTGTGGGTGACGGCAGAGAGCGCACGCATGTACACGTTGTTGAGGATCGGGGCAAAGATCAGGTGATTGAAGTACTCGCTCACGCTGTCCTTGATGTCGTTGAGGCCGAGCTCCTTGGCGTCGAGCTGATAGACGCGCTCGCCACCGTACTGGTTGACGAAGCGGATACCGCGCTCGTCGTTGCAGCGGCTGCGGCCGACGCTGATGAGCTGGAACAGCGAAGTGCGCTTGTCCAGGATCTCGAAGGGGCCATGGAAGAAGTCACAGGTGTTGATGGTGCAGGAATCGATCTGCAGCATCTCCTGCACGTTGCAGATGCTAAAGACGTAGGCGGCGCCAAAGAGCGGACCCTGAGCCATGACATTAATGCAGGGCTTGTCGGCGTTTTGCTCGGCCCACTTGGCAGCGAGCGGACGGGTGTACTCGACGGCCTTGCGATAGATGGGGTCGACCAAGTCGAAGGCGGCCATGGCGGTCTCGTACTCGGCATAGCCCTCGGTCTGCTGCGTGAGCTCCATGGCGATCATGGTCACGACGGCGGAGTTGGTGCGACCCATGCAGGACTCGTCGACGGCCAAGCTGTCGTACTGGATCTTGTAGTCGCAGACCTCGGTGAGGCCGGACTCGTCGACATAGATGGCGATGGTGCTGGCGCCGTGGTCCTTGGCGACCTGGGCGGCGACGATGGTCTCCTTGGTACCGCGCATGGACACGACGACGGCCAGGGTGTTCTCGTTAACGTAGGCGGGCGTGGCGTGCACGAACTCGTTGCTGGTGTAGCTGGAGCTCACGACCTGCGTGGCCTCGTGCTCCATAAAGTACTGGGCAGGATAGTTGCCGCCGTTGGATCCGCCGGCGCCAATCCACACGACGCGCTTGATACCGCCCTTGTCAGCCTTGTCAGCCAAAACCTGGGAGACGACGTCCTTAACCTGTTCCTGAGTAGTCATCGTGCATCAGCCTTTCTTCTCGTTTGATGCTCTCGATGGCATACAAATTACATACATGTTTTGGTTATGTCGACTAGTTGTATGCTATATTTGTCTTAGAATTTTTGCTGGTAAGGCTTTCGGCAATCCATTACCAGCGGTTTTGTTGTCATGTTGGATACATGCTTTGTTCGATAAGCATACAAGTTAGATACAGGTTGATCGAATGAGCGCTTCGTCGAAAAAGAACTTGGCCCAATACGAGCGCTTGGCGGGCATGCTGCGTGACCGCATCGCCGCCGGCATCTACGCACGCGGAGACAAGCTGCCGTCCGAGATGGAACTCATGGACGAATCGGGTCTGTCGCGCAGCACCGTGCGCCACGCGCTTAAGGTGTTAGTTGACGAGGGCCTGGTGCGCACCGAGCGCGGGCGTGGCGCCTTTGTGGCCGACACGCCCGCGCTCCACGAAAACAACCTGGTGTTTTCGAGCTATACCAAGCAGGTCGAAGGCCAGGGCATGAAGCCCACCACGCGCACGGTGGACTCGGACTTTACCAAGGCGGGCGGCAGCATAGCTAAGTTCTTTGATGCCGCCGTGGGCAGCAAGCTCGTCAAACTTGTCCGTCTGCGTTATCTGGACGATGCGCCACTGTGCCTGGAGACCACCTATCTACCACCGAGCTTTGAGGCACTCATCGATCGCGATATCAACGGTTCGCTCTACGCCACGCTGCGTCAAGAATTCCATCGCGCGCCGGCACAGGGGCACAAGACCTTTGAGGTGTGCTATGCCTCGCAAAATGAGGCGTTTTTGCTCAACGTTGAGCGTGGGCAGGCGCTGATCCTGATCACCGACTACGTCTACGACACCGACGGCCGCCCGCTCCATGTCTCCAAGCGCATCCAACGCACCGACCGCGCCAAATACACCGAGCCCATCGGCTAACCTGTCCCTAAATGGTAGGTTTGGGGAGGTCGGGGAACCAGGTTGGTTTGGGTTGGTTAGGGACGCGCTCGGCAAGGACCAGCTCCATCCAGCACATGTCGTACCAGCGGCCAAACTTTTGGGCGCAGCGATCGAAGGCGCCCACCAAGCGATATCCCATATGGGCATGGAAATCCTGACTGTTGTGCGTTAGATACTCATCGTCCTTGTCGTGCGGCACGGCAATGAGCGCGCACATGTTGGTGATGCCCATCGCGATCAGGCATTGCTTGAGCGCATCGTGCAGCTTGCGGCCCAGCCCGCCGTGGCGCACGTCGCGCGCCAGGTAGATCGACGTCTCGACCGACCAGTCATAGGCCTCGCGGCTGTTGAGCGGACTCACATAGGCATAACCTAGCGGACGCCCGTCCAGCTCCATCACCAGATACGGATAGCGCTTGAGCGTGCGCTCGATGCGCCCGGCGAACTCCTCAACGCTCGGCACCTCGTATTCGCAGGTAATCGCCGTCTGGCGCACATACGGCTCATAGATGGCAAGCAACGCCGGCGCATCATCGGGCGTCGCCAGGCGAATCGTCGGCTCGGACATCTCGGTCATACAACCCTTCTCCCCAAAAGCAAAGGCCACCCTGCGCCAAACCCGGCGCAGGGTGGCCCTCGTCATTACATCAGGCTACAGGACAGCCGCCAGCACGTCGATGTCCTCCTGCGTCGTGGCCCAGCTGGTGCAAAAGCGCACCACCGTGTGGGTCTCATCGTACTTTTCCCAGTACTCGATCGAGGCATGCTCGCGAATGCGGGCCATGTCCTCGTTGGGCAGGATCACGAACTGCTGGTTTGTGGGTGTCTCCAAGAAGAACCGGTAGCCGTGCTCGTGCAGCACGCGACGAAGCGCCTGCGCGGTTTCGATCGCCTGACGGCCAATCTCAAAATACAGGCCGTCGGTAAAGAGCGCCTCAAACTGCACGCCCGTCAGGCGGCCCTTGGCCAACAGCGCGCCGTGCTGCTTAATACGCGGAATGGGATGCGCCGGGGCGTGCATGCCGCAGAACACCACAGCCTCGCCGCAAAGCGCGCCGCACTTGGTGCCGCCGATGTAGAACACGTCGCACAGCTGCGCCAGCTCGGGCAGGGTAATGTCGCACTCATCGGCCGCCAGCGCATAGGCCAGACGAGCACCGTCCACAAACAGCGGAATCTCGCGCTTCTGGCACACCGCGTGAATCGCCGCGAGCTCGGCCTTGGAGTACAGCGTGCCGTACTCGGTCGACAGACTCACGTACACGGCGCCCGGGAACACCGTGTGCTCGTAGCTCTCGTTTTCGTAGAACACCTGGATATAGTTCTCGAGGTCCTCGGCGTGCATCTTGCCCTCATAGCCGGGGATGGTGAGCACCTTGTGGCCGCCAAACTCAATGGCGCCCGCCTCGTGGCAGGCGACGTGGCCAGTCTCGGCAGCAACGACGCCCTCGTACGGCGCGAGCAGCATGTCGATCACCGTCGCGTTGGCCTGCGTGCCGCCCACCAGAAAAAACACGTCGGCATCGGGGGCCTGGCAGGCCTCGCGAATAAGGTGCTTGGCACGCTCGGTATGTGCATCGGTACCGTAGCCGGGCTGCGGTTCCATATTGGTGTCGACGAGCGCCTGCAGCACCGCCGGGTGTGCGCCGTGGGAATAATCGTTGTTAAACGCGAGCATGGCAATCCTCTCTTACCGGGTATCGGCCAGATGATTCAAACGGAGCTATTGTACGCCGTTGGGATAGGCAATACGCGCGGCAAGGCACTCAAGCGCCAGCACCAGGGCAAAGCCGCAGCTCACGTCACTCAAAAAATGCGCTCCGATCACGATACGGCCAAAGGCGACGAGCGCCGCGACCACAGCCGCCGTCCAAAAGATCACACGGCGACGCGAAGGCTTTTCCGTAAAGGCCGCCGCGGGAAGCCCGGCGAGCATCAGGCCAATCGCCGCATGCGCGGTGTGTCCACTCGCGAACGACTTAAAGCCGTCCTTGATTACGCCGGCGGCGATATAGCTCCACTTGTCGGGGTTGCCAATCACCCACCACGGCTGAAACTCGAGCCCCGGCGTGACCTCGATCACGCGCATGCGCGGACGCGACCACAGCGGCTTGACGATCACGTTGAGGATAATGGCCTGAGCGACCCACACGGCAAGCACCATCAACGCCCAGTGCGTGAGCTCGTCGGGCTCGGTCGTGCGCGTGAGGCGATAGACGATAAGGTTGGCGGCGATGACCAGCACAAACGTCAGCACCAACTGAACAGCGATGAGTTTGCCGCCAACTTTCAGGGACGAGACGATCTCGTAGCCGGCCAGGCCAACGTTGACGAGGATGCCGAGCACGGCGAGCCATTTGCTCCCCCTGGAGTCGGGACGCACCGCGCGCACGAGCATAACGCCCGCGACGCTTGCCGTCAGCTCGAACGGCAGCTCGCCGGCGGCCTCGATAAAGCGGCCGTACATGCTGCCGATATTGAACAGCGCGCTCGAGATCTGGTAATCGAAGAAACTGCCAACGCCCAGACAAAGGCACAGGACAACCGCGATAATGGCGACATCTTTCTTATAGATGTATCCGAACATGCTTTCCTTTCGATGGGGCTGGAATCAACCTGCAACGTGGCGGGACAAAGACGACTTCATCCCGCCACGCCCCCTACTTGTTAGTCGTCGTCGCTCGCGCCCAACTGCTGCAGCAGCATGAGCGCCGCCGCCACCGGGCCGGTGCCGTCGTTGGCGTCGAGACCGCGACCCAAGCCGCTGCCCGCACCGGCGCCCGCCTTGTAGGGCACCGACAGCTTGCGGCTCTTGGGGAAGTTCACCGCGCCGTAGCGGGTCTTTAGTTCAAAGGCCACCTTCTTGGGCACGTCGACGCCCAAAAACGTGATGCGGCCGCCGCTGAGCGTGACGCTCTCGAGCCCCAAGCGCTCGCCGCGGATACGAATACGCGCGCGGTTGAACAGGTTGAGCCCCGCCAACGGCAGCTCGCCATGCGCGGCCTCGGTCTCTTCCTGCACCTCGTCGATGCTCTCCAGGTCCTCGGCCGCCGCGAGCTTACGGTACACGAGCACGCGCTGATCCACCGCCGGCAGGTACTCCTCGGACAAGAAGTAGTCGGCCGGCAGGTTAATACCCACGCTCGCCGCCTCCACGCCGGCATCGTCGTCGCCGCGCGCCTCGGCCACGGCCTGACCCAGCATCTGCGTAAACAGGTCGAAGCCCACGCTCGACAGGTTACCGTGCTGCTCGGCACCCATGAGCGAACCGGCGCCGCGGATCTCCAGGTCGCGCATGGCGATACGCATGCCGCTGCCCAGGTCTTGGAACTCGGAAAGCGCGGTCAGACGCGCCGTAGCCTCCTCGGTGAGCGGCAGCTCGCCGGGGAACATAAAGTACGCGTATGCCTGCGTGGCAGAGCGGCCCACACGGCCCTTGAGCTGGTAAAGCTGTGCCAGACCCAGGCGCTGCGAGTCCTCGATGATCAGCGTGTTGGCGGTCGCGTTGTCGATGCCGCTCTCCACGATGGTCGTGGCGATGAGCACATCGATCTTTTTGGTCGCGAACTCGATCATCACGTCCTCGACCTCGCGCGGGCTCATCTTGCCGTGCGCCACACCCACGCGCGCCTCGGGCGCGGCCTCGTGCACGCGCGCCACGGCGTCGTCGATGGTCTTGACGCGGTTGGACACGTAGTACACCTGACCGCCGCGGCCCACCTCCAGGCGAATCGCCGCACTCACCACGTCGGGGTCGTACTCCCCCACGTGCACGATCACGGGACGACGCCCGGTCGGCGGCGTCGTGATCAGGCTCATGTCGCGCACGCCGCTCGTGGCCATCTGCATGGTTCGCGGAATAGGCGTTGCCGAAAGCGTGAGCACGTCAATCTGCTCGCGCAGGTTCTTGAGCTGCTCCTTGTGCTGCACGCCAAAGCGTTGTTCCTCGTCAATGATCACCAGGCCCAGGTTTTTGGGGTTCACATCGGCCGAAAGCAGGCGGTGCGTGCCGATAAGCACGTCAATCGTGCCCTCGGCGAACGCCTTGAGTGCGCGCTTTTGCTGCGCCGGTGTGCGGAAGCGGCTGAGCACCTCGACCTCAAGGCCAAACGGAGCAAAGCGCTCAAAGAACGTCTCGTAGTGCTGCTGGGCCAGAATGGTCGTGGGGCAGAGCACCATGACCTGGCGGCCGGAGTCAACGCACTTAAACGCCGCGCGCAGAGCGACCTCGGTCTTGCCAAAGCCCACGTCGCCGCAGAGCAGGCGGTCCATGGGCTTGGGCGCCTCCATGTCGGCCTTGATGTCGGCGATGGCCTCCAGCTGGTCGCGCGTCTCATCGTAAGGAAAGCTCTGCTCCATCTCAATCTGCTCGGGCGTGTCGGGCGGGCAGGCGATACCGGTAATCGACGAGCGGCGCGTATACAGGTCGACCAGGTCAAACGCCAGCTTTTTGGCGTTCTTGCGCGCCTTGTTGGTGGCACGTGTCCAGTCGGCGGTGTTGAGCCTGGTCAGGCGTGGCTTGTCGCCGTCGGGGCCAACATAGCGCGTGATGCGGTCGACCTGCTCGAGCGGCACGTAGAGTTTGTCGCCGTCGGCATATTCCAGCAAAAAGTAGTCGCGCTCCTTGCCGCCCACTTCCTGGCGCGCGATCTCGCTAAAGAGCGCGATGCCGTGAGTGGCGTGCACCACGTAGTCGCCCGGCTTAAACGGGAACGTGATCTGCGTAATGTCCACCTTGCGGCGGCTGCGCGCGCGGTTGGCATCCATGCGGGCGTTGAGGTCGGCGATCGAGAACACGGCCAGGTTGGCATCGGGCACCACCACGCCCTGCGGCAAGGCGGCATCGACAAAGGTCACACGTCCGCGCGAAATAGTGGGCACGGCGGCGCCGGCGGCAGCCTGGACGGCACCCGCCTCGAGCGAGCGGGCGTTGAGCGCGTCGGCCTTACGCTCGCGAATGGAAGCATGGGCCTCCTGGCGTGCGGCACGGTCGGCGGAATCCGCCGCTGCCACGCGCACGCGGTCGCCGATAGCACCGGCATTTTCGGGCGCCGCGGTCAGCGATTCCTCAAAGGTAATGCCCTCGTCGCCAAAGGTGAGCTCCATCGACTCGCGCGCACCGCGGTCGGGGATGGCAAGCACGCAGGCATAGCGCTTGCCCACGACCTCCTGGATGCGCGTCATAAAACGGTTGTCCGAGCCTGCGATGGCCGGCTGCTCAATCTTGAGCTCGGCCGTCACCGCACCGCCGGCACGGATGAGGCTCACGTAGTTCAGGCGCTGCTGGGCACCAAAATCGAGCTGTTGGGCGCGCACGTACAGACCATCCAGGCGATCGACCCCCGCCTCGTCGGCACGGGCCTCAATATCCTCGTAGGCGCGCAAGCAGTCGTCGAACAGCGAGCGCGGCTCGGACAGAACCACGAGTGCCTTGCCGCTCACGTGCGCCAACGGGCTTACGGTCTGGCCGTACATCACCGGCAAAAAGCGGTCGAGCTCGGGCGTGACGATGCGCGCATCCACCATCTCGAGCAGCGCCGCCAGCTTGCTGTCGTCCTGGCTGGCACGGTAGAGCGCCACGTGCATGTTGTGGACGGCATCGTCGGTAAGCGCCAGCTCGCGGCAGGGGAAGATCTCGATACTGTCCTCGTTGCCGATGGTCTGCCCCGTGGAGCTCACCATGCGGCGGATGCGGTCAATCTCGTCGCCGAAGAACTCGATGCGCACGGGCGCCTTTTCCTGTGCGGGGAACACCTCGACGGTGTCGCCGTGCACGTGAAACAGACCGGGCGCATCGGCGGCGCCGGCATTGGTGTAGCCCATGCCCACCAGGCACTGCGGCACCTCGTCAAAAGGAATCTCCTCGCCCACCGCAAAAGTGGTGGACTCCCAATAGCGGCTCTCGACCGGCGGCACACAGCGCAGCAGCGCACGGGCCGAGGCAACCATAATGCAGCTGTCCCCGCGCACGATGCGCCCCAGCGCCTCGCAGCGCTGCGCTACCACGGCGTCGTCGGGCGCCTGCTCGCGCCACGGATAGTCCTTGCGCTCGGGAAAGCGGCACACGTGCGCCAGGCCCACATAGGCGGCAAGGCTGCGCGCGGCGCGATCGGCCGCATCCTCGCCGCTCACAATGTAGACCGTCGGGCGCGGACGGCGCGCAAACTGGGCGGCCGCCATAAGCGTGCGGCCCGACTGCGACACGGCCAGCGTCACGTCCTCGCCGGCATCGAGTCCCGCCTCGACGGTCTGCAGCGCCTCGGCAGTGTAGAGCTGCGCGGCTATACGGTGAATGAGCATGCTGTTCCTCCGGCATCGCAACGCCAAAAGCCCGCCGGGGCAAGCTCGGCGGGTCGTACGTCAAATACATTGTCTGTCATGGTAGCGCATGGAGAGGACTCCAGCTCAAGGGCAAACCCAGCCCCGCAAAAAACGCCAGACGAAGATGCGTTCCGCCCTACCCCGCTACGCGCACGCTGGGGCACAAATCTGCCAGCGGACACTCGTCACACTTGGGTTTGCGGGCATCGCAGATCTCGCGACCAAAGGTGATCCACTGATGGTTGACCGACTCCCAATACTCGTGCGGCAAAATCTTGAGCAAATCCTGCTCGGTCTTGAGCGGCTCCTTTGCATGCGTCTTGGGACTCAGCATCAGGCGGTGCGCAATGCGGTTGACGTGCGTGTCCACCGCAATGCCCTCCACGATGCCATACCCCACGTTGAGCACGATGTTCGCCGTTTTACGTCCCACACCCGGCAGCTTCACGAGTTCCTTCATGTCGGCCGGCACCTCGCCGCCATAGTCGGCGACGATCATCTGGGCGGCCTCCACGGCATGCTTGGCTTTGCTCTTGTAGAAGCCGAGCGACTTGATCGTGTCCGCCACGTCGGCAACACTCGCCCCGGCCATGGCCTCGGGCGTGGGCCACTGGGCAAACAGCCGCGGCGTCACCTTGTTGACTTGCGCGTCGGTCGTTTGCGCCGAAAGTAGCACGGCGATCAGCAGGCGGAAAGGATTCTCGTGGTCCAAAAAGCACTCGACCGGGCCATAGCGGCGGTTGAGGCGCTCGCACACCTCGATGGCGCGCTCGCGCTTGGCGGCATTGGTCTCGCGTGGCATAACGACTCCTCGGCTCAACGGCACAATAAACTTATGGGCACAATTGTCCCACGTCCGAGACGCTTACGCCTCCAAGAATGCGCCGGTCTGACGGCTCCACAGGCTCGCGTACTCGCCACCTGCCTCGACGAGCTGCGCATGCGTGCCGTCCTCGACGATCTCGCCATCGGCCAGCACCACAATGCGGTCGAGCGCCGCCACGGTGGACAGGCGGTGCGCCACCACAATGGAGGTACGTCCACGCATCAGGTTTTCGAGTGCCTCCTGCACCAGCGCCTCGGACTCGCTGTCGAGGGCAGAGGTCGCCTCGTCGAGCACTAGAATCGGCGCGTCGGTTAGGATGGCACGGGCGATAGCCACGCGCTGACGCTGGCCACCCGAGAGCTTGACGCCGCGCTCGCCAACCATGGTGTCAAAGCCACGAGGCAAGCGGTCGATAAACTCCAGAGCGTTGGCCAGGCTCGCGGCCTCGCGGATCTGCTCATCAGTGGCGTTAGGACGACCGTAGGCAATGTTTTCGCGAATGGAGCGGTGGAACAGCAGCGCCTCCTGCGGCACGTAGGCAACCTGGCGGCGCAGGCTCTGCTGCGTGCAGCGCGAGACATCCTGACCGTCCACGAGCACGCGGCCGCCCTGAACATCGTCCAGACGCAGCAGCAGCTTGGTGAGCGTCGTCTTACCCGAGCCCGATTTGCCCACCAGGCCCACGCGCTGGCCCGCCGCCACATGAAGTGTCAGGTCATCGAACACGCTCTCGCCCGCCGCAGCGTCACGGTACGCAAAGCTCAGGTGCTCAAAATCAATCGCGCCCTCGGTCACTTTGAGCTCAGGGGCGTCCGGGTCGTCTGCCACCAAACGTGGCTCGTCCAGCACGCGCGTCATCTCGGCCGCATCGCCCAGCGCGCGGTTAATGCGCTGCATCATGGAGCTTACGTAGTTCAGGCGCATGGTGAGGTTATAGGTGTAAGTAAAGATCATGACGAGCGAGCCGGCCGAGATGCCAAACCACGCGTTGCCGCCCGCCACGAACACACTCACCACGGCCATGGTGATGACGATAAGGCCCGAGGTCGTAAAGTTGCGCTGCATCATGGCGTGCATCGAGACCGTCTCGGCATCGCGCGCGGCACGATCGGCGGCGTCGAACAGATCGCGTTCAAAGTCCTCGCGCCCGCAGGTCTTGACGGCCAAGATGTTCGTGACCGCGTCGGAGAGCACGCCCGAGAGCTTGTTCTGCGCGGCGGACGTCGCGGCCGAAAGCGGCATGATGCGCTTGTACATAAGCCAGACAAACGCGATGTAGACGACCATGATGCACACCAGGATCACGGTAAACGTCGGTACCACCGGGGCGAGTGCGGCCACGGTGCAGATGACCGAGGTGATGGTGGGGATGAGCGAATACACCGTCACGTCCACCAGCCCCGTATAGCCGCTCATAAAACGGCTTGTCTGGCTCACGAGCGATCCGCCAAAGCGGCTGGTGTGAAATGTCATGGATTGGTTGGAGAGCGTGTCGAAGCATAGACGCGCCAGGTGATAGTTGCCTGCGATCTCGAGCTTGTAGACGGTGTAGTCCTGTAGCTTGGAGAGGATCTGACCCACCAGGTTAACGAGTACGAGCGCCAGGATATAGGGGCCGAAGACCTCAAACACCTGGTCGCCCACCACGGGAGCGGCTTGAACGCGGTCAACGATAAGGGCCATCACATAGGTATTGGCAAACGTCAGCAAAAAGATGTAGCCCGCCGACGAGAACACCGAGAGAAAGACAATCAGCGGCTGCGTGCGCGTGACGTCCCAAAAACGCTGTAGCGTGCGGCGCACGGTGGAGCGGCTGAGCGGGCTGGTGCTTCTCTGAGACATGGGCTTCCTTTCGCGTCTGATAGGGCGAAACGCCATTGTTGCACATCGAAGCGCACTTCAGGCAAGCGCGATGCGAAAAGCAGCGAGGCATCCGCGTTTGCGCCGGCGCCCCGCTGTCTTGTTGCAATTAGTCCTCGTCTTCTTGGTCTGTGGGAAGGCCTGCGGGCGTGAGTCCCAAGATCTCATCGGCTTGGTCGGCGTCTTCCAGCGCGTCGATGTCCTTGAGCTTGCGCTCCATGACGTTAGTGCGTGTGGTGATGATGCCCTCGACCGTTTTGCCCGCGGTCTCGATCTGCTGCTGGGCGCGGCGCAGCGCCGCCTGATAGCGCGGCAGCTCGGCCTTGACGGCGGAGAGCACGCGCAGCACGTCATCGGTGCGTTTTTGCAACTTAAACGTCTGATAGCTCATCTGCAGACTGTTGAGGATGGCCGCCATGGTGCTGGGGCCGGCAACGTTGACGTGATAGTCGCGGCCCAGGGTCTCGATAAGCCCGGGGCGGCTGACGATCTCGGCGTACAGTCCCTCAAACGGCACGAACATGATGCCAAAGTTGGTCGTTGCCGGCACACTCAGGTACTTTTCGCAGATGTCCTTGGCCTCGCGCTTCACCATCATATCGAGCGTCTTGCGTGCCGCGGCAACGGCCTCCGCATCGCCCGACTCCTGGGCGTCGAGCAGATGCTCGTACGCGTCGCCCGGGAATTTGGAGTCGATCGGCAGCAGCACGGGATCGCCCTCGTCCACCGGCAGCTTGACGGCAAACTCAACGCGCTCCGAGGCGTCGGGCTTGGTGGCGACGTTTTCCAGATACTGGTCGGGCGTAAGGATGTCCGCCAGGATCGCACCCAGCTGCACCTCGCCCAAAATGCCGCGCGCCTTCACATTGCCCAGTACGCGCTTAAGGTCGCCAACGCCGGTGGCGATAGATTGCATATCGCCCAGACCCTTGTAGACGGCTTCGAGCTGGTCGCTCACCTGCTTAAACGATGCCGACAGGCGGTCGTTGAGCGTGCGAGAGAGCTTCTCGTCCACCGTCGCGCGCATCTGATCGAGCTGCACGTTGTTGTCTTTGCGGATGGCACCCAGCTGAGCATCGACCGTCTCGCGCACCTTGTCCAGGCGATGCTCGATGCCCTCGCGATTGGCGCCGAGCTGTTGGGCCGTCTCGCGGCGCAGGTCATCCATCCGGTCACCAGCTTGCGAGAACTCGCGTGCGATGGCCAGGTAACGTTGCTGCTCCACGGCCGCATCGGTCGTCTGCTGCTGCGCGATGGCATTGGCCGTGCGGCGGGTTTCGGCCAGCGCGGCGTTCAGGGCATCGAGCACGTTGTTGGCCTGCTCGAGTGCTGCCAGCGTTTCCGCGCTACTGTCGCCACGCTCCCGCAACTCGGCACGCAGGCTCTTGAGCTGGAGGGCGCAAGCCACAGCAACCCCCACCGCCACCAAGGCGATCACAACAAGCACAATATCAATAGCAGACATAAACTCCGCCCAACAAACCCAATCGAGCACCAATCAAAACCGCGATCAATCTTACCCCGCCACACACACCGGGCGCCCGGCCCCTTCTTGGGCGCCCCTCTCCTCCGCATATTCCATAATGCGGCGCGCCGTTTTCCTGCTCACCTTTGAGTCATCGCCGGCCAAGTATGCGTATACGTTTCCTTTATTCAGGCGCAGAGCACGGCAGAGGCCATAGCGCGTTACACCCGATTCCTCCAATGCTTCCAGCGTTTTCTTTCTCATCAGGGCGTTCACCCTTCTATCGGCCGCCGGCTTTTCCTTCACCGCTCTATACGCACGCCAAACGTTGGCATAACGATTAGGGAGCTCACTTTTGGCGCATAGAGACGCCATGCTACCCGCTTGGCCGTACAAGGATAAAACGTCTCGGTAGTCCTGTTCCATCCACGAACCCTCGGATAAGCCCAGAACGTATTCGGCTTTACCCTGTGCCAAAGCGAGCAAAAACAGGGGCTCCGCCACGCGCGGCGCAACCGTCGTCGCTTGCTTAACCAGTTTTCTAAAACTGAGCGACTGCTGTCCGGATAGCTCTCGGCAATAGCCTTTTAAGAATCCCTCAAAGGTCAGATTCAACCGAGCACCTCCTTTTTGTATTGGCTGTATGCGCAGACCATCTCTTGATAACTCCGCTCCGAAGGCGACGACGCCAGCGCCTCGCCCTCGTCGAATATAAGCCGTTCGAGCAGTCCCCAATCAAGTCGGTCGACGAATGCCTGGCTATGAAGATCGATGATGTCGTTCGGACGACAGGCATAGAGCTTCATTACCGCCAGGTCCTCCAAGGATGGCGTAAAGTACCTGATAAAGCGCGCCCCAATATCCAAGGGAATCAAACGATCTTCGTAATTGAACGGCATCTGATTACAATATGCCACCGCCATACCATTCACCTCGGGGTATCGAGCTATGATCTCGCGGAGGCACCTATCTGCCTCAAACACATCAATGTCATGTGTAACCGAACGATTCGTCACATCGTTTAGCATGAAGGCGCTTCCTCCCACCAATACAACGTTCGGCCTGTCGTCTCTTGGACCTATTTCCAGCTCCGCCTCTTCGTCAATGCCCAAAAGAGTCTGCTCTAAATCCTGCTTATACATAGCAAATCCTATTATTATTTATCTTCAATAATACTATTCAGTCGCACGACAGGACCCACAGGATGCAAGAATTCTGCTCGTGGCGATAATTCGTACACCCTGGAAGTCCTAATGTGACAAACGCTAACTCTCCCAGCCGGCGCGGATGGTTGTTGCGACATCGCCTAGGCGCTGGCCCAGGGCCGCTAGATGCTGGAGCACCTCATTGGGCGAGGCACCGTTGAGAATGCACGTGAGGGCATATGAGGCCAAGAAGATTGCCGCAAGTCCTAGCGGAATGAGCACGATCATCGCCAATGTGCGCAGGCGCTGGCCCACGCGGCGACGACGCGCACGACGCTTGTCGAACGCGAGCTCCTGCGCATATGAATCTTGCTGTACGGAATAGGCTTCTGGTGCCGATTCGCACCCGGGCACGGCTGCAGGTACAGCAGCGGGCACGACGTTTTGCACGGGCGCCTGGTTGGCAACCCCTTGCATTTGCATCTCTATAAGCCGCCGCTGCTGCCGCAGCATGCGCTCGGCTTGTTGCTGTGGGGTCTCAAGAAACAGGTCCATGTTGGCCTCCAAAATCGGAGCGTTCGACGCTTACGACCAGCATCCCGCACCGCCATGACCGCGACAACGCAATCGCCGGCAATAGCCACAAAGTTTCTTTTGCTCAAAAGCTGTCGAAAAGCTCAACAACTCCCCTACCAGCACTTTCTCTGAGCTTTTTTCGCCAGCAATCTTTTGGCCTTCCACCCTTACGCCAACTGACCAAAATCTAACCAAAAGCTTGACGAAAATTGTGGAGACCGGGACCCCACACAAAAAGTGCCGCCCCAAAGGGGCGGCACACAAACCAATCTATTAGCCAAAACTCGTTGGCAAGCCCGCGTCGTCAGACCCGCGGCGCATGCCTTTGCCTCGCGTGACTCTGCGAAGCCGTGAGCGAGAGGGAAAGGGATGCGCCGCGGGTCTGACGTCCGGAGCGGTGAAACCAGCAGTTGCCCTGCGCTCCGTGGTCGGTGAGGACAGACTACATGCCCGCGAGACCGCGGGCGGCGGTGGCGCACATAAACGCCAAGGCTAAAATCACGAGCGAGCCCGCAATGTCTGCCAGCACGCCCATTGCACGACGCTCAAACAACCAGCTCTCAAAGTGCGGGGCGACGTTGCGCCAAACACGCCACAGCAAGATGCCCATACCGATGACGCCTGGGATATTGAGCAGTAGGATCTCGGAGCACAAAAGACCGATCAGGTTGCCGGCGGCAAAACCAGCGTCGCCCTCGCAGTATTTGCGATAAATCATGTACAACATGTACGCCACAAACGGCTGCAGGCACGCAGAGATAAACGTAACCACCATCGAGGGGTCCTGAGAAAAGACATCGGTGAGTTTATCGACACTCGTGGCATCTTTCGAAGCCAAGAACAAGCCAATGACCACCACGGGCACCACGCCCAAGATAACCTCGACCAGAGTAAACAACTTAGCAGTCAGATCCTCGCTAGCCGTATTGAGGTGAGGCGCCCACTCAGGATGAGCATGCGCACCAACCTTCTTGTCCTTCTCGACACGATCGACCTTTTTACCCTCGGCAACCCGACGACCAGGATCCTTGCGAGTTCCCGCCGCAGCAACCCGAGCCCGAGACTTCTTACCCATACAAAAACACCCCATCAGGTAGTAGATAAACTAAAAGTCGCCACCCAGTGTACCCCACCCATGAACGGTGCCGTCCCAACCAGTCCCCATACAAAAACGTGCCGCCCCGATAGGGGCGGCACACAAACTTAGGTATCAGCGTTTCTGTAGCGAGCACGCAACGACCCAAAGCGGGCCCGGGGGGGCGGCCGCCCGTCGCACCACGC
>DBEWUK010000040.1:0-17738 GCA_048205395.1 Collinsella sp.
ATGTAAAATAAATCAAACGGCCACGGTTGAATTTCCTGCACCCGGGGCCGTTCGATGTTTCACATGAAACGTTTTGGGGTGCGACTCCCCTATGCGTTCTTCTGAACTTTGAAGCGCTGCTTCAGCTGTCCGCAAGCGGCATCAATATCGTTACCACGGGAGTTACGAATCGTGGTCTCGATGCCACGGGACTCAAGACGACGCTGAAGATCCTCAACCTTATGAATCGGCGACGGCTTGAGCGGGCTGCCCTCGATGTCGTTAAGCTGAATCAGGTTAACGTGGCACAACGTTCCCTCGCAGAAGTCGCAGAGCGCCTGCATCTCGGGATTCGTATCGTTGACGCCTTCGATCATGGCATACTCATAGGTCGGGCGGCGGCCAGTCTTCTCGGTGTAGAGTTGAAGCGCCTCGTGAAGGCGAAGCAGCGTGTACTTCTTAATACCGGGCATGAGCTTATTGCGCGTCGACTGGATGGCGGAATGCAAGGAAACGGCAAGCGTGAACTGCTCAGGGATGTCGGCAAATTTGCGAATACCGGGAATAACGCCACTGGTAGAGACAGTGAGGTGACGAGCGCCGATACCGATGCCATCGGGGTCGTTGAGGATTCGCAGCGCCTTGAGAACCTCGTCGTAGTTGGCAAACGGCTCGCCCTGGCCCATGAAGACAACGCTCGTGGCGCGCTCGCCAAAGTCGTTGGATACATGAAGTACCTGGTCGACGATCTCTTGAGCGGTCAGAGAGCGCTTGAGGCCGTTGAGACCGGTGGCGCAAAAGGCACAGCCCATGCCGCAGCCTGCCTGGGTGGAAACGCAGACGGAAAGCTTGTTACGACGGGGCATGCCGACGGTTTCGACGGAAACGCCGTCGTGGTACTCGAGCAGATACTTGCGTGAGCCATCTTTGGAAACTTGCTTGGTTAGTTCAGTCGGCGTGTCGAAGGCAAAAGCCTCTTTAAGCTGCTCGCGGAAAGCCTTGGGAAGGTTGGTCATATCGTCAAACGAACAAACGTTCTTCTCAAAGACCCATTCGATGAGCTGCTTCGCGCGGAACGCGGGCTGGCCAAGTTCGGCCACGAGCTCGCGAATATCGTTTTGGCTCAAGTCGCGAATGTCCTGAGATTTAGTCCTGGGATTCATGGAAGCCTTTCGATTTTGGGGAAACGTAGAGGGTATCGCTACAATATGGTATCAGCTGCAGAAATTATAGAGGAGGAGTCTGCCCATGCCGGGTAAAAGCCTAGAGAACATGCACGTAGCGGTCTTGGCGGGTGGTCATTCCGCTGAGCGCGAGATCTCGCTCAATTCGGGAAAGAACGTTGTGACGGCACTGAAGGAGGCCGGCTACACCTCGGTGGAGCTGCTCGACACGGCCGCTGATGACTTTATGGTAACCATGGCGACTGGCGGTTTCGATGTGGCGTTTATCGCCATGCACGGCGCCGGCGGTGAGGATGGCGCCATGCAGGGTGCCATGGAGACCCTTGGTATCCCCTACACGGCCTCGGGCGTGCTTGCCAGCGCCTGCGGTGCCGACAAGGAGGTCTCTAAGCTCCTGTACGCCAAGGCGGGCATTCCCATTGCCCCCGGCCTCGCGCTCGAGGTGGGCGATGAAGTCGATATCGATCATATCGTCGAGGTTTGTGGCGAGCGCTGCTTTGTGAAGCCGGCCGTCAACGGTTCCAGCTATGGCATTTCCCTGGTCCATGAGCCCTCCGAGCTGCCCGCGGCAATCGCCAAGGCGTTTGAGTACGGCGACAAAGTGCTGGTCGAGAAGTGCATCGAGGGTACCGAGATCACCGTCGGCGTGTACGGCGAGGACGACGTGCGCGCTCTGCCGATTGTCGAGATTCGTAAGCCCAAGGACTGCGAGTTCTACGATCTGGACGTGAAGTATGTCGACCCTACGGACATCCATCGCATTCCGGCGCAGATTTCACCCGAGAATTACACTCGCGCTCAGGAGCTTGCCTGCGCTGCTCACAAGGCCCTCGGTTGCCTGGGTATCTCACGCAGCGACTTTATTGTGAGTGAGGACGGCCCCGTCATCCTCGAGACCAATACCATTCCCGGCATGACCGATACGTCGCTGTATCCGGATGAGATCCGCCACACCGACGACATGACGTTCCCGCAGGTCTGTGACAGCCTGATCCGTATGGGCCTTCGTCGAGCGGGCATTGCATGCTAATCGAGGACGCGGTTTCGTCAGGAACGCCGCAGTTTGTCATCGACTCCTATGCCACGCTTGCCGAGCGCGCCAAAACACAGTCCTTCGGCCTTATCGAGGAAGATGTGATCGTCCTCGATACCGAGACCACGGGTCTTTCGGTGCAGGACAATGAGCTGATCGAGATCTCGGCGGCCCGCCTTTCGGGCCGCGAGGTCGTCGACCGCTTCGATACCTTCGTGCATCCCAAACAGCTGATTCCCGCCGAGATTACCGAGCTCACGAGCATTACAAATGCCGATGTGGCAGATGCCCCGTCGGCCGTTGAGGCCGTGGCCGCTCTCGCCGATTTTGTCGGTGGTTGCCCGGTGATCGCACATAACGCCACGTTCGATCGCTCATTTATCGAGTCGGTCAAAGGCGGCGTCAACGTGAGCGATATTTGGATCGATTCGCTGGCGCTGTCGCGCATCGCGCTTCCGCGCCTAGCCTCGCACAAGCTGTCTTTTATGGCCGATCTGTTTGGCTGTGACTCGGTATCACACCGTGCCAATGCCGACGTCGACGCCCTGTGTGGTGTATGGCGCGTGTTGCTCGTGGCGCTCACCGACTTGCCCCAGGGCCTCATGGCGCGCCTAGCCGACATGCATCCGGATGTGCCTTGGTCCTATCGTCCTATCTTCTCATTCTTGGCAGGGCAGAACCCTGGTTCTATCTTCTCTCTCAGCGCCGCTCGTACTGACGTTCTCAAGGCCGATCGCGCCGACGATCGGGTTGACGCCGACGAACTGCCGGTCCTCAAGATGCCGAGTCGTGAGGAGATTGAGGCAGACTATGCGCCAGGTGGCCTGGTCAATCGCATGTATCCCACTTACGAGCCGCGTGATGAGCAGATCGCGATGGCGCTCGAGGTCCGCGATGCGCTGGTCACGGGCACTCATCGTGTAATTGAGGCGGGCACAGGCGTCGGCAAATCGATGGCCTATCTGGTGCCTTTTGCCGAGGCGGCACGCCGTAACAACATCACGGTTGGTATTGCGACCAAATCGAACAATCTTGCAGACCAGCTCATGTACCATGAGCTGCCAAAACTTGCCGAGCAACTGGACGGTGGTCTGTCATTTTGCGCTCTCAAGGGGTATGACCACTATCCGTGCCTGCGCAAGCTTGAGCGCATGAGCCGAGGCCAGGTCGAGATTACCACCAAGCGCGATCCGGCGGACACGCTCACGGCGGTCGCGGTCATTATGGCGTACGTCTGCCAATCAGCCGATGGCGACCTCGACTCGCTTGGCATTCGGTGGCGCAGCGTCAACCGCCCCGACTTTACGACGGCCTCGCGCGAGTGTGCTCGCCGCCTCTGCCCGTTTTTCCCTGATAAATGTTTGGTCCACGGCGCTCGCCGTCGTGCGGCGCATGCCGATGTGGTGGTCACCAACCATTCCCTGCTGTTCCGCAATGTTGCGGCCGAGGGCAGGATTTTGCCTCCGATTCGTCATTGGGTAATCGACGAGGCTCATTCTATCGAGCGCGAGGCGCGCCGTCAGTGGGCGCGCGTGGTGTCGGCGGACGAATCACGCGTTCTGTTTGAGCGCCTGGGTGGCTCGAGCACCGGTGCGCTAAGCCAGGTCTCCCGTGATTTGGCAACCTCCGAGGGCTCTACGCTCTATTTGGGCCTTACTGCCAAGGCGACGTCGACGGTTGCGCGCGCGAGCATGGCAATCGCCGACGTGTTCGATGGCGTTCGCGAGCTCGGCAGCCGTGCCCGTGGGGGTTATGACAATGCCAATCTATGGATTGGCCCCGAGCTGCGCGAATCTGACGACTGGCATGATTTCTTACAGTCGGCCTACACTGCCATCGACGCATTGGAACAAGCTGACAAGAGCGTCGACGCGCTGGTGCAAGCCGTCGCCGCCGACAAGCCCGAGGTTGTTGTCGACCTGGGCGATATCTCGCGCCGCCTGCACGAGCTGGCCGAGAACCTCAAGCTCATCATTGATGGCACCGATGAACACTACGTGTATTCGCTGCAAGTCAATCGCAGGCTGCGTGCCGGCGGAGAGTCAATGACCGCAGAGCGCATCGACATTGGCGAGGCCTTGGCAACCGAGTGGCTGCCCGAGGTTCACACGGCTATCTTTGCCTCGGCGACCATGACGGTGTCCAAAAGCTTTGAACACTTTAACCACGCGGTCGGTCTCGATCGCATCGGTGCTTCAACATCCTCATCGTTGCACTTGGACTCGAGCTACGACTTCGATTCGAACATGGCTGTAGTCGTTGCGGGCGATATCCCCGATCCGCGCGATCGCGAGAGCTATCTTACGGCGCTCGAGCGCGTGCTGGTCGACGCCCATCTTGCCATGGGCGGATCGGTGCTCACACTGTTCACCAATCGGCGCGACATGGAAGACCTGTACGCCCGCGTTGAGCCCAAGATGGCCCGTGCGGGTCTGGAGCTCAACTGCCAGCAGCGCAACTCATCTCCTCGTCGCCTGCGCGACCGGTTTATCAACGAGCCGACCTCGTCGCTTTTTGCGCTTAAGGCCTTCTGGGAGGGGTTTGACGCCAGCGGCGAGACGCTGCGTTGCGTCATCATTCCCAAGCTGCCGTTCTCGAGCCCCACGGACCCGCTCTCGTGCGAGCGCAACCTGCGCGAAGACCGCGCTTGGGCGCGCTATTCGCTGCCCGAGGCGGTGCTCGAGGTTAAGCAGGCGGCCGGCCGCCTTATCCGCTCGTCGACCGATTGCGGCGTGCTGATTCTGGCCGACCCGCGCCTGGTGACGAAGGGCTACGGAAAGAAGTTCTTAACGTCGCTGCCCACGAGCTCCTACCAGCGCATCGAATCGGCGCAGATCGGTCACTATCTGCAACTGTGGCGCGCACGTCACGAGCGGCGGCGCTAAAGCGGACAGACGAGGGTTTTTGCCATATCGCACAGACGCTTTGACAGGGCGGGGTCATCCAAGATGCGGATGGCTCCGCCCGCTGCGATTACCTGGCTCAGTAGCCAACGCTCGGAGCCGTAATGCACGGTTACCGTTGCCATGTCTGCCCCGCTGCGCTCGATTAGGGTGATGCCGGCCCAGTCCAGATGCTCCGCCATATCGAATGGCATCAAGAGCTTTGCGCTACGCTGCGTCCGGGCAAGGGAATCGTGGAGGGATGCGACGCCCGGTGTGTGAGGCACGACGGAGTCTTCCGTCAAGGTGAGTCCCTCGATTTTATCCATGCGATAGGTGCGCTGCTCATCGACCGCGATGTCCCAGGCAATCAGGTATGTTTGGTCGCCGTTTGCCGTAATGCGCAAGGGGTCGACCAGACGCTCGCGTGGCCGCGCATCGTCCATCGAGCGATACGAGATGCGGCAACGAACACCGTCCTGAATGGCGCAGCTCAGCTGCTGCCAGTGCGACCCGTGGTTGACGGTGTCAAAGACGCGCTGGTTATAGCCGAGCTCTTCGGGCAGAAGGGCATGTCGAATCCGAGCTGCCGTCTGCGGCTCGATCCCCAACGATTCAAGTTCATGGTTGAGCACGGCGCCCTCGGCGGCACTCAGGCGCAACGGTAGCACGCGCCCGGCGTCACCAGTGAGGGCCACGCGCTCGCCGCGGCATTCGCAGATGATGCGCGCGCCCGATTCTCGGTCCGCGAGCGTCGAGACGATCTCGAGAATCTCGTCGAGCGATACTCCCGTGATGTCAAAGCGGCCGCAAATTTCGGTTCGTGTCATGCCGCTCTCGCCGGCGGCGTAGAGGGCCTCCATGATGTCGATGGCGCGCGAGAGTCTCTGCTCGCTGGTGAGTTTACGCACGGGCATGCTCGTGCACCGTCCTTTCAATGAGGTGGTTCCACGCCTGCTTGAGCGATTTGGGGGCCATGGGCCTCATGCCGTCCATGGCGTGGGCCATGCAAAATGAGGCGGCGGCTTCAAGGTCGCGCACGTCAACGGTCCAGATCCATCCCGCATCGGTGTGTGCGAGCTCACCTCGCCCGCGCGTGAGGCCGTTGATCATATCGATCTGCGTCTGAGGGGCGAACGAGAACGTTGCTGCAACGGGCGGTCGGTCGGCGAAATCGAATTCAAAGAACAGATAGTCGTTGAGATTGAAGTCCGCAGGGATGGCGTAGGCCTTCGAAGGACGCCAAGCGCGAACGATACGGTCGCAGCGGAATGTCCTGATGTCGTCGGTGACATTGTCGAGGCCGCAGAAGTACGCCACGCCCTCGCGTTCGAACATGCCGTAGACACAGACGGTACGTTCTTTCTGCTCGCCGCGTCCGTTCTGATATAAAAATCGCAGCGCGCATCGCTCGGCAAAGGCGCTCCATACCGCATCGACGGTGGGAGAGCGGCGGATCGGTACTTCGTCCACCGCCGACATGCCGGTGAGGTAGGCAATTTTGGAGCGAATATCGGCAAGCGGCGCGGCAAAGGTGGAAGAGCCGGCCGCTAGCGTCTGGTCGATGGCGTTGAGTAGGATGTCGGCGTCGTCTGCGGTGATGAGGCCGCCTGCAGCAAACGTGTGCTCGCGGTCGATTGTCCACGAGCTTTCCTCGGTCTCCTGCGCACCGGCGGGGCGAACCTCCTTGATTAAGATGCCACGCTCGAGCAGTTTGTCACGATCGCGCCGAAACTTGCGCTTATCCGAGTCGATGTTGCCCGAGCCATATCCTAGGTCAGAATCCAAGACAATCTGCTCGGTCGTCAGCGGTTCGGGGGAGCTGTTGAGCACAAAGAAAAGGTTGAGGATGCGCTGAGCCGTTTTATCGAAACTGGGCTCCGAACTTCCCTTTTTAATTGTCGCGGTCGCGTCGCTTGCCGTCATAGAGTCCTCGCATAAGAAGGTAGTTTGCTGCCATGATTTTAGTCCGATATGGAGATTAGGCTATATCCTTGTCCGCTCGGGGCGTTAAGATGGCCCGAATTCGGTCGTTTGCGCTCGCTCGGGGTATACTTTCGACTATATACGGTTCTAATGTGCATGCATTGGGCCTATTTGTCGGATTATGGATGTGGAGCGCACATGGCGAACACCCAGAACTATATTAACCACCTGCTGCAGAACACCGGCATTACGCCGGCATGCAGCGAAGAAGAGCGCTTGGCTGCCGAGGATATCGCTCAGATCTTCCGCAACCACGGCTTTGATCCCGAGGTTCAGGAGTTCAATGCCCCGGCGCCCAGTAGGTTGGCATTTGCCGTCACCGGTATTCTTGCGTTTGCCGGTGCCCTGCTGATGGGCATCGGCGGCGGTATCGGCTTGGTCGGCACCTTGCTGGCCATTGTCGGCACCGTTCTTTACGTGCTCGAGCGCACGGGCCACCCCGTGGTTTCGCGCCTGGGCAAGACGGGCGTGAGCCAAAATGTCATCGCCTACCACAAGGCCTCGGGCCCGCTCGCGTCCCCGCGTAACCGCCCGGTGGTCGTTGTCGCACACTACGACTCTCCCCGTGCTGAGCTGCTCGCCCGCGAGCCTTATGCTTCGTATCGTGCGCTCATCGCCAAGCTGTTGCCCGTTGCCACGGTTGCCCCCGCTGCCGTTGCCATCCTGCGTATTCTGCCGCTCCCCGGCGCGCTCAAGGTTCTGCTGTGGATTGTCGCGATCCTCGCTTCCCTCGTTGCACTCGCCAACGCGGTAAACATCATCTCTAACCGCCACATTCTTCCCTATACGTCTGGCGCGGTGTGCAACAAGTCTTCTGTCGCCGCTATGCTCGGCGTTATGGACAACGTTGCTCCCTTCCAGGGCGAAAACGAGTTTCCCGACGATGTTCCGTTCGATACCTATTTTGGGGAGCAGAAGCGTCGTGCCGAGGAAATGGCGCGCGCAGCGGCGGAATATGCCGCGGCCCAGCAGCAAAACGACTACGGCAACACCATCGAGTATGAAGAGCCTACCTACGCCGAGGACGAATTCGGTCAGCCGATTGCTCCCGACGCTCAGACCGAGCCCGAACAGGGTGAGGCTTTCGACGAGCAAATCGAGGGCTTTGAGGGTGCGTCTGCCGACGAGACGCTGATCGGCGCTATCGTGCCTGAGGATCAGAATCAGGCTGCCCAAGCCGAAGAGTTCAATGACGAGGTTCCCGCTGCCGAGCCGGCGGAGGAGTCTGCCGAGCCCGAGCCCAAGCTCTATCGCAACGCCGCCGGCAACATCCGCTTTGGTTCGGATGCCATCCGTGCGCTCGGAATGCTTCCCGAGTCCTGCACGCTCGATTACGAGGAGGGCGAGGAGCCGACGTTTGAGCCCGAGCCTGCCCCCGTCGTGGCTGCGGATGATGAGTCTGCCGCGGTTACCGCTGCCGTTGCCGATCCCGAGGCGGTGTCCGCGTTCGATCCCGCGGCAGGACTGGACATTTTGGCTCCCGCCGCACCGGCGCAAGACGTTGCGGACGAGTCTGACGACGATTACGTTGAACAACCGAGGCGCGTGTCTTACGAGAGCGATACTGATTTCTCGGCCGAGATTCCCGCGGCAACGCCGCATGCCGACATTGCATCCGCGTTCTCGTCGATTGGCGCCAGCGCTTCCAACTTCTTTAAGGGTGCGTTTGCAAAGGGCAAGAAATTTGTCGACGATTTCGAGGAGAAGCGCGCTGCCGCACGCGAGGCTGCCGAGCAGGAGGCTATCGCTCAGCAGCAGGCAGCCGAGGCGGCACGTGAGCTCGCGGCGCAAGAGTTCGAGCAGAACGAGGCTATGCAGTCCGCGCCCGTCGAAGCCGCCGAAGCTACGACGTCCTTTGAGTCCCAGCAACCGGCGTCCGCGGATGTTGTTGAAGCGACGACGTCTTTCGAGGCTCAGCAGCACGTCGATAGCACCGTGTCGTTTGATGCCGCGCAGTTCGATTCCACGATAACGTTTGAAAAACAGGGCACCGCGATTGCCGAGCCCCTTCCTGTTTCCGATGAGCAGGGCGACGCGGCAGACGATGACGAGCCTGTTGATGCTGCCGAAATCCAAGATGCCGCCGAGGACGAGCCCGTCGAGGCCAACTCTGACGAAGAGCAATACGCGGCAGCCGAGCAAGATGATTCGACCGAGGTCGAGCAGGAGGAAGTGCCTGCGGTTTCCGAGACTCCCGAGACGGATGAGTCGAGGCCTTATTCCACGCAGATTTTCACCATGCCGACCCCGAGTGGTTCCGGTGCCACGGTTGCCAATGTTGCTCCCACCCAGGACGAAACGGTCGATTCCCTTATGGCCCAGATTTCCTCCCAGGCATCGCCGCGCCCGCAGATGAATGTTCCCGATCCGGCGTCGGCACCGTCGCCTGCACCTTCCTCGTCTCCGCTGGCTTCGGTCCCCGATCCGTCGCTGCCGTCTATGAAGCAGGCAAACGTTGCGTCTCGCACGTCGCTGTTCGACCTTCCCGACCCCTCCGCACAGGTCAACGATCCCTTTGCTACTGTCCAGGGCCCCGAACCCACATCGGCACCCGTTGCGCCTCCTATGCCCGTTGCGTCGGGCGCGCAGCCGATCGAGACCATTTCGGCTCCCGCCCCGGCGGCACCCAAGTCTCGTAAGCGCGGCCTGGGTGGTCTGTTCGGCCGTAAAAAGAAAAACGAGCAGGACAGCATGAGTGACTGGCTGGGCGTCGAAGACGATTACGATGCCAAGAAGTCCGGTCGCGGTATCGGTTCGTGGGATAACTTCGAGGACGATAACGATGGCTGGAAGGGTGGCGCTACGTCTTCCGATGGCGCTTCTTCCGAAGATATGCTCTCGGCTGTCGCCTCTATGGGCGATGATGAGCTGCTCGGTCACGATATCTGGTTTGTGGCAACGGGCGCCTCGGATTGTGATGGCGCTGGCATGAAGGCCTTCTTGGCTTCGCATCGCGATAAGCTCCGCGGCGTATTCTTTATCAATCTTGAATCCGTCGGCGCCGGTAGGCTTTCGGTGGTGACGGTCGAGGGCGAACAACAACTGCTCAAGGGCGATCGCCGCATCATGAACCTGGTCAGCAAGGTCTGCAAGTCGTTCCATGTCGATTGTGGCGCGCTCGAGATGCCCTATGCCAAGACCGATGCCTATGCTGCGCTCGAGGCGAGCCGCCGAGCCCTTACCATCGCCGGCGTGGACGGCACGCGTCTGGCTTGCGCTCGTACCGAGGACGACCTGCCCCACAATGTCAACCCGACGAACATTGCCACGGTATCCGAGGTCGTGACCGAGGTTATCCGCCGTTCGTAGACGGAGCTCTAAGGAGTCAACGTGTTTTCGTATATTAAGCGCCATTGGCCTGTCTACGTGATTTTGACCTTGATTGCCATTGCGTTAGGATTTGGGGCTGCCTACATCGTGGGTGCAAAGGGCTCGACCCCCGCCTCCGCAATCAGCGAAGAGGTGGAGCAAGAACAGAGTACGGGTGCCGATGGGATTCCTGAGTCCGAGCAGGCAATCGTTGATGGTGGATCTTCGTCTGCAGAGTAGATGCGGCGATTTAAATGATTGAAAGCGGGCGAGCCCGGGGACTGGCTCGCCCGCTTTTTCATCGCGCTAGCGCTTCTTTGGGATCGACCTAAGGCGAGCGAACCATAGGGCTGCGGCACCCGAGGTCAGGAGCGCGGTGATGCAAGCGGCGATGGGAACTGATCCTGTTGCCGGTAGGTCCTGCGGTAGGGTACAGCGTTGAATGACGCTGTCCTCGTCATGTGACTCAAGTTTATCGCCGCCGCCGTTGCGGCAAAGATCGACGCGCGCGCTGTTGGTGAGTGCGGTTTGGGGCGTATAAGCCGACGTTGCCTGCATGTGTACGACTGCGCCCCGAGCGTCTGTGCCAAGGATTGCTTTGGCATCGTCAAGGTCGTCGTGCTCATCTTTGAGATCATCGCGGGTCCAAGAATCCGCATCGCTTCGAGTCGTAAAGTCGGCGGCTACCGCACCGTATTCAATTCGAATGCCCGTTACGACGGTATTGGATGCAAGGTCGAGTTCTTTCGCCTCGAGTGTGGTGGATTCCGTGGTCGAGATATCCGCCTTCCAGAGGTGCCAACCGTCGTAATCGACGAGGCGACAGTCCTCACCCAGGCTCTCTTTTACTTCGTCGGACTCAAGCCAAGGATTTTCGTGCCCATCGTCAAGTGTCGCGTTTGCCGGCTCATCGACGTCTGTCGAGTCCAACGGCGTCGTGCGATACCATACGTTGCACAGACCGTTGAGGTCGCCGATGGCGACGGGGGTTTCGATTGAGATGAATCTCGCTGTGCCGTCTTTGGCGCACTCAAGATCATCGGTAATCGTAAACTCATCAACCCAAGTAGCGGAATCGTTTCGAGCATCGATGGTATAGGAGAAAAGCCCATCACTATTGGTTTGCGTCGTGGCGCGGTTTTTACCATCGCCGTTAGCCAACAGGCCCTTTTCGATAGGTTGGACAAGTTCCTGACGCTTGTCGACCTGCCCCTTGATCTCGATGGGCGCATCCTTCATCGCGACGGATTGGACTTCTCCCGTATCCTTTATTTCAAACGTTATCTCCTCGGCAAGGTCATAGGTCCGCGGAGAAATCATTTCGCGCAACGAGTAGGTGCCGGGTGCAAGATGTTCGACGCGGTGCGGCTTGTCGGATGAGGTCCAGGAGTCTATTTCGGTTTTATCG
The DNA here is from genome assembly GCA_048205395.1 of Collinsella sp. Taxonomy (GTDB): domain Bacteria; phylum Actinomycetota; class Coriobacteriia; order Coriobacteriales; family Coriobacteriaceae; genus Collinsella. The sequence goes on from DBEWUK010000040.1 coordinate 11,782, forward strand.
GGACCATATAAGGTGAGTTGTGCGCCTTTCACTTCCTGCTCTCCGCTTGCATCGACCTTGGAGATATCAACCTTGGTGTAATCGTCGGATACGTTAAGCCGTGCTTCTACAACGGGTGTTTTCTGGTCGGCATAAGTAAGGTCGACAATATGGGTTGTCCGATCGAGCAAGAAGCCTGCCGGCGCTTGAGTCTCGACAACCTCGTAGCGTGCGGTGCCAGATCCCAGCGGGAGGTCGTCCGCGCGTGCTTCTCCAGTTTCATCCGTCGTGACGGTCGCGACAGTCTCACCGTCGAGCGCGGCAATGCTACCGTCGGGGCGCACGATATCACCCGAGGCACGGATCTCAAAGATGGCGCCCGCGAGGCTGCTGCCGTCTACGGCATCGGTTTTAACGATCCTGATGTTTCCGGTCGCGGCGTGGTCATAACACGAGGCGATTGCAACGGGCGTTAGGTTCATGTCGGCGGGTATGTTTACCTCGATCTCTTCGTCGACAAGATAGGGCTCTTTGGCCGAGGTTTCGCGTACATAATAGGTGCCCGGCACGAGCGATTCGGGCAGTGTGACGGTCCCGGTCGCGTCAGTCGTAAAGGTGTCCATTACGTTATGTGCTGGATACCAGCAAGTTTGTGAGACAGGTTCATGATTGATGTCGAGGAGTTGGAAGGTGAATCCGGCTAGTGGAACAGAAGCGCCTGTTTGGGCATCGCGTTTTACAATCTGGAGATGCGTCGACAGAGCGTGGTTGTCCACGATATATTGAAGCTCGGCGCCGTTGGAAATCTGATTGGCCCCGACGGTCCATTCCCCTGCACGTTTAAAACCCTCGGGGACGGTTTCCGGAACCTCGCGAATCGTGTAGCCGGCACGGTCGTATGGGACGGCTCCGTGGACACCGGCGGGTCGCTTGCCTGTGCCGAACCATGCTTCGGGCTGGTCTTTGGTGGAGGCAAAGCCATAGATGTTTGTGGTCAGTGTGCCAACAACCTGCTGAGAGCTGTTGCTGACAACCTCAAAGACAACACCACCCGCCGGCTGCTCCAGGCCGGATTGGTCGCTATTGCCGTAATCCTTGAATTTGGAAATCTCAAGGTCAAACGCAATGGGGATATCGGAAATGCGAGATTCGATCTCGACCACGCCTGAATCGCCGAGCTGGTCGGCTCCGACGGTATAGGTCCAGCTGTCGTTGGATGGCAGGTAGCCCTCGGGGGCTTTTGATTCGTAGATGGTAAAGGTTCCTAAGGGGACATCGGCGAGGGTGGCCCGACCGCTTTCGTCGGTCGTGAGGATTTGCGCCCATCCAGGGGTTGATTGTGACACACACGTGAACTCTGCTCCTGCGAGTGAAGATCCCACCTGGGGGCCGGCATTCGTCGCGGCATCGAGTTTTACGATACGCAGGTTGATGGTGCCGGGCTGTTCATCAATGGCGACCTGTCCACCGTCATTCCCCGTGGTAAAGGCGATGCGATCACGACGGGGGACATAGCCGGCCGGCGCCTTCGTTTCAACTAGGTAGTATGCCGTGTTGGGCAGAAGTGTTGCTTGCGCCCGACCGTTGCTGTCCATCTGGATGGTGCCGACATGCGCGCCGCTGGCGCTCTCAAAAATATCGAATGATGCCCCGTCAAACTGATAAGTATTGTTTCCGCTGGTAATGGCGGCGTTTGCAGACTGTTTTTTGAAGGAAACAGAGACCGCCGGCAGTACATAGAGCATGTCTTGACGTTTGCTGCCGCCCGATACGGCTCCTAGATAGCGCCGCGCGCGGTGCGGAGCGGCTTTGATGCTTCCTGATTTTGCGTTGTCGTGGAGCCACCGCGCAGCCGCCACGACTTCATTGTCGGCGGTAAAGTGCCCACTCTTGGTTTTGCCCTGAGCGGTCGTGTAGGAATAGGTACCGTCGACATGGGTAGTGCCGTTGAGCATCCACACGGCAAGCTGGGTTGCGGCGCGGGCGCGATCGGGTGAAAGGTGGTAACCGCCAAACGACGTGGCGGTAGGATATCCGTGACAAACGATTGCCGCGAACTCGTCGTCGAGCCACACCCAGCCTTGATCAAAGTTGAGCCATGGGCCGCCCGGCTTGGTGGGGCCGGGGCGCTCCTGGTTCATGCAGTAGGCAATCGAGGCGTCTTGAGCTTCATACTTGCCGATGAAGAAGGGCCCACAATCATCGCTAAAAGTGCGGAAGCCGAGTTGGTCGTAGCCATCGACGGCAAATGCGGCTCTCGGTGCCAGGCAGCCGAAAAGCAGGAAGAGGAGCAGGAGCAGCGGACCTGTTGCGATTGCGCTGTGGACAGAGTGCGTGGGTGCGTTGGACATGGCTGCTCCTTATCCCTCGTGCGCCGCATGGGGAGGTTGCGACGCGTAGGATGAGGCTACCCCCGAGGTTCATGCGGGTAAGTACCGGAGCCTGACCAAAAGCTTGCCCGATTTCTGACAAATCGAGCTCAAATACAACAATCAAGCAAAAGCGCAGGTAGAAGATAAGGAGAACAGGAAGTCAAAGGTCCTCGTCTCCACAATTGACGCGATTTTCAAACGAATCTCCACAGCTAAAACAAGCATCGCCACCCTTGTATCGAACAAGACAACCGCGTTATACTAGCCAACACACAAGCGGGCATCGCCAAGTGGTAAGGCATCAGCTTCCCAAGCTGACACTCGCGGGTTCGAGTCCCGTTGCCCGCTCCAGTTAAGAGCACAAGCACGGCACCATCACGGTTCCGTGCTTTTTTCAATAAAGTGCCGGGACTCGAACCCGACAGGGTGCGAGCGTTAAGCAAACGCGAAGCGTTTGTAGCGAGCAGGCGAAGGCGCCGACAGGCGCCTGAAGCCGGTGCGGATTTGCGAAGCAAATACGCGGACGTCCCGTTGCCCGCTCCACCGAGCGCGGAAGACCTCGGGACGGCCAATTCAACAAAGTCTTCCCTATCGTCTCCGTGAATCCGAGGAGATCGCCGCAGCCGGTCCGCGTCCGCGACGCGGACGCGCGGATGTCCCGTTGCCCGCTCCATGGAGCAAGGAAGGTTTCGGGAATGGTAGATTCAGCCCGCTTTGCTCCCGCACTTCCCCGGATCTCGGTATGCCACTGAAGCCGGTGCGGATTTGCGAAGCAAATGCGCGGACGTCCCTATGCTCGCTCCAATTCCAAAATGTTAGGTTAATGCCTGCTGCCCATACTTGCACCTGCGCACGGTACAATGGTTGGGTTACGACCAACGTGCCAATAACCAAAAAGGAGCCGCTATGATCGATCGCTATACCCGCCCGGAGATGGGACACATCTTCTCCCTCGAGAACAAGTACGCCATTTGGCAGGAGATCGAGGTCTTGGCCTGCGAGGCCCAGGCGGAGCTCGGCAAGATCGGTATTTCCAAAGACGAGGCCCAGTGGATCCGCGACCATGCCAACTTTGAGAAGGCGAAGGTCGATGAGATCGAGGAAGTCACGCGCCACGACGTCATTGCCTTCCTGACCAACATGAAGGAATACATCGATGCCGATGTTCCCGAGGGCGACCCCAAGCCCAGCCGCTGGGTTCACTATGGCATGACCAGCTCGGATCTTGGCGACACGGCCCTGTGCTACCAGCTCACCCAGGCCTGCGACCTGATCATCGAGGACGTCAAGAAGCTCGGCGAGATTTGCAAGCGTCGCGCCTTCGAGGAGCGCAACACGCTCTGCGCCGGCCGCACTCATGGCATCCATGCCGAGCCGATGACCTTTGGCATGAAGTTTGGCTCTTGGGCCTGGGAGCTCAAGCGCGATCTGGACCGTCTTGAGGATGCCCGCAAGAACGTTGCCTTTGGTGCCATCTCGGGCGCTGTCGGCACGTACAGCTCCATCGAGCCGTTTGTCGAGGAATATGTCTGCGAGCACCTGGGCCTGGTTCACGACCCGCTGTCCACGCAGGTTATTAGCCGCGATCATCACGCCTACCTCGCCGGCGTTCTCGCCACCACCGCGGCCACCTGTGAGCGCATCGCTACCGAGGTTCGCAATCTGCAGAAGACCGATACACTCGAGGCCGAGGAACCGTTCCGTAAGGGTCAAAAGGGCAGCTCCGCCATGCCGCACAAGCGCAACCCCATCACCATGGAGAAGGTCTGCGGCCTGTCGCGCGTCGTGAAGGCCAACGCGCAGGTTGCCTTCGACAACGTCGCCCTGTGGCACGAGCGTGACATTTCGCACTCCTCTGCCGAGCGCGTCGCCCAGGCCGACAGCTTCATCGCCCTCGACCACATGTTCCAGTGCCTCATTCGCGTTATCGACGGCCTGCAGCTGTACCCTGCCCGCATGATGGCCAACCTCAATAAGACCCGCGGCCTCATCTTCTCCTCCAAGGTGCTGCTCGCCCTCGTCGATACGGGCATCACCCGCGAGGACGCGTACGCCATTGTGCAGGAGAACGCCATGGCAACCTGGCACGAGGTACAGGATTGTGTCTCCGGCCCCACCTTTAAGGAGCGTCTCGAGGCCGACCCGCGCTGCACCGTCAGCCAGGAGAAGCTCGACGAGATCTTTGATCCATGGGACTTCCTCACCCGTATCGACACGGTCTTTGATCGTCTGGAGCAGCTGAGCTTCGAGTAGGTTCGGGCATAACGTTAGCTTTTTAGGGCGCTTTGCTGGTAATGTGTGTTGCCGGCAAAGCGCCTCGTTGCATTTAGGGAAAGACGGGGATAATAGTCGTCTCGAATAACATTCTGAGAGGGGATCGCATGATTTCGTTTGATTACAAGCCTCAGGGCGTGTGTGCTCGCAATATTCACCTTGACCTTTCCGATGACGGCAACAAGGTGATAGGCGTTGAGTTTACCGGTGGCTGCGACGGCAATCTCAAGGCAATCTCCAAGCTGGTCGAGGGCGCTCCTGCCGATCGCGTAATCGAGGTTCTCGCCGGTAATACCTGCGGTATGAAAAAGACCTCCTGCGCCGACCAGCTTACGCGCGCCATCGAGGCCGCTCGCGCCGAGATCGCCTAATGGGTATCGCCGATCACATCAAGAACGGAATATCGCGTCGCGGCTTTGTACTCGGTGGGGCTGCCGCGGGCGCTGCCACGGTGCTTGCCGGATGCTCGAAAAAAACGGGCACCAGCGATGATGCCGCCGGCGAGCCGCAGGTTATCAAGGATGATTCCAAAATCATCTCGATTACGGATGAGTACGAGGCAGTCGACATCGATCTTGAGCCGGCGGCGTCATGGACGCTGCCTCTGGGTACGCTGCTGTACTACTGCGACGGCGATTACGCCGCGGCGATGATGGCGCCCGCATCGGCACTGCACGCCAACACACTCGGTGTGCTCAACCTGGGCGATGGCTCGCTAACCACATTAATCGAGGATCCTATCGAGGGCACGGGATACGCATTCTACGATGTCCGTGCCGGCGACGGCGTATTCGCGTGGGTTGAGATGAACTTTGCCAATTCATCGTGGAAGCTCTACGCTCAAAATCTGTCGGGCGCTTCGCTCTCTGGCGATGTGGTTGAGCTCGATCGAGGTGGCAAGGACTATGATCCGCCCCTGTTTACGGCGTTCGGGTCATCGGTTATCTGGTATAAAATGCCTTCGGCAGGCGGCAATAAAACGAGTAGTGATTCGTTTTGCTATCGTCGCTCGCTTGATGAATCCAAGGCCGAGATAATTTGGAAATCGACGGGTCGCTTTGCATCGGCCCCGCGCGCGAGCGACGGCATTTTGACCATCTCGCCGCGTGTCCGCAACGACGAGGGCGTCTACTACGGCATAACGGCAATCGATCTGACCGACGGCAACAACACCAAACGTGCCCAGCTAGTTCTTCCCTCGTCAGTCTCGCCTTTCGAGGCCGTATACATGGGCGATACCTTCGTGTTTTCTATCGAGGCGACCTATAGTGGCGTGGGCAGCCTGGGCAACATGGGCACGTATATCGGTAATGAGGGAGGGCCGTATCTCTT
>DBEWUK010000043.1:0-20941 GCA_048205395.1 Collinsella sp.
CGTGGGGCCTTACTGCCCCCTCCCCCTCCGTGGGTACCCCCGCGCCGCCGCGTTGCTGCTTTGTGCCGTATAATGTCCACTACCTATGACGCGATACAAAAGAAAGGTGTTTGCCCATGCAGGCACAGAAGGCGGAGGGAACCCGCGACCTTATCGGCGCCGAGATGCGCGCTTGGCAAAAGATGCAGCAGATTGCGGCCGGCGTATTCGAGCCGTTTGGCTTTAAGCCCATCGAGACGCCCGCCATCGAGCAGGTGGACGTCTTTGTCCACGGTATCGGCCAGTCGACCGACGTTGTGCGCAAGGAGATGTTCCGCGTCTTTAGCGGCGCCAACCTGGAGCGCGTCTTTACTGAGGGCACCGACACCAAGCTTAAGCCCAAGCAGCGCCTGGCGCTTCGTCCCGAGGGCACGGCCGGTGTGGTGCGCGCCGTCGTGGAGAACAACCTGGTGCCCCAGGGCTCCACGCCGTTTAAGGCTTACTACGCCGAGGCCATGTTCCGTGGCGAGCGTCCCCAGAAGGGTCGCCTGCGTCAGTTCCACCAGGTAGGCATCGAGTGGCTTGGCGCTCCCGATCCGGCGGCAGACGCCGAGTGCATCATTATGCTCATGGAGTTCTACAAGCGCCTGGGCTTCGATCTGTCCAAGCTCCGTCTGCTTATTAACTCGATGGGCGATGCGCAGTGCCGTCCGGCATACCGCGAGCAGGTTAAGCAGTTCATTCTCGATCACGCCGACGAGATGTGTGATGAGTGCCGTGAGCGCGCCGAGCTCAACCCGCTGCGCGCCTTCGACTGCAAGAACGACCACTGCCGCGAGATCATGGCCGACGCCCCGCTGATGGGCGACAATCTGTGCGATGAGTGCCGCGAGCACTACGAGCAGGTCAAGCGCTATTTGGATGCGGCGGGTATCGAGTATGTCGAGGATCCCACCTTGGTGCGTGGCCTGGACTACTACACCCGTACTGTCTTTGAGGTCGAGGCTCCCGGCGCCGGTGTCGGCTCCATCGGTGGCGGCGGTCGCTACGATGGCCTCGTCGAGCTCGAGGGCGGCAAGCCCACGGCGGGCGTCGGCTTTGCCGTCGGTTTTGAGCGCGCCCTGCTGGCCCTGCAGGCCTTTGGCAGCGACCTGGGTGCCGAGGAGGTCCCGTGCGTCTACGTCGCCAATGCCGGCAAGGATCTGCGTCAGAACGTCTTTGCCATCACGCAGGAGCTTCGCGCCGCAGGCATCGTGACCGAGGCCGACTACCAGGGCCGTTCGCTCAAGGCCCAGTTTAAGCAGGCCGATAAGGTGGGCGCCAAGCTCATCCTGGTCCTGGGTGGCGACGAGCTTGCCGCCGGCAAGGTCAAGGTGCGCGACATGGAGAGCCATGACGAGGTTCTCGTCGATTTGGCCAACGTTGTCGAGGCGGTTCGCGAGCGCCTGTAGCGCATGTTTTTTGAGCTGCGGGCCTGCTAACGTGCCCCGCTCATGGAGAGCGATTGTTACGGGGGTGTTTCGCATTTATGCGGAATGCCCCCGTTTGCATATGCCGTCCACCGAGAAATACGACCATTTGGGGCAAAAAGCCTTGCAATGCAGAAAATACTTTTGTGTGGTAAAGCGCAATCAGTGTCGAAAGTATTTCGCAAGCGCCTATAATGAATACCGCATGTTACGTGCATAGAAGGAGGAATGGGAGGAAACGTGGCTGAGAACCTAAGCAACCAGTCTGTACCCGAAGCCGCGGCGCGCGTCGCTGCCGTGGTCAACCGCCTCGTTAACCGAATCGGCTCGAATGCCGAGTCCAGGGAGCGTCTCGCCGAGATCGAGATCCCCGAGGAGCTGCGCGACAATCTGGCGTTGTTCCTGCGCCTGGAGCGTCGTGTGCTTAGCGAGTATGATCCTGAGATCGCGGACCTGTTCGACAAGATCCTGTCGGCCGAGATTGTGGCCAATGCCGGCAACCCCGGTACGCGTGCTGCCGACGAGGCCGTCGACGAGCAGGGCGTGCCTACTGCCGATGAGTCCACCGCCGTGGCATTTCGTGAAGTCGTCGATCTGATCGACAGCCTGCCGCTCGATAAGCAGCAGGTCATTGTCCGCGCCTTTACGAGCTTCTTCCATCTGGCAAACCTGTCGGAGGAGAACTACCGTGTGGCGCAGCTGCGCGAGCGCGAGGCCGGTGCGTCGACCGATACTGAGGTCGATCCCGCCAACGAGCTCACCGTCGCCTATCACCAGCTGGTGAATGAGCTGGGCGTCGAGGGCGCCAACGAGCTGCTCGGCAAGCTTGAATTCCACCCCGTCTTTACCGCGCATCCCACTGAGGCCCGTCGCAAGGCCGTCGAGGGCAAGATTCGCCGTATCTCCAACCTGCTGGAGGAGCGTCCGCGTCTGGGCGGCTCCGACCTGGTGGAGAACGAGCGCCATATGCTGCAGGAGATCGACGCCCTGGTGCGTACGAGCCCCATCGCGCTTAAGAAGCCCACGCCGGTCGAGGAAGCCGATACCATCATCGACATCTTCGATAACACGCTGTTTGACGTCATCCCCGTCATCTATCGTCGCTTTGACGACTGGGTGCTGGGCGACAAGGCCGGTACCGTGCCGCCGCTGTGCCCGGCGTTCTTCCATCCCGGCAGCTGGATCGGTTCCGACCGCGACGGTAACCCCAACGTCACCGCCAAGGTGAGCCGTGAGGTCGCCGCCAAGTACTTCACCCACATGGTGCTCAAGCTCGAGGACAAGTGCCGACGCATCGGCCGCAACCTCACGCTCGAGGCCACCTACAGCAAGCCTTCTGCCGAGCTCATCAACCTGTGGAACCATCAGGTCGAGATGAGCACCCAGTACACGGCCCGCGCCGAGCTGATTTCCGAGCACGAGCCGCATCGCGCCGTCATGCTCGTCATGGCCGACCGTCTGAACGCCACCGTACGTCGTATCACCGATACCATGTACCACAGCGCCGATGAGTTCCTGGAGGACCTGCGCGTCGTCCAGCGTTCGCTTGCTGCCTGCGGTGCCGTCCGTGCCGCCTACGGTCCGGTCCAGACCATCATCTGGCAGGTCGAGTCCTTCGGCTTCCATATGGTCGAGATGGAGTTCCGTCAGCACTCCGTGGTGCACGCCCGCGCCCTCAAGGATATCCACGAGAACGGTATCCATGGCGACCTGCAGCCCATGACGCGCGAGGTCATCGATACCTTCCGCGCTATCGGCTCCATCCAAAAGCGCTACGGCAAGAAGATGGCGCACCGCTACATCATCTCGTTCACCAAGAGCGCCCAGCATGTGGCCGACGTCTTTGAGCTTGCCCACCTGTCCTTTGCACACGAGGAGGATGTTCCCGAGCTCGACGTGATCCCGCTGTTCGAGCAGCTCGAGGACCTCGAGGGCTGTGTCGACGTGCTCGACCAGATGCTTACGCTGCCCGTGGTGCAAAAGCGCCTTGCCCAGACCAACCGCCGCATGGAGGTCATGCTGGGCTATTCCGACTCCTCCAAGGACGCCGGTCCTACCACGGCCATGCTCGCGCTGCACTCCGCGCAGGAGCGCATCGCCAAGTGGGCCGAGAAGAACGATATCGACCTGGTGCTCATGCACGGTCGCGGCGGTGCCGTGGGCCGTGGTGGCGGCCCGGCCAACAAGGCCGTGCTGGCGCAGCCCAAGGGTTCGGTCAACTGCTTCTTTAAGCTCACCGAGCAGGGCGAGGTCATCTTTGCCCGTTACGGCAACCGCACGCTGGCTCAGCGCCATGTTGAGTCCGTTGCTGCCGCAACGCTTTTGCAGTCGGCCCCGAGTGTCGAGAAGACCAACACCGAGACCACGCAGAAGTTCTGGGATATGGCCGAGAAGCTCAACACCGCAAGCCACGAGCGCTATCTGGACCTGCTGAACACCGAGGACTTTACACCGTGGTTCTCGACCGTGACGCCGCTGACCGAGGTCGGTCTGCTGCCGATCGGCTCGCGTCCGGCCAAGCGCGGTCTGGGTGCGAAGTCACTCGACGACCTGCGTACCATTCCGTGGATCTTCAGCTGGAGCCAGGCGCGCATTAACCTGGCCGCTTGGTACGGCCTGGGCACCGCCTGCGAGCAGCTTGGCGATCTTGACCAGCTCAAGGCTGCCTACCAGGAGTGGCCGTTCTTCCGCACCTTTATCGACAATATTGAGATGTCGATCGCCAAGACCGATCAGCGCATCGCCAAGATGTATCTGCACCTGGGCGATCGCCAGGATCTGTCCGAGAAGGTCTTTACCGAGATGCAGCTCACGCGTAAGTGGGTCCTTGCCATCGTCGGTGATGAATGGCCGCTGCAGCGTCGTCGCGTGCTCGGCTGCGCCGTTCGCGTGCGTAACCCCTACGTTGACGCCCTGTCCATCGCCCAGGTTCGCGCCCTTCGTGAGGTGCGTATGAACCAGGACGAGATGGCCGAGGAGAAGAAGGCCGAGTACATGAGCCTGATTCTTTCGACTGTGACCGGCGTCTCGGCAGGACTGCAGAACACGGGGTAATCGATAGCCCTGTGGCTCTCACCGGGACCCGATGGGTTTCCCTCTGAATGCGTCCTCGCACTTGAAGCCCCCTTATCCTGCTCCTCTGGAGCTGCGGATAAGGGGGCTTCGTGCTGCGGAATGCATTCAGAGGGAAACCCGTCGGGTCCCTTCGTCCTCGGTCTTCAGGGATTAAAGCTGAGGAGAAGAATGGCGCGCTTCTCGCCTTACGACTGTAGCGGCCGCGGTCCCGTTTGGGATCGCGGCTGTTTTGTTGTGGGTCAAATATGAACGTTGTGTTAATGAGTCGGTGGACGGTGGTGTTTTTCGGTGAGCGGCGTATCCTTCCAACGGTTTATCTAGTGTGTCAGTTGAAAGGAAGAGGGCGCTCGTCATTGTTTGAATGTGAACTGCCGTTTGACCACAAGACGTTGCATCTGGAGCTCGAGGATAAGAACTTTGCAGGTGTGATGGAAGGTCATCAAAACGAGTTTAAGACCACGAAATCGCAGGAAGAGCTGGTGGAGGAGTCACTTGCCAACCCTTACGGCTCGCCTTCGCTCGAGGAGCTCTGTGCTGGCAAGAAGGATATCGTCATCATTAGCTCCGACCATACGCGTCCCGTTCCTTCGCGTGTGACGATGCCTATTCTGCTGCATCACATCCATTCTGCTGCGCCTGAAGCGCGCGTTCGCATTCTGGTTGCTACGGGTATGCATCGTCCGTCGACGCACGAGGAGCTCGTCAACAAGTACGGCGAGGAGATCGTTGCCAACGAGGAAATCGTTATGCACGTCGCGACTGACGACAGCATGATGAAAAAGATCGGCACCCTGCCTTCTGGTGGCGAGTGCATCATCAATAAGATTGCCGTCGATTGCGATCTGCTGCTTGCCGATGGCTTTATTGAGCCGCACTTCTTTGCTGGTTTCTCCGGCAGCCGCAAGTCCGTCCTGCCTGGCATCGCCAGCTACAAGACCATCATGTACAACCACAACGGCCAGTTTGTGAACGATTCCCACTCGCGTGCCGGCAACCTGTGCCACAACCACGTGAGTGAGGATATGTTCGCCGCCGCCGAGATGGCTCACCTTGCCTTTGTGCTCAACGTGGTGCTCAACGGCAAGCACGAGGTCATTGGCTCCTTCGCCGGCGACATCCACAAGGCACACGAGGCTGGCTGCGAGTTCGTAAAGAGCCTTGCCGGCGTTGAGCCCGTCGAGTGCGAGATTGCCATCACCACCAACGGCGGCTACCCGCTCGACCAGAACATCTACCAGGCCGTGAAGGGCATGTGCTCTGCCGAGGCTACGCTTCCCGAGGGCGGTGTGATCATCGACGTCGCCGGTTGTGCCGACGGTCACGGCGGCGAGGGCTTCTATCACAACATCGCCGACAACGATCCGGCAGAGTTTGAGCGCGCCTGCATCGACCGTCCTAAGGACGAGACCCTGCCCGACCAGTGGACGAGCCAGATCTTTGCCCGCATCCTGGCGCATCACCCCGTGATCATGGTCACCGACCTGTGCGATCACCAGATGATTAAGGATATGCACATGACGCCGGTCAACACCCTCGAGGAGGCGCTCAAGCTCGCCTTTGAGATGAAGGGTGCCGATGCCAAGGTGGCCGTCATTCCCGATGGCCTGGGCGTTGTTGTCGCTCAGCACTAGCGCGCGGCCTAAACGAATCGTTTATAACCGACAAGAAAGATAAGGTTTTATGCTTACCAAACTCCTCTGCGAATTCGGCGCAACGGCCCTCATGATCATCTTTGGCGTGGGCGTGCACTGCGATACCGTGCTCAAGGGCACCAAGTATCAGGGCTCCGGCCACATGTTTGCCATCACCACCTGGTCTTTTGGCATCTCGGTCTGCCTGTTTGTCTTTGGCGGTGCCGTGTGCATGAACCCCGCCATGGTGCTTGCCCAGTGCATCGTAGGCCTGGTGCCGTGGAGCAGCTGCATTCCCTTCATGATTGCCGATATGCTCGGCGGCTTTGTGGGCGCCGTAATCGCTTGGCTGATGTATGCCGATGAGTTCAAGGCTTCCGAGGGCGTCGTCGACCCCATTGCTCAGCGCAACATCTTCTCGACCAACCCCACCACCGAGGGTACGAACTATGCCCGCAACTTCTTCTGCGAGGCCATCTGCACCTTTGTCTTCATCAGCGCCATCCTTGCTGCCGCTAGCCGCGCCGGCGAGAACGTTTTGATGCTCGCCATCTGTGTCGGTCTGATCGTTTGGGCCGTTGGCATGGGCATGGGCGGCATCACCGGCTTCGCCATGAACCAGGCTCGTGACCTTGGTCCTCGCATGGCCTATCAGGTGCTGCCGATCAAGAACAAGGCTGACAACAACTGGAAGTACGGCCTGCTCGTTCCTGGTATCGCACCGTTTATCGGTGCCGCTCTGGCCGCACTGTTTGTGCATGGTTTCTTGGGCATGTTCTAGTCTGAGGCTACATAGTTGTCCGCTGGCCGCATGGGGTAACTTCCCAGCGCGTCCTCGGACATGTAAAAAGGCTCGCTGCGCACTTCGTGCGGCGAGCCTTTTTGCGTCCTGCGGAATGCGCTGGGAAGTTACCCCATGCGGCCAGCTGCGGGGTCTTTGTTGCGTTCGTACAAGCAACCCAACATATATATATCTGAATTTGGATGGGAGGGGCTTGTTGCTGGTAGGGGCGTTGGGCTGTTGTCGATACTTTGGGATGGATTGTGCTTTGGGTTGGGGCGGAACTTTGGGATGAGCTTCTTACTTAGTTGAAGAGGGGCTTTATGGCTGAGAGGTAGTCTTTGGCTACGTCGGCTTTATCTGCTTGGAAGTTGTGCCAGGCCCACCATTGGACGGTGGCTACGAAGCTTGAGGCTATGTGGTGCAGTAAGAAGCTGCGGTCCATGGTGCTGGCGGGGCCTGCGGGGTCGACGGGGACGGTTTCGGCTGCGCGCGACATGATGGTCTTGCGGAGACAGTCGGCGAAGACGCGTGAGCCGGCGCCGGCTACGAGGGCTCGAACGCCCTGGCGGCGCTCCCAGAGGTTGTTGAGGATATGCTCGACCTGCACGAGTGAGTCGTCGAGGGGCGTACCGTCATCGTCGAGGGCGTGGGTGCAGATGTCGCTCACGAGCTCGGACAGTAGGTCGTCTTTGCTCTTAAAGAGGCCGTAGAATGTCGCGCGGCCTACGTGAGCGCGCGCTATGATGTCGCCGACGGTGATCTTGCCGTAGTCTTCCTCGCGAAGGAGCTCGGAAAACGCCGTGACAATAGCGGCGCGGCTTTTGGTTTTGCGGGCATCCATGGCTATGCGTCCGCGTGAACGAGCAGGCAGCGAAGCGTACCGGAGCAACCCTCGTAGGGGCGCTTACCGGCGCCGTAGCCGACGGCTTCGATGTGGTAGCGTGAGGGCAGTTGGTCGGACGTGCGCAGCGCGGCGACGATGGCGGCGCCCGTGGGCGTCACGAGCTCGCCGGCGACCGGTGCGGGCGTGAGGGCGATATTGCCCGCCTGGCATAGGTTGACGACAGCGGGGACGGGAATGGGCATGAGACCGTGGGCGCAGTGGATGGTGCCGTGGCCCTCGGAGAGCGACTCGACGACAATATCCTCGATGCCCAGGTCATCGAGGCAGATAGCGACAGAGCAGACGTCGACGATGGAGTCGACGGCGCCCACCTCGTGGAACATGACGGTCTCGGGCGTTTTGCCGTGAGCCTTGGCCTCGGCGGCGGCGAGTACGGAAAAAATGGCGAGGGCGCGACGCTTGGCGCCATCGCTTAGCTGCGAGCCATCGATGATGGCGGTGACGTCCGCCAAAGAACGGTGGTGATGGTGGTGGGCGTGATGGTGACCCTCGTGGTCGTGGTCGTGGTCGTGGCCGTGGTCGTGGCCGTGGGTCTCATGGTCATGCTCGTGGCAGTGCTCGTGTTCGTGCTCACCATGGCCATGATGGTGGTGCTCATGCTCGTGCGTGTGCTCGGCAGCTGCTTCGTTGCCGTAGAGCCAGGCCATATCGTGATCGTGGTTCTCGAGCTCCTCTGCAAGCTGGACGTCGAAATCGCAGGCGTCGATGCCATGCTTGTTTGCACGCGTGACGGCGATCGTAAAGCCGTCGACCGGCAGTGTGGCGAGCTGTTCGCGCAGGTGCTCCTCGTTGGCGCCCAGGTCGAGCAGGGCTGCGACGGTCATATCGCCGCTGATGCCCGAGGTGCCGTCGATGATAAGCGTGTGCTGATGATTGGACATGGAATGCTCCTTAACGGGCGCGGGGTGTGCCGGCGCTCAGATGATTGATAAGACTTGCCTGGTAGGCGGCACCAAAGCCGTTGTCGATATTGACGACCGAAACGCCGCTGGCGCAGGAGTTGAGCATGGCGAGCAGTGCGGCCACGCCGCCAAAGCTCGCACCATAGCCCACGCTGGTGGGAACGGCGATGACCGGACAGCTCACCAGGCCGCCGACAACGCTCGCCAACGCGCCCTCCATGCCGGCGATGGCGATGACCACCTGCGCCTGAGCAAGTTCCTCGGCATGCGCGAGCAGGCGGTGCAGGCCGGCGACGCCTACGTCGTAGAGGCGGTCGACCTCGTTGCCATAGAATTCGGCCGTCAACGCGGCTTCCTCGGCGACGGGTAGGTCGCTCGTGCCGGCGCAGGCGACGACGATGCGTCCGTTGCCGGTAGGGGAGGGCTTGCCGCCCACGAGGGCGAGCTGTGCGTCCGGGACATATCCCAGGTCGATGCCGTTGTCGAGGAGCTCCGAGGTACGGGCTGCTTTTTCGGCATCCAAGCGCGTGACCAGGATGCGCTCCTGGCCGGCATCGCGCAGCGCCTCGATAATGGCGGCAATTTGCTCGGCGGTTTTACCGGCGCCGTAGACAACCTCGCCGGCTCCCTGGCGCACTCCGCGCGAAAGATCGAGCTGTGCAAAGCCCAGATCGGCGGTCGGAGCCGTCTGGATGCGCGTAAGGGCGTCGGCAGGGCTGACTGATCCGCCGGCAACATTACTCAGCAGCTGCTCAAGATCTCGCTTATCCATATATGTTCCCTTCGACGGCGCAAAGTCTAGCACTCAAAGGGTATGTTTCCGAACACTAAGACAAAATTGTTCGGAAACTATAGGACAGACTGATTCAATTGTTAGTCGAACTTGCTAGTCACGCAGGATGATGTCCATGGCGAGCATCAGGTTGCGCTCGTCGATGGCAAATGGGGCGGCTTCGCGCGTCTTGGGCTTGGCGCAAAACGCGATGCCCGTGCCCGCGGCCTGAATCATGGGGATGTCGTTGGCGCCGTCGCCGATCGCGACGGTATGGGCTATGTCGACGCCGCACCCAACCGCCCAATCCAGCAGCTGGATGAGCTTGGACTCCTTGGTCACAATGTCGGCAGCTAACTTACCGGTGAGCTTGCCGTCCACGACCTCCAGACGATTGGCCAGACAAAAGTCGATACCCGCGGCAGCCACGATCTTGTCGGCGACCTCGTGAAAGCCGCCGCTTACCACGCCGACCTTCCAGCCCTTGCTGTGCGCCGAGCGCACAAGCTCCAGCGCGCCGGGGGTAAACGTCACGCGCTCAAAGGTGCGCTCGAACACGCTCTCGTCCAGGCCGGCAAGCAGCCCTACACGTTCCTCGAGCGCCTGCTTAAAGTCGAGCTCGCCGCGCATGGCGCGCTCAGTGATCTGCGCCACTTGCTCGCCTACGCCGGCCTCCTCGCCCAACAGGTCGATAACTTCCTGGTTGATGAGCGTGGAGTCGATATCCATAACGATGAGGCGTGCAGTCATGGCGGGCCTTTCCGAGTGCAGTTGTATTGGGGCACATTGTCGCACGCCGCACGCCTGGGCGACGGCCACGGTGCGTCAATTGTTTCGTCTCCGTCAAGTCTTTGGGCAAGAGCTACTTTTTCGTGGCACATCGACGCGGGTGAGATAAGATAGAACGCCATGTCCGGCTGCGCGGTTTACGCAGGCTGGGCAAATCTGTACGACGCCGCCCGGAACGACACGGGGCGGCACAGATCCATAAAGGAGGATCACTGGTATGAGCCAGACCCGTCCCATTGACGAGCATTCCATGCACACCCGTACTTGTGGCGAGCTTCGCTTCGAGAACGTGGGCGAAGAGGTCACCCTCACCGGTTGGGTGAGCCGTCGCCGCGACCACGGCGGCCTTATCTTCTGCGACCTTCGCGACCGCGAGGGCATCACGCAGCTCACCTTCGACCCCGAGCACTCCGACGGCGATGCCTTTAAGATCGCCGAGACCATGCGTCCCGAGTGGCCCATCAAGATCCACGGCGTCGTGCGCTCCCGTGGCGAGGAGACCACCAACACCAAGCTCGCGACCGGCGAGATCGAGGTCCTGACCGACCACGCCGAGGTGCTCAACACGTCCGTCACCCCGCCGTTCCAGATCGAGGACGGCATCGAGACCAGCGAGGACACCCGTCTGCGCTATCGCTATCTGGATCTCCGCCGTCCCGAGATGATGGCCAACCTCAAGCTGCGCTCCGACTTCACCTTTGCCATTCGCGAGGCGCTGCACAACCGTGAGTTCATGGAGGTCGAGACGCCCTCCCTGTTTAAGTCCACGCCCGAGGGCGCCCGTGACTTCATCGTCCCCAGCCGTATTCAGCCGGGCAACTTCTACGCCCTGCCGCAGTCCCCGCAGCTCCTGAAGCAGCTGCTCATGGTCGGTGGCGTCGAGCGCTACTACCAGGTTGCCAAGTGCTTCCGCGACGAGGACCTGCGTGCCGACCGTCAGCCCGAGTTCACCCAGGTCGATATCGAGATGTCCTTCGTGGACCAGAATGACGTCATGAGCGCGCTCGAGGAGGTCCTGGCCGACGCCTTCGGCCGCATGGGCGTCGAGATGCCCACGCCGCTGCGTCGCATGGACTACTGGGAGGCCATGGACACCTATGGCTCCGACAAGCCCGATACCCGCTATGGCATGCACCTGGTCGACCTGACCGACATCTTTGCCAACTCCAAGTTCAAGGTCTTTGCGACTGCCGCAAACGAGGAGGGCTCTGCCGTCAAGGCCATTAACGCCAAGGGCGCCGGTGCCTGGGCACGTGCCAAGATCGATAAGCTCGCCGGCGTGGCTTCCACGTTTGGCGCCAAGGGCCTGGCTTGGATCGCCTTCCGCGAGGACGGCTCTATCAACAGCCCCATCGTCAAGTTCTTCTCGGACGAGGAGATGGCAGCCCTGCGCGAGCGCATGGACGTCGAGCCCGGCGACCTTGTGATGTTTGCCGCCGGCCCGCGTCTGCTCTCTGACGAGATCCTGGGCGGCATGCGTTCTCACATGGCCAGCGCGCTCGAGATCAAGCGCGAGGGCCACGACTTCCTGTGGGTCGTCAACTTCCCGCTGTTCCACTGGGATGAGGACCGCAAGGCTTACGCTGCCGAGCACCAGCCCTTCACCCTGCCGACCGAGACCGACATCGCCAAGATCGAGGCCGATCCGTTGGCAGCCGGTTCTTGCACCTACGACTTTGTCATGGACGGCTTTGAGGCCGGCGGCGGCGGTATGCGTATCCACAACGCCGAGATGCAGATGTCCATGCTCAAGCTCCTGGGCTTTACCGAGGAGCGTG
Organism: Collinsella sp.; assembly: GCA_048205395.1. Classification (GTDB taxonomy): domain Bacteria; phylum Actinomycetota; class Coriobacteriia; order Coriobacteriales; family Coriobacteriaceae; genus Collinsella. The sequence goes on from DBEWUK010000043.1 coordinate 12,084, forward strand.
CCGAGTCTCAGTTCGGCTTCCTCATGGAGGCACTCAAGTTTGGTGCGCCCCCGATGGGCGGTTTCGCTCTGGGCCTGGACCGCGTGTGCATGCTGCTCACCGGTTCCGACTCCATCCGCGACGTCATGGCGTTCCCCAAGACGGCCAGCGGCTCCGACCTCATGTCGGGCGCCCCGAGTGCCGTTTCCGGCGCTCAGCTCAAGGACGTCAGCCTGCGTCTGATGTAGGCAAGCGGCTACATTTTGCCTGTAACGAGGGAAGGACGCGTGCCTTCCCTCGTTTTTTTCGGAACGGGGGTGCGCCGGTAACGTACAATAGCTACCACGTGGCTGGGTTTTGCCGGCCGAATGTGCGATGCCGCGGGAGGGGACATGGTCGAGTTTACAAAGACGATTAAAGATCCGTTGGGATTACATGCCCGCCCGGTTGCGCTGCTCTATGACATCATTGCCAAGCATCGTAGCGACGTGTCAGTCAGTATCGGCAATCGCCACACGGATGGCCGCGATGTTATAGGGCTCATGGCACTCTGCGGCGAATGTGGCGAAGACGTCGTGTTCCGCGTTTCGGGTGTGGATGAGGCCTCCTGCGTCACGTCGATCAGAAACCTCTCGCTTTAACCTCAACAATGTGACAAAGGGGCAGTCCCCTCTGTTGCATAAATTGGTATCAATAGGCACTGCAAAGAGACGGTCTTTGCGGTGCCTTTGTTTCGTATAGGAAACTTTTTCGAAATCTGAATGGGGACCCTTTTCAAAAAGTTAACCACGTGTTAGTTTACTAAAGCGAACATAGGCGTGGTTAACTTTTACCGCGTCGATGTTGAGGACGAACTGACGTTAGGAGCCACTCATGTCTTGCGGACCGCAGATGCCGGCAATGCCGCTCTCGATGGTAAAAGCGGGCGAAACCGTGCGCGTGTCTCGTGTAAAGGGCAATGAGGATATGAAGCACCACCTCAAGGACCTCGGCTTTGTCGAGGGCAACGAAATCCACGTGGTGAGCTCGAGTGGTGCCAATATCATCGTCACCGTGCTGGGCGCACGCTTTGGCATCGATTCCAAGGTTGCCATGCACATCATGACCGTCGGTTAGTCGACGGTATTTCTGTACGCACTGAAAGGGGGACAAGTAAATGAAGACATTGGGTGACGTTAAGGTGGGCGAGAGCTCTACCATCGTCAAGCTTCACGGTGAAGGTGCGCTTCGCCGCCACCTTATGGACCTGGGGCTCATCAAGGGCACTTCGTTCAAGGTCGTGAAGGTTGCACCGCTCGGTGATCCGGTCGAGATCAACGTGCGCGGCTACGAGCTTTCCATCCGCAAGGAGGAGGCCGCCGTCGTCGAGGTCCAGTAAGGACTCGCGGCGCATATTTCTGCAGATAAAGTTAGGTTTTTCTAACTTAATGCAGCATCTTTGAAGCACATTATCCAGCCTGCGCGGAGAAAGCAGCGCAGGCACACAAGGAAGAAGGATTGAATGGCGGATTCTCAGATCCATGTCGCGCTGGCGGGTAACCCCAACTGCGGCAAGACCACGCTTTTCAACCTGATCACCGGCGCCAACGGCTACGTTGGCAACTGGCCCGGCGTCACGGTTGAGAAAAAGGAAGCCAAGCTCCTAAGCGACAAGAACGTTACCATCACGGACCTCCCTGGCATCTACTCGCTTTCCCCCTACAGCCCCGAGGAGCAGTGCTCACGCGACTACCTCATGAGCGGCGAGCCCGATGTTGTCGTCCAAGTCGTCGATGCCACCAACCTCGAGCGTAACCTGTACCTGGCGCTTCAGGTTATCGAGACCGGTCTGCCCGTGGTCGTTGCCCTCAACATGGCCGACCTGGTCGAGAAGAACGGCGATAAGATCGACACGGACAAGCTCTCCAAGAAGCTCGGTTGTCCGGTCATGATGATCTCGGCTCTTAAGAACAAGGGCATCAAGGAGCTCTTCGAGCAGGTCAAGAAGTCCGCTGCTTCTAAGGGCCAGGTGCCGGAGCACAAGTTCGATTCCTCCATCGAGGACGTTCTGGACCACATCGAGAACAACCTGCCGGCGAGCGTTCCCGCCAACAAGCGCCGCTACTACGCTGTCAAGCTGTTCGAGCGCGACGCGGACGCCTGCAAGCTCATCAACCTCACCAAGGAGAAGGCCGCTCGCGTGGAGCAGCTGGTCGCTCAGTGCGAGCAGGACTGCGACGACGACGCCGAGTCCATCATTACCGGCGAGCGTTACGGCGTGATTGCCCACATCATTGACGAGTGCCTCACCAAGGCTCCGGCCAAGATGAGCACCTCCGAGAAGATCGACCGCGTGGTTACCAACCGTATTTTGGGCCTGCCGATCTTTGTCGTCATCATGTTCTGCGTGTACTACATCGCCGTCTCCACTCTGGGCGGCACGGTGACCGACTTCACCAACGATCAGCTCTTCGGCACCGACGGTTGGTACGTGCTCGGCCAGGGCCGCGACGCCTACGATGAGGCTGTCGAGGCTGCGGGCGACAATGCCGACTCGGTCGACCCGGCACAGTACGGCCCCTATGTCCCGGGTATCACCACCATGGTCCACGACGCACTTGTGGCGGGTGGCACCGAGGACGGTGGCCTGGTCGATTCGCTGGTCTGCGACGGTATCGTCGGCGGCCTGGGCGCCATTTTCGGCTTTGTGCCGCAGATGTTCCTGCTGTTCGTTATGCTGTCCTTCCTGGAAGACTGCGGCTATATGGCCCGCGTCGCCTTCATCATGGACCGCGTGTTCCGCCGCTTTGGCCTGTCCGGTAAGTCCTTCATTCCTATGCTCGTGTCTTCGGGCTGCGGCGTCCCCGGCGTCATGGCCACCAAGACCATCGAGAACGAGAAGGACCGCCGCATGACGGTCATGACCACCACGTTCATTCCCTGTGGCGCCAAGCTGCCGATCATCGCCCTGCTCATGGGCTCCATCATCGGCGATTCTTCCACCACCGCCGCGTGGATCAGCCCGCTCTTCTACTTCCTGGGCGTCTTTGCCGTCATCGCCTCGGGCCTCATGCTCAAGAAGACCAAGCTCTTCGCCGGTCGCCCGACGCCGTTCGTTATGGAGCTTCCCGCCTACCACTTCCCGGCGATCCGCTCTTGGGCGCTGCACGTGTGGGAGCGCTGCTGGGCCTTTATCAAGAAGGCCGGCACGGTCATCTTCGCGTCCACTGTCGTGGTTTGGTTCCTGTCCAACTTTGGTAGCTACAACGGTTCCTTTGGCTTCCTGCCTGCGATGGACGGCATCCCCGAGGAGTTCATGGACTACTCCGTGCTCGCCATGCTGGGCAACCTGGTCGCTTGGATCTTCGCCCCGCTCGGCTTTAGCACCTGGCAGGCAACCGCACTGACCGTCTCTGGCCTCGTCGCCAAGGAGAACGTCGTCGCCACCGCCGGCTCGCTGCTGTCCGTCGCCGACGCGGGCGAGACCGACCCGAGCCTGTGGACTGCGTTTGCCGGCATGTTCCCCACCATGGGCGCTTGCGTTGCCTTCGGCGCCTTCAACCTGCTGTGCGCTCCGTGCTTTGCCGCCATTGGCACCATCCGCAACCAGATGGACTCTGGCAAGTGGACCGCGATTGCCATCGGCTACGAGTGCGCCTTCGCTTGGGTGATCGGCCTGTTCATCAACCAGTTCTACAACCTGCTTGTCCTTGGGCAGTTTGGTATCTGGACGGTTGTGGCCATTGTGCTGCTGGTTGCGATGCTCTTCCAGATTTTCCGTCCCATGCCCAAGCATGCATGGACCGATGAGGACGAGACCAACACTGCTTCCGCCGCAGTTTCCGCTTAAGTCCGAATAAGGATTAACCCCTTTCCACGAGCCCGGGTGTCCCAGCGACACTCGGGCTTTTTGGTGGGAGAGATGTGGCGTTTCCGCAGATAAAACCGACCAAAACAAACCTGTCCCTTTTTGGTAGGTGGAGAATGGGGTAAAGTAAGTGGTGGTTAACTAGAGGAGGCTTGCTATGGCACCTATCGATATTGTTGTACTGGCTGTTATCGGTATTGCGTTTGTCGCGGTATGCGTGCGCATCTACCGCAAGGGCACCTGCGCCGATTGCGCTCAGGGTGGCGTTTGCACGGGGCATTGCTCCAACAAAAAGACTTGCGCTGCGCTTAAGGGTGTGGACAAAATCGCCGAAGACTTGAGCCGCGGTATTCATTAGCCGACCGGCGTTTGGGCATGTTTGACTACGGATACGGCAGTTGCTGATACGATAGGTACGTCAACAACTGCCGCCGAGCGGCTCAAACGAAAGGAACCCTGTATGGAGTCTTCCGCCTATCCGATGCTCTTTAGCCCGATCAAGGTCGGTACGACCGAGGTCAAGAACCGCGTCTTTATGCCGCCGGTGTCCACCAACCTGGCCGATCATGGCTATGTTACCGACGACTTGGTCGATCATTACCGTGCCCGCGCCAAGGGCGGCGTGGGCCTCATCATCACCGAGGTCGTGACGGTCGAGCCTACCTATACCTATCTGCCGGGTGACATGTGCTGCTACGACGACACGTTTATCCCTGGCTGGGAAAAACTCGCCGCGGCCGTCCACGAGTATGGCTGCAAGATCATGCCGCAGCTCTTCCACCCCGCCTATATGGCCTTTAACATTCCGGGTACGCCGCGCCTGATCGCTCCGTCCTTTGTGGGCCCGTCTTACGCCCGCGAGGCACCGCGTCCCATCACGGTCGATGAGATCCACGAGCTCACGCATCAGTTTGGCGACGCTGCCGTTCGTATGCAGAAGGCTGGCGTCGATGGCGTCGAGGTCCATGCGGCGCACGCCCACGGTATGCTCGGCGGCTTTTTGACCCCGCTCTATAACAAGCGCACCGATGAGTACGGCGGCTCGCTCGATGCCCGCATGCGCTTCTTGCTCGAGGTCATCGCCGAGATTCGCGAGCGCTGCGGCAAGGACTTTATCATCGACGTCCGTATCTCGGGCGACGAGTACACCGATGGCGGCCTGACCCTCAACGACATGATCTATGTCTCGCGTCGCCTGGAGAAGGCCGGCGTCGACATGATTCATGTGTCGGGTGGCACCACCATCAAGCGCGGCTCTGCGATTCCCGCCGCCGGTACCCAGCAGGCCTCGCACGCCGCTTGCTCGCGTGAGATTAAGAAGCACGTGAACATTCCCGTTGCCACGGTCGGCCGCATCAACGAGGCCTGGATCGCCGAGGAGCTGATCGAGGACGGCGCTGCCGACATCTGCATGATGGGCCGCGCCAATCTGTGCGATGCCGAGTTCTGCAACAAGGCCGCTGTCGGCAACGCTGACGACATCCGCCCCTGCATTGGCTGCCTGCGCTGCCTGAACGGCATTATGTTCGGCAAGCGCATCTCCTGCACCGTTAACCCGGACGTGGAGCGCGACGAGGCTGGCTACGAGCCTGCCGCCGAGGCCAAGAACGTGCTCGTTGTGGGCGCTGGTCCTGCGGGCATGGAGGCAGCCTACATTGCCGCCAAGCGCGGCCACAACGTGGTGCTCGTGGATAAGCAGGACGAACCGGGCGGCGAGATGCGCATCGCGGCCGTTCCGCCGGCAAAGCAGGAACTCACCCGCGTGATCAAGTACCAGTATTGCCGTCTTGCTGAGGCGGGCGTGAAGTGCGTCTTTGGTACCGAGCTTTCGGCCGAGGACATTCAGCGTGACTACGCGGGCTACGAGGTCGTCCTGGCTTATGGCGCCGAGCCCATCGCTCCGGCCTTCATGCAGGGCTTTAAGCAGGTTATGACGGCTGACGACCTGCTGGGCGGCAAGGCTTTCCCGGGCAAGAAGATCGTCATCGTGGGCGGCGGCACCGTCGGCTGCGAGACGGCCGATTACCTGGCCCCGCTGGTCAACGACCTGTCGCCGGCCAACCGCGACGTCACCGTCATCGAGATGACCAAGACGCTCGCCGCTAACGAGGGTGGTGCCGGTCGCGCGGTGCTCATCACGCGCATGCTCTCCAAGGGCGTCCACGTGCTGACCGAGGCCAAGGTGACCGAGATCACCGAGGACACTATCAGCTACGAGAAGGACGGTGAGGTCCACACCATCACCGGTGCCGATACGCTGGTGCTTGCCATGGGCTATCGTCCCAATACCAAGCTGGCCGACGACCTGGCTGCAGCCGGTGTTGCCACCCACGTGCTGGGCGATGCCAACAAGTGTGGCAACATTCGCGACGCCATCGGCGACGGTTACAGGGTTGCCTGCGAGCTCTAGTCAACCCCTTGGTGCATGGGGGCCAGGTTACTTTGCGCTAAGTTGATGCATGTAAACCTGACCCCATTGACGAGGTTGCCGCCATCCCAGGGCGGCTACATGGAGTAGCGCCCGTGCGCATCGATTCCCTCTCATAGATGTGCGGCACAAAGAACCCCGAGCTCACACGAGCTCGGGGCCTTTTTCGTCTGGATTGGGGACGCATAGCCGGACGAAAGCGTGTTGCGTTTGGCGTAAAACCATACGAAAGTGCAATTTGCGTCTTATTTCCGAACGTAAAACAGACGAAAACCGTTTACGTCTGCTTTAAATCCGTACGAAAACGGTTTTCGTCTTGCAGGGCAGTTGCCGTTTCTACAGTTCAACTTCCAGTTCGGCTTTGTGTTCGCAGAGGTAGTCGCGCATGTAGGGGATGGCAAATGAGACCTTGCCGTACGAAGGAGCCTCGATAATCGATTCTCTTAACAGGCGGCTGCGGACGGAGCTCACCTGTTGAGGCGTTTTGTTTAGGGCATCGGCAACCATGCTGGTTGAGCTCGTCTGCCCCAAAGACGCCATGCTCAGCAGATAAGCGATGCACGTGGGCGGAATGCGCTGCAGCGCGGGCTCAATCACCATGGCGCAGAAGCGTTCGCGTGCCGTTGCAATGCCACGCTCGGCTTCTTCTTCTCCAATAATCGCTGTATGTGCGCGTCTTGCCAACTGCCATGCGTAGTATCCAACGAGTTGGATCATGAAAGGATAGCCTTGCGTTGCCTCGGCAAGTTGGCCGGCAATACCTGGCTGCAACTCCATGCCAGACGCTTCAATGGTTTCCTCGAGGGAGTACGACACTTCGGTTACTGCCACAGCCTTCAGATCAAAGGGGAGGGCACGGCGCAAAAACGTAAGTGTCTTTCCGTTGATGATGCTTTCAATCATCGAAGGCAGCCCAGCAAAAACAAAGGCGATATCAAGGTCTTCGCCGATAACCTGCTGAATCGCAATGGAGAGCGTTCGGACCTCATCGAGCTCTGCGTCTTGAACTTCGTCGAGAGTGATGAGCAGGCCATTTCCATTCTTGGATATTGTCTGTCTCATGGTGTCGCGTAGCGATGGGCCGATTCGCTCAATATCTATGCTGCCGATGGATATGCCAGCTACGGTGGGCTCAAATCTGGCGTGCTTGGCCTGGAATTTGGGCTGCAGCTGTTCGAGAATGCGCTGACAAAGTCCCTCGGTTGCGACCTCTTTTATGACCGTCCAGCCACGGCTTTGCGCCAAACGTGAGCACTCGTCAAGGAGGACCGTCTTGCCCGTTCCACGGACGCCGGCTATGCGCATTAGGCGCCCCGGGGCACCAGGCCCGTTGGCGAGGCCTTCACTGAATTCTTCGAGTACATCTTCGCGGCCGATAATCGTGGGAGGTGTTTTACCTGCTGTGGGCTTAAAAGGGTTTGTTTGCATGTGAGCCACCTTTGCTCAAGATATAGCAAGATATAGCAAAGTATAGCAAGATATAGCAAAGTATAGTGAGATATAGCAAAGTAAGCGCTACTCGCGGGTTTTGCGGTGGTGCTATTTTCCAAATGCCGCACGGATAAAGCGCTGGGCGAACAGCTTGTTGGCGACGTTGATGACATGGCCCAGGAACAGTGCCGAGATGGCGGTCGTGACGCCAAAGCCGCCCAGGTTGTACATAAAGATCAGCGACAACGCGAGCGAGGCGGCGACATGTGAGCAGTCAAACACGACTTTTACGTCACCAAAGCGGCGTTTAAGCTTTTCGGCAATGACTTGCACCAAGCCGTCGGGCGCGTTGGGGACAACGCCCATGTTGACGACGAGACTTACGCCAAATGCGGTGACAGCGAGGGAGAGCAGCATGGTCGCAATCTGTGTGGGGAGTGCCGTGGGATGCAGTGGGTTGACCGCCATGAAGAGGTCGGTCAAGCCGCCAATCAGCGTTGAGAAGAACAACTCGAGCAGGATGCGCGGCTGGAACTCGCTTCGCAAGATGGCTAATTGCGCCACGATGTAGGCGACGTAGGTTGCGGTGATCCAAAAGCCGAGCGTCTTGCCAGTGAGCATGGATAGGGTTGTGGCAAAGCACGTGAGCGCGGCGACGCCCAGGCCGGATGCCGTCTGGAGGCTCATACCGAGTGCCAGTACTGCAACGCCCACCAGATACATCAGCATTCTGATGACGGTATGGCACCAGTCGATGTTCTCGCCATGCATGATGATGAGCGGTCGCATGTTGCTACCCGTCCTTTCGGTTGTGTGAAAAAGCTGACCCGGGCCGGCAAAAGAGGGTTATCGGAGGCGCTGCTGCAAAAGCAGAAAAGCCGGCCCCACGGTCAGTCGTCTAGGAAGTGTCTCGCTGTGCCGGAATGGGACTAAAGGTCCAACGAGACGGGAAGAAAGCAAATGGCATTGCGTGGGCGATAAGATGCCAAGATGGTAGGGTGCGTCTTAGCATCCTATTGCCCACGCTCAACGAAATCGGTTTCGTTTGAGCCTAAGTATACGCACGGGATTTTATTTGCGAAGAGAAAAACAATAAAAAGGTGAACGTTCACCTAATCGCAACAACTCGTTGGCTGTAGTTGCGGTGGAATAGTTCCTGTTTTTGCTGCTGAA
>DBEWUK010000046.1:0-34301 GCA_048205395.1 Collinsella sp.
CGAAGTGCGCAGCGAGGGCTTCTTGCATGTCCGAGGACGCGCCAGGAGGGAGCTTACTCTCTGCCCGGACAGGAAAGGCTAATTACGCGACGGTGTAAACCCAGTTGTGCTTGTCCTCGACAGCACCAGACTGGATGCCGGTCAGAGTCTCGCGGAGCTTCTTCATCACAGGGCCGATCTCGGTGTAGCCAGCCGGGAAGGTCACGGTCTCGTCGGCGCCGTAAACCTTGTTGTCGATCTCGCCAACCGGGGAGATGACGGCAGCGGTGCCGCACAGGCCGCACTCGACAAAGGTACCGGCCTTGACCTCGGCCCACTCGACGGGACGCTGGTCAACGGTCATGCCCAGGTCCTGAGCGACCTGAACGAGCGAGCGACGGGTGATAGAGGGCAGGATGGAGTCGGTGTGCGACTGCGGAACGACGAGCGTGCCGTCCTCCTTCACGAACAGAACGTTGGCGCCGCCGGTCTCCTCGACATAGGTGCGGGACTCGGAGTCGAGATACAGGTTCTCGGCATAGCCCTCGCGATGGGCCTCCATCGTGGGCTTGAGGGACATGGCGTAGTTCAGGCCAGCCTTGATGTTGCCGGTGCCGTGAGGTGCCGCACGGTCATACTCGGAAACGCGCAGCTTGACGGGCTTGAGGCCACCCTTAAAGTACGGACCGACCGGGGTCACGAGAATGCGGAACGTGTACTCAGGAGCGGGAGCCACGCCGATCACGTCACCGGAGCCGATCATAAACGGACGCACGTACAGGGTCGCACCGGAACCGAAGGGCGGAACCCAGGCGGCGTTGGCAGAAACGACCTGCTTGACGGCTTCAACGAACTTGTCCTTGGGGAACGGGGGCATCTCGAGGCGCTGCGCAGAGTTGTACATACGCTCGGCGTTCATGTCGGGACGGAAGCAGACGATGCTGCCGTCCTCGGCGGTGTAGGCCTTCAGGCCCTCAAAGACCTCCTGGCAGTAATGGAAGATGCCGCCGCACTCGGAGACATGCAGGGTGTGGTCGGTGGTCAGGCCACCCTCGTCCCACTCGCCGTCCTTCCAATGGGCCTCGTAGCTGTAATCGGTCTTCATGTAGCCAAAGCCGAGGCTACCCCAATCGATATCCTTTTTCTCGACAGTCATATGTCGCTCCTTACATACACAGTTGCATACTCGCGAACTCGCACGCAAGGACCGAGGCCGACCGCGTCGCAACGTCGCACGCCCGGAGCGTAGAGCCGGACGGGACACGCGAACAGCATCAAAGCCGATGGCACGTCGATTCGCATGCACGAGATTGTACTCCCCGTACGCGTCTGATAAAACGCTTTTCTTTAACTAAGTAAAGTATTTTCATTTGACCGAAACTAAAGAGGCCCGCCACCGTAAGCGGTGACGGGCCTCAACTGCACGGTTTGCGCGCTGGCTCGAGCTACGCGTTCTTTTTGCCCAGCTTAGCCTTAACCAGACCGACCACGGTCGGGATGATCGACACGGCAACGATGCCGACGATCAGCAGCTCAAAGTGCTCCTGCACAAAGGGGATGCCGCCAAAGAAGTAGCCCAGCAGTGTAAAGAGCGTCGACCAGGTAATGCCGCCCAGCACGTTAAAGATGACAAAATTGCGCCAGTGCATGCCGCCCATGCCGGCGATAAAGGGCACAAAGGTGCGGATAAACGGGAAGAAGCGACCCAGGAAGATGGCCAGGTGACCCCACTTGTCCAAGAAATCCTCGGACTTTTTGATGCGCTCGGGCGTCATGGCCTTGACCTTGCCCGAAGCGATAATCTTTTTGCCAAAGAAGTGACCGATCATAAAGTTGCACTGGTCGCCCAGGATGGCTGCGGCCCATGCGGTGGCCAGAAGCGCCACGATGTTAAAGCCGCCGTTGTGGGCAAAGAAGCCCGAAGCAAACAGCAGCGAATCGCCGGGAAGGAACGGGAAGAACACCACGCCTGTCTCGATAAAGATGATCAGGAACACACAGCCGTAGGCCATAAGCGGGCCGGCGGCGATCCAGCTGGCGATCGCGGTGCGCGGGTCTTTGAGCAGCTCGGCGATAAAATTAATGAAACCCATGAAGTAAAACCTCTCAGTTGTGGGCGCGGATACGTCCAAGTTGACCAGTATACGGTTGCGGCGCCCCCTCGTGCGCAACCCCACAAAAGCATGACCCCATTACCAGCAAGTTTGCATAACTGACACCTGTTGCGCAATGCCGCCAAGATTGTCCTTCCTAATCCCTAGCGAATCGCTATACTTTATTGAATCGCATTGCCATGGCGCTAAGGGAGGGCGGCCGGTGAGCTTTATCAATACCATTCGCGAGGACATCAAGACCGTCCAAGCGCAGGATCCCGCCGCGCAAAACGGTCTAGTCATCTTCCTTTCCTATCCTGGCCTGCACGCCAAGTGGAACCACGTGCCCGAGCACTGGCTCTGGGAGCACGGTCATCGCTCGCTCGCCCGCGTGCTCTCGCAGATCACCCGTCATATCACCGGCGTCGAAATTCATCCCGCCGCACAGATTGGCAAGCACTTCTTTATCGACCACGCCATGGGCGTCGTCATCGGCGAGACCACCATTGTGGGCGACAACTGCGTGCTCTACCAGGGCGTCACGCTCGGCGGCACCGGCAACGAGACCGGCAAGCGCCACCCCACCCTGGGCAACAACGTCACCGTGGGCACGGGCGCCAAGGTGCTCGGCAACATCCGCATCGGCAACAACGTCAAAATCGGCGGCAACTCGGTTGTCGTCAAGGACGTGCCCGACAACTGCACCGTCGTGGGCGTGCCGGGGCGCATCATCAAGCGCAACGGCTGCCGCGTGTTCGAGGAGAGCTTCGATGCCAAGCAGCATCGCGAGTACATGCCCGACGATGCCGCCGAGCAATCCGCGCTCAACCGTCAAGGCATCACCGAGAATGCCCGCCGCGTCAAGGAACTCGAGCGAGAGGTGGCCGAGCTCAAGGCCCTCGTCGCCAAGCTCGCGGACGAACGCTAGGGCTGCGAACGGTACAAGCCCCGCATCAACACAAGAAGGCGCGCCAGGGAATTCATCCCCGGCGCGCCTTTCTTTTTGATGTGACATGTGGGGCTATCCCTTTGTCACATTATGCGAACTGACTCAAGTAGAGGTCGGCATAAGCGCCCTCGGCAGCCAGCAGTTCCTTATGCGTACCTTGCTCGATAATGTTGCCGTGGTCCATGACCAAGATCAGGTCGGCATCCACAATCGTCGACAGGCGGTGCGCGATCACAAAGCTCGTGCGCCCGCGCATGAGCGCGTCCATGGCACGGCCGATGGCAAGCTCGGTACGCGTGTCCACGCTTGAGGTCGCCTCGTCCAGGATGAGAATCGCCGGGTTGTTGAGCAGCACGCGTGCGATGGTCAGCAGCTGACGCTGGCCCTGGCTAATGCTCTCGGCATCGTTGGCCACGCGCGTGTCGTAGCCCTGCGGCATAGTGCGCACAAAGAAGTCGACCTGCGCGGCACGAGCGGCGGCCACAATTTCGTCGCGCGTTGCCTCGGGGCAGCCGTAGGCGATGTTTTCGGCAATCGTGCCATCGAACAGCCAGGCGTCCTGCAGCACCATGCCAAACTGCTGCCGTAGCTCGCCGCGGTCCATGCGGCTCGTATCCACGCCGTCGAGCGTAATACGCCCGCCGTCAATCTCGTAGAAGCGCATGAGCAGGTTGATGAGCGTCGTCTTGCCTGCGCCCGTGGTTCCCACCACCGCGATCTTTTGGCCCGGCTCGGCGGTAAACGACACGTCGCGCATAAGCGGCTTGTCGGGCGAATAACCAAAGCGCACGTGCTCAAAGGAGACGCGGCCCTCTACGCGACCCGGCAGCTTGGCGGCCTCGTCCGGCAGCGGATCGGCCTCCATCTCGGGCTCATCGAGCAGGTCGAACACGCGCTCCGCACTCGCCAGCGCGCTCTGCAGCGAGTTAAAGGTAAACGACAGCTGCGTCATGGGTTCGGACGCCTCGTAGATAAACTGAAAGAACGCCTGGAACACGCCGACGGTCATGTGACCGGCAACCAGCATGCTGCAGCCCACCAGCGCGATCACGATCTGCGCCAAACGGCCGATAAAGCGCACCGCAGGGCCGACGGCATTGATCATAAAGTCGGCCTTGGTACTCACGCGCGCTAGCTCCCTCGAGGCCTCATGCACTTCGGCAGAACTCTGACGCTCGCGGTTAAACGCGCGAATCACCAAACGGCCCGAATAGCCTTCCTCAACCGCGCTCGTGATTTTGGACACCCACTCCTGACGCTCGCCGGTCACGTCATGTGTGCGACGCGAGACCACTTTGGTCATCAGCAGCGACAGCGCCATAAAGAACAAAAAGACGAACGTGAGCGGCACGCTAAACACGAACATCACGCTCACGGCGCCCACCACGGTGCCGATCGACACCAGCAGCTGCAGCAGTCCGCGCTGCATACTCTCGGACATCTTGTCCAAGTCGTTGGTCGCGCGACTGACCACTTCTCCGGGGCGATGCGCGTCAAAGTAGGCGAGCGGCAGACGGTTGAGCTTTTGTGCGATGCGGTTGCGTAGGCGCAGGTTGAGGCGCTCGGCAACGCTCGACATCAAAAAGCTCTGGAGCGCGTAGAACGAGGCAGCGGCTGTCCAAATCATAAAGTAGACGAAGATGGTCTTGCCGCAGTTCTCCCAAGTGATGTTGAAGGTGGTTCCGTTGGCAAACGCCACCTGAATGTGGCCCCACAGCTCATCGATCACGCGGGCGCTATATGCCGGCGCAGCGGTGTTAAAGATGGCGTAGAACACAATGCTCGCGAACACGATATAGAAGCGCCAATGGTCGCCGGCAGCCTCGCTCCACAGGCGGCGCACCGTCGCCCAGGTGTCGCGGGGTTTCTCGTCCTCGTCCTCGTCGTCCACATCGCGCATGCGCTCTGCCTCGGCGCGGGCGCGCTCGTCCTCGGCGCGCTCGTTTTCCTCGTAGAGCGCTTGGCGGCGAGCCTCGCGCTCGGCTGCAGCCTTGGCGGCCTCGTCCAGCTCGGGTGCTACGGCAGCCGTTTCCTCAACCAGTCCCGCGGCAACGGCGTCATCAACGCTGGCCTGCTTCTTGAGCTCCTCGGCCATGCTACTCACCTCCCTGCATCTGCGATTCCGCGATAGCGCGGTACACCTCGCAGGTTTCCATGAGCTCGTCGTGCGTGCCTAGGCCCACGATCTCGCCGTCTTTGAGCACCACGATCTGATCGGCATGCAAAATAGTCGAGATACGTTGCGCGATGATGAGCACCGCGGCATCGCGCGTCTCGTCCTGCAGCGCATGGCGCAGGGCGGCATCGGTCTTAAAGTCCAGGGCCGAAAAACTGTCATCGAAGATATATAGATCGGCATGCTTCATGAGTGCGCGGGCGATCGCCAGGCGCTGGCGCTGACCGCCCGAGAAGTTCGTGCCGCCCTGGGATACCGGAGTATCGAGCCCCTGGGGCTGATCGAGCACAAAGGTGCTCTGGGCAACCTCCAGCGCATGGAGCATGTCAGCCTCGGTCGCGCCCTCGTTGCCAAAGCGCAGGTTGCTCGCCACCGTACCCGAGAACAGCCACGCCTTCTGCGGCACGTAAGCGATATGCCCGCGAATCTCACCTTGCGAAAGGTCGCGCAGGTCAACGCCGTTCAGGCGAATGGCGCCCTTCGTGGCATCGTGGAAACGCAACAAGAGCTTGGCCACCGTTGACTTGCCCGAGCCCGTTGAGCCTACAATCGCCGTGGTCTGGCCACGGCGACAGGCAAAGCTCAGGTCGCACAGGGTATCCTCGTCGGCATCGTCAAAACGGAACGACATATGGTCGAACACGGCAACCGCGTCGGCACCATCTGCGGACTCAGGCGCCCCGTCGCCCAGCGTTGCCTTGCCGTCCACGATGCTCGGCTCGATTTCGAGCACCTGTTGCGCGCGGTTGAGGCACGCCGCAGCGCGCGGAAGCGTCAGAATCACCATCTGCGCCATCATCACAAAGAACAGGATCAAGATCGCGTATTCCAACACGGCCGAGATGCTGCCGATTTGCATGGCGTGGACGCCCGCGCGGTTGCCGCCCACCCACAGCACCGCCACCTCGGCGATATTCATCAAAAAGAAGCTGGAACTGTCGAGACCCACAAACAGGTGGTTGACCTTGATGGCGTTGGCCGCGTAATCGCTAAACACCTCGTCCAGGCGCTGCTCCTCGTGGCGCTCCTTGTTAAATGCGCGGATGACGCGCACGCCCACGATGTTCTCGCGCAGCACCACGTTCATGCGGTCGATAAAGCTCTGCAGGCGCATAAAGATCGGCGCGGCGTTAGCCACCGTAAAGACCGCCGCCACCAGCACGATCGCAACGACCACACCAAGCAGCGTGCCCATGGCGGGATCGATGAACCAAGCAAAAATGATGCCTGCCACGGCCAAGAACGGCACCGGCAGCACCAACTGAATCGTCTGAAGGACAGCTTGCTGAATCACGTTGATGTCGTTGAGTGAGCGCGTGATCATCGAACCCGTGCCAAAGCGCTCAAAGTCGCTGGCGGACAGCTCGAGCGACTTGTCGTACACGGCATTGCGGATATCGCAGGCCACGTTGGCGGCCAGGCGCGCCGAAAGATAGCAGCCCAACACCGTGCCGCCGCTGGCCATGCCGGTCGCGATAAGCATGTACAGGCCGTTGCGTAAAATATAGTCGATGTCGCCCGTGGTAATACCGGTGTTGACCATGTTCGCCAGCATCGTGGGAACCAACAGCGTACCGACGTTATCTATCAGCACCGCAAACAGCGTCACCGCAATCAGACCGCGGTACGGCCTCATAAACCTCATTAAGAGTCGCATGTGTCCCCCTCGCCCTTATCGTCAGCCTCGTTCTCGGCGGCCACTTGCCGTTTAAATGCCTCGCACTCTTCGTTAAGAACATGGGAGAACTTACCGACCAAGCGCATGATCTCGCGCTGTTCCCACGGCTCGAGCGCCTCGAATGCCTGTTGCTCGGCTTTTTGCGCCGGCAACGCGTAGCGCTTGGCAAACTGCACGCCTTCTTCGGTCAGTCGCACAACCTTGTTCTTACGACTGCCCTCGGCAAACTCCAACGTCGCAAGCCCTCGCGCCCTAAGCGTCTTGATCGCCGAATTGATGGTCTGTTTGCTGTAGAACCATTCACTCGTCAGCCGACTCACGGCAACGCTTCCGCCCGCCGCACTCGTGTCGACGAGCATCCAGTAGGCGCAGTCCGAAAGACCGCAGGCGCGCGCGAACTCCGAATAGATACGGTCAAGCCCGTTGAGCATCCGGTCGAAATCGACCGGGCTAACTGCACTATTCATCTCTCCCACCATTCGATAGTCCGAGTTTTGACCAATTAATATCTCTACATTAGTCCGAGTTTTGACTATCGTCAACAAGCTCGTTGTTTATGGTCGGCTCTACATAAGCATATCGACAAAAAAGACCGCCGGCGCGGGGGCGGCGCCGGCGGTTGCGAGAGAATATCGAGTGTTGGCTGTTAAGCAGCGACGGCCTCATAGACCGTAGCACCCGAGAAGCTGTCATGCAGGCTCTTGCCGGCAATCCACGGCAGCTCGACGACCTCGCAGACCGTGTTGACCAGCTCGGAGCAGTCAGTAAAGTGGCCCTTGTCGTTGAGGGCCTCGCAATCCTGAACACGCCAATAGCCATCGGTGTGCGTGATGTAGTACTCGTGATCGTTGATCGACACGAAAGCGCGCGTCTTGGAACGCAGCAGCTTCAGAAATCCTTCGAAATCGGTCTCGACGACATCTCCAGCCTGGAACATGATGTTACCTCCTGGCCCGGCGCCACCACGGCGCATTGATAAACGTTGGTACTCCTTTAGTAAAACCTTTATCAAAGGTTATGCGTTCGTCATTTAGGCAAGTGGTAAAAAAGCGCAGGGTAGACGGGATAAAACGTTTAACCATCCCATTTGTTTGTCACATTCTGAAGGTACTTTTATGCAAACCTACTTTCCCAATTGGAATCTATCCTTTTGGCCGGGCAATTGACCGTCTATCGTTTAAGCCCGACGGGTACGAACGGGGCATCTGCAACGCCACCGCAAGGAGACACCATGGAGACTATCGAAGCACTCATTCACCGCCGCAGCTGCCGCAAATACAGCAATCGTCCCGTCGAGGCCGAAAAGCTTGCACGGATTATCGAAGCCGGCCAATATGCACCGAGCGGCATGGGCCGCCAGCCGGTGACGTTTGTCGCCGTCACCGACCCCGCGACCGTCGAGCGTCTCTCACAGCTCAACGCCCAGGTCATGGACAGCAACAGCGACCCCTTCTATGGCGCCAAGACCGTTGTGGTGGTGCTGGTTGACCGCAGCGTGCCCACACATCTGGAAGACGGCTCGCTCGCCATGGGCAACTTGCTCAACGCCGCCTATGCACTGGGTGTCGATTCGTGCTGGATTCACCGCGCGCATGAGGTCTTTGACTCGCCCGAGGGCCTGGAGCTGCTGGCCAGCTGGGGCCTGCCCGCCGACGGCAACCTGCGCGGTGTCGGTAACTGCATTCTTGGCTACGCCGAGGACACGCTACCCGAGGCAAAGCCGCGCCGCGACAACATCATCTACGTAAGGTAATTAGTTCCGCCGTTCTACCGAACGGCGGGCTCGTTGACGCTGCGCGGGCCGCATTCACGCCAATCTGACGTTCAATTTCGAGGGCGCGACCAGGAGGTCAGCGCCCTCTCATTTCACGTCACCTTGGCGCAAATGCGGCTCGCTCGCTTTTGGCGACTGACATCGAATGAGCCACTGTCTTGGGCAGCTAAAAAAGCCCCGTCCCAAATTTGCTGCTCCACTCGCAACTTATCTTGCCGATGGAGTTGTCGTCGTTTCGTTCGTCTGGGCCGTTTCGGCGCCATCGCCCTGTTCGTCCTCGTCCTTTTGCGCATCGGCGATGGTGGAGGCCGCCGCAACGATACCGCGCTGGGGCGCGACGCCCGTCTGGGCCTGAGCGCCCTCGACAACTTCTGTACCTACATGCGCGAGCTCGGGCGATTTAAACATTGCGTCCAAGTTGGCGCCACCGCCGGCGTAGCCAAGCGCAGCGAGAGCGATGACGATCACTGCAACGGCGGCCACGATCGGCACGTAGCGATGCCAGCCGGCGGGATTGAGCCCGCTGCGACGAGCCGCCCCGCGGCTGATGTAGCCGAGCGTGCCGTCGTGCTTGAGCTTTGAGCCCACCACGCGTTTGCGGCCCCACAGCGAGGACTCTGCCTGCATTGCCAAGCGGGCGCTTGCCGAAGGATAGCCGTATTTAGTGCGCTTGAACGAGCCATCAAACCCCGAGGCGTGTTTGCCCCACGTCACCGATGTCGTGCGTCGGTTAACCGGCGCGGCGCTCCGCCTTCTGCGGCTCGGTTTTGAAGTCTCAGCCATATGCCCTCGCACGCCGTAACCAAATCGAAACAATAACGCTTTGGACTGTAGCACACGCGTCGCGCGCGGTCACGGGCGCCTCGCTCAACGGTCATCGTCCTTCAGCAAGCGCCACAGCGTTGTACGGCTTATGCCCAGCACCTCCGCCGCACGGGTTCGGTTGCCGTGGAGATGGTCTACAACCAGATGCGCGATATCTCGCTCGGTATCGGCCAGCGGTCGCAGGATATACAGGTCACTTTCGAGCGTCGGGGCGCCAAAGGTTGCGGTCTTAATCACGTCCTCTTGGGCGAGCACTTCCTCCGCCACAGCGCGGTCCACCGTGCCCGCCCCCACCAATATATACAGTCGTTCCGAGACCTCGCGGAGCTGCAGATAGTTGCGCGGCCAGCGGTAAGCATCGAGCGTCTTCGTCGCCGCGGCAGACAGCGCGGGCGTTGCCGTCCCAAATGCATCAGCGAGATATTCCAAATAGCGCGCAACCTTCGTCGACGCGGCCCCCTGCTCGGCGATTGCTGGCGCCACGCTCACCGCACAGGCGAAGCGCTCGGTCACAAAGGCGGCTTGATCACTTTCGCCGCCGCCCGGCATGTCATTCGCTGTCAGCACCACATGGCAGCGCGTCGCCAACGCGGTGTCAGCCATCGTGGAGACCAGCTCGCGGAGGCGCTGGGGGCCAACCGCATTCCAGCCCTCAATGCAAAGGGTCAGCCCCGTTTGGAACAGCGGCGATTCGGAGCTTTTGAGCACATGGCGCCAACCGCGATCGGTGAGTTCATCGAGCGCGACGGAAACAAAGGGCTGATCGACAAAAGGGCCATCCAGATAGAGGCGCTTGGCAATCTCGACCTGACCCGCTCCCAGCTCGCCCTCGAGCATAAGGGGCACGCCGCGCGCATAGCTCTCGGTAACCGGTACAGCCACCGAGGCCGCCCCCTCAACGATGCCGTACGCGCTCGATTCATAGCGGACCTCAACTTCGTCGGCGTTGAGCCACTCGATGCCCGCATGCGCCGCGGCACCGCGCACCTCGCGGACCACAACGACCCAAAGACTCCCGCCCTCTTTGTCGGTGGGGCGAACGGTCAGGCTCAGGCGCGTACCCTCACGCCCCATAACCAGACGCGCGCCGTCTCCTATACGGTCGAGACGCTCAGCGACAAAAGTCGCCACACCCCGCTCAAGCGCCGCGTCATTCATGGTCGAGATCGCGACGTCTCCACGCGCATCGATTGCCAATGCCGATGCCCCGGCAGCAGCCAGGGCATCGGTCAAGATGTTCAGCTTGGCATCGCTATCCATGATTTGCCCCTGTCCGTAGCGACGTGCAACCGCCGACGGTCGCACGGCCGAGTGTTTCAGAATTGAACGATATTGCCCACCAAACACTATAGGGCAGAAAGCGCCGTCCTGCGAATATAGGTGTTGCCCCGCATCGCCATCCTGGCGGGGCGATAAGAGCTCTTCGGGACTTATAAACCTGCGGACAAGCCATACCCGCAAGAGCTCCTATCGCTCCACCGTGAGAATGCGCTCACCAGCACGCAGCACGCAAATAAGCTACTTCTCTACCAGATTCCCAGTACGTGCTGCATTCCCAAACTCATGCACGCGATGCCAATCCAGCAGCAAAAGCCCAGCGCGATGGGCTTGCCGCCCTTTTTGACCAGCTCGACGATATCGGTATTAAAACCAATAGCCGCCATGGCCATCACAATAAAGAACTTCGACAGCTCCTTGATGGGCGCCGTAATGGATGCAGGAAGCTGAAGCACCGTAGTGATCACGCTCGCCAGCACAAAGAACAGCACAAACATGGGAAACGCGCGTTTAAGGGAGAACGTGCTTTTGGCGTCACCGCCGGCCTTGCGCGCCAGATGCATCTGCCAGCATGCGAGGACCAACGTGATGGGAATGATGGCCAGCGTCCTGGTGAGCTTGACCACCGTGGCGCTCTCGAGCACATTGGCGCCGGGATGCATGCTGTCCCAAGCGCTCGCCGCAGCCGTTACGGACGAGGTGTCGTTGATGGCGGTACCGGCAAACAGGCCAAAGCCCTCGTTGGTCAGCCCGAGCATGCCGCCGAGCGTCGGAAACACGAGCGCCGCGATAACGTTAAACAGGAAGATGACCGAAATGGCCTGGGCAATCTCGCGATCGTCGGCATCGATGACGGGTGCGGTCGCAGCGATGGCCGAACCGCCGCAAATCGACGAACCCACACCCACAAGCGTCGCGATCTTACCCGGCACGTTCATAACGCGGCAGAGCACAAAGGCGATGACAAGCGAGGTCGAGATCGTCGCCACGATAATCGGCAGCGACTGGGCGCCCTTGGACAGAATCTGGGAGAGGTTCATGCCAAAGCCAAGCAGGATAACCGCGTACTGCAAGACTTTTTTGGACGTATAGGTGACGCCAGCGGCGAGCTGTTCGCGACGATTCTTGGGAAAGACGAGCGCCAGGACCATGCCAAAGAGGATGGCAAATACCGGACCGCCGACCACCTCAATTTGTTTGCCGAGCAACGTCGCGGGAATGGCGATGATCAGGCAGAACAAGACGCCTTTCCAGCGCTCGCATACGATGTTTGCCAGTTGCATATGGGATTCCTTCTTTCTATTTCACGTTTGCGACGGCTTATGATACGGCAACATTGAGCGCAGCCTTGCGCAAACACAGGCTAAGGTGCCGCAATAGTTCTCAGGCAAGAGCCGAATTACCCACCGCGGAGAGCTGATTCGCGGCATAATTAACAACTGACATATGAGTTTGATAGAACGGTTGCGAGGCGCTATGGAAGAATCGATGCACGTCGGCGAGCAGGAAACGAGCCTACAGGACCAGTCCTACCACACCATTCGACGCAAAATCGTCTACCTGGACTACAAGCCGGGCGAAAAGCTGGGCGTCAAGCAGCTTTGCGATGACCTGGACATGGGTCGCACGCCCGTGCGCGAGGCACTGGTGCGTCTGGCGCAAGAGGGCCTGGTGCGCACCGTGCCCCAAAGCGGCACCTACGTCTCACCCATCAACCTCACCCTTGCCGAGAGTGCCTGTTACATCCGCGAACATCTGGAAAAGCAGGTGATCGTGGAATGCTGTGCACGCGCCACGTCGGCCGGCATCGAGCAGCTCGACCGCGCCATCGCGCTGCAGGAAAAGGCCATGGCCGAAGAGGATCGCATCGGCTTCTTTTTGAGCGACAACCTCATGCATCACATGATTTTTAGCATCGCATGTCGCAGCACCGTGTGGTCGTGGCTCGAAGAGACCAATGCCGACCTGGAGCGCTTCCGCTGGCTGCGCGCCGCCACGCAGGTTCTCGACAATCAGGACATCGTGAACGAGCACAAGCAGATTCGCCGCGCTATCGCCGGTCGCGACCCCATCGAAGCGAGCTTTTTGGTCAGCAAGCACCTGCATATGATGTTCCGCAACCAGACCGAGGTTCTGGACCAGTTCCCCGAGTACTTCGAGACCAGCAAGCTCCGCTAACCTGCCAAAAAGGGACAGGTTCATTTTGGCAGGTTTTATCTGGGCAAATGCAGAAAAGGCCCGGCTCCGTCTTGATGCGGAGCCGGGCCTTAGTCGCTAGAACGGCGGAACCAACTATTCCACGGTCACGCTCTTGGCGAGGTTTCGGGGCTGATCGACATCGCAGCCGCGCAGGATGGCGACCTCGCGGGCGAGCAGCTGCAGCGGGACGCTCGCCGTGATGGGGCTGAACACGTCGCGGACTGCTGGCACGCGGATGATGCAGTCGGCGATCTTGTTGATCTCCTCGTCGCCCTCGGTGGCAACGACGATGACCTTGGCGCCGCGCGCCTTGCACTCCATGAGGTTCGACACGGTCTTGTCGTAGGTGGCACTCTTGGTGGCCACAGCGATGACAGGGAAGCCCGGGTCGATCAGGGCAATGGGGCCGTGCTTCATCTCACCGGCGGCGTAGGCCTCGGCGTGCAGGTAGCTGACCTCCTTGAGCTTGAGCGCACCTTCGTAGGAAATAGCGGCGCCCATGCCGCGACCCACGAACAGTGCGGACTGCGCGTCCTTGCACAGCAGGGCGGCCTCATGCACGGCCTCGGTTTGGGTATCCAAAATCCACTGGATCTGCTCGGCCGTATCGGAAAGCTCGCGGAACAGCATGCGCGCCTGCTTGGTGGTCAAGCGGTACTTGACCTGCGCCAGCAGCAGGGCCAAAAGCGTCAGGCTCACAACCTGGCCGATGAAGCTCTTGGTCGAGGCGACCGCGATCTCCTTGTTGGCCTTGGTGTAGATGACGCCGTCGCTCTCACGCGCCACGGGGCTGCCCACCACGTTGGTGATGCCGAAGACCTTGGCGCCCTTGATGCGCGCGTCGCGGATGGCGGCGAGAGTGTCGGCCGTCTCGCCCGACTGGGACACGGCCACGACGAGCGTCGTCGGCGTGATGATGGGGTTGCGATAGCGGAACTCGCTGGCCGCCTCAACCTCGGTGGGGATGCGAGCCCAGCCCTCGATGAGATTCTTAGCAATGAGGCCAGCGTGATAGCTGGTTCCGCAAGCGATTACGTAGACGCGGTCGATGTCGTTGAGTTCCTCGAGCGAAAGGCCCAGCTCGTCGATGTCGAGCTCGCCGGCCGGCGTCATACGACCGACCAGCGTGTCGCGCACGACGCGCGGCTGCTCGTGGATTTCCTTGAGCATAAAGTCGGGATAACCGCCCTTTTCTGCCATGTCCAGGTCCCAGTCGATGTGAGTGACCTTGGGTTCGATAACGTTGCCGGCCTCGTCGGTGTACTCGACGCCTGCGGGCGTGAGCTTGGCAAACTGACCGTCCTCGAGCACCACGACATCGCGGGTGGCGTCGATGAGCGCGATGACATCGGAGGCGACATAGGCGCCGGTCTCGCCCGCGCCGACCACGATCGGGGAATCCTTGCGGGCCACGGCGATCACGCCGGGCTCGTCAGCGCACACGGCGGCCAGACCATAGGCACCGACCACGTGGGTGCAAGCCTCGCGCACGGAGGCCATCAGGTCGTGCGTCTCGGCATAAGCCTCTTCGATCAGATGCGCGAAGACCTCGGTATCGGTCTCGCTCTTAAAGTGATGGCCGCGGCCCTCCAGCTCTTCGCGCAGCTCGGCGAAGTTCTCGATGATGCCGTTGTGGACGATGGCGATACGACCGTCGCAGCTGGTGTGGGGGTGAGCGTTAACGACGGAGGGCTTGCCGTGGGTGGCCCAACGGGTGTGGCCGATACCGCAGGTAGCGTCGCTGTCGATATTGGAAAGCTCGCTCTCCAAGCCCGCGACCTTACCCACGCGGCGGATGACATCGAGGTGCGCCGCGGCGCCCTCGCCCACCTCGAGCGCGACGCCCGAGGAGTCATAGCCGCGATACTCCATACGCTTGAGGCCCGTGACCAGGATGTTCTTTGCAATATCAGAGCCGGTGTAGCCGACAATTCCGCACATAGGATAAACCCCTTCGTCCGCTTGACTGCAAAACGTCCACGCACAGGGGGCGCTGAGACGCATAACGTTCGAGTATTGTACTCACGCAAACGCAAGCTGATATACCAGAAGTGGTATCTCAACTTAGATACCACTCGATGCACACACGTCCAGCCGGTCCAAACCACCACAAAGGTACCTGCCCCCTTCGTGGTGGTCGCGCTGGCAACGGCGTTTCCCCAGATAAAACCTGCCAAAATAAACCTGTCCCTTTTTGGTAGGTTTGGGATGCTACAATCTGCCTTGTACTTGAAACGCATCAAAGGGGCCGCTATGGCAAAGGTAAAAATCAGCGACGTCGCGCGCGAGGCCGGGGTTTCGTTGGGCACGGTTTCCAACGCGCTCAACCACCCCGAAAAGCTGCGCCCCGAGACCCTCAAGCTCATCAACGAGACCATCAATCGCCTTGGCTACCTGCCCAACCAAAGCGCCCGTCAGCTCGCGGGCGGCGCCACCAAGTCCTTTGGCCTGGTGCTCCCCCGTCTCGACCACGGCTTTTCGCTCCAAATCGCCAGCGGCGCCCACAACGAGGCCCGCAAGCACGGCTACGACCTGCTCATCGCCAACGCCGATAATGACGATATTCTCGAGAACCATTACCTGCGCTACTTTATGGGCACCCAGATGTCCGGCGTCATGGTTCAGCCCATGGCGTCCCCCGACTGGCATCCGGCCATGACTAAAATGCCCGTGCCGATCGTCCATCTGGACATCCACTGTTCCGAGCCCGGCTACTACGTAGCGGCCGACAACGAGGCCCAAGGTCGCATCATTGCCGAGCTCGCCATCGCCCGCGGCGCACACCATATTGTCGTCGTCGGCCGAGCAGCATTTATGCAGCTCACCCTACGCGTGCTTGGCATTCACAAGGCCCTCGCCCTGCACCCCGATATCAAGATCGAAGTCATCGACGCCGGCGAATGGAATACCGCTGCCGACGGCTACGGCATCGGTGCCCAAATCGCCGAGCGCCCCGCGGACGAACGTCCCGATTTTGTCGTCGGCCTGACCGATGTGTTGGCCTCGGGCGTCGTTTCGGCACTGGTCGACAAGGGCATCTCTGTCCCCGGGCAAGTACGCGTAGCAGGCTGCGATGGCAACCCGCTCGCTTGGAGCGGATCGGTCCCGCTCACTACGGTAGCGCCCCCGGGCTACGAGATTGGCCGCAAGGGTGTCCAACTGCTGATGGAGCAAATCGAGAACAAGGCCCCGGCAAAGATCAAGCATATCCGTGTCGGCTCCGCAGCGCGTACCGTCACCGCAGTCGCCGCCGAGGATATCAACCGCCAAGAACTGGTACGTCCGTTCCTACTGGAACGCGCCAGCACCCAGGCAAGCAGCCAGACCGACGCCACGGCCATCAACCTCGGTGCGTATCTATAGCACGCCCGCGAGTATGCTAAGTCGCCGCTTAAGCAAAAGGGGCCCGACCATTGCCGGACCCCTTTTGCTTGAGCGCAAACGTGAGCAATCGCTCGTTTCAACACCGCAATTGTCTAGCGCACGGCCTTAACTGCCGCCGCCAGGTCGAACAACGTATCGAGCACGGCCTCGCAGCCATCCACCACGTCCTGCGGCAACGGCACAATATCGGGGACGGCGAAGACATGGCAGCCGGCCGTAATGCCCGAGACGCAACCGTTGCGCGAATCCTCGACCACGGCACATTCCTCGGGAGCAAAGCCCGCGCGCTCGCAGGCGAGCAGATACATCTCGGGGTCGGGCTTGCCGTGCACGACGTCCTCGCCACACGTTACCGTTTCAAACTTGTCAAAAAGACCGACCATCTTAAGGTTGCGCTCGGCCGTAACGAGGCGCGACGACGTCGCTAGACCCACGTGATAGCCCGCAGCCAGCAGCTCGTCTAGGCACTCGGCGGCACCGGCCTTAAGTTCCAGTTCGGTCTTGACCATCTCGTCGCGAATCTCCTTGTGGCGACGATAGATCGCCTCGGTGGTTTCGTGGCTGCCATAATGCTTATCAAGGATGTCCATAACATCGGGCAGCGTGCGGCCGATAAACTGATGGATCAGCGCTTCATCAATCGCGAGCCCCAGCTCAGCGGCGCCTGCCTTCCAGGCCTTAATCCCCAAACGCTCGGTATCGACCAGCGTTCCATCCATGTCAAAAATAACAGCCTTGATCATATCGGTCCCCTCACCGGATTGTGTTACTGCCACTCTACCGCACTTTACAAACTTGTATATAACGTATATAGCATATTGCACTTTCGTTACATAGATAGAAGTCTTATGGCAAGTAACGCATTAGGATTATAGTTTTCGACCGAGTACTCAACGATAAGGATCGTTTCATGATTTTAGACACCACGGCACCCGCAGAGGAGCTTCAAGACAAGCTATCGGCGCTCGAACAGCTGCTTTTGGCATACGGGCGCGTGGCTATCGGGTTTTCCGGCGGCGTTGACAGCAGCTTTTTGGCCGCCGTATGCGCCCGCATCATGCCTACCAATACCCTCCTCGTCCATCTCACCACGCCGCTCATCGGCACGCCCGAACAGGCCTCGTTTGAGCGGTCCGTTGATGGGCAGGCCAATGAGGGGCCGCATTTTAAGCTCCCCGTGCTCAATCTTTCGGTGGATCAGCTGCAACTCCCCCAAGTAGCCTGCAACGATGCCAATCGCTGCTACCACTGCAAGCACGCTGGCTTTACCGCCATCGTCAACCACGCCAAGTCGCTCGGCTTTCCCACCGTCATCGATGGCAGCAATGCAAGCGATCGCGGTGACTACCGCCCCGGCATGCGTGCGGCAGAAGAGCTCGGCGTACGCTCACCCCTTATGGAGGTCGGCTTTACCAAGGACGAAGAGCGCGAGCTGCTGCGCGCATGGGGCTATCCCGTTTGGAACCTGCCGGCGGGAGCCTGCCTTGCCACGCGCGTCCCCACGGGCGAGGAGCTTACGCGCGAGAAGGTCTCCCTGATTCGCGCCTGCGAGGATTACCTGCACGATCTTGATCTGGCACAGGTACGCGCGCGCTTGGTCGGCGGCTGCATGCATATCGAGGCCGCACCCGCAGATGTCGCCAAGATTGCCACCCTCGGCGGTGCCGCCGTCGACGACAAGGGCAAGACCCCGCTGCCCGCCGTTATCGAGTCCGCGCTGCGCGAGCTGGGCTGCGGCCATATCTCCCCCGAGGTCACCCCCTACATCCACGGCAACATGAACCTGTAGGTTGCGCCGTTTTACAAACGGCGCAGCTGCGCGGCGCTGCGCAGGCCCCGGGCACGGCAATCTGACGTTCAACTTCACGGGCGCGACCAAAAGGTCAGCGCCCGCTTGTTTCACGCCACCTTACCGCACCCGGAGCCTGCTCGCTCGCATATGCTCAACCTGGACTGCGTTAACTGACCTACCAAAAAGGGACAGGTTTATTTTGGCAGTTTTTACCTGGGGAAATATCGCAAGACAATCGCCCCTCTAGCACCCCTCTAGCTTCGAGAGACGCTAGAGGGGCGACCCGGCTGCATCTACTTCTTCCGATATCGGCGATTGCGGCTCGTCGATGAACCCATTACCTCGATGAGTCCTTTATCTGCCATTTTTGGCAGATGGTAACGGACAGACGAAATTCTGACCCCCGATGCAACCGCTATTTCTCGCGCCGTCATATCCACTTCGGCGCTAAGAGCCTCCAGGATCCTATCCGCCGTCGAAGCTGACGATTCTCTGTTCATATCGATAATTTCAAACGTGTCTTTGCCGCATTTTGACAGGACATGTTTATCCACAAGGTCCCCGCAGATCAGGCGAATGTCATCCGAATCCCACTTCAGGGCCTCTCGTATTTTTTGAACATCGCATACGCACCCATGCTCCCGCATAAACATGAGCAGTGTTTCCTCGCGATCCGTCAGCTCGGTGCCCACATGGCTCTGAATCCACGTGCGGTTTTCAGCAAGCTCCGCCCCGTGCCGGGAAAGCATCACCGTAAACGAATCGGCCTTAACGATAAATTTCGGCCTGCCAAGCGAACGAGACTCCATCTCGCGAATCATAGCCGGGATACCAGATCCCTGGCTTTCCGCAACGGCCCCCTCGGCATGCTCTAACGGCGTCGCCCCCATTAGGCTCATGAGCTTTGGGTTTCGGCAGCGCGATTCCCCGTCTGCAAGATTGTCCACCGTCTTTCCGCCCCAAAGCCCGCCAGGGTTTTTGATCTCTATTCTGTCTGGATAGATATCGACACTCACGGCCTGCCCCACAAACATGGGCGAATATTCTCGATGGATGCAGGCATTTGCCAAGGCCTCGCGCAAAACCTCCTGGGGAACTTCCCAATCCTCCCTTCTGCCAGCGCCTTGCACTATCGCCGCTTTGCGCAAGTTTCGTCCAATCGCGGCAAGGGCATCTTCGATGCAAGCCGGAATCGGGCCATCGCACAACTGGCGGTCAATAAATCGGGGTTGCCCGGGTGCGGATTTTTCCACATCGGAATGAACGGCGACATCGATCATCAGTTTGGGATAGAACTGCTGGGGGTAAATTCCCGCCGACAGAAGCCCCGCGAGCTTCACGGCACCATCCTTTGTAGTGATATTGAGTCTGACCAGCTGCTTTTCCAGCGTATCGGCCCCGCGCAAAACGCGCGGGGTCTGCAGCCGGCGATTTGCGATAATAGACCGCACGACATCTGGATCCAAATCCTCGACCGTTGCCTCCGAAACCACCGTGCCGTCTGCATCGCTCGGGAGCAACGCACTCTGCAGCTCATATAGCTCAGCGGGTGACATCTTGATATCTTTATCATCCACGCGCTTGTAGCTACCGTTCTGCACGCCGCGCGCGCCGATATAGCAAGGCTTCGCTTTAAGCTCAAGTTCAAAGATGCGCACCAGAAGCACCTGGAGCCCGTCGACCTCGCCTCGATCAAGCTCGTACCGCGGCGCATGGGTCACCACTGCCGCTGAGCCTCCGTCTCCGATACCCGAAACAAACTGATCGCGCACCCTATCGATAGCAAAGTTAGCCGAAGGAACAAATCCTTCGGCCTCGTTCAGGCCCAAAATAATGAGCCCACCCGCAGTGTTCGCAAAAGCGCTCACTGTCTCCCATACGTCTGCGCTCAATTTATTCGTGCAGGCTTTAACTTCTACCGATGCGTCATCAGTCCCTCGCCTGCGAAGGCGCTCAACGATAAGGCCAAGGGGTTCATCCAGCAGCATTGACATTCCGTCTCTCTAAAACGATAGATTTATCTCTCTAAAGTATAGTATATCTCTCTAACTTTAGAGAGATAAGCACCTTATTTTAGAGAGACATTTAGAGAGATGTATCGAATTCACTGTTAGATTGCCCAATGTTATCTCTTTAACTGACTTTCTCTTTATAGAGACATTTAGAGAGACGAGCGCGACCTCTCTAATCATGGGTTCTTCTTTTTAAAGTGCACACATCCTAACCGTGCCCTAAGTTGCGGTGAAATAGCTCACGATTAACCTACCAAAAAGGGACAGGCTTATTTTGGCAGGTTTTATCTGGAGAAACGCCGACTGATTCCATGTACACAACCGCCGCAGCTCCATATGAGGCAAATGAATCAGTAACGTCTATCCCAAATCTTGAGTATTTGTTCGACAGAACGGCCCCTGCCGGCTCCTGCTAGACTGGTAGATTCCCAACCGTCCATCCAGGAGCCGCAATGTCGCGCAAGTCCGCCTACAAGCAAGTACTTTCCATCGGCACCGCCGTGGTGCTGGGGTTTGCGTTGTTCACAGGGTCGCTCGACGGAGCGCCCAAGTTGTTGTCGCCGCAAAGCGATGAGCAGGCGACGGCTCTGGCCGAAAAACAAAACGAGAGTCCCAGCCGCACCGACGACGAGGCAGACCTGGTTGCCCGGCTCGAATCGGGAACAGCAAGCTCCGAGGACTCCGGCGATGGCTCCGAATCCACCGCGACCAACACCAACGGCAACGTTGCCTCCGCGGACAGTGCCGCCACCCCCATCGACGAAGTGGAAAACCCAGATCTCAACCGCGCCCGCGGCGTATATCTCAGCAGCATTCCAGACTACGCCGGCAATCCCTACGTCGCCCTTCGCGCCGACAGCACGCACCCGCTCGGCATGCCGTCATTCACACTCGATGAATACGAACGCGCTGCAGAAGAGGGCTGCTTTAAGAAATTCTCCAAGCTCGACAGTATGGGCCGCACTCGCAAAGCGCTCGCCTGCGTGGGCCCCGACTCGCTCGGTCAAGGCAAGCGCGGCGATATCTCGCGCATCCATCCCGCCGGATGGCATCAGCAGCGCTACGACTTTATTCCGGGCCAGAGCCTCTACAACCGCTGCCACCTCATCGCCTGGTCGCTCTGCGGCGAAAACGCCAATCGCAAGGATCTCCTCACCGGCACGCGCTATCTCAACGAGACGGGCATGCTACCGTTTGAGGAGCAGATTCTCGACTACATCCGCGAAACGGGCAACCACGTGCTCTACCGCGTCACGCCTATGTATAACGAAGAGGAACTTGTCTGCCGCGGCGTGCGCCTTGAGGCGCAATCGGTCGAGGACCACGGCAAGACGCTGTGCTTCCACGTATACTGCTACAACCTGCAGCCGCATGTGCAGATCGACTACGCCACCGGCCGCAACCAGGCCGCCGGAGAGTAGGTTCAACCGGGGCCACGCCCGCATCGTTTGTCACCGACGCGCACGGGAGGCTAATTCTTGCCTCCTACGGCGCATTTCAGTGACATGGGGCCATCTCTCCAAGATACCCGTATTGTCGATAAGAGTAGAAGGCAAACGCCAGACAGGCAGCCAAAGCAGCAGAAGCCCTACATTAAATACGTGATTTATTCTTTGCAATCACAATCTCGATAAGTTAATCGAAGCAAAACAACGTAAAATGAAGGTAATTTTGCTTCAAAGTAATCAGGAGAAACTGTGACCAATCGCGTCAACAATTCACATATTAAAAAGGATTGTCCCACCCCCATCTATATGCAGGTGGTCGACTATCTGCGCGAGAACATCGCCTCAGGAGCTTGGGAGCAAGCATCCAAAATCCCGTCGGAAGTCGAGCTCATGAGTACGCTCGGCGTCAGCCGCGGCAGCATCAAAAAGGCCATTTCCAAGCTTGTTGATGAGGGCCTGCTTGAGCAAATTCAGGGAAAGGGAACTTACGTTAAGTCAAAAGACATCTCTTTCCCCCTTACAGAGGGTCTTATCTCTTTCTCCGAATCTCTAATCGAGCAAGGCCTTTCTTTCGAAACAAACATTCTCGATTGCGAAATTCGTAAGTCGGACGAAGATATTTCCAGACATCTCGGTATTGTCGAAGGTTCTGACTACCTTCATCTCGAGCGAGTGCGCAGCGTTGAGGGTGAACCTGTGATGTTCATCGAAAACAACATCAATATGGCGCTTGTCCCAGGTATTGAAACAGCCGACTTTGTTAACGAAGGTCTCTTTGCAATAATCGAGCGGCTCTCAGGCCACCAGATCGAATACTCAAAGACCTCCTTTGTGGCAAAGCTCGCGGACACCCAACGCGCGGATGCGCTCGGTCTCTCTACGCAGTCCCCGCTTCTTCAGCAGCTTCAAACAGTCTACTTGGACAATGACTCTGCAATTGAATATGCGCGCGTATGGCTTAAATCCAGCAGGTTCCAGCTTGGCACCGTTTTTCAGCGTCGCCATTAAAGCTCTTGAGAGCGGCGGCATTACGCCAAATATAATTCCAAAACGCAAAAAGGCGAACCCACGGGTTCGCCTTTTTGTAGACGGTTTTAGTCCAGCGCGTCAAACAGCTCCGTAAGCAACGCTGCCCTGTCATCCGTAATCGCCAGGGCACTCGAAATGCCGGTGCCTTGCGCGCCAAGTCCAATCAAGCGACGAACATCGCCTCCACACCTGATTCCCGCTCCCTCCATGATAACGATGTCGGGATTGATGGACCGTACGGCAGCGATGGTCTCTGCGATGTAATCATCGCCGCTTGTATGGCCGGTTCCCACAAGGCTGCTCGGCTCGCAAAGAATCACGTCCGGATCCATCGCCGCAACCGCTTTGGACTCAGTCACGCTATCGGCTGCAACAATGGTTAGAATCTCAAGCTCACGAGCGCGATCGATCGTTGCCGCCAACTTATCAACGGTCAGGGGGTGTGCCGTGTGATTTAGAAAGACAGCTTGAACTCCCGCGCTCTTAAGCGACTCAAGAGGTGTCAGTCCCATTCCTTTTCCGTCACCGATAAGATCGGCATGCTGCGCTGTGGGAATTGCAAATTTCAAATCCTTCGCAACTGCGCAGAGCTCGGGAACGGGAGCAGTCCAAAAAATCGAATGATCTCGATCTTTTGCGATTTCATCCGTAAGATGAGCCGCTGCAATTGAATCGTCCGCAAGCAAATAGGTCTTAGGACTGACCGTGAAAAGTGGCAGTTTTAAATCGGAACGTTTCATGAGAACACGTCCTTTCCGACTAATACATGGCCTGCCATACCGAGCGATTTAGCCGTTGAAGCTAATCTCGATGCCGGTTTCCAGCTTGGGAAGCACGCTTGGTGTCACGAGAACCGTTCCAGGAAGCAGCTCTCGCTCGTCATCGAACGCAATGGTTAGATGACCGAGCCCTCCCATGTTCTCGTTCGCAGCTTCACCAAACTCCTTAATCGTGTAGACCTGATCGCCGATGGAAATGGTGCCGCCCTCAGCAAGCACGTTATCCTCCGTGGGAGTTCCATCGTGAACGACGCAGATGTCGCGCAACTCTGCAGGAGCGGTCGGGCCAAACAGGACCACCATCTTCTCGTTGAGAAGTTCCTCAACAAACGAGCCGATCTCAGTGACCTTAACCTTGTACATTTGATTTCTCCTATCTTTGTTACGCCGCAGGCGCAGTCATTGACCTGTCGATAACACGAATAGCCTGGGCAAAAGCATCGTGATAGCTTTCGTTGGCCAGATGGTCTAGGGCGGTCTCGATATTCAGCCCCAGCATCTCGCTCATCTCCGAAAACTCTGGTTTGAGGGAAAGCCCTTTGAGCTCATAGCAACCGTTAATCACGCCATCATGATCAGTCAGAATCATCACAAACGCCTTTCGGCTAAAACTCACCTTGCACATACCCGTGCCCAAGTATCCCTCATGATCGCGAGCGCGCTCATGGATAAGAATGCGCACCCTCTTCCAGTAGCGATACTGGGTGAATGTTCCTGCAAGCCATACGAGAATAAAGAAGGCTATTGTAATGAGCGCGTTGAGCATAGTGGGCCTTTCCCTCTTAAAGCTTCAGTTTACAGGCCAAAGGACAGTACGTAGGCAAGAATAATCTGAATCGGGGTGGTAATCAGCTTGCCAAACAGGAATGCAGGGTAACCGATTTCGATCGTCTCGGGCTTTGCCTCCATGAGAGTCATGCCAACGGGAGCAAAGTCGGAACCAACCTGGCAGTTGACGGCAAAGAAGCCGGGAAGGGCAAAGTTGGCGGGAATCGTGCCGTTGGCGATTTGGTTGCCAACAAGGACAGAAAGCACAGAAGCGATGATTGCGCCCGGGCAGATCAAAGGCGAAAGGAACGGGATTGAGCAGAACATGCCAATTGCCAGCATACCGGGCAGCGAGCCCGCAAGCGGAGTGAGAACGCCGGCGAGAACGTTCGCGAAACCCGTGTAGTTAATAATGCCGATCAACACCGAGACAAACGCCATAAAGGGGATGATGTTGCGGATAACATCGTTCACGGTATCGCGCGCAGCCTGGTAGATGATGCTGATAACGCGGCCGACACCGGTGCCGATCTTGGAGACAACGTCCATGAAGCCGTTAGACTCCTTGGATGCGAGCTCGGCACGTCCCTCAGCGATCTTGGCGTGGACGTTTTCCTTCGTCGTCTCCTCGTGTGCCTTCTCGGCCTTTACCGGCTCAGCGGGAACATCGGCCGCATCGGCAAGGACGATACAATCGGGATTGACGTCAGATGCAAAGAGATCCTCGGTGATGAACTGGGCCAGAGGACCAGACGGAGAACCGGGCTTGATGTTCAGCGTCTTAAGGCCCATCTTGGGATAGGTGCCGCAGCGAGCCACGCCGGCGCAGTCGATGACAACGGCGCATGCCTGATCGGTCTCGATCGGGTCCTTAAACTGGTCGTGCGCCTCGGCGCCGGTAAGCTCCGCAATGCGAAGGGCGACCGGGCTGATGCCACCCAGGGTCACGCTCAGAACATAAGGCTTCTCGGCCGTGGGGGTAATGATGAGGGGACCGCCCCAACCGTTGCCGCCGTGGGACGCCTTTACGCTTTTGAATTCACTCATGATTTAGACTCTCCTTTTGCGCTGAACTACTAGGCGGCAAGCTTAGCTTCGTTGCGCTTCTTCATGATGAGGTACAGCTTCTCGGTGACAATGCCCTTGATCAGGCAGACGATTAGACCAACAATGAGGAAGCGGATAGCAAGCTCGGAGGAGTTCTTTCCCAGTGCCTCGTAGCCGGCCGAGATACCAAGCCAAACAAAGAGCTCGGAAGAGTTAGCGTGCGGGAAAAGGCCAACGATGGGGTGCATCATGGACACGACCGCATCGTAGAATGCGGGCTTGTAGTCCTCCTCGACAAACACACCAAAGGTGTATGCCATCGGATTGCAGAGGAAGAAAGTGCAAAGGAACGGGATGAGGGTATAGCGGAGAACTGCATACTTGGTGCACTTCTTCATGAACCCATAGACACGCTCCTCGCCGATCAGCTGGATGACTGCCTTGATCGTAAGGATCAGACAGATCAGCATTGGGATCATGCCCGTAATAAACGAGGCAAACTGATCACCAGCCGCATTAAACAGGCCGGTAAAGCCCTCCGCAAGGAAGATAAGGAAATCGTTTACTGCTCCCATTTTCATTCTCCTTAGTTAATGTTCGCTACTTCTATCGTTCTACCTGAGCGCCCCCTCCTCCTTTTCAATCAGCCATATACGCTCATGGTTGTCTACGGTTGTCTATATCTTACAAAGGGACCGCTCTTCGAGTTACCTTCTCGCATTCCTTTCGGTGAACGGTAGATTTTACAAGACAAACGGCTACGCGCTATTTAGCTCATAGATAATTTGGAGTGCCTCAAATATACGCATATACCTGCTAAAACGCGCGTCGTAGAGCTCATGGGCCCTGTCGTTTTTTTCAATGGAATCGAGTTTTCTGCAGACCCCTGCGGCAACCGCCGTCACGTCTTGGCCGCAAGAAGCCGAGAGGGCCAGCAGCGCCGTGCCCTGACCGGCGCCGGAGGATTCCATCCGCACCATATCGACCCCCAACACGTTGGAGAGCGTTTGCGCCCAAAAATCGTTCTTGGCCCCTCCTCCAACGAGCCTGATGCTGCGCCACTCTTCCGAATGGTCCACGGACTCCTTGAGCTCCCTTAAGGCATACGCCGTGCCCTCCATCAGAGCCCTTTCGAGCTCGGAACGAGTCGTGTCAAGATCAAGCCCCAGAAAGGCACCGCGTACCGACGGGCAACCGTGCAGGACTTTTTCTCCCGATAGATGGGGGTAGAACATGAGATCCCTCATGTCGTAGAAGGGGTCCTCGACGGCCTTGTCCTCCAAATCGTAGGACTCACTGCTTAGAATCTGCCCGTACCACCATTCCTTGGCACCGCCGCACGATCTGATACTCAGCTGAATTTGGGTCTTAAGGGTATTTCCCCACTTGAACAACACGGGCTTGCCAACAGCCGGAAGGTCAACTCCCTCAGATGAATACATCAGCACGCCGCTTGTTCCAAGTGAGATGGTGGGGACGCCCTCCAAAAGGCATCCCGTGCAGATCGCT
The DNA here is from genome assembly GCA_048205395.1 of Collinsella sp. Lineage (GTDB taxonomy): Bacteria > Actinomycetota > Coriobacteriia > Coriobacteriales > Coriobacteriaceae > Collinsella. The sequence continues at coordinate 26,720 of DBEWUK010000046.1, forward strand.
GCCGCGGGATTGTCGCCCGTTCCCCTCACGATCATGGCACCTGCGGGAATTCCCGTCTCGCTTGAAGCTCTCTCAACCACGGTCCCAATTACGGCATCAGAAGGCTCGACAACGGGAAGCAACGACTCGGGGATTCCGAAATGCTCGCAGACCTCACCGATCCAAGCTTGCCTCTCGTTATCGTAGAGCCCTGTTGTCGAAGCCCCGCAATAGTCCGTACCAGCACGCCCGCCAAACTTGAGAGCAATCCAATCTGAAACCGAAAGAAACACTTCGCTCTTTGAAAGGCCCTCAGGATTATTCTTAGCTATCCATGCAAGGTTAATCGCCGGAACCCCAGTCGAAAGAAAGCTGGCGACCTTAGGATAGCCCGCAGACAGTGCCCACTGCTTCTCGGTAAAGACGGCGTCAATCGTGCGCTGGTCGTTCCACATTATGGCGGGACACGTTGGCACCCCATCGGCATCGATCAAGACCGTCGTGTGCATCTGCCCGGTAGCGCCAACGCCTTTTATTAGAGACAGGTCAACTTTCTCTCCAAGCAGGGAGCATGCAGAGCAAATGGCGATCCACCATGTCTCGGGATTGATTTCCCGCCAACCGGGATGAGGCTCAGAGCACTCGTAAGCCTCGCTCGCAGTCGCGACAACTTTTCCGCCTTCATCAATGCACGTGAGCTTCACCGATGACGTGCCCACATCGACACCAAGGTAGAGCGCACCCATTATCGCCTCATCCATGTTCGTAATTCCGCGCTACTCAGCGATGCCGTTGATGGCGCGCGTCGTCTTGTAAGCAACGTCCGCAACTGCCTTACGTGTATCAATCAGAACCTTGGCGAGATTATGCTCGTTGTTGTTTGCCTCGTACGCCTTGCCAACCGTCGTGATGTAGGCCTTGCGCAGGTCGCTTGCGATGTTGATCTTGGACATCTTGTGTGGCTGCATAGCGTGGATGGTCTCATAGGGAATGCCCGAGCCACCATGAAGAACGAGGGGACAGGGAGACACCTCGGCAAGCTTCTCAAGCAGCGGCAAATCGATGCGCGGCGTATCCTCAAGGCCGTGAACGTTGCCGATAGACACGGCCAACAGGTCGCAGCCCGTGCGCTCCACAAACTCGCAAACCTGATCGGGGTCGGTCTTAAGATCCGCCTCGGAAACATGATCGTCTTCTTTGCCCTTGATGGCACCGAGCTCAGCCTCAACGGGCACGCCGTAGCAATGGCAGTAGTCAACTGCCTGGCGCGAGAAGCGAATGTTCTCCTCAAAGGGCAACGCGGCACCGTCGATCATAACGGAGGTAAAGCCGGCCTGAACCGCCTGTCGAACATCCTCGAGCGTCTTGCCGTGGTCAAGATGCAGACACGTGGGAACGATATAGTCCTCCGCCGCGCGTTTAACGATAGAGGCGATCATGCCGTAATCGGAAAGCTTAACGTTGGTAGGGGCGATCTGGAGGATGCCCGGCATGCCGGCCCTCTGCAATCCATCCAGGATACCTAAGGTCATCTCCATGTTCGTCGTGTTATATGCGGGAAGGAGCCATCCATTCTTGCGTGCAATCTGGATCAGCTCAGTCGAAGTTACAACTGCCATGATTCCTCCAACCGGGTTACGACAATTCGAGTTGAGTTTTCGTTCCAGATACTTATATAGACGTCTATGTACCTGTTTATAGACGACTATATACCTTTTTGATTTACGCGCAAAGCACTAAATGCCTCGAATCGAAAAAAGGGGCTGCCGAGAAGCACTCGACAGCCCCTTTCATTTGGCATGCTTACCCCAACGCCCCATTTGCCAGCATATCGGTAACGTCGTTTAGGCTCGAAACTATTGCCGTGGCCAATCTTTCCATCTCATCTGTTGGCTCAGAGAGATCGGGGACCATGACAGTGCAAAATCCTCCTGCAAATCCCGCGCGCACCCCGTTATAGGAATCCTCTAAAACGAGGGATTTCTGCGGTGAAGCTCCTAGCTCATCCGCCGCTTTCAAAAAGACGTCTGGGTAAGGCTTGGCGTGTTCGACCTCAACACCAGAGACGATCGAATCGAAATAAGGGAGTATTCCTCCCCTTATCAAATTTGCCTCGATCATTTTTCTGCTCGATGATGAAGCAACTGCCATCGGAATTCCCTCAGCCTGAAGATAGTCGAGAAGCCGATCTAATCCGAGTTTCTTCTCTGCGCCCTGAGCCAGCGCTTCATGCGCTATTTCGTAAAAACGGTCAACAAACGCTTGAGAATCGACCTCATCGCCATACCACTCGCGAATAATGGACACCGCTTCCGATCCATTGGTGCCACGCATGGCGTCCGCAAGGCCCTCTTTGCATTCAACCTCAAACTCAATTGCGGTTTTGGGCCAGCAGGAAGCCCAAATCGGCTCAGTATCGAACATGAGCCCGTCCATATCGAAGATAACCGCCTCGAACATATTGCCTCCTTGTTCAAGTAGACGTCTATATACGTATATTCTATCAAAGGAGGTCTTTTTTCTTTCACGGCAGCATGAAAAGGAGTCCGTCCCAATAAAAGCCGACAGGCGCCTCGTCTGCCAAAAAACACCACGATGGAGGCTGTCCCCATCGTGGTGGTTGCCTTACGTCGATTTACTTAGCGCGGCCCCGGGGATCAAAAAGGGCCGCCCCGGTTACCCAGGGCGGCCTTTTCGTCAGCGTCCACATTGCAGGCAACGCCACACGCTACTTGGCGCGGCCCTCCTCATGGCGCTCGACCAGCTTGGCCTGAACGTCATAAGGCACCTGCTCATAGCCTGCGGGCTTCATGGTAAAGTCACCCGTGCCGCGCGTGATAGAGCGCAGGCGCGTCGAATAATCCGTCAGCTCTGCCAGCGGCGCCTGGGCAATGACCACGGTGTCGCCGCGCTCATCGGTCTCCATACCCGTCACGCGACCGCGCGAGGCCGAGATGTCGCCCATCACGGCGCCGGCGTAGCTCTCGGGAATAGTCACCGTGATTTCCTCGATGGGCTCCAGCACCACCGGGTCGGCATCGGCACATGCCTTGCGCAGGCCGATGCGAGCCGCCGCGCGGAACGCCATCTCGTTGGAGTCGACGCTGTGATACGAGCCGTCGTACACAGCCACGCGAATGCCCGTGAGCGGATAGCCGGCAATAATACCGTCCTTCATGGTCTCCTGGACGCCCTTGTCCACGGCGGGGATGAGCGAGCGCGGGATGCGACCACCCACGACCTCGTCAACAAACTCATAGCCGTCGCTCGTACCGTCGGGCCCAATGAGCGGCTCAACGCGCAGCCAGCAGTCGCCATACTGACCGGCACCGCCAGTCTGCTTCTTGTGGCGGCCCTGGGCACTCGCCGTGCGGCGAATGGTCTCGCGATACGGGATGCGAATCGGCACGCTTTTGGCCACGACCTTGGTGCGATCCTCAAGGCGATTGAGCAACACCGAAACCTGCGCCTCACCCACGGCGGAGATGATGGTCTGGCCGGTCTCCTCGTCGCGGTCGATGCTCATAGTCGGATCGGCCTTACAGGCCTTCTCGATAAACGTGTAGAGCTTCTCTTCGTCCCCGCGATTCTCGGACTCGATGGCGATGCGGTACTGAGAGTTGGGGAACTTAAACGCCGCAGCCTCGACCTTACCGGTAATGGAGAGCGTATCGCCCGTCTCGGCCGCCAGCTTGGGCGCCACGATGATGTCGCCGGCATAGGCGTGACCGACCTCGGTCATGTCGCGGCCGCACATCACATACAGGTGAGCCAGACGATCGCTCTTGCGGGTACGCGCGTTGATCAGCTCAAGACCCGGCTCAAGCGTACCCGTCAGCACCTTGATAAAGCTGATGCGACCCTGCTGCGGATCGGCCAGGGTCTTAAACACAAAGGCCACCGGGCGGTCATCATCACTCGAAATCTTGAGCGAATCGCCGTCGATAAGCGGCATCTCGCCGTAGTCGGTCGGCGCCGGGAAGTACGTCGCGATGTCGTCCATCAGCGAGTTGACGCCCTGCTCCTTAATGCAATCGCCCGCAAAGACCGGCACAAAGATGCGCTCGGCAATCGCCTTCGACAGCAAGCCCTCAAGCTCCTCCTGCGTCAGCGTCTCCTCGCCTTCCAGGTACTTCATCATCAGCTCATCGTCGGCCTCGGCCACCAGCTCGCACAGATGGTCATGGGCCTCCTCGGCCTGGGCACGATACTCCTCGGGAATCTCCGACTCAACGGCTTCGGTGCCGTTGCAATGGCGCGCCTTCATGCGCACCAGGTCGATGATGCCGTCAAAGTCCTCGCCCTCGCCCCAGGGAAGGGTCACGGCGCCTAGGCGCGTGCCAAAGCGTTCCTGCAGCAGGTCCATCGTGGTCGCAAAGCTGGCCTCGGAGCGCGACAGGCGGTTTACGAACACCGCACGCGCCAGGCGCAGGTCCTCTGCGGCATACCAGAGCTTAACCGTCGTAGGCTGCGGGCCGGCCTCGGCGTCGACCACAAACAGAGCCGTCTCGCAGACGCTCATCGCGGCAAAGGCGTCGCCGATAAAATCGGGGTAGCACGGGGCATCGAGCACATTGATGCGGGCGCCCTTCCAGTCGATCGGCGCGATGGTCGTCGAGATGGAAAATGAACGCTTGACCTCTTCAGGGTCATAGTCGAGCGTGGGCTTGGTGCCGTCGTGGCCGCCCAGGCGGGCGGTCTTGCCGGAAAGGTGGAGCATGGCCTCGGCGAGTGAAGTCTTGCCCACCCCGCCTTGGCCTACGAGCACCACGTTCCTTACGTTACCGGTCTTGGGAGCACCCATGATGACCTCCTTGCAGGGCCGCGCGCATTGCGCGACGCCAACGGGGAGAGTTCGCGGTCGGTGCCATCCCGGGAGCAGCATGGTCGGCAGCCGAGCCGACTCACCCTCCAAATGTCCTATGCCACCACCCTACCCTCACGGGCGGCTGTCCATGCATACCTTTCGGCGCACGTATGAATACAGGCGGCGAGAGGAAGAGACAAGCTTGTGAGGCGATTATTGAACCCCGTCGATGCAAGCAAAAAGCCGCCACAGACCGTAAGACCTGCGGCGGCTTCGCCTCAATTAATAGCTGAGTAAATACCTGGGCCTATCCCTCGATACGGCTCAAGAACTCACGGGTACGTTGCTCACGCGGATGATCGATGACCTGCTCGGCAGGCCCCTCCTCGACAATACGACCGCCATCCATAAAGACCACGCGGTCGGCAACATCGCGCGCAAACTGCATTGCGTGGGTCACGATTACCATCGTCATATTCTGGGCCGCCAGGTCCTTAATGACACGCAGCACCTCGGCCGTCAGCTCGGGATCGAGCGCCGAGGTCGGCTCGTCAAAGAATAAGATTTCCGGATCGAGCGCCAGCGCGCGGGCAATACTCACACGCTGTTGCTGACCGCCTGAAAGCTCACACGGCACTTTGTTCTCGTTGCCCGTCAGCCCCATTTGCGCAATCAGCTCGTGAGCGCGGGCTTCCGCCTGCTCGCGCGGACGCTTAAGCACGCGAATCGGCGCATCGGTGATGTTTTTCATCACGGTATAGTGCGGGAACAGATTGTAGTTCTGGAACACCAGACCAAAACGCGAGCGTGCCTGCTTGGGAACATCGCCCTTCGCATAGACCGCGCCCGAACCCGCATCCGTCGCAACGGCAAGGTCACCAAACGAGAGCGAGCCTCCGTCGAGTGTCTCGAGCAGCGTGGCACATCGCAGCAGTGTGGACTTGCCGCCACCCGAAGGCCCGATAATCGCCACGACCTCGCCGCGCTTGACCTCGAGCGAAATATCCTTGAGCACCTCATTGCCGCCAAACGCCTTGCGCGCGTTCGTTATATTCATTACCGAACTAGTCATGGTAGTAATCCAATTTTTTCTCGGCGGTGCCCAGCAGCATCTCGACCACAAAGTTAAAGACCCAGTAGATCAGCGCCGCAATCGCAAACGGCACCATGCTCACCTGCGAGGCAACCAGCGCCTTGGCCGTCGAGAACATCTCGCCCACGCCAATGGCAAACGCCAGCGACGTGTCCTTGACCAGCGTGATGATCTCGTTGCCCATCGCCGGCAGAATACGCTTGGCGACCTGCGGCATCACGATATACAGAAACGTCTGCATGCGCGAATAGCCCAGCACCTCGGCTGCCTCGTATTGACCGCGCGGAATGGACTGCAGGCCCGAGCGATAGATCTCGGCAAAGTAACCGGCGTAGTTGATGATGAACGCCACGACGCACGCCGTCCACTTGGAATCGGGCGTGAGCGAAATACCAAACACGTAGTACGGGGCAAAGTAGATGGCAAACATCTGCAGCATGAGCGGCGTACCGCGCATGACCGAAATGTAGATGCGCGCAATCCAGCGAAGCGGCGCGATTTTGCTCATGCGCATAAACGCCACGGGGATTCCCAGCGGAATCGACCCCAGCAGCGTCAGCACAAACAACTGCAAGCTGACCAAGAATCCCTGGCCAAGCATCTGCATCATGACTTGAATAGACATTACTTGAGCACCCAATTATCGAAAGACAAACCATAGCTTGAATATTTATCGCACAGGTCCTTGACCGTGCCGTCCTCGTAGAGCGCCTTGAGCGACTCGGTCACGGCGTCGGCGGACTTGGTGTCGCCCTTCTTAAAACCGACGGCGTAGTGCTCGCTGGACAGCGGCTTGTCGAGCTGCGTATAGGCATCGGGCTTGGCGGCAAGCTGATACTGGGCAATCGAAAGGTCGCAGGCCACGGCATCGACTGCGCCGCTCTCGAGCTGCATAAACGCCGTGTTGTACTCGCCGATCGTGTCGAGCGTGGCAAACGTCGCCGCCAGATCCTTCTGGTCGCCCTCGAGCACATCCTGCGCAGCGGAATCGGTCTGAGTGATCACAGTCTTGCCGGCAAGATCGTCCCAGCTCTTGATGCCCGCGTCCTTCTTGACCACGAGCACCTGCTCGTTGAGCATGTACGGCTCGGAGAATGTGTAGTCGTCCTCACGGCCCTCCATGGTAAAGCCGTTCCAGATGCAGTTGATGGCGCCCGAGTTAAGCAGCGTATCCTTGGCGTCCCAGTCGATGGCCTCGTATTTGACCTCCCAGCCCTGCTTATCGGCAACAGCCTTGGCCAGATCGAGATCAAAACCGGTGTACTCGCCGTCGTCGCCCACAAAGCCGTACGGAGGGTAGGACTTGTCAAAGCCCACCACGAGCTTCTTGGACTCCGCAGCGCCCTTCACATCCTTGGCCGCGGCAGAGCCAGCAGCGGAGCCCTTGCCGGCACCACCGCCGCAACCGACAAGACCAAGGCCAAGCACCGTGGCGAGCGAGCCGGCTAGACCAACAAACTGACGACGAGACATATCGGTATTCATGGTATTCCCCCTTGGTGGCACTTTAGTTAAGTAAAGTGAGTCATGTAACGTTCAGAATCATACACTCTACCTTGATAAAGTACAAGGGAGAGGTTGCCCGGCGTGGGCGGGGAGCGGCGCGTAATTAAGTTTCCTGCTCTACAGTCCTGCGCAAGACGGAAAGCACATTAAGTGCTTTCCTTTGCGTGCGGAGCTCGCGATAAACTTAATTACGCGCC
>DBEWUK010000052.1:0-12169 GCA_048205395.1 Collinsella sp.
GAGACCCCCGCGAACTTCGCGGCGGCGGTCGGCCCCATGCCGTCCTCCGTCGCCAGGAGGAAGAGCTCGACCTTCTCCCTGCTGTACATGCGAACCTCCAGTCCGGACCGCCCCGCGGTCCAACTTTCTGTCCGCACCCCCCTCACGGGAACGTAAGGAGCTTCTACCTGCTGGTTTGTGTTTCGCTAACCCTGTCAGCCTACTCCCATTCGATAACGAGCGCCGCAGCTAGAAAGGCAGCTCACTATTTTACAATGCAAGCTAACAGGCGTTTCTTCGACGGAATTTGGTCCTCATTTGATCCTCACGCATAAAACGGAAAGGTTGATTCGAGATCTTTAATCAGCTGGATCATCCTTCGTCAGACATTTGACCCAGCGATAATTATCATCATCAAGGCGCGAAACCAACTCATGGCGATCTCTGTAGCGCAATGCTATAGGTTTAGGAAATAGATCGTCTTTTACAGGAGCAATCAGCTCGCGAGGCGCATTGTTATCTACCAGCGAGATCATTGCAAGAACGTACCCGCTATAGAGACCATCTACATAGCCTGTTTGATGCAAATTTTCAATAAGTAAATCATTCGGCAAGCCGCCATACCCACTTGGCACTAGGCCTTCTTCTACGAGTTGAGAAGACCAGAGGGACATAATCTCGTCCTCGTCTTTCTTGCTCAGTTTTCCTAGAAGATCATCAAAATCGATACCCTGAACTTTATCGTTAAGGTATGCAAACAGGATTCGAATGAAACTCTTAGCCGTCGAAGACAGCTCGCGATTGATTTCTTCCTTTAGCTCATTGGCGACTCCATCGCCCAATTTCGTTTCTTTATTCATATCCTCTTCCTTCCCAACAGCTTGCCCCAAAGCAATATGTTCCGACCCGCCAATGGCAGAAACTTGCTAAGCAAGCGCATATCCCCTTTTGAAACGTTCGTCGAAGGGACAGAAATCGCTATAAACATGACCGTCAATAAGCAGCGAACCATTCGGTTGGCGTATCGCATGCTGCCGAAACTTATCGACATAGTCATCGGACTTATCATGTTCGAAATAGCTGAACCGATCGAGCCACTCGTCGTATTCATCGGCCCGCTTCACACGAGTCTCGTACTTCTTTGCCCATTCAAAAAGAAAAGAGTCGGAAACAGGTCCCCTCGCGAGGAGCACTGGACCGTCTTCCAGCTGAACCGGAATCAACCCATATGAGGCCGAAAGCTGAAATAATGCGTGGGCCGCTTGGACAGGACTACCGAAATCGGTAAATACAAGCGCCCCTCTCTTCACGCCAAAAGCAGCAGACAGTTTTTGGAGTGCAGCGAATTTTGGCACCCTAGCCCCTTGTTCATACGAACGTAGCGTTGCAAGGGAAAGATCGGTCTCTCGGGCCAAATCCGGCTGAGTCTTCGCAGGAGTGCACCGCGCCCTTAGCTCGGGCAGTTTCTTCGACTGCATTCTATTCTGCCAGGGCGTAATCAGTATCCAGGACTCTCGCGGATCGTACTCGTAGCGCAAGGGAAACTGGGACGGGTCAAAGTCAGCCGCGAAGTTGTCCTTCCATCTTTCATAATCATCCCGGTCGGAGTCGCTCTCAACCTGAGCATACTGAGCAGCCCATTTCTTCAGGAACGCCTTCATGAAAGATGAAGTCGGCTTGAGCGCAGAATAGCGCTCATTTGCAACGGGCTCGAACCCGTATGTCGCAGCAAATTGAAAGAAAGCCTGAGCAATTAGGTCCGTATCACTGAAATCGTAGTAGCGAAGCGCCTCGGCTCGTATGCCAAAGGCGTTCGCAAGCCCCTCAAGATGTTCCTCTTTCGGGGCCGACTTCATCAGCTCGTAATTCCTTAAGGCCGATTCCGGGATTCCCGCCGCCTGCGCAGCCACCTTTCGGGTCCATTTACGCGCCGAGCGGAGGCAAAACAGCTTCTGAGATAGTTGCTGCCTCCCCCAGCGCTTGCTCGTTTGTTCCCACTCCCTGTCGGCCGCAAACGACGACAGAGCCTCCGAGATTGTACCGACGTAGTCGACGGCAGTCATTCAGATACACCTCCAAAGAATAGCTGCCCTTAAGTCTACACGCGAAATCTAGTGCGTACAAAAAATGTAGGAGATATGGCCAGATTGGAAATATTCCAGTTTTCGTCGTAGCTAATACCTTTCTTGTACATAATCGAGACAAGGGGCAACAGGTGTCCCATCCTAGAAAGGAGACTACATATGACACGTCAGCTTATCGGCGCGGAGGAGGTTGCCGAGATCACGGGCATGAGCAAGTCCTATTCGTTCAAGCTAATCAAGACCTTGAATACAGAGCTTGCAGCTCAGGGAATCATGACCATCCCCGGGAAGGTTCAGCGCTCGTATTTCGAGGCACGCCTTCTCTCCGCCCCTTCTAAGCAGAAGGTGGCGATGACTAATGTCAGTTAGCCGCGACAAGAAGCGCGGGACCTGGACAGTCGAGGCTTGGTATCGCAACTCTATGGGCGAGCGTCATAAGAAGACGAAGCGCGGGTTCGCCTCCAAGAAGGAGGCCGTGGCTTGGGAGCGCGACTTCCTCGCCTCCTGCGACGAGCGTGTCGAGGTCACCGTCGAGGCCTTCGTCAAAACCATGTACGCACGTGACATCTACCCTCGACTGCGAGTCGGCACCAGGCTCACCAAGGATGCCATTATCGACAAGTACATCCTGCCCATTTTTGGCCCCATGCGCCTTTGTGACGTCAAGGCTGCGGACGTGGTGCGTTGGGAGAATTGGCTCCTTGAGCAGAACCTGTCGCAGAGCTATCTCCACACCATCTGCAACCAGTTCTCAGCCATCTTCAACCACGCCGTCCGATTCTACCGCCTGCCCCAGAATCCCATGTTGGCGGCGGGAAAGGTCGGCTCCAAGCGCCCCGAGAAGGAGATGCTCTACTGGACCCCTGCCGAGTTCAAGCGCTTCTCCCAGGCCATCGAGGACAAGCCGCTCATCTACCTTGCATTCCTCACGCTCTACCTCTCGGGCTGTCGCGAGGGCGAGCTCCTCGCCCTCCGTCCGGAAGACATCGACTTCAATCTCAACGTTATCCGTATCCGTCATTCCTACGCCCGCATCAAGGGCGAGGACGTTATCGGTCCACCCAAGACGCGCGCCTCGAAGCGGGACATCGTCATGCCGAGCCTCCTTCGTGAGGAGCTGCGTGATTATCTGTCGACACATCCCGAGATCGCCCCTACCGACCGGCTCTTCCCCGTCACGAAGCACGCGTTGTCGCATGAGATGAAGAGGGGTTGCGAGCTCTCGGGCGTGAAGCGCATCCGCATCCACGACATCCGCCACTCTCACGTCAGTGCGCTCATCAACAGCGGCTACTCGCCCACGGCGATCGCCGACCGCATGGGTCACGAGACCGCCGAGGTCACGGAGATGTACTCGCATCTTTTCCCCTCGACCCAGCACGACCTCGTGGAGGCGCTGGACGAGGTGATGTCGGATGTCTAGGCCGATTGTGGACGCCAAGGGACGCCGTCGCTGCAAGACCATCGCCTTCCGCATGTCGCCCGCAGAAGCGGACCAGCTCGACCTCCGCGTCGCTTTGAGCGGTCTGTCGAAGCAGGACTTCATCGCGAGAAGCCTGCTGGAAGGCACTTTTACTGTGGTCGCAACCACCCGTATGCGCAAGGCGGTTAAGGAGCGCATGGGACCTGTCGTAGCGGAACTCCGGCGTATCCGGCGCGCAGGAGATATGGACGACGAGCTCGTCGAGTCGCTTGAGACGCTCGCCGCCTTTGCCGGATCGTTCGCGCCCGAGCGCTCCCCTGTGGAGCTTGAAGACGCCCTCATCGCAAACCTGGGTCTGGACGACGGCCTCCCCTACCAAAGCTCGGCCGTCGCCCAAAAACATGAGCCCACACGTAAGGAGGACTCTGTCGATGAATCTTAGCATGATGAATTCCGCCCGACGCCGCGCCGTCTTGCGCGACTACCGCCTCGACCACCCCTTGTCGGAGGAAGAGCTGGTCGAGCGCCTTATCGACACGGAGCTTCGCCTCCGCCGGCTCGAAGCACTTGCCTCCGCCAAGAACCACCCCATCAATGGCCCTCGCCGTCACCATTCTTGTGAGGCGATCTGATGGGCACGCAGAAGCACGACGACGCCCCCGAGTCGCAGTCCCCGGAGCGCCGCTCCCCGCCGACGGTCAACGAGATCGTCGAGGAGCTCAAGTCTCTTCCCCTGAACGTCGGCTACAACCGTCTCGCGAACGAGCTCTTCAAGACTGGGCCCCTGCCCTGGGATGCAGATTCGCAGGAACGCCGGTGGCGCGATAGCGACGACGCACGGCTCTTCGCCCTCCTCCAGCAGATCATCTCTCTCCAGAAGGAGAAGTTCATGCTGCTCGCGCTGACCATCGTCGGCGAGGACAACGCCTATGACCCGCTCGTTGCCATGCTCGATACCCTCACCTGGGACGGCATCCCGCGCGTAGGGACACTCCTCAATGTCTACCTTGGCGCGGAGAGGAACGCATACGTCTCGGAGGTCGAGCGCATCTTGTTCTGCGAGGGCATCGCCCGCGTCTACAGCCCGGGCTGCAAGGCCGATTACATGCCCATCCTGTGCGGTGCCGGAGGCATCGGCAAGTCCTCCTTCGCGAGGGGCCTCGCCATGCGCGACGAGTATTTCAGCGACTCCGTGATCAACCTCGGCGACGTCAAGCTCACGGGGGAGCAGAACCGGGGCAAGTGGATTGTCGAGATCCCCGAGCTCAACGGCATGTCCGAGCGCTCCGTCGAGAGCGTGAAGGCCGGGATCACACGTCAGGTAGATGAGTTCCGGGGAGCCTACTGTCGACGGACGGAAGCTTTCCCCCGGCGCGTAGTCTTCGTCGGCACCACGAACGAGGCCGACTTCATCCGCGAGCGGACGAGCGGCGCAAGGCGCTTCCTCCCGGTGCTCTGCGGCATCGAGCGCACGGAGAAGTCCGTCTTCGACGAGGGCTTTCCTACCGCCATCCGGCAGGCATGGGCAGAGGCCCGCACGTGGATGAAGACGGGCGACCCCCGTTTCTCGACCGTCCTCACGCCCGAGATGGAGGTCGAGGCAGCCGCACAGCGCGGACGTTTTGTCGAGGAGGACCCCTGTGTTCAGAAGGTCCTCGCATATCTTCCCGGCAACACCGACCGTCCCATGTGCACGTTCGAAATCCTCGACAAAGCCCTCCACCTTGAGAAGACCAAGGCCAACTGCAAGATGGTCAGCCGCATCCTCTCGTCGCAGTGCCCCGGATGGGTTCCGGGCAACAAGCGCCTCTGCCCTCCATACGGCAAGCAACGCTGTTGGGTGTTCCGGGAAACGGATTAGGACCGATTGGGTGCCGCAGCATGTCGCAGCGGCACCCTGTCCACCGCCCTTCACCTGCAAGATTCGGCAGACGGTGCCGAAGGTGCCATGGATTCCAAAACTCTTGGCCGCTCCTCGGCACCTTCGGCACCACGCAGTCTCTCCGCAGCTAGAACCATCGCTAACCAAGACATTCAAGCGAGTTGCCGGCACCCGTGCGGCACCGGCAGAAAGGAAACACACGATGAAACTGATCGAGAAAATGAAATCGCGCCTCGCCGACCTCCTCGGGACAATCCCCGAGCACAAGGGCGACGCCGTCGACTCCGTACTCTCCCATCTGCTGGAATCCGATCCCGGCCTGAACTTCACGCGAGCAGCGCGGGTCAACGAGCGTCCGGGTTTCACGCGCGTCGTTCGCGCCGGAATCGCCTACTACGCGAAGCGGGAGTGCAAGGTTTTGAACCCGTTCAAGGAAAGCGGAAACGGCGTCTATTTCGTCAAGGGCTGCAACGACGACCCCACAGGCATCTTCTTCACCGACACTTTCAACGTCGACGACGTAGAGTACAGCGATGCCATCGCGGCCTATCTCTTCGCCTACGGAATCCCCCGCGACGATCTCGTCATGGTACCCATCACCTTCTGGCCCAGGACCTACGAGCGCACGCCCGAGAACATCGCCGCCCTCCGCGCCGTCGGTGCGCCCCTCCCGAACGAGGGACTCTAAAATGGCCATCGGAAAAGACGGGTCGAAGGTCATGAGCCTCCGGCTCCCTGACAAGGCATATCGCCGCCTCCACGCCTACGGGGTTTCCAAGGATCTTAGCGACAGCGCAGCCGCCCGCGAGCTCATCGCCGCCGGGCTCGCCTCCGACGGCCTGGCGCTCTACTCCACTGAGCTCGGAACCTATCTGCGCGGCGTCATGCAGCCGCTGCTCGAGCAGCTCGACCACATGCTCGACGAACGCAACGCCGAGCAGGAGGACCGCATCGCGCGCGTCGTGCACCGCGCGACCCGCGCCTCTATCGTCGCGGCCATCGCGGCGGTCGAGATCGAGAAGGGCACGTTCGAGGGCCTGGATGGCGTGAGCGCCTCGGACATCTACGCCGCTTACGACAAGCAGGCCGGCCTCATGCAGCGCGGCATGACGCTCTCGGAGGCAAGGGAGCGTCTGTCCGATGGCAAGTCGTAGCAGCCTCGTCGTGAACGCCCGTGTGCACCTCTCCGGGTCGCGCGGGCGTTCCGCCGTCATCACCAACAACGTCGAGTACGTCGCCACGCGCGAGGGGGCCGACAAATCCGCAACCGTCGACGACCTCAAGCGCTACGAGCTCGCAGAGAGGATGGGACTCATCGGCTACTGCGCCGAGAGGCCAGGGTCGACCGCGCTCTTCGACCAGAACGGGGCCGTCCAGCTCCGCACGGCCCGCAAGGAGCTCGAAAAGGCTGACGGCGCGATTGCTACCGTTGTGCTCAGCGTCCGCAGGGACGAGGCATGCGAGCTCGACCTCGCGTGCAAGGAGGACTGGCAGCGCTTCTGCCGCCGAAACCTCGCGCCGGCGCTTGCCGAGGCAATGGGCATCCCCGAGTCCAGCGTCCGTTGGGTAGCCGCCGAGCACGAAAACCACCCGAATTCCAAGCACGCGCACGTTATTGCGTGGTCGTCCGATGGCTCGTTCGATTCACTCATGGCCCGCAACAGGCTCGACCGGGCTAGAAACGCGCTCACCGACGCGGCCCTGGCCCCGGCGCTCGCGGCCGAGTATGAGGCCCGCGACCTCGCGAGGTCGCGGGTGGTCGACGCCGTCCGCCAAATCCCCGCCGACGAGATTGGCGTCACGCTGCCTGCGGACGGCCGAATCTCCTACGCGCACCTCCGCCGCTGGCACCCAGATGTCGCCAAGGCCGTCGATGTCGCAATCGCGGAAGCAGAGTCGAGGCGTCCTGAAATCAAAGGGGCGAGCGCCGCTTACAGCAAGTCCGTGGAGCGTTGCGCCGGCCTCAAAGGCCTCGAAAGCGTTGCGCGGGACCGCTACGTGAACAACGCCATGCAGGAGCTACGCGCGCGCCAGGGCAACGCCCTGCTGAGGGTCATCGCACCCGACCGGACAACGGACCCCGAAAGGGAACTGATGAGGTCCGCAAGGCCGGACGGCGGGCCTGCAACGGAGCGCAAGCGCATGAAACCGCTCATCGGCGAGGTCCGCGCCTGCGTCACCGGTGAAGATCTGGAGGGGGCGCGAGAAGCCGTCCGCGAGCTCAGGCCTATCCCGGAGAGGTGTCTCCGGTCATGTCCGTCCTACGCGCTTTCTATGGCAAAAGCCCCGGTTGCCGTGAGCAGAGCCCTTACCAAAGCGCTCGCATTCGCAACGGAGAACCCCAGAGGCAAGAAGGATCCGTCAGATGAGGTCGGCCAGAAAGCCGAGCGCGCGCTCGCAAGGGCGCTCGCAGCCGCTGCATCGGCCGCGATCAGGGGCGATACGGCGGGCATCGTACTCGACCCCGCGAAAACCATAGTGAAGGGAATGATTCTATGAGCAAGCAGAAGAGCTTCAACATCGACGAGGGCGCGCATTTCAAGCGCTGTATCGCCGCCGGCACGGCCGCTGGGACCGCGATCGCGCTCATCCTACTGCCGGC
The DNA here is from genome assembly GCA_048205395.1 of Collinsella sp. Classification (GTDB taxonomy): domain Bacteria; phylum Actinomycetota; class Coriobacteriia; order Coriobacteriales; family Coriobacteriaceae; genus Collinsella. Next base: position 7,971 of record DBEWUK010000052.1, read on the forward strand.
AGCATGGCACTGGCTGAAAGCATGGGTCACCGGCATCGCCGCGACGCTCACAAGCTTCGGGACGGCCGCAGCACCCAAACTCCCCGATACCATGTTCCAAAACCCACTCGAAGTCCTGCCAGAGCTGATCCAGGACGACGCCTTCCTCGTGGGATGCGTGGCGACCCTCGCCATCTCCACGATAGCAGGCGTCTGGAGCCACTTCGACTGGTCGCGCTGGCTCCACGACGGGACCTGGGTCGGTGGGCGCCGCGCGCCGGGCGCGCCCATCCACGGCGACGCGAGGCTCATCTCGGCACACGGCGAGCTTAAGCGCAAGAGCAAATCGTGGCAGGAGGGCGAAAGACCCTCGGGCGGCACACTGGTCGTGGGCGAGATCGGGAAGAGCGTCAGGCTCATCGACTCGGTCCACGCTTGCATCCTTGCCGAGAGTGGCGAGGGCAAAAGCCGTCGAGTCGCCATTTTGTCAGCCTTGGCTAACTTCGAGCAAGGCCGTTCCCTCATCATCAACGACATCAAAGGGGAGCTCCGCGCCTTTCTCGAGCCGACGTTTGAAAAGGCCGGCACGCACCGCATCGTCGACGTGATGTTCGATTCGCCCGCCTCTTCGGCGCGGTTCGACCCGCTCGAGAGGGCGAAGGAAGCCTTTAATGCGGAGGGAACCGGCGGCTGCACCCGCGAGCTGCGGGAAGTCGCGCGCTGCATAGTACCCGCACCGTCGAAGGGACAGCCGTTCTTTTATGACGGGGCCCGGAACCTGTTCGTCGGCATCTCCCTCGCCCTCATCGAGGGTCCGTCCATCCCCAATGAGGAAAAGACCGTCATGTCCGTCGCCGCGGCGATCTCGCCCTCGGGCGAGAAGGGAGCGCTCGAGCGCGTCGCCGCCCTGGCGGCATCTCTGCCTTCAGGTGACCCCGCACTCCCCTTTCTCGGAGGCCTCAACGGCGAGCACGGAGGCGGCCCGGGCATCGTCTCGACCCTCAGCAATTGCCTGACCGAATACATCGACGGCAACGTGGCGAGGATGCTGCACGACGACGAGTGCGGGCTCGACGGCATCGGCGAGGAGCCCACGGTGGTCTTCGTCTCGTCCTCCTCAGCGACCGGAAACTACAAGCGGCTCGTGCAGACGTTCGTTTCCCAGGCGCTCTCGGCGCTGCGCTCCTGCGCCGGCGCCCACGCCGGCCGCTGTCCCGTAGAGACCGCCCTCCTCCTCGACGAGGCGGCCTCCCTCGGCCGCAACGAACGCATCGTCCAGGACCTCGGTGAAATGAGGTCAGAGGGGATCCGCGTCCTGTGGTTCTGCCAGTCGCTACTTCAATTGCAATCGGTCTCCGGCTACAGCCGCGAAGAAGCCGAGACCATCCTAGACCTCCTCAAGGACAAGGTCGTACTCTCGTGCTCGAACCTCGAAACCGCCCGCAAGCTCTCCGAGTCCATGGGGTCCTACACAGCAGTTGCGCAATCCACAAGCCGCACAAAAGGAGTGAACACTGGCTCGACGGGAACGAGCGAGGGCCTCGTGCGCAGGCCCCTCATAACTCCAGACGAGATCCAGCGCTGGACGGGCCGCGAAACAGGCGCGCTCGTGATCCACGACGGCGTACCTATGGCCTTCCCCAGCCGAGACGTTACCGAAACGTTTGTGGGCGGCATGCTCGGCATGACATCGCCCGAGGCCGAGCGCACGCTTATGGAGCGGTCCATCGCTTCTCGCAGAATGCGAAACAAGGAGGTACCGAGGGTATGGAATGGCATCGTTGTAAACAACATCGCAGCGGCGGGGCGGAAAGCGGCCGACAGCTACGTTCCCGAGGGGTTCTAGCCCCCCATAATCGCCCGTTACCAGCAAGACCGTCCCATAAGACTACGCGCCCGCACCCGTGCACTACGCGCGGGCGCGGGCCCTTTTGATGCACCGCTCAGGCTTTGACCTGCGCATTCGAACTCGGCTCGCCGAGTTGCGCCGTTCGCCTTCGGCGAAACGTAGTGGAGCCTTATCCTGCACCGCCACTTCGTGGCGGAAAACCGAATCCAAAGCGATGCGTAGCATTCGAGCCATAGCGCCGAAAAATGACGCCAGAAGCCGGCAGCCGAGCTAGCCATCGAACAGGTCTGAATCGAAAAACTCTCTCAAGGAGACGCCGAGCCCGCCTGCGATGCGCTCGATATTCTCGATGGAGACGTTGCGCTTGCCGGTCTCGACTTCGGCGAAATAGGTGCGCGACATCTCGATGGAATATGCGAAGGCCTCTTGGCTCACGCCGAGCCCGGCCCTCAATTCCTTGACGCGAAGCCCCACGCGCATCTTGGGGCCCAGTTGAGTCATCGGCACCTCCTTACCGTCGGTGTCAATGATTCGGCCCTGTTCTATATAAGTCACACCTATATAAGTGACAATTTGAAATACAATACGGGAATCAGAGGATTTCAATCTGGGAGGAAGCACGATGAACATTGAAATCTCTAGGAGGGCGTTTCTCGCAGCGGGACCCCTCGCCGTCATGGGCTCGCTCGGGCTCGCCGGGTGCGGCAAGAGCAGCATCAGCGGCAAGACCCTCTACTACTACTCGGTTTGCGGCAGCGTGGCCCTTGGCAAGGTGTGCGCGAACAAGCCCGGATCCGCGTCGACGATCAAGTTCGAAGAGAGCACCTGGCACTATGTCGGCTCCCAGGAGCTCAGCGGCGATTGGGAAGCCGAGGGCGACGATGTGGTTCTGTCCTCCTCGCAGCTAGGCACCGTTACGCTCGTGAGGCAGGACGACGGGAGCTACGTGCCCTCGGGGTGCGAAGACTACGGCGAGAGGTACTTCGAGGACGAGTCGGCGGCAAAGTCCTACTACGACGAATACACGGCGGCCACGCCCGACAGGGTGAGAGACACACTGGAGAGTGCCACCTGGTCGGTGAAGAACCCGCCCTCGACCCAAACCGTCGCAGAGACGCTCTCGTTCGACGACGGCTCGCTCGCATTCACGAAGGGCGAATACCAGAGGAAGGGCTCTTACACCGACGCCCCGCGCGAGAGCTCATGGCTCGCCTCGGACCATTCCGGCGAATACGAGCTCGACGTGACCTCCCAGTGGGTGAGCTCGGACGGATCGTCGCCGCGACCCTTAATCTACGAGGGGACGATGACCGTCGGGGGCGAGGCGACAAACTTTAAGCTGTCCGACCGCAGGGGCTCCCTCACGCTAACCCTTTCCTCCGAGTGGAGCGCGGTGGTGTTCGTCAATGGAGAGTAGGCGCGACAGGGGCACCGAACCATGCGGAAACAGGCGACTCGTGGCGGCAATCATCACGCAAGCGAAGTCGAAGAGGAAGGCGATAGCGACGGCGGCCGTCCTGCTCGCCGCAATCCTCGCTCTCGCCTGGCCGCACGCCATGCCCATGGGAAATAAAGACGAAGGCAATTCGGCTGCGTCCATGCAGGGAGAAGCCGCGGGAACAACCGAAGAAGACAATGAGACGAGCTCCGTCGCGCGAGGCGACATGAACGAAGTCTCCGGACCGACGACCGAAGACGCCCAGGCTGGGGAAGCCGCTGCGAACGAGAGTAGGACGACGGGTAACGGCTCGAACGTCCCGTCGTCCGGGAAGAGCGGTAAGGACTCCGGCGGATCAGGATCGGGAAACTCCTCCGCGCAGGGAGCCGTCTCCCATCGGCACAACTGGGTTGCCCAGACCAAGACCGTCCATCACGACGCGCAGTACAAGACCGTCCACCACGATGCGCAGTACAAGACCGTCCACCACGATGCGGTTGTGAAGTATGTCAGCATTTGCAATAACTGCGGTGCGGATATTACCGGGAACGAAGCTGCTCATATTAAGAACTCGTTGCTTAATGGCGGTAACTGTGGTTCTTGTCATTCAGAAACTCGTACTGTGCAGGCGGCTTATGACGAACAGGTAAAGGTTTCCGATGCTTACAACGAACAGGTTCAGGTAAGTGCGGCATGGGACGAGACCGTGACCACCGGGTACAAGTGCTCGGGCTGCGGCGCCACGAAATAGCCCCCCGCCACCGGATTCCGGGTCAGAGCGTGTATATGCCGGACAGGAGCCCATCGACGGCAAACGCATAAATCCCAAAACTCGTCACGCACCCTCGAGTTTCCTTAAGCAAGGTTCCAAGGGGCAGCAGCCTCGGGGCGCGCAGGGGTGCGGGGATGGCGCGAGACATCCCCGGAAAACCG
>DBEWUK010000054.1:0-28388 GCA_048205395.1 Collinsella sp.
GATGCCTGCGACTTGCAGGCATCTCGCTTTATCTAAATAACGTGGTTGGGAATCAACCTTTGTCTGAAACTCGTTCTAGCACGAACGGGTTTTCCAAGTGCCGCAGATTGCCGTGAAAGAGGAGCGACGCGTACTTTGGTACGCGAGCGACGGTTTGAACGGCAAGGTGCGGTGCTTGGGAAAGCCGCTTAGCGGTAGCTGACGCTTTGCTGGGAGTCCTTGACGACTACGTCGTGGGCGCCGCCTTCAACGATCGAGGTCGAGCTGACCAGCGTTAGGCGTGCCTTTTCCTGGAGCTCGGGGATCGAGAGGGCGCCGCAGTTGCACATCGTGGACTTAACCTTGTAGAGCGTGCCACCCACACCGTCCTTGAGGGAACCGGCGTAGGGAACGTAGGAGTCAACGCCCTCGACGAAGCTGAGCTTCGCGGCGCCGCCCAGGTCGTAGCGCTGCCAGTTGCGGGCACGCGCAGAACCCTCGCCCCAGTACTCCTTCATATACTGACCGTTGACGTTGACGCGCTCGGTCGGGCTCTCGTCGAAGCGAGCGAAGTAACGGCCCAGCATCATAAAGTCGGCACCCATGGCAAGGGCGAGCGTCATGTGGTAGTCGTAGACGATACCGCCGTCGGAGCACACGGGCACGTAGACGCCGGTCTCCTCGTAATACTCGTCGCGAGCGCGGCAGACGTCGATCAGCGCGGTAGCCTGGCCACGGCCGATACCCTTGGTCTCGCGGGTGATGCAGATGGAGCCACCGCCGATACCGACCTTGATGAAGTCGGCACCGCAGTCTGCCAGGAAGCGGAAGCCCTCGGCGTCGACGACGTTACCGGCGCCGACCTTGACGTCCTCGCCGTAGTTGGCGCGGATCCACTCGATGGTGCGCTTCTGCCACTCGCTGAAGCCCTCGGAGGAATCGATGCACAGAACGTCAGCACCGGCCTCGATAAGCAGCGGCACGCGCTCGGCATAGTCGCGGGTGTTGATACCAGCGCCGACCATGTAGCGCTTGTCGTTATCGAGCAGCTCGTTGGGGTTGGTCTTGTGGCTGTCGTAGTCCTTGCGGAAGACGATGCCCATAAGGTGATCGTTGTCGTCGACGATCGGCAGGGCGTTGAGCTTGTTGTCCCAGATGACGTCGTTGGCGACCTTGAGGCTGATGTTCTTGTCGCCCACGATGAGCTGCTCACGCGGGGTCATGAACTCGGAGACCTTCGTCTGGTGGTCATCACGACTGGGGCGATAGTCACGGCTGGTGACGATGCCCAGGAGCTTACCCTTGGGAGTGCCGTCGTCGGTGACCGGCATGGTGGAGTGGCCGGTCTTCTCCTTAAGCTCGATGACCTGCTCCATGGTCATGTCGGGGGTCAGCGTGGAATCGGACTGAACGAAACCGGCCTTGTGATCCTTGACGGCCTTGACCATAGCGGCCTCGGACTCGGCGCTCTGGGAACCGTAAATGAAGGACAGGCCACCCTCGGTAGCGAGCGCGACACCCATATCGACGCCCGAGACGGACTGCATGATGGCGGAAACCATGGGGATGTTCAGGGTGATTGCCGGCTTCTCACCGCGCTTAAAGCGGGTCAGCGGCGTCTTAAGAGAGACGTTGTTGGGGATGCACTGCGAGGACGAGTAACCAGGGACCAGCAGATACTCCGAAAACGTGTGGGACTCACCGGGAAAGAACGTAGCCATGTTTCTCCTTTTTCCATGCGACCGGTCGGCTGCAGGCCTCGTAGGACCCAGCCCAACCTTGGGCGCCCAATACTGGGGAAGTATCTTAACGCACTTTGACTGCTACAATGCATGATTTAAGAAGAGCACACGAGGGTTTGACGCAGGCTATGCGTTTGCCCAGCAAACACTTTAGCGGGGAGACGTGGAGCACATGGAGTACAAGACGACGGCAAAGTTGGTCATTCAAGCGTGCGACAAGGATCTGCCGGGCGTGTTCGGCCACGGCTGCGTCTTGCTGCTGCAGGGTATTGCCCGCGAGCACTCGCTCAACCGCGCCGCCAAGAGCATGGGCATGGCGTATTCCAAGGCCTGGCGCATTGTAAACGAGGCCGAAGGTCAGCTGGGCTGCAAGCTCATCGAGCGCGACGGCGCCCGAGGGTCCACCCTGACCCCCGCCGGCGAGCGAGCCATAGCGGTCTACGAGGAGCTGCAGGCCGACATCAACAACGTCATCGCCACCAAAGCAAACGACCTCATCGCCAGCATCAAAAAGTAGCTGATTTGCGGAGGGCGTTGTCTAGGACGGACGCTACGACCAGGGGATTGTCGGTGCCAGCGAAGAGGCGGATGGTGCTCCCCTGCTTGCCGCGTGGGGCCGAAAGGCGCGTCGTTGCGCCGCCGGCGGGCGATGTGCGGAATTCGTCCGGCAGTATGCTGAAGAATTCGCCCGCGGTGCAGTCCATCAAGTCAAACTCTACTGCCGGGCCAAAACCGTGCTCCAGGATGCCGGTCGCGATGGCATGGTCGGGATGCGAGGTCAGCCCGGGATAGCGCACGTTGCGCACCATCTCGTTGGCGGCCAGGTACTCGGCCAGCGCACGGGCGCGGTCGAAATGCGCCTGCATGCGGGCGTTAAGCGAGGAAAGCCCACGCTCCAGCACGTCGGTCTCCTCGGCAGAAAGGTCGAGCGCCGACGCACCGCAGCCTGCAAACAATACGTGCGCGCACTCGGCAGCAGCATCCACACGATGGCGCTTGAGCTGCGAGCGCGCCACCGAAGCGGCAACGAGCTTGCGCGGAGCCTTGCCGGCGCACACGCGATCGAGCGCCTCAAGCGACAGGACGGCACCCAAACGCAGTGGATCGCAGCCAAAAGCCGACGCCACAGTGTTGTCCACAACCAGCAGCGCATGAGCCCCACGCGCCGAGCGGCTCAGAGCGCGAAGGTCAGGCACACGCAGACCAAACCCGCCGATGGAGTTCACAAACCACCATAGGTGCGGCCCCTCAGCATCAAGCGAAGCATCAAAGTTCTCGGACGCGGCGACAAACGCCTCGACGGCTGGCGAGCCCACCAGCGCGACATCGCAGCCATCAAAGCTGCGCGCAAACGCATCGGCAAAGTCATCGGCAAACGCAACCAGGCGGTCACCGGGGCGCACAATCCCCAACAGCGACAACGCCGCCGGCACATGCGAGGCCGCAAGCAACAACGCCTCACGGGCGCCGGCCCTCAAAGCCCAGGCCTCTTCTAGCTGCTGTACGCCCATACGACACCGTCCCTTCATAACATAAACCCACGATGCGGGTGTTCCCCGCATCGTGGGCAACGGCTGCAGTATAGCGCCGATATGCGACGATTCTCCTAGACGATGAGCATGTGATAGTTAACGCACGCACCCGGAGCGTCAACGGTCACGCCATAGGCCTCGGGATAGATGCGCGTCGAAAACACGAGCGCGCCATCATTCACAAACACCTCGACCGACGAGACATCGCCAACAATGCGCACGTTGCGCACCTCGTCGACGGGCTCCCAGCGCACCGTGCGACCGCAGCCGGCAGAAGCGCGACCCTCATCGGTAAATCGCATCTCAAAACGCGAGGGCAGTTCGCCCTCGGCGGGCACAAATGCCAGGTTCAGCTCGCCATCAACGGTCGCGGTAAACGCGCCGTCGACACCGTCGGCAACAACGTCAAAGCAGGTATCGCCGACAACCTCCAACGAGCCCGCCCCCACACGCACCGAGGCATAATGGTGCTCAATCTCGCGCGCCGGCTGCTGCAGCACCACGCCGTCGGCACCGGCTGCAAGCTCACGCGGCACCGTCATGCAGTGCTGCCAGCCGCACGCCACGGTGGGGTCGTTGCCATAGGTCGGCTCATCGGGCATGCCCATCCAGCCGATCAGAATGTGGCGACCATCCTCGGACGCAAACTCCTGCGGAGCATAGAAGTCAAAGCCGGCGTCCCACAGGCGGAACTCGCCCAGCTCATAAGCGTCATTACCACCCGTAATGTCGCCCGTTACAGGCATGTAGCCCGCGGCGTACACGTTGCCGCGGTCCCAACGGCCGCCCTCAAGGCCCTGGGGCGAGAACGACAAATATGCAGCGGTATCGCCATTCGCATCGAGCTCGATATAGCCGGGGCATTCCCACATAAACCCAAAACGCTCGGGCGTAGACACACGGCTCTCGAGCTGCCAGCTCAGCATGTCAGCCGAGCCATACACCAGGATCTCGCCCACATCGCGCCCGGCACCCTCGCCGTGCATCGCACAAAAACGACTCTCGACATGCGGCCCGTCCTCGCGACGACGCGCGCCCAGCACCATGTGGTAACGCCCATCATCATCGCGCCACACCTTGGGGTCACGCACGTGGCAGGTCAAATCCTCGGGATAATCCTCGGACGCCAGCACCACGCGCTTTTGGCTGAACGTCTGTCCATCGACACTCTCGACAAACACGGTGTCGGCGCGACGGCCGGTGTTGACGTAGTCGTACGTGCCGTCTGAATCGGAAAGCTTAACGTTGCCCGTGTACAACACGCGAATGCGACCGTCCTCGGCAAGCGCGGAGCCCGAATACACACCGTGGCAATCGAACGGCTCGTCGGGCAGCAGCGGGGCGCCAACGTAGTCCCACGTCATAAGGTCGCGGCTTGTGGCATGGCCCCACATCTTGACGCCGCCGTTCACATCAAACGGGGCATACTGAAAGTACGCGTGAAACACGCCATCTGCCTGGCAAAGACCGTTGGGGTCGTTGAGCCAGCCCGCCGGCGGCATGATGTGAAAATGCTGAGCATAGGGCCCGTGGCCACGCTCGGCAGCCGCCGCATCCATGTTGGCAACGAGCTTGGCAAGATCGCGCTGAAGTGCATTAGACATGTCGGTATCCAATCGAATTAAATCAACGAACGCTCAAATCAAGGGTTCCAGATAAAGAAAACGCCCACAGGATGGAGCCTGCGGGCGTTATATCTACGCGAATCCTACGCCTGCTCGGAAGCCTTGGGCTCGTCCTTGTACAGGACAAACGAGACGGCAAAGGAAACCAGCGCGGCGACCGCAAACATGATCGCGTACTGCACGGGCTGGGCCAGGCACAGCAGGATACCAAAGATACCGGTAACACCCGTGCCGGAAGCGGCAAGCGAGGTGAGCGCGCAGACCAGGGCACCGCAACCGCCGCCGACGCAGCCGGCGATGAAGGGCTTAAAGAAGCGCAGGTTCACACCAAAGATGGCCGGCTCGGTAATGCCCATGAAGGCGGACAGAGCCGAAGGAAGCGCCAGGCCCTTGATCTTGGCATCGCGAGTCTTAAAGGCAACGGCGAGCGCGGCACCACCCTGAGCGATGTTGGCGGCACTGGCGATGGGCAGCCAATAGGTCACGCCGTACTGGGCGAGCTGGCCCAGATCGATGGCGGTGTACATCTGGTGGATACCGGTAACGACCGTGGGGGCATAGAACAGGCCGACGATAAAGGAACCGATGCCGAAGGGCAGGGTCAGCAGGGTCTGAATCAGACCGAGGATGGCGTTCTCAGCCCAGACAAAGATGGGACCGACGGCAACGAGCGTTACGAGCACGGTCACGAACACGGAGACGAGCGGGGTCACAAAGAGGTCGAACATCTCGGGGACAACCTTGTGGAGACGCTTCTCCAAGAAAGCGAGGATGGCGCAGGCGATAACGATGGGGATCACGTGGCCCTGATAGCCGACCCACTCAAAGCTGTACACACCGGGAATGACGGTGACCATGGTCTGCACGCCCTCGGAGGCAACCGTGTAGGCGCTCTGCAGCGAGGAGTTGATGAATGCACCGCCGACGACGGCGCCCAGGTACGGGTTGGCGCCAAAGGCCTTAGCCGCGGAGTAACCGATCAGGATCTGCAGAATGCCAAAGGACGTGCCCGAGACCAGGTCGGCAATCTTATAAATAAAGTTATTGGTGTCGAGAGCGATAAATCCGTTGGAGGCCATAAAGTTGAGGGCGCTCATAATGCCCAGCAGCAGGCCCGAAGCCACGATGGCGGGGATGATGGGGACAAAGACGTCGCCGAGCACCTTAATGGCACGCATAAAGATGTTTTGCTGCTGCGCCGCGGCCTCCTTGACCTCGGCCTTGGTGGCAGCCTCGACGCCGCTGAGCGCAATGAACTCGTCGTAGACCTTGTTGACGGTGCCAGTGCCAAAAATAATCTGGAGCTGGCCCTGGGCCTCAAAGACGCCCTTGGCACCGTCGATATTCTCAAGGGCCTCCTTGTCGACCTTGGCGTTATCGGCAATCACCAGGCGCAGACGCGTGGCGCAGTGCGCGGCCGAAACAACGTTGTCGGCGCCACCGATGTTGTCGAGCACCTCTTGGGCTGATTTGCGGTAGTCCATGACTTCCCTTTCCTCCAACGGGCGCATGTGCACCCGGCCATCTTTGACACTTACACTGTAATCGTTTTCAGTTTCATATGTCTGTAATCGTTTTCATAGTAGGGTAAACGGTAGGAAAAAGCCGGCGAAAGGTAGTTTTAAGGCAAAAACAGGCGACTCAGAGGCAGGCAGACGTGCCCAAAATCTAGACATTCATAAGCTGATGGCCGAGCTTGAGCGTCTTTAGACCGCGCTCCCCCTCCACGCCATCGAGCGTGTTGAGCAACATATTGGTCGCCTCGACGCCACTGGTCAGGTAACCATAATGCACGGTGGGAATGCCGCCCGTCAGCGCGCGCAAAAACGCATTGTCGCCAAAACCGCTCACGCGGTTTATGCCCTCGCCCATGCCGCGAACCTCATCGATGGCACGCAGCGCGCCCGCCGCCATGGTATCGGTCGCGCAGGCGATAAACGAAACATCGGGAGCGACGGAAAGCAGCTCACGCGCCGCACCATAGCCCGAGTCGAGCGTAAACGAGCCCAGGCGAATCAAGGCGGCATCGAGCGGGTTACCCGCGGCGCGCAGGCCGGCCTCAAAACCGCGACGGCGGTCATAACCGGCCGCGCGGTCCTCCTCGGTAACCCCAATGTAGGCAATCTTGCCGTCCACGCGGGCTGCAAGCGCATGGCCCAGCTCAAAAGCAGCTTCGTAATCGTCGTGATAGACGCAAGCCGTGCCCTCAACATTCTGGCCGATCAGCACGATGGGCACGCGGCACGACTCAATCGCCCGACGGTGCTCATCGGTAATCATAGTTGCCACCAGCACAATGCCATCGACCGGATGGTTTTGGAATAAATCGAGGTATTCGAGCTCACGATCGGCCGCGTTGTCGGTGTTGGCAAGCAACATCTGGTACCCGCGGCGGCCAAGCACCTGCCCGATGCCCGCCGTAATGCGGCTCACGGATTCCGAGTTGATCTTAGGCACGATGACGCCGATAAGCTTGGTAGAGCCGGTGCGCAGCGCGCGAGCCTGGCTGGACCGCACGTATCCGGTCAACTCAATCGCCTGCTTAATGCGATTGGCCTTAACGGCCGAGATATATCCACCGTTGAGGTAGCGCGAGACGGCGGCGCTCGAAACGCCCGCCAGCTCGGCCACATCTTTCATCTTTACCACGAGTACCCCTGACAACGAATTCACAGGCACCATGATAGCTGCCTTGCCAGCAAATTGAATAAATAGAATTCCTGGTCGAACAAACGTCAGCGAGCGGGCAGCTGCCGTGGCGAGGTGCGGCGAAAGAGGAGCGAAGCGTACTTATGTACGTGAGCGACGGTTTGAGCGGCAGATCGCCCGGCAGATGCCCGCGCAGCGTCGAGCGGTCCGGCGTTCTAACGAACGCCGGAACATAGTTATCCATGATACTCGCCGTTGTACTGGATGAGGGTCAGGTCCTCAACGCCATCGAGCGCGCGGATGGCGTCGGCATAGGGCATATCCACACCGTCCGAGAACAGCTCGACGGCCATCTCGACTTTGTCGCCGCGCATCGTCTTGGACTTGACGGTGAACTTGGTGCGCCCAAATGCACGCACGATATCGTCGCCGGTGGTCTGACCCGTGTAGTGGATGACCATCATGTACACGCGCGCCTTGTCCTGGTGGCTCGCAAAGCCGGCGATCATCACCACGATCACAACTGCCGTGAGCGCCACGAGCGCATACATGCCGGCTCCCGCCGTAATGCCCGTGGTAATGGACCAAAACAGATACAGCAGGTCGAGCGGGTCCTTGACCGCCGTACGATAGCGGACGATGGACAGAGCACCGACCATACCGAGCGAGATGACCACGTTCGTCGAGATCGCGAGCGTAACCATGCAGGTGAGCACGCACATGCCCACAAGCGTCACGGCAAAGCTACGCGAATACACCACGCCGGTAAAAAAGCGCTTGTAGACGTAATAGATCAGGATGCCCATGGCGAGCGCCACGAGCAGCGACAGGCCGATCTTGGCAGGGTCGACCTGGCCAAACGCCTCCAAAACGGAGTTCTTAAAAAAGTCCCTGGTGCTCATGGTCTAAATATCCCCTCGGTTCTCAAAATCCGATTCCCAGTAATTAAATCCGCGCAGGTAGGCGGTCTTTTCGTAACACAGGCAGTACTTGGAGACCGCCGTAAGCTCGGCCGCGCCCGGCGGCACCATATCGCGCACCAGCTGCGAACAAAACTCGGTAAACTTGACCTCCATCACCAGCTTGCCGGGCTCCAGGACCGGCAGCGCGGGCAGCGTCGCGTCAAAGATATCGAAGCTTCCCACCGCGGCACGCACGTTCATGTCAAACGTGATGCGAACGGTGCCCTCGTCCATCACCCACGGCTCGCGCTCGTAATCCACGATGGTCCGCGGGCGCATCATGTTACAGATGCACTCGATGTAGAACTCGCGGCAGAGTTGGTGCGGGCTCCTCAGCAAAAAGTCGTAGTCTCCGGCCAAGATCTGCTCAAACTCGTCGCGCGTGAGCGGCGCGTCCTCCTTGTAGATCCAGCTGCCGTACTTCTTTTTGCGCTCGAGCTTAATCACCTTGTCGCTGCCGTTATAGATGCGCACGCGATACTTTTTGCGCATGAGAATACCGGCGTCTTTTTCCTCGTAGGCCGAGTTGCAGTAGTCGTCAAAGTACAGGCTGCGAATGGTGTAACCGCCCGCCCGCGCATGCTTGTCCAGCTTAAACACCGGCGCCATGCGACAGGCAAGTGCGGTGTGCTCGCCCTCGTTAATGAGATATTTGAGCTCGTGGCGGTAACGCTCCTGCGTGGCACGCACAGGCGGGGCCGCCAAGCGCTCAAGCAGAGCGCTAGCCCTCCTCATACGTATCCTCCACGACCTTACCGCCGCCTTGTACGTAAAAGCACTTCATGCCGTAGTGCTTGCCGTCATCGGTCACATAGTAGTCAAACGCATCTTGCGTATAGCCATCGGAGTTGGTGGCACGCACGCGCACAAAATACTGGCCGGTATCGGGCGCATCGCAGGTCACCTCGGGAAGCAGCACGTCCTCGGCCTTAAAGACCACATCGCCAATAGCATAGTCGCGCGCAAGCTCCACGGTGTAGCGAATGTCGCGCGCCTCAAAGTCGTAGGACGCATCCCAATTAATACGAAGCTTACCGTTATCGATCTGCGGCACGCCGATGTAGAACGGCATGGGCTTTTTAAAACTCTCGCGAAAGCTCTTGTAGTTCTCCTCGATCTCGGAGGGAATCGCCGCGGCGATCTGCTCGTATTGGTCCTTGGTGACAGGCAGATTGTCGATATCGGGCGAAGCAAAGACCAGAGATTCAGTCACCTCGCGGTAGTGCTTGATCATCTTGGCCAGGCGAGTCTCGGTCAAATACGAGCGCAAGTCCTTGACGGCACGGTCGAGTTCGCTGCGGAACGACTTGCTGCGCAACGCGCGGTTAAACAGCACGTTGCCCCAGTAGTTGCTTGCACCGCGCTCCCAACTCGCGTAGTCCGAAAACCCGGTAAGAGAAAGCTCCAGCTTACGCAGCATGCCGTCGTTATCCCAATCCAAAAAGTACCAGGTGTTTGAGTTGAGCGGGCTGTACAGATAGCAGTTACGGTTCTGCGTATCGCAGTTGCCCGTCAGGATCTGAAACGCCAGCCAATAGACCAGATTCTCGGTATCAAAGTAGGTATCGAGCACGTCATCGATCTTTTGCGACTCATCGTTGAGCGCATCGAGCATCTCGATGAGCTTGGTGTGGTCCGAATCGCCCTTAATCTCGAGCATGCCCTCAAACGCCGTCTGGTTATAGTCGGGGTCATCCGCCAGCTTAATGGTGTCCTCGTAGCGATGGAAATCGAAGCTGTTCACCTTGTACAGGTGCCCGCTCTTATCCAGGCCATGTGCCTTAAGCGCCGTCTTGTTAAGCTGCTCCACCTGCGTAAACAGGCCGTAGTCCTCAAAGGTGTCGTTGGTCTTTTCGGTCTGGTCGCACACCCACAGATGCACAAACTGCGTGCGCAGGCCCATCATCTGGGGAATCCCACGGATAAGGTCGTAGGCCATCTTGTTGCGAAAACGCATACCCTCGCCCATATGCTTGTTGAGCGCAATCGCGCGCTGTTGGCGCCAGGTACCCTTGCCCTTTTTGAGCTCCACCTTGTAATTCTTTTGCGAGTTCATGCTCGACGTCTGGCCGCGCACCTGCACGGTGGCATTGGGCGCTTCCTCGCCATAGCCAACCTCGCCGGCCACCGGGCCGTCTTCGTCGCCCGCCTGCAGCAGGCCCATAACCTGATAGCGCGTCACGCCCATGTCGGCGTAATCATACACCGAGTACGTGTTGATCTCGGCCCAGCTGTGGTCGGTGTTCTCGGAGCTGTTACCGCGCGAGACCGTCAGGTACATGGTCACAATACCCGAGTCGTCGTAGACCTCGTACAGCTCGTCCTTATCGCGCAGGTGCTTAGTCCCGTCCGAGGACTCGGCCTTTTTAATCTTGTCCTGCTTTTTGACCTTGTTGGTCGAGGAGTCTTCCTGCACCGAGCAGCCCGAAAGCAACAGCGCACCGGCAGCCGCCTCAAACAGGCGACGGCGGGACATCATTCTATCGGTCATCAGAACCTCCCCAATGGTTGCGATACACGTGAACTACAGCGCGCTCAAACGCACCATGTGGCTCACCCTTATGGCGACCTTCCTCATAGCGCTGCTCGGCACGGTCGAGCAAGCGGCCCAGGTGTGTAAAGCAACCCGTTTTGTCGGTCGCCACAATAGGCTGCTGGCTCAGGATACGATACGGCAAGTTGGCGGTATAGGTATCGAGCCGCAGCAGCGCCACGATAAAAAACACCGCTGCACCCAACAAAAAGCCAAAGCCGTAAAACTGCTGCGGCAAAAGCAACGACACCGCAGTCGCCAGCCCGGCAACGCCCGCAAACAGCCCCGAAGCCAGCACGGCCCCCTTATAGTCGGTAAAGTACAGCAAGATGAGCATCACCGTATTGCCCACGGCATACAGGCCATAGCCCACGCACAGCGTGCGAAAATACCCGTGCATAAGGTTGTTAAAGCCCAACGGTAGGACCGACAGCACCGTGGTCTCGAGCGAGATGACCGCCGCCGTCACAAACAGCTGTTTGAGCGCACAAAAGCGCAGTTCGCTGTTAAGGGTGGAGAGCATCTCCTCCTCGGCCACCACAATGTCGCCTACCACGCCGCCGTCATTGAACAGGCTGTAGTAGTCGCGGTAGCGCGGATAGAAATTGACCTCGACCGAGACCACAAAGTTGACGGACGTGACCAGGATCGTCAAAAACGCGATGAGCGCCGGCACATCGTGGTAGGGCGCACCATAAAACAAGCCCTTGACCTGCACACCAATGGGACCGGCCCATATTATCACCAAGTGCGCAAAGAGGCCCAGGTTGGTAAACAAGCCCGTGAGCGCCAGCGGCATAAACTGATCAAGCCACCGTAAATAGAGCCAGGGGCTGCGATCGCTCTGCGGAAAATACCGGTACAGCAGCACCACGTCCCAGGCGAGCATGACGCCGTAGCCCAGAGCAATTGATGCCAACAGGCCCTCGACCGGCGGCAGTCCCAGCGCCAACGCGGCCAGGGCGCACAGGCACGCCACGCCAATGGCAGCCGCAAAGCTGCACAGGATACCGCGGTAATCCTTGATGGCCGTGAGGTAACTCATGCCGTTCCAGTTGACGATCATAATGTTGAACAGCCACAGGCACAGCAGCCCCTGCAGCAGCGTGGCGCCCGAGAACAGCAAAAAGACGCCGTAGAGCACCGTGCCCGCAACGAGCATAATGGCGTTGGAGCCCCAAAACGAAGGTAGGATCTCATCCTCGCGCTCGGCAAAAAGCATATCGGCCAAAAAGCGCGTGACCGGCATGGAGAAAAAGCTCGTGAGCAAAAGCGAGGCCAGCAGTGTGTAGGTCACCATGCACACCAGCAGATCCTGGTTGGCACGCCCTACGCCCCACAGACCGCACAGCACCAAGATACCCACCTGGAGCAGCACGCCCAACAGCATGGGACCCGTGCACACAATGCCGGCGTAGCCGTAAGCGCGCATCGTGGCAAAAAGGCCCTTGCGCCTAAACAGGCGCTTAAGCTCAAAACCGATTCCGGCCACCGGCTACTCCCCCTCTCTGGGCAGGTCAAACGCTTGCGCCGTCTCGTCGTACAGTGCGCGATAGTTGGCGAGCATCTGCTCGTGCAAGAAGTACGTGGCAACGCGACGCTGGCCGCGGTCCCCCATCTCAATGCGACGGGCGCGACTCACGCACATGCGCTCCATGGAATCGGCCAAGCCCTTGCGGTACATGGGCGGCGTCACAAAACCCGCCACGCCAAAGTCGTCACCCGGGGCGCCTTCGAGCAGCTCGCGGCAGCAGCCCACCTCGGTCGTCACGCAGGGACGGCGCGCTGCAAGCGACTCCAGCACACTGAGCGGCTGGCCCTCGGAGATGCTCGTCAAAATGGTAAAGTCGAGCTTTTCCATGTACTCGACCACGTTGACGCGGCCGGTAAAGATCAGGTCGCGCACGCCCAGGGTATCGACCAGCGCGTGGCACTCGGCGCCGTACTCCTCGTCGTCCACGCCGCCCATAATGTGCAGGCGCACCTTGGGCAGACGCTCGTGCAGCTCAAAGAAGGCATAAATCATTGTCTTGACGTCCTTGATGGGCGCCAAGCGCACCACCGCGCCAATGTCCACCCAGCCGTCATCGGGCTTTAAGGGAATATCCTTAAAGCGGTCGAACTGAATGCCGTTGGGGATAACCGGGCATTTGTCCGCATCGCAGCCCATATCGACCTGCGTCTTGCGGGCGTTATGGAACAAACTCGTCACGCGAAAGGCGCGGCGGTAGATTTCCTCCGAAAGCAGGTAGAAAAAGCGGATCCAGCGGTCCTTGAACGACGGCACCACCCAATCGGCGCGAATGATCTCTTCCTCGCGCTCGCGGGTGTAGATGCC
This sequence comes from Collinsella sp., assembly GCA_048205395.1. Lineage (GTDB taxonomy): Bacteria > Actinomycetota > Coriobacteriia > Coriobacteriales > Coriobacteriaceae > Collinsella. Next base: position 13,361 of record DBEWUK010000054.1, read on the forward strand.
ATGCTCGGTCAACAGCACCGGCGCATGGTGAACGCTTGAGCCCAGGCAGGCGAGCAGGCCACCGTAGCCGGTCGAGATGGCATGGTACACATCGGCCACCGGCACCTCGCTGCCCAACAGGTAGAGCACGGGCAGCAACATGGAGCGCATGGTGTGGAATGCATCGGCAAAGGGCGTGTAGGGGTACTCTGCCAGGCACACGTCGCGGAAGATGTCCATAAACGTTCGGCTCTGCAAAAACGAGAGCGGATGCACGCGACGGCGGTGGAAAATATCGAACAGAACATCCCAATCAGGATTGGAGAGCGACACCAGGCGGCGTAGCGCCTCGCGCTCGCGGTCGTCAAAACTGGCTTCGTGCTGCTCGCCCGAAAGCCGCAGGGCATCGTCCAGGAACACCTCGTGCACCTCGACCACGTTGACGGGCAGCTCGTAGACAAACTTGCCGCGGTCGGCAGCATGCGCGCCGATCACCCATAGCACAAACTCATGCTCGGGCATGGCCTGGATATAGCCATGCATCCAGGTAGATACGCCGCCGTGCACATAGGGGTAGCAACCCTCGAGTACCAAGCAGATTCTCATTTATCGCCGCCCTCCTTGCGCTCAATCGTCACGGTCTTATCATTTGCCTTGAGCAGATACAGATTGCCCGTAAGATGCGTCAGTTCGCCACCCGTCACCGCACCCGGCTCGCCATTATTGGCGCGGAACATGAGCCACGCCTCGTCGTGGAAATTGCCCAGGTTGAGCGTCCAGGCATCTGCACTTGTATCCACGTTCACCGTAACCGACGAAAAGCGCTGGATGGCACCGGAGCACTCCGACGCCGTCTGGTGCCGCAGATCGGGCGCGGATTTGGTAAGCCAGTCCAGGAAGTCGACCAGGCCGCCCTTGTAGACCTCCCAGCCCTCCTCGGCACCACGATCGGGGTCGAGCAAGTCGTCCGGGTGCATAAAATGCGTACTCACGTAGTGCATGTTGAGCTCGGACACGGCTGCCAGGCGCATATAGGAATCGTGGACCATGCCGCCCGAAACAATACGTGGCTGCTCCACAATGCCATCGCTCGCCACGCCAAACTCCTGCACGTACGGCAGGTCGGTGCCATCCTCAAAATACGTACTGGCAATGGTCTTAATGCGCGGAACGTCGGTGCCGATGAGCTTGCGTGCACGGGCCGAAAGGATATTTGACGGCGGCACGTAAACCGAGCCGTGCGCGTTGGGCAGCACCTCATCTTGGAAGGCGATAAGCTCGTTGAGCGATGCGACGAGCGTTTCCTTGTTTTTCCACGTCTTGTAGACGTACAACGTACCATAGTCGGTATCCCAGAGCGCCAGAGGCTGATGGTTGTAGCCGTGAAAGCCCAGCTCTCCGCCCATCTGCAGCAGCATGCCGCCAAAATAGCGGAACTGCGTGGTATCGGGTTGGCGCGCGGGCTCGGTCTGGTTGACCGCGTCCTCGTAGTTTTCAATCATCACGCCGGTATAGCGAATGCCGTATTTTTGCGCGAGCTTTTGCAGGTCGGGCCACCAGACCTTGGTGTAAAAATCGGCAATGGAAAGGCCGTAGTCACGCTTGATATAATTACCATCGCCCGAGGGCACGGGGCTGGGAAAGTCGTCCAAATAGAACACGGTGCTGTTGATGACCGGATAGGCCGTGGCATCACCCAGCAAGCTTATGGCCGAAGCATAGAACCCACGCATGACCTTGTCATAGATACCTATATTGCATACCACGGTGCGTCCGCTACCGCAGTCATTCGACCAAATGAGCGGGGCGCCCGCATCGCCGGTCTTAGCCCACACACGAGCCGTCTCGCGCAGCGATACCGAAAGCGACGAATCAAAGGGGTCCGAGAGCTCGTAGCGCTCTCCCCCGCCCAGCATAAAGTCCTCACTCGGAACGATACTTTCGGCTTTTACATAGTCATATCCGGCCGATTCAATGCCAAGCTTGGAGGCAATCACTTGCAGATAGCTCGAGTTATCCGGCGGCATGGCGAGCATAAGCGAACCGCCGGCACTCACCCAACTCATAATGTCGGTCAGATGCGTACCCAGTCCGTCGAGCGATGGCATGAGCAAAATCACGCGATCGAAGGAGGTCAGCGAGGGAATGGCATCCGCACCATCCAGGGCAAGGTCCACGTCGCGGTGCGCGATCTTCATGTCGAGCAGGATCTGGTCGAACTGTTCCTTTACGTCCTCGACGCCAGCTTGATCGGAATCGGTAATGACCAGGCACGTGGGCTTTTGGCCAAAGATTGCCGAGGAGGCCGGCACCGCGTCGTTGGCAGCGAGCATGCCCAGCTTGTGCTGTCCAGCGCTGTACTGCACGCCGGCGCGTTCGATCAGCAGCACGGCGGCCATGACGATAAAAACAGCCCACACTACGAGCAGCCCCATCCAACGAAAGCGGCCTGCACGGTCGCGGATATGTTGTACCACGCTCATCTGGCCTCCTCCCCGTCGCGCCAAAACGCCAACTGTTCGCGGTTGGCGGCACTCAAATACACATGCTGATTGTCGATCGCATCGATCACACGGTGGACCTCGTCACCGTCGCGGCGCATCACGGCCAGGCGCAGGCAAAGCATCCAAACCTCCTGCTCCTCGGGCACGTCGAGCACCAGCTGGTCGATCACGGCCTGCGCCTCGTCGATCTGTCCGACATCGGCCAGCGCCGTCGCGTATCGAATGCGCAGCTCAAGGGTATCCTCGCGCTCGCAGCGACGCGCAAGCAGGAGCGCGTACTGTTGGCGCTGAATCTGAGCCACACGCCCCTCAGCCAAGCCCGAGCCCAAGTATTCACCAAGAAAATCACAGTATTCGTTGAGGTTTTGCGCGCTCGGGTCCGTCTTAAAGGCACGCTCCAGCTGCTGCAGTTTAAGGTCGGACTCCTTGGAGATCTGCGCCACCGCCGTCGCGGCATAGTGCGCCACCTCAACGTCGTCGTTAAGCTTAGCCGCCTGCAGCTGCGCCATGTACGCGTCGGGCTCCTCGGTGAGCATGGAGAGCATTAGGCGGCGCCGGTGTGCCGGGTCGTTGACGATAAGCGCCTCCTCGAGCGGGACCACGCCCGCATCGGCGTCACGGTCGTGCACCAGGATGCTGCGATGCAGGTCGTCATTAAAGCGCAGCGACTCCAGCGCAGACTCTTTCAGCCCCTCGCCAAACACCGCGCTGCGGACCGATAGCAGAACCACCAGCAACGGGCCCCACAGCGGCACCAGCACTATCACAGCCAGCATGTGTCCGCGCACCGGCAGCAGGCCCAACTTCATAAGCGTCCACAGCATCAGGCAAACCAGCGCATGAATCAGCAGCAAGACGGCAGCAACGACAAGCGAGATCAAGCGGCACACCCCTCACCGTCACCGATGTAAGAGATGTGCTGCAGCAGCTCCACGATGTCCTCGCCGTCGACGGGCTCCACCGCAATCTGCTTTGCGCTCAGACGCTCGCGGATAATGGGCAGATCGCACGCCTTTGCCTGGCGCATAAGCAGGTAGAGCACGTTGCCGTCGACCAAGCCCGCCGCGTCGCTCTCGCGGATTGCCGACCCAATTGCGCCCACCAGCTCGCCGACAGGCTCCATGCCCGGTACCACGCGCAGGAGCAAAAAACTCCCCATCTTGCTATCTGCCAGCGCCTGCTCCGCCGCGAGCTCTTGGCCAAAGGCAGCCTGCTTGAGCACGCAAGTGCCGTCAACGCAGCGTTTATCCTGCGCCACCGCCTCGTAGTCAAAGGCACGGCCCAGCGCGCTTTCAACCAGCCCGCACAAGATGCGGAACAGGTTTTGATAATAGAGGGTCATTTGGTTTTCGGCCGCACGACGCACAAAGATCAGCACGGCGGGTTCCCCGTCGCGCTCGATCGTGTATCCAAACATGGGAAGCCCCGGCGTCAGCTCGCGGTTCACCCACAGGTTCGACTGACCCCCGTCGCCCAAAAGAGGTGCAAGCTGCTCAAGCGTGAGCGAGCGTGCGGCATCTTCGGCAATCGCGGGACTTGCTGCCACCAGGCGTGCAAATGCCCCGCCCGAAACATGGTAGATCGCCACCGAATCGTTCTCGAGGATCTCACCCAGAAGCTCGCAGCACTTGCGATAGATGTCGCGCGGGTTGAGCACATCGAGCTCCTGCGTCACGGCAAAGATCTTGCCAAAGCTGTCGTGGCGACCCACGATCTGGCGCCTGTACGCGCGCTTGTCCTCGATCGCGTCGTGGTAGAGCTGCGTAAGGAACGTATTGCGGTTGCGCACGAGCTCGTTTTGATCGCGCTCCGCCCTAATGGCTTCGCTGTTGCGCAGCTGCACATAGCCGCACACGGCACCCACCACAAAGTACGCAATAAACGGCAGCCAGTTGGACGGCTCGTAGAACAGACCCTGGAAGGTATAGCCGTACTGAGTAAAGTAGCTGGCTGCCAAACCCACCGACGCCAGCAGCGCCGCAACCAGGCCAAAATCGAGCCCATACAGCGTGCCGATCAGTACCACGTACAGCAGGCGGTAGTCGAGCACGTTAAGCTGAGCAGACTGCGAAAACACCAGCTCCAGGCCCTCAAAGAGCACCCAGGCCAGCGCGGTCTCCAGGCATTTGATGGGCAGTGTCCGCCCGCGCATGCGGTCGATGGCGGCACGCAGCGGATGGCGCTTGCCCGCGAGGGTCTGCTCCCAGCGGGCGTGTATGGTCGAAAGATCGCGCAGCACGTCATAGCGCTGGAACCACCCGTAGCGCGTGCGGACGGTATCGCTCGGAGCAATGGAGACGACGGCGTCCCCGTCGTAGGTAATGTCGAGCCCCGGGAACAAGCCCTTGAGCGCCTCGCCCAGGTCTCCCACGGTGTGGGCAAAGCTATCCGGAACCTCGAGTTCCTCGAATGTGGCATCCCAGCTGTCGAAGATGCGACGCACCAGAACGGCCAGCTCCTCGGCGCAGAGGGCACCGAGCGGTGAGTCCGCCCCAGCCCTCATGACAGCAGAGCCTTGCGAGCACGCCTCGAACAGCGGGGTCAAAATCGGGTCTTCCAGCGTGGGCGAGGCGGTGTACAGATACGGCACGCGCAAGATCTTGGCCTGAATGCCGTCGCGGACCGCATAGTAGCGGCACAGGTCGTTGGCCGCACGGGCAATGATGCCCTTGCCGTTTTGCCCCGCAACGTCCACCGCACCGTCCGCTCCCATGGGACCAGTCACAAACAGCAGCTGAATCTGGCGACCCATGCAAGCTCGAAAGACGGAGCGCAGCAGCTCGATGTCGCCAACGGCCTCGGTATGCGGCGTGAGATAGGTAGAGAGGTAGACCACACGGTCGAATTCGTAAGCCTGGTCCAGGTGCTGCAGCAGCTCTTTCCAAGACGCATGGAGCGACGACCCGTCGCGGCGCGCCTCGTTGGCCGCCACGACCTGAACATGGTCACCGGGAAACGCCTTGGCACAAAAGTCGTCATCGACATACGCGGTATTGCCAACAACCAGCACTTCCACCGTGCGCTCCCCCTCCCCAAATTTAGCTTCTGCCATGGTAAACATGCGTATTGTACGCTGTCAATGTAGGCCAAAGGCAACTTTAAAGCTGTTTTAAGAACTTTTTCAGACGGGAAGCGACTCGCGCCTGAGCCAGAGAGGCCTACACGTGCCGCTGCACGGCGGAGAAAGGCGAATCCACTACCCCTCAGGCATAATTCCTGAGCAAAATCAAGCAGAGCACACGGCTTTTTGCGCCACTTTAAGACGTAATCGGGATGTGGCGAGAGGCCAAATTCGGAAGTGCGGGGAAAACCAAAGGAATGCTGACCAGACCCCCGTTTTAGGCTTCCGCGACCTGCGGTTTTGATACAAAAAAACCGCGTTGTGCTCGAAGGTTTTCGATTTTTCCCCGCACTTCTGTAATTACATCTCTGGATCGAGGGCGCAGGCAATGGTGACGACATCCACGATAGCGCCCCCCTATGCCTGATACCAAAATCGTTCCATAGGGACCCGTTTCCCAATGGGACGATTCTTCACAAAGGGCATTAAGGCGCATGAGAACATGGTAGAGGCAAGCAAGCGCGCTTCCACGTTTTCGCCCATGGTGACCACGGTATAATCCAACGAGACAAGCAACGAACGGGAAAGGCAGCGCGGATGAACCTGGGCAGCGAGAGCGAAACCGTCGAGTTCAAGAAGTCCACTGGCGAGCATAAAGAAGCACTGCAAGCCATCAGCGCCATGCTGAACAAGCACGGCCGCGGCGAGCTCTACTTCGGCGTGAAGGACAACGGCGATGTCATCGGCCAGGATGTCAGCGACGCAACGCTGCGCCAGGTGACGTCGTGGGTGTCCGACAAGATCGAGCCCGCGGTGTTCCCGACGGTCGAGTGCCTCGACGCCGATGATGGGCTGCGATACATCAAAATTGCCTTCTCAGGTGCCGACGCCCCCTACTCCGCCGACGGACGCTACTTCACCCGCGTGGGGACTTCGAACAAAGCGCTGTCGGCCTCGGAGCTGAGCGCCATGGTCGTCAAGCGTGAGCGCGCCCGTAGCCCGTGGGACTCGCTGCCGTCCGGCAGGCCCGTCTCCGACGCCGACGAGCAGGCGGTGCGTGACTTCGTCGCGCGCGGCGGCAGGGCCGGACGCGTGGGCGGCGGGTTCGCCGGCGTGGAGGACACCTTGGCAAGGCTCGACCTCGTCGCGCCCGACGGCAGCCTAAGAAACGCCGCGGTGGAGCTGTTCTGCGAGGGATCCGACACCTACCCCAGGATGAAGCTGGGGCTTCTGGGCGGCAACACCAAGGCCAAGATCCTCGACCTGCGCCGCGAGTGCGGCACCATGCTCAAGCTGCTCGACTTCGCCGAGTACTTCGTGACGTCGAACATCAGGCGCGAGTTCGTCATCGGCGAGACGGGCATGTACCGCAAGGAGATCCCCGAGATCCCGGCCGAGGCCATCCGCGAGGCGGTTGCCAACGCGCTGTGCCACCGCGACTACACCACCGGCACCGCCGTCGAGGTCAACGTGTTCATGGACACCGTCCAGATCGTGAGCCCGGGCCTGTTCCCCGAGGGCGACTCGCCGCAAGAGCACCTAGACGGTACCGCGAGCGAGTTCGGCCTCCGAAACCCCGCGATCGCGCGCACCCTGTTCCGCGCCGGCGTCATCGAGCAGTACGGCACGGGCATACCGCGCATCAAGGAGGCCTGCGAGGCAGCCGGCGTGAGGTTCCGCTTCGAGCAGACCGTCAACAGCACCGTCGTCGTCTTCGAGCGTCCTGGGTTACAGAAAGCGGCCTTCAGGAGAACCGCGGCCGACAACCGACCGCTCCTCAGCGAGCGCGAACGAGCAGCGATGGCAATTGCCGCCGCTCAGGGGAAAATCACGACCTCCGACCTCGCGCGGGAGTCCAATGTCGGTAGGAAAACGGCCTCGAAGACTCTGAAAGACCTTGCCGGGCGAGGCCTGTTGGAATGGGTAGGGAAAAGCCCGAAAGACCCGCACCAGTTCTACAGGATGCCAAGCGAAGTTTGAGGCTGCAGGTCCTAGCCGGGAAACAGGCCCATTGCGTTTGCTGCCCTCCCCCTGCTGGGCACTACTGAGTAATCTACTGGGCACTGCTGATTAATCTACTGAGTAGTGCCCAAGCGCGAGTTGGCAAGTCCGCCGAAGCCCAGAGAAACGGCTCCGAAGAATATACTGACCGCTACTGACCGCTACTGACCGCGGCATTCGGCAGGCCCGCCGAATGCCGCGGTCTCCCGAGACTAGCAGAGCCGCCCTTATTGTTAGCGCTGCCGAAGCAAGCCCTACTTCAGCAGCAACTTGAATTTTCGTGCGATGAGCCTCCCCGGAGCCAAGAGCCTTTTGCCCTAATCACAACACCGCAATTCAAGCACCGCAGAAAACTCCATTAGCGATGAACCAGCCACTTGAAGACGTGATCAAGGTGCGGCAAGGGGTCAAATTCGGAAGTGCGGGGAAAATCGAAGAAATGCTAACCAGGCCCCAGTTTTCGCTTCCGCGAACTGCGGTTTTGGTGCTAAAAATCGCGTTGTGCTCGAAGGTTCTCGATTTTCCCCGCACTTCCGTAATTACATCCTTGGATCGAGAGTGCAGGCAACAATGACGTCATCCGCGATAGCACCCAACAGTCACGGACGTACAAAAGGCCGTTGCCGGAAGCCTCCATACAACGACTCTTCTTTGCGCGCGCCACGCTCGCAATGCTCCATTAAATGTAACTAATTGATTTGCTATATACCATTCATAATGGCACATAGCAAATCAATTAGTTACATGTGGAGGCAGAACATGAGGGAGTACGTCGAGAAGCAGCTGCACACTAGAGTCGATTGCGAGCCCAACGACGCCTCGGAAATAACGACGCAAAACTCTTTCCGAAAGTGTAGGTGAGCGAAATGGCGACTCATGCATACGATGACCTTTATTCTTATCTAGCCGCATTCAAGAACAGCTCTCTTGCCGAAATAATTGCGTACCTTTTTGTGCAACAAAAAAAGCCGCTCAACCAGCGGATTTTCTTATTTCGGCATGAAAAAGGCGACCGCCCTTTGTGGACGGTCGCCTTTGTTAATTGTTGTGTAGTTTGCCTTAGGCGCGGGTATTGATCTCCTCGATCACCTTGGCCACAAACTCGTCAATGCTCATCTGAACGGTCTCGTTGGAGCGATCGCGGACGGAGATGTTGCCGGCCTCGACCTCCTTCTCGCCCAAGATAAGCATATAGGGCACGCGGTCGATGCTGCGGGCCTCGCGGATCTTGTAGCCGATCTTCTCGTCGCGATCGTCGCAGACCACGCGAATGCCGGCCTCCTCCAGCTTGGCGCATACCTCGTGCGCGTAGTCGCGGCTCTTCTCAGAGACGGGAAGCGCCTTGACCTGCACGGGGGCCAGCCAGGTGGGGAACTTGCCCGCAAAGTGCTCGATCAGAATACCGATGAAGCGCTCGATGGAGCCAAAGCACACGCGGTGCAGCATGATGGGGCGCTTCTTGGTGCCGTCGGCGTTCACGTACTCCAGGTCAAAGTTGAGCGGCATCTGGAAGTCGAGCTGGACGGTACCGCACTGCCAGGTACGGCCGAGCGAGTCCTCCAGGTGGAAGTCAATCTTGGGGCCGTAGAAGGCGCCGTCGCCCTCGTTGACCTCGTAGTCCATGTGCAGCTGCTCCAGAGCGGTGCGCAGGCCCTCCTCGGCGCGCGCCCAGTCCTCGTCGGAACCCATGGAGTCCTCAGGGCGGGTGGAAAGCTCAACGTGGTACTTAAAGCCAAACTTCTGGTACACGGAGTCGATGAGGTTAACCACACCCACGATCTCGTCGGTCAGCTGGTCGGGACGCACAAACAGGTGGGCGTCGTCCTGGTTAAAGCAGCGCACGCGGAACAGGCCGTGCAGGGCGCCGCGCAGCTCGTGGCGGTGCACCAGGCCAATCTCGCCGGCGCGGATAGGCAGCTCGCGGTAAGAGTGCGGCTTGGAGGCGTACACCAGCACGCCGCCCGGGCAGTTCATGGGCTTAATGCAGTACTCTTCATCGTCAATAACGGTGGAGTACATGTTGTCCTTGTAGTGGTCCCAGTGGCCCGAGGTCTTCCACAGCTGCTTGTTCATGATAAGCGGCGTGGAGATCTCCACGTAGCCGGCCTTGTGGTGGATCTCGCGCCAGTAGTCCAGCAGCGTGTTCTTAAGGATCATGCCGTTGGGCAGGAAGAACGGGAAGCCGGGGGCCTCGTCGCGCATCATAAAGAGGTCCATCTCGCGGCCGATCTTGCGGTGGTCGCGCTTCTTGGCCTCCTCCAGCATGTGCATGTGCTCGTCAAGCTCTTCCTTGGTGGCAAAGGCAACGCCGTTGATACGGGTAAGCATCTTGTTGTCCTTGTCGCCCTTCCAGTAGGCGCCCGAGACGCCGGTGAGCTTAAAGGCCTTCAGCGCCTTGGTGTAGCAGATGTGGGGGCCGACGCACATGTCAATGTAGTCGCCCTGCTGGTAGAAGGTGATGCGGGCGTCGTCGTCCAGGTCGCCGATGTGCTCGACCTTGTACTTCTCGCCGCGCTCCTCCATAAGGGCGATGGCCTCGGCGCGGGGCTTCTCGTACACGGTGAACTTGAGGTTCTCCTTGACGATCTTCTTCATCTCGGCCTCGATCGCGGGGAAGTCGTCCTCGCTGATCTTGACGCCCTCGGGCAGGTCGACGTCGTAGTAGAAGCCGTTGTCGGTCGCGGGGCCGTAGGCAAAGTCGGCCTCGGGGTACAGGCGCTTGATGGCCTGCGCCATGATGTGCGCGGCGGAGTGGCGGATGACGTGCGTGACCTCGTCCTGCGGGAGCTCGGCCACCGAACCGTCATTGTAGAGTGCCTTCATGGGTATGTTTTCTCCTCTCGGATGCCTGATGCAAGTGCGTGCGATGCGCTCGGCGTTTTTGACTTGCATCATTATAGGCAGGTTGCCTTGGTATACAAGCGCCCGCCGCACCTTAATGGCACGGCGGGCGATTTTCTACGCATGCTTCATCGTGTGGGCGGGGTGCGCATGTGGCCTGCGGCGTGCCCGCAGCTTGCGGCCGGCCCGGCGATGGATGCGTTACTGGATGCGAGTTCGGCAGTAGGGGCAGACCTTCCAGTGCGCATCGAGCGGGCGATGGCAGCTGGGGCAGACGTTGCGAACCTGAGTGTCGCACACCGGGCAGACGACGAAGTCCTTCTCGATGGGCGCGCCGCACTGCGGGCAGGTGCCGTACTGGGCAAGCTGGCGCTCGCGCAGGGCCATGTCCAGCTCCTGCTCCTCGCGGTCGGACGCATAGGAGTGCGGGCGCAGGACCAGGTAGGCGATGAGGCCCACAAACGGGATGAGGGCGATGATGCCCCATGCCACGTAGGCGCTGGCGCCGCGGCGGCGAGCGTCGATGAACACATAGACGACCGACAGCACATACAGGGCGATGATAAAGCCAACGAAGGCATAGACGACGCCCATAAGCTGCGGTGACATGAGCTCGGAGATGTACTTGGACATTACGGGTACCTTTCGGAATATTAACAGTCCGGTCAAGTTTACCACGGGGTTTGTTTATATGGGACCACGGCTAGAGGCGGGGCTGACGCGGACACAAACATCTCAATCTGTAACAGGTGGGACCAAATTTCCCCTCTTACTGTTACAGATCGAGACAAAACTTCAACGTGGTAGCCGGCAGACGAGGTTGTCGACGTTACCGGGTCTCCCCTCGCCTGCCGTTGGCGGGTGTTGCGGGGCTGTTCGCCGCATTGCCGCCGCACTGGGGATGTGCGGACCGTAGGATAGTCTTATTGACGGCCTGTCAACTCGTCTGGGAGGCACTGTGACAGAAACGTTTGATATCGCGATTGTCGGCGCGGGCATCACGGGATGCGCCATCGCGCGGCAGCTCGCACGATATGACCTGTCCATCTGCGTGGTCGAGGCGGCCAACGACATCGCCCTGGGCGCGTCGAAGGCCAACGGAGGCCTGGTGCACGCCGGCTACGATCCGGCGCCGGGAACCGTAAAGGCGCAGGTCAATGCCCGTGGTTGCGAGTTGTACGGTACGTGGGCGCAGGAGCTGGGCTTTCTGTTCTGCCGCACCGGATCGATGGTATTGGGCTTTAACGACAAGGACCGCGCGCATCTGGAGCAGTTGCGGCGCAACGGCCATGTCAACGGTGTGCCCGAGCTGTCGATCGTCGGACCCGGCCGCATCCACGAATTAGAGCCGCGCGCCAGTGCCGATGCAACGTGTGCGTTGTGGTGCCCCTCGACTGGGTTTGTCGACCCGTTTGAGGTCGCCATCGCCGCGCTGGAGAACGCCGTCGCCAACGGGGTGACGTTTATGCGGTCCGCGCCGGTGGAGGAGATTGAAGTCGCGGGCTCGGATGACGGAGCCGCGCGCTTTACGCTGGCGACCCCCGCTGGCAACGTGCGCTGCCGCTATCTGATCAACGCCGCGGGCAACGGCGCCGCGGATATCTCGCACATGGCCGGTGCCGAGGAGTTCCGGATGGTCTGGCGCCAGGGCAACATCGTGGTGCTGGACAAGGAGCCGCGCACGCTCATGCCGCTCTACCCCGTGCCGACGCCGGTGTCGAAGGGCGTTATCGTGACGGGTACCGTACACGGCAACACCGTGATCACCGCGACGGCCGCGGTGCGCGAGCCGGGCGACACACAGACCTATTCAAGCGATGTGAACGCGCTGCTGACCGGTGCGCGCAAGCTGGTGCCCGATCTGGACACGCGCCGCGTGGTGCGCGCGTTTGCCGGCGGTCGTCCGGTCATTCAGGGTACGAACGACTTCTTTATTGGGCAGTCGGCTGTGGTGCCGGGGCTGTTCCAGGCGGCAGGTATTCAGTCGCCGGGTGTAGCGAGCGCGCCGGCCATTGCCGAGCGCATGGAGCAGGTACTGCGCAATGCCGGCGTGGTCCTGCACGAACGGGACGATTGGGACCCGATTCGCCTCGCACCGGACGACTTTGACCGTGCGCCGCTCGCGCACAAAGAGGAATTGATTGAGTCCGATCCCGCGTGGGGGCAGATCGTCTGCCGCTGCGAGACGGTACCCGAGGCCGAGATCGTTGCCGCAATCCGACGCCAGCCGGGGGCAGTTTCGGTCGAAGGCGTTAAGCGCCGCTGTCGTGCCGGCATGGGTCGGTGCCAGAGTGGCTTTTGTCAGAGCCGCGTGGTGGCAATCCTGGCGCGCGAGTTGGGCTGCGACCCTAGCAAGGTGCTGTTAGAGGATGCAGGATCTTGGCTGGTCGAGGGACCGCTGAAGGGGGTGCGCTAGGATGGCGACGTTTGATATGCGCGACGGGCGCACGGAGGCCGGAGCTGTAGCGTCGGTGTCGACGCAGGCCTTCGACGTGGTCGTTATCGGCGGCGGACCTGCCGGCATGGCGGCCGCGCTGGCCGCGCATAAAGCAGGCGCACGCGTGGCCATCGTGGAGCGCGAGCAGCACCTGGGCGGAATCCTCCGCCAGTGCATCCACCCCGGCTTTGGCCTGTCGCACTTTAAACAGGAGCTCACCGGTCCCGAGTACGCGCAGCGCTTTATCGACCAGGTGCGCGAGACCGACATCGCATTGTTCTTGGACAGCATGGTAATCGGAATTGACGGGAACTCGGAAACCCCAGATGCTGGCGATACCGAAGCCCACACCGTCACGCTCATGAGCCCCACTGGCATGCTGCAGCTCACCGGGCGTGCGGTCGTTCTTGCTATGGGTTGCCGCGAGCGCACGCGCAGCGAGATCAAGATTCCCGGTAGCCGTCCCGCCGGCGTGTTTACGGCCGGCCTGGCGCAGCGATACATCAATATCGAAAACCTCAAACCCGGCTCGCGCGCGGTCATTTTGGGCTCGGGCGACATCGGGCTGATCATGGCGCGCCGCTGCACGCTCGAGGGGATTTCCGTCGAGGGCGTGTACGAGCTCATGCCGTACGCCAACGGTCTGCGCCGCAACGTCAAAAACTGCCTGGACGACTTTGGAATTCCGCTGCACCTGTCCACAACCGTTACACGCGTGATCGGGCATGACCGCGTGGAAGCCGTCGAAGTGAGTCAAGTCGACGAGCACCTGGCACCTATTCCGGGAACCGAGCGCATTGTTCCGTGCGACATGCTGTTGCTTTCGGTAGGTCTGATTCCCGAGAACGAGCTTTCGGTTACCGCGGGTGTAGAGCTTGACCCGCGCACGCGCGGCGCCGTGGTGGACCAGAGCCTGCAGACGGGCGTACCAGGCATCTTTGCCTGCGGCAACGTGCTGCACGTGCACGACCTGGCCGACAACGTAACAACCGAGTCCGAGAGGGCTGGCTCAGCTGCGGCGGCGTACGCGTTGGGCGGCGAAGCCGAAACGGACGCGGTCGCGGACACGGGCTTCGAGCTCACGGTCTCCCCCGCCGGCATTGCGAGCTACGCGCTGCCGGGACGCATTACGGCTGTGACACTCACCAAGCTCAACTTCCGCGTGCGCCGGCCAGTCGATGCCGCCTGCGTGAGGATCTTGGCCGACGGCGAGGAACTGTTCGCCGGCAAGGTCCGCGCGTTTAAGCCGAGCGTTATGGAAAGCTTCCCGCTGCCGGCAAAGGTGATTCAGCGCGCACTCGACCTAGGTGCTAGCGAAATTTTCCTGTCCGTCGATCCCGTCGAGGAGGCATAGACTATGAGCGATAACGTGATCGAAACGCTGCAGTTCAACTGCACGACCTGCCCATCCGAGTGCCTTCTGACCGTAGAGGTGGAGCGCGACGCCAATGGCGCCGTGGTGGAAGTGCGCTCCGTAACCGGCAACAACTGCCCGCGCGGCGATAAGTTCGCACATCAGGAGCTCACCTGTCCCACGCGCGTGCTCACGACGACCGTGGCCGTCTCCCGCGGCGACGAAGCCCTACTCCCCGTCCGCACGGCCGAAGCCATTCCGCTAGAACTCCACGCCCAAGCCATGGCCCTCATCCGAGGTCTAGTCGTCAACGCGCCCATCCACATGGGCGACATAATCCTCCCCAACCTCCTAGACACCAACATCAACCTAATCGCCAGCATGGACATCGACCGAGCCCAAGTAGCTAATTAGAAACGGGGCTCTTTTTAGCTGCCCGCCATCCACCCCATCCCCCTCCTCAGTTGCGGTGAAATAGTTCCTGTTTTCCGCCAAAACCCCGGCATCCAGGAACTATTCCACCGCAACTTTCTTTTGGATCAGATTTAAGGCTGTTGCCATATTGGTGCCATTTCAAAACTATGCCGGTTTACGGGGCTAAATCGAGAACTCCTATCCATACCGGCAAATTCTGAGTTTTGACAAGCCCTCTACCTGCGGTTTTATTTTTGCCATTTCGTTCATGGACAGCCAAGTGCAATCCAGCCCCGTAATCCGGCATAGTTTTGAAAACATGCTAATTCGGCACAAGGCTTTTTGACTACTTTCGCTGCTACATCCAGTCCCCCACCTGAGTTGCGGTGAAATACGGACTGTTAACCGGCTGGAGTCGCTCAACAGTCCGTATTTCA
>DBEWUK010000069.1:0-15284 GCA_048205395.1 Collinsella sp.
AACTTGTGACCTCCCGGTTATCAGCCGGACGCTCTAACCAACTGAGCTACAGGTCCATCATGGTGGAGGTTAGGGGGATCGAACCCCTGACCTCAGGCTTGCAAAGCCCGCGCTCTCCCAGCTGAGCTAAACCCCCACGGAGACAGTAATAAACACCCCAGCGGCGATTCGGCTCTCGCTGGGGTGTTTATTGCGAAAGAAAGTGGTGGACCTGACAAGATTCGAACTTGTGACCTCCCGGTTATCAGCCGGACGCTCTAACCAACTGAGCTACAGGTCCATCGCGCAAGGGATATATTAGACGAGTCGTTACGCGCGCGTCAACAACTTTTTTGAAAATCTTTGAAGGGTGTTCGCCCCGGCCGCACGGCGACATGTGAAGTCGCCTGCTCGGACAGTCCTGACTCGCACAGAGAGCACATTTAGTGCTCTCTGGCTCGTGCGGAACTCACGATCGACTTCACATGTCGCCGTGCGGCCGGGGCGAACACGAGTCCCAAGGTTTTCAAAAAAGCGGTCGGCGCGCAGTGCGCCGACCGCCGATATATGGTGTCTGATATTTTCTACCAGCTAGGGCCTCTTACTCGTCTAGGAGATCTTCTGGCATGTCGTTGCCGTCGCCTAGATCGACAGGGGTTTCTTCGGGAGCAGAGCCGTTTTCTGTAGCTTCGCCTTCGGGCTTCTCTTTGGCGGCTGTCATGCGGGCCACGGCGCAGATGCGGTCGTTGTCGTCGACGGTCATCATCTTGACGCCCTGGGTGGCGCGGCCGGTCTGGCTGATCTCGTCGGTCTTGACGCGAATGACCGTCGCGCCCTCCGTCACGATGAACAGCTCGTGCTGCGGGCCCACCGTCTTCATGGCCGCGAGGTTACCCTTACGCTCGGTCATTTGGATGGTGTAGACGCCCTGGCCGCCACGATTCTGCTCCGGGTAGTCCGCGACCGGCGTGCGCTTGCCGTAGCCGCGCTCGGTGATGACGAACAGATCGCCGTTGCCGTTAGTGACTTCCATGCCCAGAACGCTCACGCCGTCCTTCATACCGATACCGCGAACGCCGCTGGTATCGCGGCCGGTGGCGCGCACCTGCTCCTCGGAGAACATGATCGCCTTGCCCGCGGTGGTGGCCAGGATAATCTTGTCGCCCTCGCGCACGCGGCGCACGTTCAGCAGCGCGTCGTCGTCACGCAGGTTGATAGCGATCAGGCCGTCGCGACGGCTACGGTCATATGCGCTCATCACGGTCTTCTTGACCATGCCGCTCTTGGTGGCAAACATCAGGTACTCGTCGGCCGGGAACTCGCGGCAGCTGATGACGCTCGCGATCTTCTCGCCTTCCTCGAAGGGCAGCAGGTTGACGATCGCGGTACCGCGCGCCTGGCGCGTACCCACCGGCAGCTCGTGCACCTTCAGGCGATAGACCTTGCCCTTGCTCGAGAAGAACAGCACGTACTCGTGCGTGGACGCGATGAACATCTCGTCGATAACGTCGTCCTCTTTGAGGTTGACGCCCGATACGCCCTTGCCGCCGCGCTTCTGGGCGCGGTAGGCAGCCACCGGGATGCGCTTAACGTAGCCGGTGTGGGTGATGGTCACGACCATGTCCTCGTCAGCAATGAGGTCCTCGACGTCCAGGTCCTTCTCAACCTGGCTGATCTCGGTGCGGCGCTTATCGCCAAACTTCTTGGAGATCTCGCGCATCTCCTCCTTGATGACACCCAGGATCTTCTCCTCGTGCGCCAGCAGGTCCTCGTAGTAGGCGATGGCGCGGCGCAAGCCGTCCAGCTCTTCTTGGATCTTGTCTCGCTCCAGGCCGGTCAGGCGGCGCAGCTTCATCTCGAGGATGGCCGTGGTCTGCTCGGGCGTAAAGCCAAAGCGCTCGATCAGGCGGCTGCTGGCCTCGGAGTCGGTCTGCGAGGAGCGGATGATGCTGATGACCTCGTCGATATGGTCAAGGGCCATCAGGTAACCCTCGAGGATATGCGCGCGGGCCTGGGCCTTCTTAAGGTCGAAGCGGGTGCGGCGGGTGACGACGTCGACCTGGTGGTCGATGTAGTGCTGCAGCATCTCGCGCAGGCTCAGGCATTTGGGAACGCCGTTGACGAGTGCCAGGTTGTTGGCGCCAAAGGTCGTCTGCAGCGAGGTGTACTTATACAGATTGTTGAGCACGACCTGCGGAATGACGCCCTTCTTGAGCTCGATGACCAGGCGGATGCCCTTCTGGTTGGACTCGTCGCGCATATCCGAGATGCCCTCGATGCGTTTGTCGTTGACGAGCTGGGCGATCTTCTCCTGCAGGGTGCCCTTGTTGACCATGTAGGGAATCTCGGTAAAGACCAGGCGGCTGCGGCCGGTCTTGGTGGACTCCACATGCGCCTTGGCACGCACGGTAATGGAGCCGCGGCCGGTCTCGTAGCTCTGCTTAATGCCGGCGCTGCCCATGATGATGGCGCCGGTGGGGAAGTCCGGACCGGGCATGATCTGCATGAGCTCGTCGACGGTGGCGTCGGGGTTGTCGATCAGGTAGCAGGTGGCCTCGATCGCCTCGGTGAGGTTGTGCGGGGCGATGTTGGTGGCCACGCCGACGGCGATGCCCTGGCTGCCGTTGACCAGCAGGTTGGGGAAGCGCGCAGGCAGCGCCACGGGCTCGGCGAGCGATTCGTCGTAGTTTGGCTGCCAGTCGACGGTATCCTTCTGCAAGTCACGCAGCAGTTCCATGGCGGGCTTGGCCAGGCGGCTCTCGGTGTAACGCATGGCTGCCGCGCCGTCGCCGTCGATGTTGCCGAAGTTACCGTGACCGTCGATGAGCGGCGTGCGCATGGAGAACCACTGCGCCAGGCGGACCATGGCCTCATAGACCGCGGAGTCGCCATGCGGGTGGTACTTACCGATAACCTCGCCGACCGTCCAGGCCGACTTCTTGTGCGGGCGGTTGGGGTAGATGCCGCTCTCGTTCATCGCGTACAGGATGCGGCGGTGCACCGGCTTTAAGCCGTCACGCACGTCCGGCAGGGCGCGCGCCGTGATAACCGACATCGAATACTCGATGAACGACTGCTTCATCTCGCGACCGAACTCCGAAATCTGGAGCTGGCCGCCGTTGATATCCTCGCCGGCCGAGGCGCCACGGTCGACTTCGCCAAAGCTCTCCTCGAGCTCACCGTCGTCGTCTTCTTCCTCATCATCATCGGCATCGGGGTTATAGGCGTCCGGGTCGCCGTCCTCGCCCTGCTCAGCACGGGCAAGCAGGCGCTTCAGATCATCGGGCATACCGGCATCGCCGGCCTCGTCCACACCCTCATTGTTGTTGATATCGTCTGCCACGTTACCTCCCCTTAAGCGTCAAGGAATCGTGCATCATGCGCGTGTTTTTCAATATATTCGCGGCGATAGCCGACCTCGGAACCCATCAGCTCGCGCACGGCGCGGTCCGCCACCACGGCGTCCTCGATCGACACGCGCTGCAGGATGCGGGTCTTTGGGTCCATCGTCGTCGAGGCAAGCTGCTTGGGGTCCATCTCGCCCAGACCCTTGTAGCGCTGGACGGTATAGCCCTTGCGCTTCTTGGTGATCTTGCCGTCCTTGGCCTTGCCGTCCTCGTCGTTATCGTCGGGGTTCAGGCCCAGGCTCTGGATGGTATCGCGCAGGATCTCGTCTTCGGGCTGGCGGCCGTTGGGATACACGTAGTGGATCTTGTTGCGCACCTTAATGCCAAAGATGGGCGGGCAGGCAACATAGACGTAGCCGGCATCGATCAGCGGACGCATGTACTTGTAGAAGAACGTCAGCAGCAGGATGCGGATATGCGCACCGTCGACGTCTGCATCGGTCATGATGATGATCTTGTGGTAGCGCGCCTTGGTGATATCGAAGTCGCCGCCGTCGCCGGCACTCGTCGTGACGCCGCAGCCGATCGCGGTAATCAGCGACTGGATGGTGTCACTCGAGAACGCACGATGGTCACCAACGCGTTCGACATTCAAAATCTTGCCGCGCAGGGGCAGAATCGCCTGGATGTCTCGGCGACGGCCGTCCTTGGCCGAACCGCCTGCCGAGTCGCCCTCTACGATGAAGAGCTCGGTCAGCTCGGCATCGCGCACCGAGCAGTCGGCGAGCTTACCGGGCAGGGACGCCGTCTCGAGCAGGCTCTTGCGACGGGTCGCTTCGCGCGCCTTGCGGGCGGCGTTGCGGGCCTTGCATGCCTGCTGGGCCTTCTTGACGATCTCGCGAGCGGGCTTGGGATGCTCCTCGAGGTAATCGGCAAGGCCGTCGGTCACGATCTTGAGCGTCAGCGCTCGCATATAGGAGCTACCGAGCTTGGCCTTGGTCTGGCCCTCAAACTGCGGATCGGGCAGCTTGACCGAGATGACGGCCGAAAGGCCCTCGCGCACATCGTCGCCGGTCAGGTTGGCGTCTTTTTCCTTGAGCAGGTTCTGCTTGCGCGCGTAATCGTTGATCACGCGGGTGAGCGCGGTGCGGAAGCCCTCAAGGTGCATGCCGCCCTCGGGGGTGTAGATGTCGTTGGCAAACGACATGACGTTCTCGCCGTAGCCACTATTCCACTGCAGGGAAACCTCGACCTCGCCCATCTTGGTCACAGGCGCGTCCGGGTCCGATTTGCCCTCGATGTAGATGGGCTCCTTAAAGGCTTCGGGAACGTCCTTACCCTCGTTGAGGAACTTGACGAAGTCGATGATGCCGCCCTCGTAGCAGAACTCCTCCACGTGGGGAGTCGCATCGCGCTCGTCGGTCAGCACGATCTTGAGGTTCTTATTGAGGAACGCCGTCTCCTGCAGACGGTTGTGCAGCGTATCGAAATCGTAGATGCAGGTCTCGAAGATCTCGTCGTCGGGCCAGAAGGTGACGGTGGTGCCCGTCGAATCCGAGGTGCCCACGACCTCCATCTTCTTGACGGTCTTGCCGCGCGAGAACTCCATCTCGTAGGTGTTGCCGTCGCGACGAACCTGAACGACCACGCGCTTGGACAGTGCGTTGACGACGGAGATGCCAACGCCGTGCAGGCCGCCCGAAACCTTATAGGCCGAGTTATCGAACTTACCGCCGGCGTGCAAGATCGTCATGACGACCTCGAGCGTCGGGATCTTTTTAACAGGGTGCTCGTCGACGGGGATGCCGCGCCCGTTGTCGACGACCGTGATGGAGTTGTCGGCGTGGACCGTCACCTGGATCTCGGTGCAGAAACCGGCCATGGCCTCGTCGACGGAGTTGTCAACGATCTCCCACACCAGGTGATGCAGACCGCTGGCGCTCGTCGAGCCGATATACATGCCCGGGCGCTTACGAACGGCCTCGAGACCTTCGAGAATCTTAATCTCGCCGCCATCGTAATCGTTTTCGTTTGCCACACGTCCTCCTTCAGTCAAGAAAATGTGTACAGCCTTACTAGTTTATCGTAAAAAAATACCCTCGGGAACGAGGGTATTTGGCTCTACAAGGCCACCAGATGCGATTTAAGGCTCTTTTTTGCTTTGCACGCCCTTGGCCCACTCAGCACTGGCTCTCATGGCGTTCTCGAGGGCCTCGCGCAGTTTTTGGTCTTCGATGGGCGCCACTTGGCGCTCAATCTCGGTGCGCTCGGCCTCATTGAGGTCGGCGTGCGGGGCCGGCGGGCGTTCGGTCGTCGCCGGGCGCAGGCGCTCCTTGGCGGCGGGCGGCGTGTGGCCGGGCGCGGTGGTTTTGAACACCAGGCCGTCCACATGCGCACCGGCGCGCTCCATGCGCGCGCGAATGATCTCGCGCAACAGCGTCATTTCCTGCGTCCACGAGGGCGAATCAAGATATACCAGCAGCTCATTGGACTCGGGCAGGTAGCGCAAGCCCGTCACATGCCGCCCCTCGCGCGTGCCCGAGCACACCGCGTTCCACGCGCGATAGACCGCACGCGACTCCTCGGCAGCCTCCATCTGCGCGCGGCGCTCAGGTGTCGCGGCCGCCAGGATGCGCTGACGCTCTGCGTTCAAAAATCCACTGAAGGCAACCGTTTCGCTCTCGCGCTCGTAATTAGCACGTCTCACCCATGCTCACCACCTTGGCTCGATCAAGCAGGTCATCGGTAAAATACCCCAGGTTGGTCGTGGTTATGACCGTCTGGATATCATCGCCGATCAGCCGCAGAAAAGCACCGCGACGCTCGCCGTCGAGTTCGCTCATCACGTCGTCCAAAAGCAGCAACGGGGCGGTGCCCAGGACATCGCGAGCCACGGCCACCTCCGCCACCTTCCAGGCCAGAACCAACGTTCGCTGCTGACCTTGGCTGGCAAATGAACGGGCGGAGCGACCCGCCACGGTAAACTCAATCTCGTCGCGATGCGGTCCCACCAACGTCACGCCGCGGCGAATTTCCTCGTCGGCGTGCTCATCAAGGGCAGCCAGCATGCGCTCGTACGCCCAGCCCTTCAGCTCTTCGCGATCATCGACCTGGGGCAAATCCCCCAGCGTGGACGTATAGGTCACGTTGGCAGCCTCACCGGATGCCACTTGCCCGTAGGCAGTGTGCACATGGCCCGCCAGCCGGTCGAGCAGGGCCAACCGGTGCACAAGCAGGGCCGAGCCCGCGCGGGCAATCGAATCGTTCCACGCGCCGAGCATCTCGCGACAGCACCAGGTCTCCTTGAGCAGGGCGTTACGCTGGGTCACGCAGCGTCCATAGGTGCTCGCAAGATCGGCATAGCGTGCGCTCAGTTGCATGCCAAAGTCATCGAGGGCGGCGCGGCGCACACTGGCGCCTCGCTTAACCATGTCCAGATGGTCGGGGCAAAACAGCACGCTCGGCAGAACCCCGCGCACACCGGCGGCAGAGCATCTCTTGCCGTTGCGGCTAAACGATCGTTTACCGTCCTCCGCGCTCAATCCCATATCAAGCACGCGGCCGTCGCCCTCGAGCCTCAGCTCGGCCTTGCACGAGCCCACGCCGTCATGGACGAGCTCGGCTGCGGTCGGATGCCTAAACGAGGCGCCGCTCGTCAGCAGCTGCAGCGCCTCTATGAGATTGGTCTTTCCCGCCGCGTTGGGTCCCGCAAGTATCGTCACGCCCTCGTCCAGGGCAAGGCGATAACTATCGAAGCTGCGGTAGTGCGCGACGGAAAGATCGCGGGCGAACATGGTCATAGGGCGGTTGCTAGATGCGGACCGGCATGACCAGATACAGGTAGTTGATCTTGTCGTAGGACTTGAAGATGCCCGCCTGCGAGTAGCTCTTGAGCTCCAGCGTGATCTCTTTCTCCTTGGACAGGGCATTGAGGCAGCCGAAGATGTAGTGGTAGTTGAAGGCGATGGTACCCGACTCGCCCTCGGCCTCGACATCGATCGTCTCCTGCGCAAGGTCCTGGTCATTGGAAATGGAGGACAGGCCCATCTGCCCGTTCTCGACATCGATCTCGAACTTGACAGCGGGGTTGGCGCTCGCGATAACGGCCACGCGCTTGAGGGCGGCGTTAAAGGCGGCGACGTCGATCTTGACGCTCGTCACGCACGAATCGGGGATGAGCTGCTTGTAGTTGGGGTACACTCCCTCGATGCGGCGCGACACGTAGGTGGTGTTGCCGGCCTCAAAGACGACCTGGGTGTCGGTAGCCCCGATCATGATGGTCGCCTGGCTGGCCATGATGTTCAGCGCGTCGTTAAAGGCGTCGGCCGGAACGTTGAGCTCAAAGGAACCCTCGAGGGTCGAGGTCTCGACCTGCGTATCGCACACGGCCAAGCGAAAAGAATCGGTCGCCACCAGGCGCACGGTGTTGTTCTCGACCTTCATGTGCACGCCGCCCAGGATGGGGCGGGCCTTGTCGGTCGAGGTAACGCGCCACACGCGGCCGACCATTTCGGACAAGATATCGGTCGGCAGCTCCACGGCACTCTCGATGGCATAGGCCGGAAACTCGGGGAAGTCATTGGCATCGAGCGTGTTCAGGCGGAACGAGCTCTTCTCGCAACCAATCAGCACCTGGCGCTCGGACAGCTCAAAGGTGACCGGGGCATCGGGGAGGGTCTTGGTGATATTGGAGAGCATCTTACAGGGGATAACCATCTCGCCCTCTTCTTCGACATGCGCCGCGATGCGATGACGGATCGAGATGGTGTAGTTAGAGGTCTGGAATTCCAAGATGCCGTCTTGCGCCTTGACGAGCACGCCCGACAGGATGGGAAGGGTGGATGCCGAAGCGACACCCTTCATAACGACGCCGATGGCTTGTGTAAGCGAGCTCTGGCTGACGGTGAACTTCATCTTTTAATACCTTTCTATAGATATAAATATCTTAATAATAGTAATAGCACTGACGAAACTGTTGATTACTCCCAAAGACGCAGGTCAGACCCAGAAAGAGAATCGACAGCAGCCTGTGTGCAACAAGGGTGGTTTTCCACGTTCAAAACCTGCGCAAAACTTTTCATCACCGCGGGTTGGGTTTTAGACACCTTATGCCCGTGGTTTCGACAAGTTTTCAACAGGTGTCTCTATTTCCCTACGAGCGCAGTGTAATTTTATCGCGCAGCGACTTGAGGTCTTCGGTGACGGTGCGGTCTTCCTGGATCATCTTCTGGACCTTTTTGTAGCTCGTGCTGACGGTCGAGTGGTTGCGGTTGCCAAATTCGGCGCCCACCGCCGTGGTCGTCATCTCGCACATCTCGATGGCCAGGTAGATAGCGATATGGCGTGCTTTGGCGATATTGGCGTTGCGACGCGGGCCGATGAGCTCCTCGTGCGTCACGCCGTACTGCTCTTCGATGACGGACTGAACCGTCTGGACGTTGATCTTTTTGGCCGATGTGTCGAAGTACTGGCTGGCGATGACGTCGATATCGTCAAAGGTGAGTTCCCCGCCCTCGCGCTCGCGGTCGCCCGCCTCGCCGGCGCAGCGCTCGCAAAAGCTCTCGAGTTCGCGGATGTTGGTGCCCGAGACCTCGGCCATGTGTTTAAAGTGCTCGTCGGTCAGGTGCCCGCCGTCGCCCCCATAGGCCGCCAGCAGCGAGTCGTCGCCTGCCTCGGGAGCGGCGACGATGGTGTTCTCGTAATAGCGCTGCAAGATCTTGTATTTCATCTCGTAGCTGGGCTCTGCGACCAGGCAGAGCATGCCGGCGTTGAAGCGGCTGGTCAGACGCTCGTCCATGCTCAGGTCCTTGGGGGCGCGGTCTGCCGCGATGACGACCTTCTTGTTGTTGCGGATGAACTCGTCCATGAGCTGGAAAAAGTAGTCCACGCTCGCGCGCTTGCCGATGATGTTTTGGATATCATCGATGATGAGCACGTCCACGCCGTGGTACGCCTGCATGATGGGGGCGTTGCTCTTCTTTTGGCGGTCGAACTCGGTCATCAGGTCGTCCAGATATGCCTGGGAGTTTGCATACTTGACCTTGATCTCGGGCGACTTCTCGGCGAGCTCGTTTTTGATGGCAAGCAGCAGGTGCGTCTTGCCCAGGCCTGATTTGCCGTAGATGAACAGTGATGTGCACGTGCCGCGCTCGTCCGCGAGGGCGGCAAACTTGAGTGCCGAGCGATAGGCATGGCTGTTCTCGGGGCCGTAGACAAAGTTCTCAAAGGTAAATTTTGAGTTCGCGGCGAGCGGGGCTCCATCCGTATTCTGCTCGGCCGGCACGGTCGGTGCTGGCATGGGTGAAGTGGGGGTCGCAGCTTGCGTGGGTTTAGTCGGCGCTCCGCCCTTCATCTGGTTCATCATGCGACGAAAATCATCGGCCGAGAGCGTGTTCTTGATTGCAATGCCCGAATCCGCGCCCGCCGCTGCGTCGTGAGCGATGGGCATGTGCGTGACGGGTGCGTTCGTTGACGTCGCCGCCGCGGTCGGCAACGGTGCCACGGTTTCACGGGAAACATCGCTGTGCTGGTGCTCGATTGTCGGCACGTCGACTGCGGAGGCCGGCACCGCCGGGGAAGCAGCGGGAGCCGTGGCGGGCGCCGTCGCGACAGCGGATTCCGTCGCGGCGCCTTGCGGTGCCACGATGTCGAGCGCAATCGGTGCAAAGGCGATTTCTTCCAGATAGGCCTCAATAGTCGGCTGATGCTTTTTGAGCTGCGCGATGGCAAAGCGCGAGGGGGCCTCGATCGTGAGCGTATCTTCGGTCAGGCTTATGGCGCGCGATTGCCCCAGCATGTTGATGAGGCGTGCATCTTGGCCGTCGCGCTGGCAAAAGGCGATGGCATCCCCCAGGATGATGCTTGCTTCCTCGTCCACTGTCTCTCCCGTTCTTTAGCTCTGAGCTCGCACGCGAGCGGCGCCGAGTTCGGTCAGATGGTATTTCTGGCCATGCTTGATGACCAAGCCGGCCTGCGCCAAGTCATTGAGCGTGCGTGACCAAGTGGGGGCCGAGTTTCCAAACGCCCTCGCAAGATCGGTTGCACCGCACGCTTGATTTTGCGCCAGATAGCCCAGCGCGGCGTTGCCGCGATCGCTTACGAACACGTCCGGTTGTGGCTGTGCATACTGATTTGCTGCATTAGGATACATCATTTGAGCTGCTGGTTGTTGAGAACTCTGCATCGGCGGCATTTGCTGTTGAAAACTTTGAGGCCACTGTTGGTAAGGCTGCGGAGGCATCTGCTGGGCCCAAGGGTTGTACTGCTGCTGCGGCATCTGCTGGTACGGCTGCTGATATCCCTGCTGGTACTGTTGCGGGAACTGCTGGCCATACCCCAGTGGCGGCATCTGCTGATATGGATATCCCTGTTGGTACGGCTGATAGCCCATTTGCTGGCCACCCGGTGCTCCCGTCGCCTGCTGCATTGCTGCTGCATCCTGATCCGCCAGCGGCATGGTCTCTGGCATGTTTGGCGGCATCGACATCGATGTCGCCTGGGGCTCTTGTGTAGGAAGCATTCCGGGCTGCTGCATCTGTCCCACGGGGGGCTGCATCTGCTGCGTTGCCATGGGCTGCTGCGCAAAAGCTCCCGGCAGGGGATATGTGGGGTGCTCCGTCTCGGGCCGCACGGCAGCACCGCGTCCGCCGGCACGCTCGATTTCCTGCACGCGTTTAGGGTTCAGGCTTACCGTAACCACGGTGCCGTTGCCCATGTTGTCCTCGATGGATACGGCACCGCCGGCGTTTTCCAAATACTCCTGCACCATGGGAAACCCTGCTCCGGTTCCACGGATATAGCGCTTCATCTTGCTGTTTGCACTGGTAACGCCAAAGTCGAAAGCGCGCTCCTTGTCGTCGATGCCGGGTCCTTGATCGGCAAAGCGGATGGTGTCTCCGCCGTCCAGAATCGAGATGATGGGCTCGGCAAAGTGCGCGTGGATAAAGTTTTCGACAATCTCGCGGATGACCATGAGCGAGATATGGCCGCCTTGTTCTTTCATGCACTGGTAGACGGTGTTGGTCGTCTCTTCCAAATACGTGCGGACATCCTGCGGATCAATGACGATCACACGCGGTGTCGACAACATGTCGTCGTAGACGGCGATGCGCGCGGCGTACATGGCTTTCGGCGCCTGCGTGGTCGTCTGCTCGCCTTCCGCACGCTCTTCGCGCACGCCGGTGATGTGCTCGTTGTCGGGTGCCGGGTCTCCGGAATCGACCATGGTGTAAAAGTCGTCAGACATGCCGCTCGCAATCTTTCAAAAGGTTCCGAACAAATAGTAGCTCACCGTGCAATGTTTCTCATCTTTCGACAACTTTTCAAAACCTGTTGAAAACTTTGGAAAACGGGCGAAAAGTTCTCAACATTGCCAACATGACCTGTTGAAAACTCGATGAAATATCGTGAAAAGTTGCCATGCACCGCTAAATCGAGCTCGGCTTATGGGGGAACCGTGTGAACTACGCAACCTTTTACCTTTGATTTCTTGACATTTGAACATTGATTTCCCTACAATCTTCAAGCTCACGTGTCTATATCTGCGTCCGCGCTCCCGCGGACACTCGAAATGCAGCAGGAGGAACTTAAGATGAAGCGTACGTATCAGCCTAATAAGCGTAAGCGTGCCAAGACCCATGGCTTCCGTGCCCGTATGGCCACCAAGGGTGGTCGTGCCGTGCTCGCCCGTCGCCGCGCCAAGGGCCGCAAGCGTCTCACTGTCTAGCAGCGATACACACATCTCGCATGAAGACTATTAAGTCTCGGCAAGATTTCGAGCATGTGTTCAGTCAGGGGCGTCGTTTCAATCACCCTCTGATTCGAATGACCATATGTGAATCGGTTGGCGAAGGCGACTCCGGAAGGGTCGCCTTCGTTGGTGCTAAACGGCTCGGTTGTGCTGTCGTGCGCAACCGTTCTAAGCGTGTGATGCGCGAGGCCGCCCGCAGCTGTGGATTTCCCGTTGCGGGTTATGACATCATCTTGTTCGCAACTCCCAAGACGAGGGTTTCCTCGCCGCAGGAGATGGACAAGGCGTTGCGTTCGCTTATGAAACGCGCCGGCGTTGCCGGGGAGGAGCGATGAGCAATCACGTTTTGCGACGTGTTGCCATCGCTCCTATTCGCATATATCAACAGGTTATTTCGCCCTTATTGCCTGACGCCTGCATTTATTACCCAACGTGCTCTCAATACGCCGTCCAGGCGATTGAGAAGCACGGTGTTTTGAGAGGCTGCTGGCTTGCCGTGAGGCGCATCGCTCGCTGCAATCCCCTGCACGTCGGCGGTTATGACCCTGTGCCCTAGCGGGCACTCGCTATCGGAGGAAAACTTACATGTGGGATTGGATCGTTAACATCCTTTTCGAGCTGCTCAAGCTCATCCAGACCTTTGCGGTCGACTGGGGCCTGTCCATCATCATCCTGGTGGTCATCATCCGTCTGCTGCTGACGCCGCTCATGCTCAAGTCGACCAAGTCGACGGCTCGCATGCAGGTGCTGCAGCCCAAGATGCTCGAGATCCAGGAGCGCTATGCCGACGATCCCCAGCGTCAGGCCGAGGAGATGCAGAAGTTCTACAGCGAGAACAAGTTCAATCCGCTGTCCGGCTGCCTGCCGCTTCTGATTCAGATGCCTATCCTGTTTGCCCTGTTTACGCTGCTGCGTAACCTGCCGCAGTACTTTAACGAGGGCACGTTCTCGTTCTTCAACATCCTGCCCGACCTGACCACCACGCCGAGCGCTTCCTTTGCCGACGGCTTTATGGTTGCACTGCCTGCGCTGGTCTGCCTGATCCTGTTCGCTGTCCTGACCCTGATTCCGCAGCTCTACATGTCGCGCAACCAGACCGGCCAGCAGGCCCAGAGCATGCGTATGATGGCCGTTGTCATGACGGTCATGATGCTTTGGATGGGCTGGAGCCTTCCCGTTGGTGTTCTGCTGTACTACGACGTCTCGTCTGCTTGGCAGGTTATCCAGCAGATTTTTGTGACGCAGAAGGTCATCGACAAGGCGAAGGCCGATGAGGAGGAGCGTCTTAAGAACGCGCCGCTGCAGGTTGAGGTCACTCGTCGCGAGAAGAAGCCGCGCCCGCACAAGAAGAAGTAGTCGGGATATCAATCTTATTTAGGTACCTAACTTTTGGAGTACGTTATGTCTGAAGAGATCATCGAGGATATGCTTGAGGAGGTTGCCCCGCAGGTCGCGGGCGATTATCCCGAGATTGCACAGCGCTACAAGGCTGGTGAAGAGCTGACCGATGAGGAGCTCGACACCATTGCCGATGTCGCGATTTCCATCCTGCGTTCCATCCTTTCGCACTTCGATGCCGCCAACTCTCCCATCGATGAGTATGAGGGCGACGAGGGTGAGCTGATTTTAGATGTAACGGCTCCCGATCTTGCTGTTCTCATTGGCCGTCATGGTCGCACCCTTGATGCCCTTCAGGTTATGTTCTCTTTGCTGGTGAGCCGCAAGCTTGGCTTTAGGTATCCGGTTGTAGTGGACGTCGAGGGCTACAAGAGCCGCCGTCAGGACAAGGTTGCCTCCATGGCTCAGTCTGCTGCCGAGCGTGCCATCCGCACTCATAAGAGCGTTTCGCTTCCGCCCATGAATGCCTACGAGCGCCGACTGGTTCACATTGCACTTCGTGGCAATGATGCCGTCGATACTCATTCTGAGGGTTCTGACCCTGATCGCCATGTGGTGATTGTTGCTCGATAATCTACTCGAGCTTATGCTAAGGGGACGTGGCTTCCACGTCCCCTTTTTTTGTCAAAAGTTCTCGATACACTGATTTTTGTCAGAAAGGAGCTTTCGTTGTTAGTACTTACTGATCAGCAGGCTGACGAGATGTTGAGTCGTCTAACTTCCTATTGCAAAGAGTATTCCTTGAGCGTAACTGATGTTGAGCTGAGGAAATGTATTCAGCATTTGGATTTGGTTCTAGAAACTAATAAGACAACCAATCTCACCCGTATTCTTAACGTAGAAGATGCTGCAGTACTTCATATCCTCGACTCACTTGTTTTGCTCCCCTATATCAACAAGGCTCCTGAGGGAGCTTTGCTCGATATGGGAACAGGTGCGGGCTTCCCTGGTATTCCATTAACCATAACCACGCATCGTAAAGCTACTTATATTGACTCTGTTGGCAAGAAGGTTGATGCGGTTAATTCCTTTGTCCATGCTCTTGGATTGAAACATGCTCATGCGGTTCATGATCGTCTTGAAGAATATGCTCGAAGCCATAAGAAGCAGTTCTCTGTTGTAACCGCCCGCGCACTGGCCCCTCTACCGATTCTTGTTGAGTATGCGGCTCCGTATCTGAAGGATGGAGGGCTATTTGTTATAACCAAGGGCAATCCTTCGGATGAGGAGCTTGCTTCCGGCATGTCAGCAGCTAAGATTTGCGGCTTCACTTTGCTTCTGAATGACGCAATTGATTTGCCTGAAGGCTTGGGTCACAGGGAGTTCATTGTTCTTAAGAAGAGTCATCCAGCATCTGTCTCATTGCCTCGTGCAAATGGCGTGGCAAAGAAGAATCCGCTTGCCTAGATGTTTCACGTGAAACATAATGGATACTAACAACTTGCAGTGTTTCACGTGAAACATGGCGGTTGATATCGATTCGGAATGTTTCACGTGAAACATCCTCCGTTTGACAGCTTTAATACACACCAGGAGGGACCGTGGGATTTCGCGACGTTAAGCGTTCTAAGAGCGCAAAAGACACGCGTATCATTGCAATCATCAATCAAAAAGGCGGCGTCGGTAAGTCAACGACGGCTGTAAACCTTGCAGCAGCACTGGGTGAGCAGGGTCGTAAGACACTGATTGTCGATTTTGATCCGCAGGGAAACAGCACCAGTGGATTCGGAATTGAAAAAGAAGACCTTGATCACTGCATCTATGATGCATTGTTGAATGATGTGCCGGCAGAATCGCTTGTTCTTGATACA
>DBEWUK010000005.1:0-22795 GCA_048205395.1 Collinsella sp.
GCGGGGACGCAGCGTGCTCATTTCAAGCCATCTGCTCGACGACCTGGCAGACCTCACCAACTCGTTCTACTTCATCGAGGCCGGCACGCTCGTGGAAAAGATCAAGTCGTCCTCGCAGACGCTCAAGCAGGAATACCTCGACACATACGAAGGAGGTGAATGACATGATAGGCAAGAGCTATGCAAAGATAGCGATTGTTGGCTCTGTACTTTGTCTTGCAATGGTGCTATGTGCATCATTTGCGAGGTATAGGTCCGAGCAGTCGTTCATCGATGGTGCTGAAAATGGGTTTGGCATAGACGGGATGTATGTCAACGATGGCGCGACCAGGCCGTCTATGGCGATTCTTGCAGGCGAAGACATGGAATGGCAAATCTGTAATGACGATGGCTCTTGTCTGAGTGGTCGTTTGGCCGCAACGAGCGATCCGAATTCGTTTGATCTTCTCGACAATGATGGAGCGGATTGCGGTTCAGTTCACCTGTCGTATGCATCACGAGACGGGATGGACGGCATTCTCTACGTCTCCCACGAGTCTGGCGATTTCAAGATGCGTAGGACTAACCGAGTGCCGGCTTTTATCGAGGAGTGAGAGTTCCCGGCGGCCTGCCGATCAGGCCGCCGGGGTATCGAATCCCGCATTCATCCGTACACACACGGATGAATGCGGGAAGTTTCCGGATGAAGTTGATAATCAAGGAAACAAAGCCGTTCTGCCTGGGACGGCTTTGGCCTGGACTTTAACTACAACATCGCAATCGACACTTATCAGCTCGCGCAACGCGCATGGCCAGATCTCGGACGCTGGTGCATGGAGGACCTTCGAGATTTACTGGACATCCAAAACGACGACGCGCACCGCGTGCTCGCCGACTGCAAAGACGAGATGGCTGTCACAATGCGATCAGAAACGGCGTGAAGTCCGGAGAGCTTTCTGTGGAACCGCCGCACCGTCGCGCGAGCCGACCGGGCAACCCGGGCAATCTGGTCCCGGCTCTCCCGGTCGTATTCCTACGATATCGACCCTAGATCACCAATGTGTCAGATAAAGAATGAGGCAATGGCTATGATCACGCCTACGGCAGATGCAACGACTGCGCCTTTTTTCCTCTCCTTTAGTCCGACGAATAGGGTTGCCGTAAAGTCAAGGGCGGAAATGCAGGATATGGCAAGCGAAACGAGTTCCTTGGGCGGTTTCAGCAAAAGGTCGCTAGCAAAGAGTAATGCAAGCAGGGCAAAGCCGATTGTGTTCAAGTATCTCGATTGATTTTGCGACAACATGGCAACTTCCTTTCAGAACATGCAAGTGAAAAGTCGGTACGATGTCATTGCGGTTGCAAAAAAGCCGCCGCTAGGACCGGTTGTCACGAGACCGGCGATAACTTCAGCGGTGCCAGCAAGGTAGGGATCGCGCAGGCAAGCCTCCTCCTTCGCGTTCAGCTTGACCTTGTGAGGGACGGGGCGGTTATTTGCAGATCCGTGAGAATCGCACCACGCCTTGGAATATGAATCCGCGCAGCGCCCGCGCTCAAAAAAGGGATATATCGTAATTTTCGTCGTAGTTGTCTCCGACGTAGATCTCGCTGCTCTCGGCGGGAGATCCCTCGTCGGCATAGGCTGCCGCAACGGGCACAAATGGTGTCATGACAAGGGAGAGGCAAAGAGCTGCTGAGACGATGGAGGGCAGGCATTTCTTCATGGCTGGCTCCTTAATCTGGCCTTTGATAGTTACTCGATGTCGCCTCCTTCCGCTTTATATCCGTTGTATTTGGCGTATTTCTTTAATAAGGCAAGAGGTTCTTCCTCTCCTTCGGATAAGCCGATGATGTTTCCTTGATCATCCAGTATGAATACGGACGGAATATGCTCAAGTTCATATTGGTCATTCACGGTCTTATCTTAATCTATGTATATGGGAAAGTCTCCTTCATGGACCGAGGCTTCTTCAATTGTGCTGTCCTCGGAAACAGTGAAAAGGTTCTTCCTTAAGGCTGCGAAATTATCAAGTTGTTGCATATCTTCTATGAGAGATTCGCAGTGCTGACACCACGATGCCCAGAACATCAAGATGTTTTCCTCATTAGGTTTTAGCTTGTTAAAATAATTGACGTTTCGGCCGAGGCTGAAATCTTGGCCCATTTTAATGGACAAAGATGAGGGATAAGCATCGTGTTGCGGTTTGATATTGACGGCGATTAAGGCGGCGAAACACGTCAGAGTCGCCAAAGTCAGTAAGGCTATAACGCATTTTCTCGGTTTCCAGCTCATGACAGATCCCTCTCTCATGGTGAAACGCATGATTAAAAAGGTACCCAGCAAGACGGCTGGATCCCTTTTTTGGTGCTCAAGTCAATTCGAGCGCCGGCAGCGCCGGCCAGCTGATTCGATAACGCCGGTCGCCATACGTTTTGGAACGGGATGTCACTCCGAACGCCTTACCCTCTTAGTGTGATTGCGCGCATCGTCTGTCCCGGCTCATAAGGCTTCTCTTGGGCGGGGTTCGGCTTGTAGCCGGACCCCGCTTTTCTGCGGCTTTCAATCCTCTTTCTAAGGGAATGAATTGATGCCTCAAAAGGAATAGGATCGATGTCCGAAGCGGGCATTTTGGCGGCATTCAAGACGCTAGGTTTTCTCCTCCGCCGTCATCGTTGCCGCTGCGGCACGTTGCGGGTTGGCCGGTTCACTCCATCGTACGCTCCCGCATGCAATATCAATCCCCATACGAAGGGAGTGTCGCATATGCATGCAGCGGCAATTAACCTTCGGGGGGGGGTATCTCCTAGGAATACCCGCCTTCGAGGGCAATCGATTATCGAGTACGTATTGATCGCGGCGGTCATCGGTCTGGTAGTGATCTTCGCCGGCCCTCAGGTCTCGAGCGCAATCCGCAACCAGTTCAACCAGGTGACGAACACGGTCGACTCCGGCACCGACGGCGATAACTTCATCTCGGCCGAGGAGAAGGCCTACCGCGAGGCGATGAAGACCGTCGCGAGTAAGGAGGCCAAGGACTGGACGCTGGATGAGCAGAAGGCGGCGGCCGCCGACATCGCGAAGAACGGAACGTCCTCGGTCGTCTACGCCAAGGCCAAGGCGGCCATGGATGCAGGCATCAAGTTCTCTATCAAGCTGACGAACGGCAAGACGCTCGAATACCGCATCGTCGGTATCAACCACGATGACCTCGCGGACGGATCCGGCAAGGCAGGGTTGACTTTCGAGACGACTAACGATGCCATGGGTATGACCCGCATGAATGTCACTCATGACAACGCCGATGGCTGGGAGAAGTCCGAGCTTCGCGGCCGCCTCAACTCCGGTGACCTCTGGTCCCTCCTGCCATCCGATTTCCAGTCTAGGGTGAAGGCTGTCGCGAAGTTGACCGACAACAAGGGCAGCGGCAGCGTCGGCACTCCCTCGGCCACAACCGACAAGGTCTTCCTCCTCAGCTCAACCGAGGTCTGGGGCGATCTTGACAAGGATGGCACCCAGTACGAGTACTATCAATCAAAGGGCGTGACGGAATTGAGCAATTCCGAGGCTTCGTTGGGCTTTAATCACTGGACTCGCTCCGTGGATCCGAGCAACTCCATGATGTTCCGTTGCGTCAATTTCAGCGGCCGCCGTGGCTACGGCTACGCGGCGAACGCCAACTACGTGTCCCCCCGCCCTCTGCTTCTAACCCCAGCCGTTAAGCCCGCTCCTCCCCGTGCGGGCTTTTCTTTTGGCAAGCGTACGAACCATTTTAGGTTCGTGGCACAGGTAGTCGGGTTGAGGAAATATGGGGTCATACAGCGGCTCTCAGAGCACCTGCCGCACTCCCCTGCCATTATCTCTGTGGCTCCCTCGTATGGAGCCCATCCTGGTTGGCATATCGTTGCAATCGCTCACTTGTCCACCGGTCAAGTGAACTACTGGAATAAATACAGCGACACGCTTGTTCGTTACAGTGGCTATATCGGTGTAAATCGCCGCGATAAATACAGCCCGTTCTCGGCGTGTACCAGCTGCGCGTATGTAGATTCATATCGCGTTAATAAATCGGCTCAAGCGCGTGCAAAACGCACAAGTAACCGCAAAAGGCGATTTTCGCGCAGGTAGATTTTTGGCACCCTGTTGCTTAATCAAAATTAAGCAATTGCTTAAAACAAAAAAGGTCAGGCACTAGGTGCCTGACCTGCAAACTTCTGGTCGGGACGACTGGATTCGAACCAGCGACCCCTTGACCCCCAGTCAAGTGCGCTACCAAGCTGCGCCACGTCCCGAAGCTTTTGTTTGTTGCTCTGCTCTCGCTCGCAACAGGGAGTATATTAACCCGAAACTTTGTCCTTGTGCAAGAACTTTTTTAAATAATTTGAAGCAAGTCCAAAATTGTATCTGCGAGCTGGGGTTTTGTTAGCACGGGAAGTTCCTGCGTACCCGCTGCGCTCACGATCCAAGCCTTGTTGGTATCGGTTCCAAAGCCCGAATCGGCGCGCGAGACATCGTTGGCGATAATGGCATCGCAACCCTTGCGGGCAAGTTTGTGCTGCGCGTACTCCACGACGTTATCGGTCTCGGCTGCAAATCCGATCACGCACCGCTCCCCCTTTTGGCGTGAAAGCTCGGCCAAAATATCGACCGTCTCGACCAGTTCGATGCGATCCAAGCGTTCGTTGGCCTTTTTGAGTTTGTGGTCCGCAGGGGATACGGGTGTGTAGTCGGCGACGGCAGCAGCGCAAATGGCGGCGTCGGCCGTCTGGAAGGCGTTTAACGCCGCATGCAGCATCTCTGCGGCGGTCTGCACGTACACGCACTCTACGCCGCGGGGGACATCGAGCGACGTCGGTCCCAGCACGAGTGTGACCGCAGCGCCGCGGCGTACGGCCTCCCCTGCCAGGGCGATGCCCATCTTGCCCGAAGACCGGTTGCCAATGAAGCGCACGGGGTCGATCGGTTCGTGCGTTGGGCCGGCGGTAATCACGATGCGCTTGTCCGCAAGGTCCTTAGGCACGGGGTCGAGCATCTCGCTGATGGCCTCGACGATGTCGTCGGGCTCGCTCATGCGTCCCGTATCCACGTCGCCGCAGGCAAGGTAGCCGCTGCCGGGTCCCACCACATGGACGCCACGGTCGCGCAGCGTGGCCATGTTGGCTTGTGTGGCCGGAGCCTTCCACATGCCATTGTTCATAGCCGGCGCGATCACAATGGGTCGCGGCGTGGCGAGCAGCGTCGTGGAAATCAGATCATCGGCAATGCCGTTGGCCATCTTTGCGATGATATTGGCCGTGGCGGGCGCCACGACCACAAGGTCGGGCTCCTGCGCGAGCGAAATGTGGTGGATGGGGTCGGAGGGGTCGTCGAACAGGCCCACCGCGACCGGCTCGTTGGTTAGCGCGCGGAAGGTAAGCGGCCCCACAAACTCCGTGGCATGCTCGCTCATAACGACCTTGACGCGCGCGCCGCGCTTTTGCAGCAGGCGCACGATATTGCACGACTTATAGGCGGCGATCCCGCCGGTAATACCCAGCAGGATCGTTTTTCCCTCAAGTTGCATTGAATTGTTGGGTGCCGCCGTCATCGTTAGGCTTCCTTGCTGGGAAGCACCAGCAGGCGGTGGCAATACGGGCAGTGCGCGATCTCGCTACCGTCGTGGTTGAGGTCGCTCATGGACGATGCCTGCAGCGCGGTGTGGCAGATGGTGGGAATGTTGCCCTTGATGGTCTCGACGGCCAGGCCGCGGAACTGCTTGAGCAGGCGCTCGTAATCGGTGAGCACGTCGGTGGGCAGCGTGGCGGCAAGGGCGGTGCGCTCCTTGGTTGCGGCGTCGATCTGGGCCTGGAGGTCGGCGGCCTTGGCGCGAACGGCCTTGGTATCTGCCTTCACGCCCTCCTCGAACTTGGCGATGATGGCCTGCGCGCGAGCCTCGCGGTCGAGCGCTTCTTTATGGGCGACGACGACGTCCTTGCGGGTGTGCTCTATCTTGTCCAGACGTTTTGCCAGGGTGGCAAGCTCGTTCTCCAGGTCCTGCACCTCGCGGTAATCAGAACCGTCGACGTGACGCTTCTTGGCAGCCTCGATGGCGTTGTTGGTCTGGATCTCGGTGGTGTTGAGGTCGTCGAGCTCAATGTCCAGATCCTTGCGCTGGGCGTAGAGCTTAGTCATCTCGGACTTGAGCTTCACATAGGTCTTACGCTTGGAAGCGAGCTCCTTGAGCTCCGGCATATTGGCAAGTTCGCTCTTGTTGCGTGCGAGCTCCAAATCGATCTGTTGCAGCTTGAGTAGCGTAGCGCCGGCGCTCATAAGTTCTCTCCTTTTGTCACAGTCCACCATTGGCAAGGGTTCAGTATTTTAATCGTATGACGGGGGTCGACCCCGGCGTCAACTGCAGAGTTCATCAAGATATCCACGAACGGCTCTTCGGAGCGGTCGTGGCCGAGCAGAATTACGCTCAGGCCACGTAGGGCAAGGTCCTGCGCCACGTGGTAGCCGGCCTCTCCGGTCACAATAACATCTGCGCCCGCGGCGATGGCGAGCTCACCAAAATCGCCGAGGGAGCCGCCCAAAATGGCGACGGTGCGGCACGGGCGATCTGCCTCGCCCCATACGCGCGGGTCGCTGCCATAGGCCATGGCGGCACGGTTGGCGAGGTCGCGCAGGTTGCAGGCATCGCGGAGGGTCGCAAGTGCGCCCAGACCGGTGAGCTCGGGCTCGTCCACATGCTCCAACGAGCTCATGGGTTCAGCGCCCAGCAACTCACTCAGGCGAGCACGCGCTTCGTGCGAGCGGTCCAGGTTGGTGTGAAGCGAGATGATGCTCACGCCGCAACGAGCTGCCTCGTACAGCGCAGCGCTGCACTGGGGACGCGCGGAATCGGCCGGACAAAAGGTCTCGGGCGCTTTGATGTAGATGGGATGATGCGTCAGCAGCACGTTGGCTCCGGCCTCCTTGGCGCGGTGCACGTTGGCCTCGGTCGCGTCAAGTGCACAGACAACACCGGTAATCTTGGCGGCAGGGTCGCCCACAGATAGCCCAACATGGTCCCAGGGCTCGGCGTCCGTCTTGGGATAGCGTGCCAGCAGGGCGCGCTCGAGCTCGGCGACGATCATGCGGCACCTACGATCGAGAGCAGGGCCTGGGCAAATTCATCCAGGTCAGCGGGATTCACGCGGTCATCGAACGAGATTCGCAGCGCACCCAGCGCCTGCTCGCGACCAATGCCCATGGCGCTGAGCACGTGGCTCGGATCCATGCTGCCACTCGAGCAAGCCGAACCGGCCGAAACCTCAAAGCCGGCGGCATCGAGCTTGATGATGAGCTCCTCGGAGTCCATGCCGTCGACGTAGATCGAAACCATACCCGGCAGACGATCTGCCTGCGCGTAGTCGCCCATCGTGGCGTGAATGCGAGGATGGGCCGTAAGCGTGGCGTAGAGTTTATCGGACAGGGCCTGCAGCGTCGCGCGCTCCTGGGCCACATGGGGCGCCAGAGACGAGGCGGCAGCGGCAAAAGCCAGCTGCGTGCGCAGGTCCTGTGTGCCGGCGCGACGGCCGGCTTCCTGTCCACCGCCAAAGATGCGCGGACGTAGCGGCGTGCGGTTCTTAAGGTAGAGCGCGCCGGATGCCACGGGGCCACCGATCTTGTGCGCGGCAACGGTCATAGCATCGACGCCCAGCTCGGAGACATCGAGCGGAATATGCAAATAGCCCTGGATGGCATCGGTGTGAAACAGGGCGCCGGCAGCATGTGCGGCGGCGGCCAGCTCGCGGACGGGCTGTACCACGCCGGTTTCGTTGTTGGCGACCATAATGCTCACGAGCGCCACGTCGTCGCCGAGCAGCTCGACAAGCGCGGCAGGCTCAATGTAGCCTGCACGGCAGGGCTGCACGAGGTTGACGGTAAAGCCGGCGGCGCGCAGCAGCGGTAGGTTGTCCAGAATTGAATCGTGCTCGATGGCCGAAACGATTACACGATCGCGCTTTCGATCGCGCTGACGAGCGCCCTCGGCAAGACCGAGCAGCGCCAGCTGGTTGGCCTCGGTGCCGCCGTTGGCAAGGATGATCTCGGACGGGCGAACGCGCGCGCCAAAGCTGCGAGCAATCTCGCGACGTGCCACCTCCAGGCGCGCGGCGGCCTTGCGGCCGAGCGAATGCAGCGAGTTGGGGTTGACGCCGGCAAGCTCGCTGTCGTCATATTCGCGTTGCGCAAGGAGCGCCTCGGCGCGCATGGGCGTCGAGGCGGCATAGTCAAGATTCACGGGTATGCGGTTTTGACCTGCGGTCATAAGGGTTTATGCCTCCTGTGCGGCCTCGTTGCCCAGCTTCTGCAGCAGCGCAACCTCGGCGGCGGGATCTTCGGACTTAAATACGGCGGAGCCGGCTACGAGCACGTTGGCGCCGGCCTTGACGACCTCGGCGATGTTCTTGGAAGAGATACCGCCATCGACCTCGATCAGAGGCGACACGCCGTGGCGCTCGCACATGGCCGTAAGCTCGTGCAGTTTGGCGATGGTGCCGGGGATAAAGCTCTGGCCGCCAAAGCCGGGGTTCACGCTCATGAGCAGCACCATATCGACGACGTCGATGATGCTTTCGAGCACGCACACGGGGGTGGCGGGGTTGAGCACCACACCGGCCTTGACGCCGCGCTGCTGCAGATGGGTGAGCGTGCGGTGCAGGTGCGTGGAGGCCTCGTAGTGCACGGTGATCATGTCGGCACCGGCGTCGGCGTACCAATCGACCGTCTCGTCGGGGTTCGACACCATCAGGTGCGCGTCGACCGGTACATCGGTGGAGCGCTTGACGGCCTTAAGGATGTCAACGCCAAAGGTCAGGTTGCCGGTAAAGTGACCGTCCATGACGTCGAAGTGCACGTAGTCGGCACCGGCGATCTTGTCGAGCTCGCCCTTGAGGTTGGCCATGTCGGCCGAAAGGACGGACGGAGCGATTTTGATGGAACCCATGGTAGTAGCCTTTCTGCGCTAGTCGGCGAGTCCGTAGAACTCTTGAGAGGGGACGCGGTCGGTGAGAATCTCGAGCGCCCTATCCAAAGTAACACCGTTGTAGAGTGTTTGCTCCACGGCAAAGGTGAGCGGAATGTCTACGCCCAGTGAACGGGCGAGCTCGCTGACGCTGCGGGCCGCGACGGCACCCTCGACCACCATATGCGTGCGTGCCTGGTACTCTTCGAGCGACACGCCATGAGCGAACTCGTAACCAAAGGTGCGGTTGCGCGAATGCTCCGAAGTGCAGGTGGCGATAAGGTCGCCCATGCCGGCAAGCCCCATGCAGGTCATGGCCTGGCCGCCTCGGGCGTGCACCAGGCGGCTGATCTCGGCCAGGCCGCGCGTCATGATGAGGGCGAGCGTGTTATCGCCCGCACCCGAGCCGGCAGAGATGCCGCATACGATAGCGATGACGTTTTTCATGGCGCCGCAGACCTCGACGCCAGTCATGTCCTGCGACAGGTAGATGCGGAAGGCCGTGGAAAGCAGCAGCTCCTTAAAGGTCTCCCCCACCTGCTGGTCTTTACTGGCGATTACGGCGGCAGAAAGCCCGCCGCGGCAGATCTCCTCGGCATGATTGGGGCCCGAAAGCGCAGCCACACGACGCTCATTGCCGATCTCGCTGGCGATGACCTCGCTCATGAGCAGTCCGGACTCGGGCTCGATGCCCTTGGTGAGGCACAGAACTGGTGTCTCGTCCGCGATGAACGGCGCCGCCTGGTGGCAGACGTCGCGCAGGTGCGTCGAAGGCACGGCAAAGATGATGGCCTCGGCGCCGTCGAGCGCCTGGGCCAGGTCCGTCGTGGCGACAACGTTTTCCGGCAGCACGTAGTCCACCAGGTAGCGGGGATTACGGTGTTCGCCGTTAATGCCGGCGGCCGTCTGCTCGCTATGGGCCCACATGGTCACGCGCTCAGCTCGCGCAGCGGCAAGGCCGGCGACGGCGGTTCCCCAGGAGCCGGAGCCAATCAGCGCAACATTCATGACTCTCTCCTACTTATCGTCGGGCTCGGTGACGCGCTTGGTAAACGAGAGCTTGGACTCCTTACCGGTCATGAGCTTTTTGATGTTCGCGCGATGGGCCCACACTACGGTGATGCCGATCATCGCCATGCAGAACTTGAGGCCCAGGCTGCTGTACGGAAAGACCGCACAGGCAGCGATGGGAAGACCGATGGCGGCGGCAAGCGAGCCCACCGACACAAACTTGGTGATGGCGACGGCAACGATAAACATACCCAGCAGCGACAGACCAATGGGCCAGTACCAGGCAAGGATCACGCCCAGGCCCACGGCGATACCCTTACCTCCGTGGAAGTTAAGGTAGGGCGAGAAGATGTGTCCCCACACAGCAGCCAGGCAAATGACGCCG
This sequence comes from Collinsella sp., assembly GCA_048205395.1. Classification (GTDB taxonomy): domain Bacteria; phylum Actinomycetota; class Coriobacteriia; order Coriobacteriales; family Coriobacteriaceae; genus Collinsella. Next base: position 10,357 of record DBEWUK010000005.1, read on the forward strand.
AGCATCCAGTCGCCGGCAGCACCGGGCGCCATGATGCTCACAGGGAAGCCATAGCCCACGCTCGCGATGAGCGGACGCGCAATAAGGACGCAGACGGCGCCCTTAAGGCAGTCGAGCAGCAACGTGAGCGCGGCCACCTTGGGGCCGGCTACGCGCAGGGCGTTGGTGGTGCCGATGTTGCCGGAGCCCGCCTTGCGAATGTCGGTGTGGTTGAACACGCGGCCCAGGATCAGGCCAAACGGAATCGCCCCGATAAAGAACGAGACCACGGCGCAGATGGCGGTCAGCAGGATCGGATTAAGCATCCTTTTGCTCCTTCTTCCTAAAGAAGAGTCGAATGGGCGTACCGGCGAAGTCGAAGGTCGAGCGCATGCGGTTCTCCACGTAACGCTGGTAGGTGTCATTGACCAGGTCGCTGTGGTTGACGAAGAACGTAAACGTCGGCGGGTTGACGCCCGTCTGGGTCACGTAGTGCATGCGCAGGCGGCGCTTGCCGTCCACCACGGTATGACCGAACTCGCGCAGGTCGGTGAGGAACGTGTTGAGGCGCGAGGTGCTGATCTTTTGCGAGCGCGTCTTCTCGGCGGCATCGACCATCGCCCAGATCTTCTCGACGCTGCGGCCGGTCAGGGCAGAGATGCGCAGGTACTGGGCCCAGGGAGCCATGACGCCCAGACGGCGGTCGACGGTCTCCATGCAGGCCTCGCGCTTGCGGTCATCGTCGAGCAGGTCCCACTTGTTGAGCAGCACCACGATGGCGCAGCCGCGCTCAATGGCCAAGCCCATGACCTTCTGGTCCTGCTCGGTAACGCCCACGGAGGCGTCGACGACGAGCAGCGCCACGTCGGCGCGGTCGATGGCACGCAGGCCACGGACCATGGAGTAGTACTCGATGTTCTCGTACACGGTGCTCTTCTTGCGAATGCCCGCGGTGTCGACCATACGGTAGTGCTTGCCGTCGCGCTCGACGACGGTATCGATGGCGTCGCGCGTGGTGCCGGCAATGTTCGACACGATGGAGCGATCGGCACCCAGGATGCGGTTGAACAGCGACGACTTACCGGCGTTGGGTCGGCCGATGATGGCGACGTTGAGCGCATCGGGGAACTCATCGGCGACCTCGTCCTCTTCCTCGGGGAGCAGGGCCACGATGTCATCGAGCAGGTCGCCCGTGCCATGGCCATGCAGGGCCGAAAGCGGCGTGGGCTCACCGATGCCGAGCGAATAGAACTCCCAGATGTTGTCATTCTCGCGATCGGGGTTGTCGAGCTTGTTCACCAGCAGAAAGACCGGCTTGTCGCAGCGCTTGAGCATGCGAGCGACCGACTCGTCCTCCTCGGTGACGCCGGTGCGGCCGTCGACCACAAACAGGATGACGGCGGCTTCCTCGGCGGCGGCGAGGGCCTGGTCGCGAATGGACGTGGCGAAGACGTCATCGCTCTTGAGCGGCTCGATACCGCCCGTGTCGACGATGGTGAACTCGCGGCCGTTCCAATCGGCCGTGTGATACGAGCGGTCGCGCGTGACGCCGCGGGACTCGTGGACGATGGCGTCCGAGGTCTGGGCCAGGCGGTTAACGAGCGTGGACTTGCCCACGTTGGGGCGTCCGACGACGGCGACGATAGGTTTCATCTGCTCTCCTTTAATGGGTAGGGTCAGTGGAAGTGTTAGAGTCTGCGGGCACAATGCCAAGGATGTGTTCCAGGGTATCGAGCAGCTCATGCGGCATGGTCGACACCACATGAACCTCGGCGCCGCGACTGGTAAGGCTTGCGAGTAAATCGTCACGATGATACTCGTCAAGCGTCATGCCGTCAGCGTTGAACATGAGCTTAGGCACAAAGAGCATAACCCCCGACAGGTCTTGGGGCAGCTGCTCCAAGATGTCACACGCGACGATGAGGCCGGTCACGTCCACATTGCCGCCAAAGTAGCGGTTCTTGATGGCTGTGACGGTGCCGGCGAGACCATACGGCGACTCCACAAAGCGCGCCACGGTGTCGCGTGCGCTGGCGCCTGAGAGACATAGAAGCCGCTGGTTGCGGGCGGCGACGGCCTCGCGGACGCGGGCCAGACGCTCGGCGTCGGTAGTCAGCACGTCGTCGGTCTCGTCCAGATACGAGCGGATCATGCCGATGCCGTCGTAGTACTGCGGGTAACCGTCGTAAAAGTCTGCCTCGGGAGGATCGATGCCGGCGTCCAGATAGAACTCGTCGCTCATCTGGAAGGTGTGGCGGCCAAAGCGTTCGTAGGCACGATCCTGGTAGGGACGGATCATGGCAATGGTCTCGCGTGCTAGCTCGGGCTTGTCGCTGTAGGACCAGCTAAAACGGTTCTGATGCTTGGTAAAACCGAGCGGCACAATGCCCAGGCTTGTGATTTGCTCGTGCTCCTCGCAAAAGCGCAGGGTCTTTTCCAGCTCCTCGCCGTCGTTCATGCCGGGGCACAACACGATCTGCGCGTGAATCTCGATGCCGGCGGCCATGATGGCCTCGAGCACATCCATGCCGCGCTGGGCGTTGCGGCCCATCATGCGTCGGCGGACATCGGGGCTCACGGCGTGGACCGACACGTTCATGGGGCTCATGTTGCGTTGGATGACGTTTTGCACGTCCTCGTCGGTAAGGTTCGTGAGCGTGACAAAGTTGCCCTGCAAAAAGCTCAGGCGGTAGTCGTCGTCGCGAATGTAGAGCGTGGAGCGGCCGCCCTTGGGCAGCATCGTCATAAAACAGAACACGCAGGCGTTTACACAGGTGCGCATGCCGTCGAAGATGGGGCCATCGAACTCAAGGCCCCAGTCCTCTCCCGGGAAGCGGTCGAGCTCGACGGGGGTGACGCTGTTGTCGCGCGGGTCGAAAACCTCGAGGTCGACGGTGTCGTCGTCTGCCTCCCAGAGCCACACGATCATGTCGGTGAGCTGCTCGCCGTTGACCGTGAGCACGCGCATGCCCGGCTCGATACCCACATCCCATGCGGGCGATTCGGGACGCACGTTCTTTACGAGCGCGCCCTCACCCGGCTCGGGGTCGCGGCTGCGCCCGTAATCGGCCACCTCGGCGGCGTATGCGGGTACGGTCTGGTCCATGGTTAGCGGTAAAGCTCCTTGATGCGCTCGACGGCGCGCTCGATGTGTTCTTGTGGGGTGGAGGCTCCGGCGGTGATGCCGATGTGGTGAGCGTCGGTAAACCACGCGGCCTGGAGCTCGGAAGCTTCCTCGATGTGATGCGTGTGCTCGCAGGCGTCTGCACAAATCTGCGCCAGGCGGCGGGTGTTGCCCGAGTTCTTGCCACCCACGACGACCATGCAATCACAGCGTTTGGCAAGTGATGCGGCTGCCTGCTGGCGCTCGCTCGTGGCGGCGCAGATGGTGTTGATCACGCGCAGCTCCTGCACGCGCGGGGTGATAGCGGCCACGACCTCGGCGAGGTTCTGCGCGGTCTGAGTGGTCTGCACAACCAGGCCCACCTTGCCCTTGAGCGACAAGGCGTTGGCGTCGGCGGCACAGCTCACGACCTGTGCGTCTTTGCCGGCGTGGCCAAGAATGCCCTCCACCTCGGGATGCCCCGGCTCGCCCACAACGAGCACGCGATAGCCCTCGCGAACCAGGCGCTCCGCCGCCACATGGACCTTTTTCACGTAGGGGCAGGTGGCGTCGACCACGGTAAGGCCACGATCGTGGGCCGCATCGATTACCTGCGGCACCACGCCGTGGGCGCGGATGATTACGGTGCCGGTTGCGGCGTCGTCAAGGGTTTCGGCCAAGCCAACGCCCGCCTCAGCGAGCTCGCGTACCACGATGGGGTTATGGATGAGCGGGCCCAAGGTGTGGACCTGAGCGCACTCCCCTGCCTGCGGCGCGGCGGCCAGCGCCATATCGAGCGCACGCTGTACGCCGTAGCAAGTGCCGGCGTGGGCGGCGATTTCGATGGTAGGCGCGGTTGCCTGGTCGGACGCAGTCGCGGCAGTGTTCGTCACGTTCTCGCTCATGGCTAGAACCTGCCCGGATGCTCGGCGCACAGATCGTCGCGCATGGCGTAGACGCGGTTCATGGCCTCGGACTCAAACCATTCCAGGCGCTCCGTGCGCTTAAGCCCGGCCGGTGCGTCGGAAAGCGAGACGGCCTTGCCGGCGCGGATCCAGCACTTCTTGGGACGCATGATCTTTTTGCCCGCGGGCGTGATGTCGGACCAGCCGCAGATGGCGAGCGGGTTGACGGGCGCCTTGCCCATCTGGGCGATGAGCGCAAAACCGCCGTGGACCTCGGGTTTGATCTCGCGCGAGCGGATGCGCGTGCCCTCGGGGAAGATCAGAACGTCCTCGCCGCGCTGCAGCGCATGCTGGGCGGCGCGCAGGCACTTCATATCGGCAGTGCCACGCTCCACGGGGATGCCGCCAACGCGGCTAAAGGCCCAGCGCACAATCTTGCTCTTGGCGAACTCGGACTTAAAGATGGGACGAATGCGGCGCCCCCCAAAGAACAGCGCCGTCTCCACGGCCAAGAGCTCGGCCATCGAGGTGTGGTTGCAGATGACCACGCTGCCGCGGCCGTCCTGGCGCTCAAACAGCAGATCGGCATCCTCGACCTTCCAACGCCACATGAGCTTGGAGAAGGCCCAAAGGACGGCCATGACCACGACGACGGTGCCGCGGATGAGCGCCGGGAACTCGGCGTAGGGGGCGTAGTAATAGTCCTCTGGCGTCTGCTTAAACAGGCGCATGGGCTACCTCCTTTGGTTGATGAGGTCCTCAATGATACGAACGACCTCGTCGATGGTGTGAGCGGTGGAGTCGACGTGCACGGCGTCCTCGGCGGGCACGAGCGGGGCGACCTCGCGGCTGCTGTCGAGCTTGTCGCGCTGCTTAAGGGCGTCGAGGGTCTCGTCGACCTCGGCCTCGAGCTGCTCGGACGTGAGCGGCTGGGCATCGTTTTGGTGACGCTGCAGCACACGGCGACGGGCGCGCTCGCGCGGGTCGGCGGTCAGGAAGACCTTGACCTGCGCGTTAGGGAACACGACGGTTCCGATGTCGCGACCCTCGGCCACGATATCGCGGTCCTCGGCTGCGCGGCGCTGGTGGATGAGCATGGCGGCGCGCACGCCCGGGTAGGCCGAGACCTTGGACACGTTGGCGTCGACCTGCGGGGTGCGAATGGCGGCCGAAGCGTCCTGGCCGTCGATGGTCAGGCGCGTATCCTCACCGGTGCCGTTGGTAAAGCGAATTTCGATCTGCTGGGCGAGGGCGTCGATGGCCGCCTCGTTATCCAGGTCGATGCCGCGATCGAGCGCGGCGAAGGTGACGGCGCGATACATGGCGCCCGTGTCGAGCTTGTTAAAGCCCAGCTGGCGGGCGATCTCCTTGGCGATGGTGGACTTGCCGGAACCGGCGGGGCCGTCGATAGCGACGATCATGCAATGCTTCCTTTCGATGGTTGGCGTGCTGGTGTGGTTCGCGGGCGTTGGGGCGCGGCAGGTTGCCTAGCCCGTGTAGCGCTCGCGATATGTGTTGCGCTTGGGTGCGGAGCCGTGGCTGCCGTGGTGACGCGTGCGGCTGGCGGGGGTTTCCTGGGGCTTGCCTCCGCGCATGGCGCTGGCCTGCTTGGGAGGGATGCCACCGCTTTTGAGGATCTGCACCTCGCGGTCGGTGAGCTCGCGCCACGAGCCTTTGGCCACGCCCTCGAGCTCAAGGCCGGCAAAGTTGCAGCGATGCAGACGGATTACCGGGTGGTGGATCTTGCTCAGCATGCGCTTAACCTGATTCTTGCGACCCTCGCGGATGATGACCTCGACGGCGGTGGTGCCGGGCTTGACGCCCTGTGGCGCCACGGCCTCGGCCTCGCGTGCGGTGATGACGCGGCAGATTGCCGGCTGGCATAGGCCGTCGTCGAGCTCGATGCCATGGCGGAGCGGGTCTAGATCGCGTTCGGTCAGCTGCCCGTCAACGAGTGCCTGGTAGGTCTTATAGACATGCTTGCTGGGGTGCAGCAGGTCCTGCGACAGGTCGCCGTCGGTGGTAAAGAGCAAAAGGCCCGTGGTGTCGCGGTCCAGACGACCCACCGGGAAGAGCCCCGGAAAGCGGTCGCGCGGGACCAAATCGGCCACGCAAGGGCGTTCCTGCGGATCGCTCATGGTGGTGAGGTAGCCGGTCGGCTTGTAGAGCATCAAGTATACGGCGCCCTGGTTGAGCTTGACGGGCATGCCGTCGACCTCGATATGGTCGCGGTCGACGTCGACCTTGGTGCCCAGTTCGGTCGCGACCTGGCCGTTGACGGTCACGCGGCCGGCGGTCATCAGGTCCTCCGAGCCACGGCGGCTCGCCACGCCCGCGCGCGCCAAAAAGCGCTGCAGGCGCATGGTGTGCGGATAGACGGGCTGGGCGTCGGACTTGTGCACATCCGCGTTGGGCGCCGCAGCGCCGGTGCGCATCTCCCCTGTCTCGTTAGTCTTCGTCATGCGTATCCTCCGCAGTGTCGTCGGTGGACAGCGTTTCCTCGCCGCCGACTGCCTCGACATCATCAATATCGGTATCGAGCAGCTCACGTTCTTCGTCCAGATCCTCAGCCTGCTCCTCGAGCGTGGACTGAATGCTGCGGCCGCTCAGGCGCTCGCGGATAAATTGACGTGACTGCTCGTCGGGGGCAAACTGCTCCAGATCGGGAAGGTCGCGGGTGGAGCGCAGACCGAACTTCTCCAAAAAGGCGTTGGTCGTGCCGTAAATGATGGCCTGACCGCGCTGGGGGTCGCGGCCGAGCTCGCGCACCAGGCCCTTGTCAACGAGCGACGCAATGACACCGTCGGAGTTGACGCCGCGGATGCCCTTGACCACCTCGCGCGTCACGGGCTGGTGATAGGCGATCACGGCCAGGGTCTCGAGTGCCGCCTGCGACAGTTTTTGCGTGTCCCAGCTCAACACATAGGCCTCGACCACGTCGTGATATGCGGGATGCGTAAACAGGCGCCAGCCGCCGGCGACCTCGCGCAGCTGAAAGCCGCGGTTGGCCTCCTCGTACTCAACTTTGAGCTCGGCGAGCAGCGATGCGCATTCGCCGGGGGCGATATCCAGTGCGCCGGCCAGCGCGGGCGCACTCACCGGGTCGCTCGACACCAGCAGCAGCGCCTCGAGGGCGCCTTTGAGGCTGTTTGCCTCCAGCGTGGAAAGGGTTGACATGGTTGCGGCTCCTATTCGGTGAGCTCGGGGCCCTCGCCGGGCACATAGGCCTCGGCGCCCTCGACGCGGTTGATGCGGATGGTTCCAAAGATCTCGTCCTGGCTCAGCGTGAGCGAGCCGCGCTTGGCGAGCTCAAGCATAGCTAGGAAGGTGACGACGAGCTGCTCGGTGGTGGCATCGCCGTCCAGTAGCTCGCGGAAGGTGCAGGTTTGGTGCGCCATGGTAAAGCGGTCGACTGAGGCCACGGTCAGGTCGAGCGGCACGCGATGCGGCGCCACATGCTCGGCCTCCAGCAAGAAGGTCTGTCGCTTGCCGTCGAGGTCGGCGCAAATGACGGCGAGACCGCGCAAGGTAATGCCAGCAAGATAGTCGGGCATGAGGCCCAAGAACTCGGGGTCGGGACCGGCCACACGCGGGTGCATGCGGCTTTCGGCCTGCATGCGGGCACCGAGGGCCGCAGCCGCGCCTTTAAACTGCTTGTAGGCAATCAGGCGCTGGATCAGGACCTCGCGCAGGGCGTCGCCGTCGAGCGTACTGAGCTCCTCGAGGTCTTCATCGTCCTCGTCATCATCGTCTGTCTTGCGCGGGGCTTCCTGGGGCACCAGCGAGGCAGCCTTGATGTCCAAAAGGGTTGCCGCGACCAGCAAAAAGTCGCTCGCCACGTCCAGGTCCAGCGCCTCGATGCGCTCGGCCTCGGCAAGGTATTGTTCGGCCACCTCGCTGATCGAGATGGCGGCGATATCAACTTTTTGGCGGGTTACCAGCTGCAGCAGCAGGTCGAACGGTCCGCTGTAGACCTGCGTCGACACGCGATACGACATCTTCGACCTCCTTTGACGGCGCCTTCGCGGCGCGGTTTGGGTGCATGTTGCGACCGTTTTGCACGGTCGACCTGTAAGTTTACCTTAGATGCCGGCGATTGCGAAGTTGAGCAGCCACTCAGCCAGCGGATACACGGTAACGTCGAAATAGCGGCCGATTACATCGATGCCGGTCCACATAGGCAGCAGGTATAGAACCAGGATGAGTATGGGCATAGCGTATTGCTGCAGACGGTAATAGTTGTTGAGCGCCGTGCCCTTGAGGAAGGGCACGATGATCGACGAGCCATCAAGCGGCGGAATCGGAATGAGGTTAAAGAACGCGAGCGACAGGTTGACCACGATAAACGTGGCGCCGAAGTTCATGATCTGCGACGCCACGGCAAAGGACATGCTGGCGTAGAGATTGCCGTACGTTGCGTGCATGAGGGCGGCCGCGAGGCATGCGAGTGCGATGTTCGACGCGGGGCCGGCCACGCTCACCAGGACCTCGTCGCGCTTGGGGTGCTTGAGGTTGTTGAGGTAGACGGGCACGGGCTTGGCAAAGGCGAACACCGGGCCACCGGCGGCAAGCATAAGCAGCGGCAGGATGATGGTGCCAAACGGGTCGATATGGTTGAGCGGGTTGAGCGACACGCGGCCGCGCGAACGCGCCGTCTTATCGCCGAGTGCCCAGGCTGCGGCGGCGTGTGCGCTCTCGTGGATCACGATGCCGACGATAACGGCAACGGCGCTGGCAAGCAAGTTCATCAGGTAGCTGCTGGACATGGCGCTCCTCTAGCGGACGCGGCGCGAGGCGCGCGTGAGCAGGTAGTCGGCCACAAACAGGATGACGGCCACGATGGCGTAATCCAGGCGGAACACGCCACCAAAGGGCGATGTGATGATGCCGTAGCCGGCGATGGCGCTCGGCAGCGTGCGTGAAAGCTCAACGACAAAGCCCACGATCTGCAGCTTGGCGGTGAGGCCGCTAAAACACAGCAGCACGGTCATCGCGCTCATAAAGATGCCGCAGATGCGACAGGCGATGGCGATGATGCTCATCGCCACAGCAGCGGCCTTACGAGAGTTCACGCGCGGTCTCCTCTTCGATCTGGGTGGAAAGTTCGAGCCATTCATCCTCGAGCTTGGGAAGCTCTTGCTTAAGGCCGTTATATTCCCCCAGCGCGGCGTTGAACTTGTCCTGATCGGCATAAAGCTCTTCGCTGGCCATCAATTCCATAAGCTCGTCATAGCGGGCGCGCTTTTTGTCGAGTTCCGTCTCGATCTTCTTGAGCTGGTTGCGCACGCCCTTGAGCTTTTTGTTGAGCGCAGCACGGGCCTGGGCCTCGGCACGCTTTTGCTCCTTGGTCTTCTTGCCCTCGACCGGCTTGGGAGCGGCGGCGGGCGCATCGGGCTGGGCCGCGGTGACTTTGGCGGACTTGGCCGTGGCCAGCGCACTCTCCCCTGCCGCCTCGGCGGCGGCGCGGGCCGCGAGGTCCTCGCGCTTGTAGAGGTAGTAGTCGTAGTCGCCGTCGTAGACCGTGACCTTGCCATCGCGGATGTCGATCACGCGGTTGGCAACGGCGCGCACCAGGTGCTCGTCGTGGCTGATCAGCACGATGGTGCCGGGGAAGTTTTGCAGGGCGTTCTCGAGCATGTCCACCGAGTCGATGTCCAGGTGGTTGGTGGGCTCGTCCAGGCACAGGAGCGCCTCGGGGGCCACGAGCATTTTGGCGAGCGCGAGACGCGCCTTTTCGCCGCCGGAGAGGACGCGGACCTGCTTTTCGATGGAGTCGTTGTCGCTAAACAGGAAGGCTCCCAGCAGGCTGCGCTGCTGCGGCACGGTCCACTTGGGCGTGACGGTGTCGATCTCTTGCAGGACAGTGTTGGACTCGGTCATGCCTTCGAGCGCGTGCTGGGCATAGTAGGCCACACCCACGTTGGTGCCCAGGTCGCGCGTGCCGGTGGTGGGCGGCTCCAAGCCGGCGAGGATCTTCATGAGGGTGGACTTGCCGGCGCCGTTAGGGCCGACGAGCGCCACGTGCTCGCCGCGGTAGAGCTTGAGGTCGATGTCGCTGTAGATGTGCTTGTTGCCGTAGGACTTGGATACGCCCTCCAGGCCCACGACCATGTCGCCCGAGCGCGGCGGGTCGGGGAACTTAAAGTCGATGTGCTTGTGGCCTTCGGGCAGGATAACGAGCTCCTTTTTGATCTGCTCGATTTTGCGGATGCGCTCCTGCGCCTGGGCGGCCTTGGTGGGCTTGTAGCGGAACTTGTCGACGAAGACCTGCATATGGGCGATGTCGCGCTCCTGGGCGGCGCGCTTGGCGCGCATCTGCTCCAGGTTGTCCTCGCGCTGCTTAAGGTAGCTGCTGTAGTTGCCGGTGTAGGTGGTCACGCGGCGGTTCTCGAGGGCGGCGACGTGGTCGACGCAGGCATCCATGAAGGCGCGGTCGTGACTGACGATGAGGACGGCGCCGTCGTAGTTCGCGATAAAGCCGCGCAGCCACTGGACGCTTTCGAGGTCCAGGTGGTTGGTGGGCTCGTCCAGCAGCAGCAGATCGGGGTGGCGCAGGAAGAGCTTGGCAAGCGCGATGCGCATCTGCCAGCCGCCCGAGAACTCGGAGCACGGGCGCTCAAAGTCGGTGACCTTAAAGCCCAGGCCGGACAGGATCTTGCGGGCGTTGCTCTCGAGCTCGTAGCCGCCCAGGTGCTCAAAGCGGTCCTGGACCTGTCCGTACTCGTTAAGAAGCGCGTCGACGTCCTTGCCCTGCTCGGAGAGCTCGGTGATTTGGGCCTGCAGCTCGTTGGCGCGCTCGCCCATGCGTCGAATTTCCTTGGCGGCCGCCATGACCTCGGCGAGGATGGTGGTGTCCTTGTGCTCCAGGTTGGTTTCCTGCTCTAGGTAGCCCACCTGGCAGTCCTTGGCATACTGGACCTGGCCGGCGTCGGGGCTATCGATGCCCATGATGATTTTGAGCATGGTGGTTTTGCCGGCGCCGTTGGGTCCCACGAGCGCAAAGCGCTCGCCGGGGTTGATCTGGAAGGACGCGCCGCTAAAGAGGACGCGCGCGCCGAAGCTTTTTTCGATCTTGTCGACCAGGAGGATCATGGTGCCGCCTTTGACCTTGTGTGCCTTTATGAAAAAAGGCCCCAACTTGCGTTGGAGCCTCATTCAATGCTCGGGTGGAGACGAGGGGAATCGAACCCCTGACCTCTTGACTGCCAGTCAAGCGCTCTCCCAGCTGAGCTACGCCCCCGTGCGAAGAAGTACTATAAGGGAACTCGGGCGGCGATGCAAGGACAATTTCGGAAAAACTTTTGGCGGCGCGAGCGCGGATGCGGGGCGGGCCCCGAGGGCGAGGGGCCCGCGATGCCCGATCCGGCCCGCGGGGCGCGCCCCGCGGGCGGCGGCCTGGCCGCCGCCCTCCTTCCCGGCGCCCCCAGGACATCTCGGGTTCCGCCGTTTTTCGCTTTCGCGGCGCGGGCCGCCATCCGCCCAACGGCCATCCCGCCGGCGCCGGGCCCATTATCGGGGCCAACCGCGCCCCCGCCGACCCGGCGATCTCAAAACCATGCCGGTTTACGGGGCTGGGCCGGGAACCCCCGAGCATGCCGTAATCGGTAAAATCAAAACCGCAGGTAGACGACTTGCGTATTCCGTGAAATGCAGGGTATGGACGGCCGGTCCGGGTCCAGCCCCGTAATCCGGCATGGTTTTGAAATGGCACCAGTTCGCCGATGGTTAACTCTATTTGCAGTCTTGGGATAATGGCTTGAACTATTCCCATCCAGTGATATTTCTTGTGATGCATCTTGATTATCAGGGAATACCGGGTGTTAAAAACATGGCTTGATCGTGCGTTGTGCGACATGCTTGTGCATGGTAGTATTTCAAATCGTGATTTAACCCGATGGGAAATGAATTTCCATTGTTGAAATTATAATCACAGTACATAAGGGCTCTTGGCGCAACGGTTAGCGCAGGGGACTCATAATCCCTGGGTTCTGGGTTCGAATCCCGGAGGGCCCACCAGAGTATTTCGAGGCCGGGCATTGAGCCCGGCCTCTTTGTTGTTGGCGCTGCGGAATAGCTTTGCCATCCAGAGACGTAAAGTTATTTACATTCATATTCGTAATTAACAACGGATATGTCGACAAGAGGCTACCCAGCCAACACATGGCGTAAATCGATTGATATGAAAAAAGGCCCCAACTTGCGTTGGAGCCTCATTCAATGCTCGGGTGGAGACGAGGGGGATCGAACCCCTGACCTCTTGACTGCCAGTCAAGCGCTCTCCCAGCTGAGCTACGCCCCCGTGCGAAGAAGTACTATACGGGAACTCGGGCGGCGATGCAAGGACAATTTCGGAAAAACTTTCGGCGGCGCGAGCGCGGATGCGGGGCGGGCCCCGAGGGCGAGGGGCCCGCGATGCCCGATCCGGCCCGCGGGGCGCGCCCCGCGGGCGGCG
>DBEWUK010000010.1:0-17294 GCA_048205395.1 Collinsella sp.
CTTAATGTGGCCTCCGTGCGAGCCAGGACTGTAGAGCAGCAAACTTAAACCGCAGGCCGCCCGGCCCGGGAATCCGCCCATGCGCACAGGAGGGGATCCCTTTTGTGTAGGGTTTGCGGAAAAGTGCCAATTTTGGGATACGCCCGGCGGCGTGGTCTGTTGACGGCACAGCTAACGCCACGTATCCTATCGAACTGCGTGTTTCGTAGGGGGATGCTGACCCCTCGATTCAAGCCGTTGCACTTTACAGAAAGCTGGAATCATTCGAGAAGGAGTACGCTTTGCCTACTATTAACCAGCTGGTTCGCCAGGGCCGTCGTTCCGTGCCCAAGAAGTCCAAGAACGCTGCTCTGCAGCACAACTCCCAGAAGCGCGGCGTGTGCACCCGCGTCTTCACCACGAGCCCCAAGAAGCCGAACTCGGCTCTTCGTAAGGTTGCCCGTGTTCGCCTTGTCAATGGCATCGAAGTTACTGCTTACATCCCGGGTGAGGGCCACAACCTGCAGGAGCACTCCATCGTGCTCGTCCGCGGCGGTCGTGTCCGTGACCTCCCTGGTGTCCGTTATCACGTCATCCGTGGCGCCTACGACGCTGCTCCGGTCCAGAACCGTATGCAGGCCCGTTCCAAGTACGGTGCTAAGCGCCCCAAGGCTAAATAAGCCAGATAACGTTTTGATACTTTCGCCGTGTGCCGCCTAAGCGCCGCACGGTAGACACTTAAGGAGATTTCACATGCCGCGTCGTGCAGCAGCTAATCGTCGTGAGGTTCAGCCTGACGCCGTTTACAACAACCGCCTGGTGACTCAGCTCATCAACAAGGTCCTTCTTGACGGCAAGAAGGCCACCGCTGAGCGCATCGTTTACACCGCTTTCGAGATCGTTGCCGAGAAGTCCGAGGGCGGCGACGCTCTCGCTACCTTCAAGAAGGCTATGGACAACGTCAAGCCCACGCTCGAGGTTAAGCCCAAGCGTGTCGGTGGTGCTACCTATCAGGTCCCGATGGAGGTCAACTCCCGTCGTTCCACCGCTCTGGGTATCCGCTGGATCGTCAACTTCTCCCGCGCTCGCAAGGAGAAGACCATGGCCGAGCGTCTCGCCAACGAGATCCTCGACGCCTCCAACGGCCTGGGCGCTTCCGTCAAGAAGCGTGAGGACGTCTTCAAGATGGCCGAGGCCAACCGCGCGTTCTCTCACTATCGTTGGTAAGTTAAGGTAAGGAACTAACATGGCTAAGCCTAAGTACAAGCTTTCCGATACCCGTAACATCGGCATCATGGCTCACATCGATGCCGGTAAGACCACCACGACCGAGCGTATTCTTTACTACACCGGTAAGACCCACAAGATCGGTGAGGTCCATGAGGGCGCTGCCACCATGGACTGGATGGTTCAGGAGCAGGAGCGCGGCGTAACCATTACCTCCGCTGCTACCACGTGCTTCTGGAACAAGGACGGTAAGGACTACCGTATCCAGATCATCGACACCCCGGGCCACGTTGACTTCACCGCCGAGGTCGAGCGCTGCCTGCGCGTCCTCGATGGCGCTGTCGCCGTCTTCGACGCCGTTGCCGGCGTTCAGCCCCAGTCTGAGACCGTTTGGCGTCAGGCTTCTACCTTCAACGTCCCCCGCATCGCCTTCATCAACAAGTATGACCGCGTGGGCGCTGACTTCTTCAACGCTATCGAGACCATGAAGGATCGTCTCGACGCTAACGCCGTGGCCGCTCAGGTCCCGATGGGCGCCGAGGACAACTTCTGGGGCGTCATCGACCTCGTCACCATGACCGCATGGGACTTCAAGGCCGACGACAAGGGCATGACCTACCCCGAGCCGATGGACGAGATCCCGGCTGAGTTCGCCGACATCGCTGCCACCAAGCGCGAGGAGCTCCTCGACGCTGCTGCCAGCTTTGACGACGAGCTCATGGAGAAGATCCTCATGGAGGAGGACTTCACCGTCGAGGAGCTCAAGGCTGCTCTGCGCAAGGGCGTTCTGGCCAACGAGCTCAACCTCGTCTTCGTGGGCTCCGCCTACAAGAACAAGGGCGTCCAGGAGCTGCTCGACGCTGTCGTCGACTACCTGCCCAGCCCGCTCGACGTCGAGGCCGTTACCGGTACCGATCCGGACACCGGCGAGGAGATCGAGCGTCATCCTTCCTTCGACGAGCCCTTCTCCGGCCTGGTCTTCAAGATCATGACCGACCCGTTCGTCGGTAAGCTCACCTACGTCCGCGTTTACTCCGGCCGCGCCGAGTCTGGCTCCTACGTTGTCAACGCTTCCAACGGTCAGCGCGAGCGCCTCGGCCGCATCCTCGAGATGAACGCCGCCGAGCGTATCGACCGTGACGACGCTGCCGCCGGCGACATCGTCGCTTGCGTCGGCTTCAAGAACTCCACCACCGGTGACACCCTGTGCGCCGAGGGCAAGGAGATCGTCCTCGAGAAGATCGAGTTCGCCAAGCCCGTTATCGACGTTGCCATCGAGCCCAAGACCAAGGCCGAGCAGGACAAGATGTCTCTGGCTCTGACCAAGCTCGCCGAGGAGGACCCGACCTTCCAGGTGTCCACCAACCACGAGACCGGCCAGACCATCATCGCCGGCATGGGCGAGCTGCACCTCGAGATCATCGTCGACCGTCTGCTCCGCGAGTTCAAGGTTGACGCTAACGTTGGTAAGCCCCAGGTTGCCTACCGCGAGACCGCTGGTCACGACGTCGAGAAGGCTGAGGGCAAGTTCGTCCGTCAGTCCGGTGGTCGCGGTCAGTATGGCCACGCCGTCATCAAGCTCGAGAAGATGGAGGAGGGCTTCGGCTACGAGTTCGTCAACGCTATCGTCGGCGGCGTCGTGCCCAAGGAGTACATCCCGTCCATCGACAAGGGCATCCAGGAGGCCCTGAACACCGGTGTTATCGCCGGCTTCCCGGTCCTCGACGTCAAGGTCACCCTGTTCGACGGTTCTTACCACGAGGTCGACTCCTCCGAGGCCGCCTTCAAGATCGCCGGTTCCATGGCTATCAAGGACGCCCTCAAGAAGTCCGACCCGCAGCTGCTCGAGCCGATCATGGCTGTCGAGGTCGAGACCCCCGAGCAGTACATGGGCGACGTTATGGGCAACCTCTCCGGTCGCCGCGGCAAGATCGAGGGCATGGAGGATCGCAAGAACAGCAAGCTCATCCGTGCCAAGGTGCCGCTGGGCGAGATGTTCGGTTACGCTACCGACCTTCGCTCCCAGACCCAGGGCCGTGCATCCTACACGATGCAGTTCGACTCTTATGAGCCCGCGCCCAAGTCCATCGTGGACGAGGTCATGAGCAAGAACGCCTAAGTTCGAGCTCCCTGTTACGTAATCCGCGAGAACATCTCTCGCACTCTTTGGAGGTTTAAGTTGGCTACCCAGAAGATCCGCATTCGCCTCAAGGGCTATGATCACGAGGTCGTCGATCAGTCCGCGAAGCTCATCGTCGAGACCGCTCAGAAGACCGGCGCTCGCGTTTCCGGTCCTGTCCCCCTGCCCACCGAGCGCAACCTGTACACGGTTATCCGCTCGCCGCACGTGAACAAGGACTCCCGTGAGCAGTTCGAGATGCGCACCCACAAGCGCCTCATCGACATCCTCGACCCCACCTCGGGCACCGTTGATTCGCTCATGCGTCTCGACCTCCCCGCTGGCGTCGACATCGACATCAAGCTCTAAGCGATATCGCTCATAGCTTAAAGAGCCCCGCTGCCATTACGGTAGCGGGGCTCTTTTGTTTTGAATAGTGACGTTGGGGCTCGGGCAATGCAGTCGAATGGCTGGCTGTTGCGCCTTATTTGCCCATGAGACGCAGCGATGCCTCCTCAAAATGGAAGGATCGCAAGTCGCCTTCCGTCTCGACGCACGCGCGACCAAAGTCATCGACGGTTTTAAAGATGCCATGCGCCAGCTCGTCCCCAGCCGGGGAGCGGGCGATAACGTGATCCCCAATCCAATTGAGGTGAGCAACATATTCGCCGTGGACGGGTGCGATCGGTCCGGCGTCTTCTTCCATGGCGTTGAGACGCTTTGCCCATGTGTCTACAGCGTTCACGACTGCGTGATAGACCTCCTTGAGTAGCACATCGACGGCGGGAACATTCTCGTTGAGGTCTGAGAGGCCAATTGCCGCCAGGCCGCCATCGGGCACCTCTTGGGGTGTGTAGTTCACATTGACGCCAATGCCGCAGACGGCGAAAGGTTTGCCTTCGTTATCGCGTGCGGCCTCGACCAGAATGCCGCCGAGCTTGCGTCCTCGCGCGACCAAATCGTTGGGCCATTTGAGGCCAATCTCGTTTGCAAGACCCTGATTTTCGAGCGCCTCGAGCACCGCTAGGCCGCTGACGGCGGCAAGACCAGAGTACTTTGCAGGATTAACGCATGGACGCAGGACAATCGAAAGCAATAGGTTGCCGGCGGTTGAATCCCACTTGTGGCCGCGCCGGCCGCGTCCTGCTGTCTGAGCCCGGGCGGCAAGTCCTGTGCCGTGTGGCGCTCCTTGTTTTCCTGCTTCGAGCAGGTCATCGTTGGTCGATCCGGTTACGTCGACTATCGTTAATTTGGCATCCATAACGGCTGCTACCTCCTTAATGAATAAGTGAATAACGCAATGGTGTCGAGAGACAGACACAATGTGAAGCCTTTGTCGCATTTGGACAATTTAATGTTAACACGTCAACAACGACTGAACTGCGCTATCCTCTCTTGGTCGATGTAAACACGTCAACAACTCAAAGGAGGTTAGTGATGGGTTTCACGATTCTTGGAACAGGCTCGGCGCTTCCTGCGCGCAGTGTTTCCAATGACGAGCTGTCCGAGTTCCTCGATACCTCGGATGAGTGGATTTTTACCCGCACCGGTATCAAGAGCCGCCACGTCTGCACCACTGAGTCACTCGACGACCTTGCCGTGGCAGCGAGCGAGCAAGCGCTCCAGACGTCCGGAATCGATGCGAGCCAGCTGGATCTTATCGTCTGCTCGACGACGACGGGCGATCATCTCGTTCCTGCCGAAGCGTGCGCCGTTGCTGAGCGCCTGGGCGCCACATGTCCTGCCTTCGACGTTTCGGCGGCTTGTGCCGGCTTCGTATTTGCGCTCGATGTCGCCGAGGGCTATATCGCCCGCGGTCGCGCCAAGCACGTGCTGGTCGTTGCCGCCGAGCAGATGACGCGCGCGCTCGATTGGACCGACCGTGCCACGTGCGTGCTCTTTGGCGATGGCGCGGGTGCTGCGGTCATAGAGGCTGGGGGAGAGAATCCCCTTGCTGTTGAGCTTTCGACGTCGCCTGACGTCGAAACACTGCGCGTCCCCGGATTGGCGGGCTCCTCGCCGTATAAGACGGCGCAGGACTGCGAAAGCGTGCTTTCCATGAATGGCCGTCGCGTCTTCAAATTTGGCGTCAATGCCATCTGTGACACGGTCAACAAGCTTGCCTGCGACGCGAGCATCGCGGTCGAGGACATCGACCACTTTGTATTCCATCAGGCTAACGAACGAATCTTGAGCCAGGCGGTCAAGCGCTTAGGTGTGCCGGACGACCGTGTGGTCCGAACGTTGCGTAAAACCGGCAACATCTCGAGCGCCTGTATTCCGCTTGCTCTCGATCGACTGGCAAATACCGGCGCGCTGCACGCGGGCGACACCATCGCCCTGGTCGGATTTGGCGCCGGCTTGGATGTAGGTGGCTATCTACTTCGCTGGAAGTAGTCGCACATAGGAAATGAAAACGCCCCTAGGGCACAAACAAAGGAGAACTACCATGGCAGATCAGAAGACCTTCGAGCGCGTTTGCGACGTTATCCGCGAGACCGCTGGCCTTGACGACGTCGAGATGAAGCCCGAGTCCACGCTCGAGGAGATTGGCCTCGACAGTCTGGGCACCGTCGAGATCCTCGTCGCCGTCGAGGACGAGTTTGGCATTGAGCTCGATACCGAGGAGAACCCCAAGACGGTCGGCGAGTTCGTCGATACGGTCGAGGCGGCATTGGAGAAGTAGTGATGCTCAAGTCTCCTCTCTGCGATCTGCTCGGCATCGAAAAACCCGTGTTCCAGGGTGGCATGGCCTGGATTGCCGATGCCTCGCTGGCATCTGCCGTGTCCGAGGCGGGCGGCTTAGGCATTATCGCGGCCATGAATGCCGACGCAAACTGGCTGCGCGATCAGATTCACGAGCTGCGCGCCAAGACGGATAAGCCCTTTGGCGTCAACGTTATGCTCATGAGCCCGTTTGTCGACGAGGTCGCACAAGTGGTGATTGATGAGCGGGTGCCCGTTGTGGTGACCGGCGCCGGCAATCCCACCAAGTACATGAAGGCCTGGAACGATGCAGGCATCAAGGTCATACCCGTCGTGGCTTCGGTGGCGCTGGCGCGTCTCGTGGCGCGTCGCGGAGCAACTGCCGTGGTTGCCGAGGGCACCGAATCAGGCGGCCATATTGGAGAGACCTCGACGATGGCGCTGGTGCCGCAGGTTGTCGATGCGGTCGATATTCCCGTGGTTGCGGCTGGCGGCATCGCCGATGGCCGCGGTGTGGCGGCCGCCTTTATGCTCGGCGCTGCCGGCGTCCAGGTGGGAACACGCTTTCTGGTCGCAAACGAGTGCACCGTGTCCGAACAGTACAAAGAGCTGGTGCTCAAGGCAGGCGACACGTCGACGCGTGCGACCGGTCGCTCGACGGGACATCCGGTTCGCGCCCTCAAGAGCCCCTTCACCAACGCGTATGCCAAGAACGAGGCGGCGGGCGCAAGCCCCGAGGAGCTTGGGGCCATGGGCACGGGCGCGCTTCGTAAAGCCGCAAAGGACGGTAATTACGAAGAGGGTTCGTATTTGTGCGGACAGATTGCCGGCATGGTCAACGAACGCCAGAGCGCACGCGAAATCGTCGACGATCTGGTCGATGGCGCCGAGCATGTCCTGAAGGGTGCGTCCGCATGGGTAGCGTAGCGTTTCTGTTTGCCGGTCAGGGTGCCCAGCATCCCGCGATGGGCGTCGACCTCATCGAAGCATCGCCGGCGGCTGCCGAGGTATTTGCAATCGCCGATGAGGTGCGCCCGGGGACCAGTGAGCAGTGCCGGAGCGCCTCCAAGGAGGAGCTCTCGCAGACCGAGAACACGCAGCCTTGCGTGTTCGTGCACGACTTGGCTGTCGCCGTCGCCCTGCGCGAGCGCGGCGTGGTGCCTGCCGCTTGCGCGGGATTCTCGCTGGGCGAGGTCGCTGCACTCACCTTTGCGGGGGCGTTCGATACGCGAGCGGGCTTTGAGCTTGTGTGCGAGCGCGCGGCGCTTATGGCCACGGCGGCTGAGCGTCACCCCGGCGGCATGCGCGCCGTCATCAAACTCGATGCGGCGCAGGTCGAGGGCTTGGCAAAACAGGCCGGCGAGGACTGTTGGCCGGTCAACTACAACAGCCCCCAGCAGACGGTTGTGGCCGGAGCGCCCGATGCGTTGCAGACCCTCGACGTCCTGGTAAAAGAGGCTGGTGGCCGGGCCATGAAGGTCGCGGTGTCGGGTGCATTCCATAGCCCCTATATGGCCGAGGCGACCTGTGGCCTTGCTGCATATATCGATGCCGGTCACGCGCCGTCCCCGTTGCTCATTCCTGTTATGGCAAATATGACGGCGGCGCCCTATCCGGCGGACCCGCGAGCGGCATCGGATGTCTTGGTCAACCAGGTGAGTCATGCCGTGCGCTGGGTCGACACGCTGCATGCTCTGCAGGATCAAGGTATCGACACGTTTATTGAGGTCGGCCCCGGCAAAACGCTGTCCGGCCTGGTCAAGCGTACGCTGAGCGACGTTCGCGTGTATTCGTGCGAAACGGCCGAACAGGTCGCAGCTATTGCCGACGAGCTCGCATAGCCCACAGGGCTGTAACCCGAAAGGAACGACATGGGCAACTTGAACAACGGCGCGCTCGAGCGCGACGGATCGCGCCGCGTGGCGCTGGTCACGGGCGGCTCGCGCGGCATCGGTCGCGCTTGTGCCGTGGGCTTGGCGGAGGACGGCTTTGATATCGCCGTCGTCTATGCCGGCAGCGTCGATGCGGCGCGCGAGACGTGCGAAGCCTGCGAGGCGTCAGGCGCCACGGCACGCGCATATCAATGTGACGTGGCCGACCCCGCCGCCGTCAACACATGCGTGGAGACGGTCCTCAACGACTTCGGCTCCGTTTGGGCGCTCGTCAACAACGCCGGCATCACACGCGACGGCCTGCTCATGCGTATGGGTGACGATGCCTTCGACCGCGTGCTCGATGTCAATCTCAAGGGCACGTTCAATACGACGCGCGCGCTCACCAAGACCTTTATGCGTCAGCGCGGCGGCTGCGTCATCAACATGAGCTCGGTTGTGGGCCTGATGGGCAATGCCGGGCAGGCCAACTACGCCGCCTCCAAGGCGGGCGTCATCGGCCTGACCAAGGCGGTGGCGCGCGAGCTTGCGCCCCGCGGCGTACGAGCGAACGCGGTCGCACCCGGGTTTGTCGAGACCGATATGACGGCAAAGCTTTCGGAGAAGGTTCGCGCGGCAACCGAGGAGCAGATTCCCCTAAAGCGCATGGCGCGCCCCGAGGAAGTGGCCGGCGTAGTGCGCTTTTTGGCGAGTGATGCGGCTGCCTACATTACGGGCGAGGTTGTGCGCGTCGACGGCGGAATGGCGATGTAGAAACCAGGGCCGAACAACGGCTTGGATGAGGAGACCAAGATGGAACAGAGAGTTGCAATCACCGGTATCGGTGCCGTATCGCCGCTCGGTAACACGGCGCTTGCTACCTGGGCGGCCATGTGCGCCGGCACGTGCGGCATCGGCCCGATCACGCACTTCGATACCGATGCGTTTGCCGTTAAGGTGGCGGCCGAGGTCAAGGGTTTTGACGGCAACGAGTACTTTGGCAAGCGTGACGCCAAGCACCTGGACCCCTGCGTTCAGTTTGCCCTGGCAGCGTCGGACGAGGCCATGCACGATGCGGGCTTTGATGTCGAGGGCGCCATCGATCGCGAGCGCCTGGGCGTCTACGTGGGTTCGGGCGTGGGCGGCATGCAGACACTCGTCGACAACGTCCACACGATTGCCGATCGTGGGCCCCGCCGCGCATCGCCCTATATGATTGCGATGATGATCCCCAATATGGCTTCGGGCAATATCGCAATCCGCCACAAGGCAAAGGGCCCGACCCTGCCCGTGGTGACCGCCTGCGCGACCTCGGCCCATGCCGTGGGCGAGGCGTTCCGCGCCATCAAGCATGGCTATGCCGATGCGATTCTCGCCGGCGGCGCCGAGGCTGCCATTATCCCCGATGCCGTTGCGGGCTTTACATCCTGCCGTGCTCTCACCACTAATCCTGACCCGTCGACGGCTTGCCGCCCGTTTGATGCAGACCGCGACGGCTTTGTGATGGGCGAGGGCGCCTGCGTGCTCGTGCTCGAGAACATGGAACATGCGCAGGCGCGCGGTGCGCATATTTATGCCGAGGTCGTGGGCTACGGCAACACCGATGATGCCTATCACATCACGAGCCCCGATCCCGAGGCTGCCGGCATTTCCCGTGCGATATCGCTGGCGGTGGCCGAGGGCGACGTTAAGCCTTCCGAGGGCCTCTACATCAACGCTCACGGCACCTCGACTAAACTCAACGATTCGTCCGAGACGGCGGGCATCAAGCGTGCGCTCGGCGAGGACGCGGCACGCGCCGCGCACGTCTCGTCGACCAAGTCGATGACCGGCCACATGATCGGTGCCACGGGCGCCATCGAGGTCATGGCCTGCGCCATGGCGCTCGAGCAGGGCGTGGTGCCGCCGACCATTAACTACCACACACCCGATCCCGCCTGCGATCTTGATTACACGCCCAATCGCGCGGTTCGCGCCGACCTTACCTGGGCGCTTTCGACCAACCTGGGCTTTGGCGGGCACAACGCCGCCATCGCGCTGCGTAGATATACGAGGAGCTAGAGCATGGATTCCAAAAGACTTGCCGAGATAGCCGATGTTATGGAGGACCGCGGCCTCACGCGCGTGCGCGTTGAGGAGCCCGACGGCACCGCGGTCGAGCTCGAGCGCGCGAGTGCGGCGCAGCCGGTTGCCGTGCCCATGCCTATGCCGAGCGTCATGGCCGCTCAAGCTGCAGCTCCCACAGTCGCGCCTGCCGCGCCGGAGCTCGCCGCGCAGGCGCCTGCCGCCGCACCGGAGCCTAAGGGCACCGAGGTGACCGCTCCCATGGTCGGCGTTTTCTATGCTGCCCCGGCGCCGGGCGACGAACCGTTTGTGCACGTGGGCTCCAAGGTCAAGGCCGGCGAGACCCTCTGCATCATCGAGGCCATGAAGGTTCTCAACGAGGTGACGGCAGAGGCGGATGGCGAGGTGCTCGAGATCTGCGTGGCCGACGGCGACCTCGTGGAGTTTGGCAGCTGCCTCATGAGGATCGGATAGGTGATATCCATGAACAAAGAAGAGCTCAAGAAGCTGTTGCCGCATCGTGAGCCGATGCTTTTGCTCGACGAAGCCGAGCTGGTGGGCGACGAGGCCCACGGCAAGATCACGATTACGGGCGACGAGTACTTTTTGCAGGGGCATTTTCCGGGAAACCCGGTCGTCCCCGGCGTGATCCAGTGCGAGATGCTCGCCCAGAACTGCTGCGTGCTGCTGATGGGCGATGAGGAGGCGCGCGGCGCGACGCCGTTCTACACGAGTCTGGACAAGGTGCGCTTTAAGCGTCCGGTGCGCCCGGGCGACACGGTGGATCTGGTGTGCTCCATCACGCGTGCGCGCGGGCCGTTCCGCTTTGCGACGGGTACTGCGAGCGTCAACGGTGAGGTTTGCTGCCGCGCCGATATGTCTTTTGCACTCATGCACGAAAGTTAAGGAAGGCTTCATGTTCGACAAAGTGCTCATCGCCAACCGCGGCGAGGTCGCGGTCCGTGTTATCCGCGCGTGCCGCGATATGGGCATCAAGACCGTCGCCGTTTATTCCACGGCCGATGCGGACGCGCTGCACGTGCAGCTTGCCGACGAGGCGTATTGCATCGGCGGCCCGCGTCTTGCCGAGAGCTACCTCAACGACGATGCCGTGCTCACCTGTGCCGTAAAGTCGGGAGCTAAGGCAATTCATCCCGGCTATGGCTTTTTCTCCGAGAAGGCGAGCTTCGTGCGCGACTGCGACAAGTATGGCCTGGCGTTTGTCGGTCCTTCGGCCGAGGTGATCGACAGCATGGGCGACAAGGATGCCGCACGTCGAACGGCTGCCGCAGCGGGCGTGCCCATCGTGCCGGGCTGCGATTTGCTCAAAAGTCCCGAGGAGGCGACGGCCGAGGCCGAGCGCATTGGCTGCCCCGTGCTTATTAAGGCGCGTGCAGGTGGCGGCGGTCGCGGCATTCGCAAGGTCGAGCGCGTGGAAGATGCGGCAAAGGCGTTCATCGAAGCACGTGCCGAGGGCGAGGCCGTTTTTGGCGACGGCGAGTGCTACATGGAGAAGTTCGTCGCGCCGGCGCACCACGTCGAGGTGCAGATTATGGCCGATAAGCAGGGCCATGTGTTTTCGCTCGGCGAGCGCGAGTGCTCGGTGCAGCGCCGCAACCAAAAGCTGATCGAGGAGAGCCCCGCACCGTGCCTCGACGGACACGACGACATTCGTGCCCGTATGCACAAGGCGGCGCGTGACCTGGCTCGTGCCGTCGGCTACGAAGGGGCCGGTACCATCGAGTTCCTGTATTCGGACGACGGCAATTTCTACTTTATGGAAATGAACACGCGCTTGCAGGTGGAGCATCCAGTTACGGAGTTTGTGACCGATACCGACCTGGTCAAGTGGCAGCTGCGCGTGGCAGCCGGCCAGCCTCTGCCCTTTGAGCAGGAGGACATGCCGGTCCGCAACCATGCCATGGAGTGCCGCATCAATGCCGAAACGCCGGACTTTCTGCCGTCATGCGGAACGGTCACCGCGTTGCGTGTACCGGGTGGTCCGCGCGTGCGCTGGGATTCGGCCATGTTCACCGGTGCGACAGTTCCGCCGTACTACGACTCCATGCTCGGCAAGCTCATCGTGTGTGCGCCCACGCGTGACGGCGCCATTCGCAAGATGCGCTCGGCCCTGGGCGAGCTCGTGATTGAGGGCGTGAGCGAAAACAGCGAGCTTCAGCTCGACGTGCTGGCAAACGACGAGTTCTTGTCGGGCATGTATCACACCGATCTGATGGGGCATCTCTATGCTGATGAATAGAAAAGCGAAGACGGTCAATGTCCTTGAGGGGCCGATGACCGAGTCGTGCGCCGAGTTTCCCGCGCGCCACGTGTTTATCAAGTGCCCGGAGTGCCGCCGTGTGATCGATGAGGCGCGCCTACACGACAACCTCGAGGTCTGTCCTCGTTGCGGCAAACACTTTCGCGTGAGCGGTCGCGCGCGCATGCGCATGACGGTCGACGAGGGCACGTTTGAGGAATGGGATGCCAATCTGGCGTCGGAGGACTTCCTCTCGTTTCCCGGCTATGCCGACAAGCTCAAGAGCGTGAGCGAGCGTTCGGGCGAGCGCGATGCCGTTGTGTGCGGCAGGGGCAAAATCTGCGGTTGCGATACGGCGCTCTTCTTTATGGACGCCAACTTTATGATGGGCTCGATGGGCTCAGTGGTGGGCGAGAAGATCTGTCGCGCATTTGAGCGTGCGACCGAGCTGGGATTGCCAGTTGTCGGCTTTACCGTTTCGGGCGGTGCGCGCATGCAAGAGGGCGTGACCTCGCTTATGCAGATGGCTAAGATTTCTGCGGCGGTTAGGCGCCACAGCGAGGCGGGCGGCCTGTATATCACGGTGCTCACCGACCCCACGACCGGAGGTGTAACCGCGAGCTTTGCCATGGAGGGCGACATTATCCTGGCCGAGCCCGATGCCCTGACGGCATTTGCCGGCCCGCGCGTGATCGAGCAGAACATGCACAAGCGTCTGCCCAAGGGATTCCAGCGCTCCGAGTTTTTGCTGGAGCACGGCTTTTGCGATGCCGTTGTTCCGCGTGGCGAGATTGCGCTCACGGTAGGCGAGCTGCTGGCGCTGCACGAAGGGCGCGCGCCCGGCCTGGGGGCACCGCATGAAATCGTGCATACGGGTCGCCGCGGCAAAAAGCTGGGACACTTGTTTAAGCGCTCGGCGGCGCCCAAAACCGCGCTCGAGATTGTCAAGCAGACCCGCTCGGCAGATCGCGCCACGGCGGGTGAGATGATCTCGCTGGGCCTGGATGGATTTGTGGAGCTGCACGGCGACCGTTACTTTGGCGACGACGCTGCTGTGTTGGCTGGCATTGGCTGGAAAGACGGACGCCCCGTAACGGTCATCGCTATCGAGCGCGGCACCACGACCAAAGAGCGTATGCGCCGCAACTTTGGCATGGCGCATCCCGAGGGCTACCGCAAAGCGCGTCGCCTTATGCGCCAGGCCGAAAAGTTTGGTCGACCGGTTCTGTGCCTGGTCGATACTTCGGGCGCGTTTTGCGGCATCGGTGCCGAGGAGCGCGGCCAGGGCGAGGCGATTGCCCAGAATCTCATGGAGATGAGCGGCCTTAAGACGCCGATTGTCTCGGTGGTGACAGGCGAGGGCGGCTCTGGTGGCGCGCTGGCGCTATCCGTGGCCGACCGCATCCTGATGCTCTCGAGCTCGGCCTATTCGGTCGTGAGCCCCGAGGCCTGTGCGTCGATCCTGTGGAAGGATACCGAGCGCGCGAATGAGGCCGCCGAGGCGCTTAAGCTCACGGCCCCCGATCTGCTGGCGCTCGGCATCATCGACGGCATTGTCGACGATAGGGGCCTGTCGCATGAGGAGATTGCCGGTGCCGTCATGTCCTCGGCATTTGATGCCTTCGATACGCTTGGGCGGCTCGACGCTGCAGAGCTCACTAATCTCCGTTACGAAAAGTACCGCTCAATCGGTCAGTACCGCACGATGTGACAAAGGGACAGTCCACATGTCACATTGGGAAAGGGTTCCTGTGTCACAAGTTTCTAACACCTCGTTTACAACGACGGTTTCATCAAACGCCATGGCCGTGGTGGACTATCTGTCCAAAAGCATGATGTCGGCGCTGCCGTTTATTGTCTGCGCGGCGTTGTTCCGCACCGTCGCCGTCATTATGGGCGAAGGCATGCTGGGCCTATGGTCTGCCGATTCCGAAATCTATCGCCTGTTCTACAGTTGGCTCTATAACGCCGGCTACTACTTTTTGCCCATTTATCTTGGTTGGGCGGCCGCCCGCCAGCTCGGTTGCTCGGAGCAGCTGGGCATGATGCTGGGCGGCGTATTGATTGCGCCCGATCTGCTTAAGCTCGTCGATGCCGCATCGACGACGGGGGCATCGATGACTTCCGTGTATGGCCTGCTTCCCGCGCCGGTCAACGATTACACGACGACTGTTATTCCGGTTCTCATTTCGGTGCCCGTGCTATGGCGAGTGGAGTGTTTCTTTCAGCGCGTTATCCCTAAGGCCGTGGCGTTTTCGTTTGTTCCGTTTGCGACCATGCTTGTCATGGTCCCGGTTTCGCTGTGTATCACGGCACCGGCGGGCAGCTATCTGGGCATGCTGTTGGGCCAGCTTATGTTTATGCTTGGCAATTCCGGTGGCATCGTGTCGCTGCTCACGCTCATGGGGCTTGCCGCGGGCTGGGAGTTCCTAAAGATCGCGGGCGTCAGCAACGTCATCCTATCGCTCGCCTACGCGCAGTTTATGAGTGTGGGAACGGATTCGTGCATCCTGATCGCCGCGACGATGGCAACGTTTGCCGTTTGGGGCATGCCCTTTGGCGCATCGCTCCGCGTTGCGGATAAGGACGAGAAGGCGCTCATGCTGGGCTACTCGATCTCGGGCGTGCTTGGCGGCGTAAGCGAGCCGGCGCTGTACGGTTGCGGCTTTAAATATGGAAGGTGCCTGACGTGCATGGCCATTGGCGGCGCCGTCGGAGGCCTTGTTGCGGCCGTGGGCCACGTTACGGCCTATACCATCGGCATGACGAATGTCCTCATGGTCATTGGCTTTGCCACGGGCGGCATCCCGAACCTGCTGTGGTGCTGCGTTGCCGGCGGCACGGCATTTGCGGTGTCTGCGGCGCTGAGCTACTGCTTTGGCGTGGTGCCGGTGAAGGGGCAGGCGACGGGGGACGGAGCCGATTCGTCCGAAACAGTGGCGAGCGCTGCTGAAGTAAGCGCATAAACCTGTGCGACAAAAGGACGATTCCTTTGTCACATTCCAAGGCCGTGGCCCGTGTGGGCTGCGGCCTTTTTGTATCTTGAGGACAAAGTGGCTACACTACAATCCGTTTGAGCAATAGGTATATAGGTAGTACCGTGGGGGCGGATGCAGATGGTCGAGTGGATAGTTAAGCGCGCACAGGGCGATCGTGCGCGTGTGGGCACGTTAGCGGGCATGGTGTGTATTGTCGCCAATGTGGTACTTTGTGCTGCGAAGGGTGCCATCGGTGTGGTTTCGGGATCGGTTTCGATTGTGGCGGATGCCATGAACAACCTGTCCGATGCCAGTTCGAATATCGTGAGCGTGCTGGGCTTTAAGCTGGCGAGCAAGCCGGCCGACCCCGAGCATCCTTACGGTCACGGTCGCTACGAGTATCTCTCGGGTCTGGTCGTGGCGGCGCTCGTGCTGCTGATTGGCGTTGAGCTGGTGAAGTCCTCGGTTGAGCGCGTCATCCACCCCGAACCTGTCGAGTTCTCGCTTGCCCTGGTGGCAGTTCTCGTGCTTTCGATGGTCGTAAAGCTCTGGATGGCGGCCCTCAACCAAAAGCTCGGAGATCGCATTGAGTCCGAGACGCTGCATGCGACCGCGCAAGATTCCAAGAACGATGTCCTTGCCACGGGCGCCGTGCTGGCGTGCGCAATTGTTTCGCAGGCGACGCACATCAATCTTGACGCGTGGGTCGGCCTTGCCGTTGGCGCCTATATTGGCTGGAGCGGCTTTGAGCTTATCCAAGATACGGTGAGCCCGCTTTTGGGCCAGACGCCCGATCCTAAGCTCGTCGAGCATATCCGCAGCAAGATCATGAGCTACCCCGGCGTTTTGGGCGTTCACGATCTGATGGTTCACGACTACGGTCCGGGCAGGAAGTTCGCAAGCGCTCACGCCGAGATGGCGGCTGAGGCCAGCCCGCTGGAAAGTCACGACACGCTCGATAACATCGAGCAGGCGTTTAGGAACGAGGACGGCATGATCGTCACGCTCCATTACGATCCCATCGTGACCGACGATCCCAAGGTGGCAAGCATGCGTTTGCGCATTAACGCCATGGCTCAACAAATCGATAGCCGCCTTTCGATTCATGACCTGCGCTGTGTGCCGGGTCCTACGCACACCAACGTGATCTTTGACTGCGTGCGTCCCTCGGATCTGCAGATGAGTGCCGAAGACGTAAAGCACGAGCTGGCACAACGGGTCGAATCGGAATATCCCAAGTCGATTGCCAAGATCACGATCGACGAAGACTACGTAGGCCATACCCACGAGTAGGGCTGCGCCGGTAAAGCTAGGTATACAGAAGGGGAGAGCATGAAGCGTCTATATCTACTTCGTCATGGTCAGACGGAATTCAACGTCAAAAAGCTCGTCCAGGGTCGCTGCGATTCTCCGCTCACCGATCTGGGCCGCCAACAGGCACGGGCGGCAGCCGCATGGCTCAAGGCCCACGGCGTCGTTCCCGACAAAGTGGTCTCATCACCCTTAGGCCGAGCCATGGACACAGCTCAGCTCGTCGCATGCGAGCTCATCGGCCCGGACGCAGCAGTCGAGCCCTGCAAAGGCATTATCGAGCGCTGCTACGGCACCTTCGAAGAAGGCCCTCACGACGTCCTGCCCACCGACGTCTGGGACCCCGGCGAGGATTTGGTCCCCTTTGGAGGAGAGGGAAGTCATGCCCTACAGGAGCGCATGCTAGGCACCCTCACCAATCTCATGGGCTCCGAGGGCATCGAAACCCTCCTAGCAGTAAGCCACGGCAGCGCCAGCCGCCAATTCATCAAGGCTGCAGCCCCAGAGGGCTTCGAGCTCCCAACAAAACTCCCCAACTGCGCCATCATGATCTTCAATTTCGATGAGGCAAAGCCACAAGCAGAAGGCGAGCCAATGCAATGCAAGTTCACCCTCCAGCAAATAGTGGACCCCCAACAAAGTCATTAGCTGAGTGAGCAGAGTTAAGCAGACATCAACGTGTCGTTTCCCGAGCTTGGCAGAGGGGCGGCGAAATATATTAAGTTTGTCGCGAGTTCCGCACGCAAAGGAAAGCACTTAATGTGCTTTCCGTCTTGCGC